>JAVXMM010000015.1:0-61041 GCA_036646255.1 Comamonas sp.
GGTGGTTGCCCTGGGGGAAGTCGGTGCGGCCGATGCTGCCGGCAAACAGCACATCACCCACAAAACAGCGGTCAATCTGCGGCGCGTGGAACACCACGTGGCCTGGCGTATGACCGGGGCAATGACGTACGTTAAGCGTCTCTTTGCCGATGCTCACCGTGTCTCCATCGTGCAGCCATTGCGTGGGCGTAAACATCTGCACAGGCGGAAAACCAAACATCTCACTTTGTTGCGGCAGGCCATCAATCCAGAACTGGTCGCCTTCTTGCGGGCCAATGATGGGAAGGTTGAGTTGCTGCGCCAGCTCGCCCGTGCCACCTGCGTGGTCGATATGCGCATGGGTCAGCCAAATCGCTTTGAGCGTGAGGCCCAGTCGTTCAACCTCCCAGCCAATTTGCTCCAGATCACCACCGGGGTCGATAACGGCGGCATCCATGGTCTGGTCGCACCAGACAAGAGAGCAGTTTTGTTGAAATTGCGTGACGGGAACGGTGTGGTAATTGAGCATCTTCTATTTTGATAGCTGGAGGTGCCCGCCAGCTGGGCGCTAGTGGCCTAAAAAATTGGTAAAACTGGCTGCTGCCATCGCGGCAAAAAGAGTTTGTATTCTATCGGTGCGATGCACCGCAACGGGGGGGGGCAGCGCTGGGGCGGCGTTGCGCAAATGGACAAGTCTCAGTCGTTTTGCGCATAGCCCAAAAGAGCGGGGCGTGTTACAAGATGCTCAATACCGTGCGGGCGCCCAGCGCACAACCAGACATCACGATTTATCAACTCCAGGAGACTTGTCTCATGTCCAGCAACCCCCAGCCTGCGCCGCAGCGCATAGGTGTGCTCAAAGAAACCCTTCCGTTAGAAAAGCGCGTAGCCACTGTGCCCGATGTGGTCGAGAAGCTTATCAAGCTGGGCTTCAGCGTCAGCATCGAATCCGGTGCAGGTGATGCGGCTAACTTCAGCGACGACAGCTACCGAGCCGCAGGCGCTGAGGTGCTGCCCAGCGCCGCTGACGTCTGGTCTGCTGCCGACATCATTTTCAAGGTGCGCCCGCCCACTACAGAAGAAGTGGCGCTGATGCATGAAGGCCAGATTCTGCTGGACTTCATCTGGCCCGCGCAAAATCCCGAGCTGATGCAGCTACTGGCGACCAAAAAGGTTACCGTGCTGGCGATTGATGCGCTGCCCCGCACGCTCAGCCGGGCGCAGAAAATGGACGCGCTGACGTCGATGGCCGGTGTCTCCGGTTACCGCGCCGTGATTGAAGCGGCAAACGCCTTTGGCCGCTATTTCAATGGCCAGATCACGGCTGCAGGCAAGGTGCCTCCGGCCAAGGTCTTCATCGCCGGGGCCGGCGTGGCAGGGCTCTCGGCCATCGGCACGGCTGCGAGTCTGGGCGCCATCGTGCGCGCCAACGATACGCGGGCGGAAGTAGCCGATCAGGTCACCTCGCTGGGCGGTGAATTCGTCAAGGTCGACTACGAGGAAGAAGGTTCGGGCGGCGGCGGCTACGCCAAGGTCATGAGCGAGGGTTTCCAGGCCGCGCAGCGCGCCATGTACGCGCAGCAGGCCAAGGATGTGGACATCATCATCACTACCGCCCTGATCCCCGGCAAGCCTGCCCCCAAGCTGATTACGGCGGAAATGGTCGAATCCATGAAGCCCGGCAGCGTGATCGTGGACATGGCAGCCGAGCAGGGCGGCAACTGCGAGCTGACCGTGCCGAACGAGGCCGTGGTGAGCCATGGCGTCACCATCATCGGCTATACCGATTTGGCATCGCGCCTGGCCAAACAGTCGTCCACGCTGTATGCCACCAACTTGCTGCGCCTGACGGAGGAACTGTGCAAGGCCAAGGACGGCGTGGCCGTGGTGAACATGGAAGACGACGCTATTCGCGGCCTCACGGTGATAAAGAGCGGCGAGATCACCTGGCCTGCGCCCCCGATTGCACAAGCACCCAAGCCCGCCGCCAAACCTGCCGTTGCGCCGGTGGTGCAAAAGAAGGGCGGTCACGGCCATGGCGCCAGCGGCCCATTGCCCGCCAAAACGCTGGCCATCATCTTTGCGATTGCAGCCGTGGCCTTCTGGTTCATCGGCGCTTATGCGCCTGAGGCTTTCCTCGGCCACTTCACGGTGTTTGTGCTGGCCTGCTTCATCGGCTACATGGTGGTGTGGAACGTGACGCCCGCGCTGCATACGCCGCTGATGAGCGTCACCAACGCCATCTCCAGCATCATCGCCATCGGCGCACTGGTGCAGATTGCGCCACCTGATACCGCTGGCACAGGCCGACCCGACGAGCTGATCCGCTGGCTGGCCTTTGCCGCCGTGGTGCTCACTGCCGTGAACATGTTCGGCGGCTTTGCCGTTACGCGCCGCATGTTGGCCATGTTCCAGAAATAAGAAGAACGAGGAAAAGAGAAAACACCATGTCCCAAAGTCTCGCAACGGTGGCCTATCTGGGCGCCGCTATTTTGTTCATCCTGAGTTTGGGCGGATTGTCCAACCCCGAAACCTCGCGCCGCGGCAATCTGTTCGGCATGATCGGCATGGCCCTGGCCGTGCTGGCGACGGTGTTTGGTCCGCGTGTCGGCCCCAATGGCATCGCCTGGATTGTGGGTGCACTGGTCGTTGGCGGCGGCATTGGCTTGTATGCGGCCAAGGTCGTGAAGATGACTCAGATGCCCGAGCTGGTCGCGCTCATGCACAGTCTGGTCGGTCTGGCCGCCTGCCTGGTGGGTTTTGCCAGCTATGTTGACACCTCCGTTCAGTTGAGCGGAGCGGAAAAGGCCATCCACGAGGTGGAAATTTACGCCGGTATTCTGATCGGTGCCGTTACCTTCTCGGGCTCGCTGATTGCTTTTGGCAAGCTCAACGGCAAGATCGGTGGAAAGCCGTTGCTGCTGCCTGCACGCCACTGGCTCAATCTGGTGGCGTTGCTGGTGGTTATCTGGTTTGGCCGTGAGTTTGTACGCGCCGAAACCGTCGCTGACGGTATGCTCCCGTTGGCCGTAATGACCGCGATCGCCCTGCTGTTTGGCGTGCACATGGTGATGGCGATCGGTGGTGCAGACATGCCCGTGGTGGTGTCCATGCTCAATAGCTATTCGGGCTGGGCCGCAGCGGCCACGGGCTTCATGCTGGGCAATGACTTGCTGATCGTGACTGGCGCACTGGTGGGCTCTTCCGGTGCCATCCTGAGCTACATCATGTGCCAGGCCATGAACCGCAATTTCATTAGTGTGATCGCGGGCGGCTTTGGCTCCGGTGCGCCTGCCAAGAAGGGCGATGCTGCTGCCGAGCCGCAGGGAGAGGTCTTACCCGTCAGCGCGATGGAAACCTCCGAAATGTTACGCGATGCCAAGAGCGTCATCATCGTGCCCGGCTACGGCATGGCCGTGGCTCAAGCCCAGCACACCGTTAACGACATCATCAAGGCCTTGCGCGATAAGGGCGTGCTGGTACGTTTTGCGATTCACCCGGTGGCAGGCCGCATGCCCGGCCATATGAACGTGCTGCTGGCCGAAGCCAAGGTGCCTTACGACATCGTGATGGAGATGGATGAGGTCAACGACGACTTCCCTGACACCGATGTAGCCATTGTGATCGGTGCCAACGACATCGTGAACCCGGCTGCACAGGACGACCCCAGCAGCCCCATCGCTGGTATGCCGGTGCTGGAAGTCTGGAAGGCCAGGCAGTCCATCGTGATGAAGCGTTCCATGGCCTCGGGCTACGCTGGTGTGGACAACCCGCTGTTCTACAAAGAGAACAACCGCATGCTGTTTGGTGATGCCAAAAAGATGCTGGACGAGGTGCTGGCGGCGTTAAAGGCTTAAAGCGCACTTCGCATCGTAAAACGCCCGTGGTTTGTGCCACGGGCGTTCTTCATGGGACTGCACTGAATAGGCTGCCGGTGCGCCCGCTCACCCCTCGCCGATGCGGTTGCGCCCGTTTTCCTTGGCTTGGTACAGGCCCATGTCTGCGCGCTGCACCAGCGTAACGGGCTGGGTGTCCTGGTCGGGCACCATGGTGGCTACTCCGATGGATATGGTCAGTATGGCATCGGTCGCCGGTGCCACATGCGCAATGGCCAGCGCCTGAACCGCGCATCGCACGCCATCGGCCAGTGAGAGGGCTCCTTCGTGTGAAGTGTTGGGCAAGATAATGGCAAACTCTTCGCCGCCGTAGCGGGCGGCCAGATCTCCGGAGCGGGCGCAGGATTGTGCAATGACCTGAGCTACGCTACGCAGCGCTGCATCGCCCATCACATGGCCGAAGTTGTCGTTATAAAGCTTGAAGTAATCAACGTCGATGATCAGCAGCGAGAGTTGATTTTTTTCTCGTCGTGCACGTTTCCATTCCACATCCAGGTGTTCATCGAAATGCCGGCGGTTTGACAGGCCTGTCAGGCCATCAAGCTTCATCACGCGCTGCAATGCAAAGTTGCTCTCTACCAACTGCTGCTGGCTACGGCGTAGAGCCAAGTTGGCCTGGTCGCGCTGTTTGAGTGCGAGGTAGGCGCGCGAGTGGTAACGAATACGAGCAATCAGTTCTACGGCATCGGGCAGCTTGACGAGGTAGTCATTGGCGCCAGTCGCAAACGCCTGGCTTTTGATCTTGGGGTCTTCCTTGGAAGACAGCACGATGATGGGCAAATCGCGCAACGCAGCTGTGCTGCGGTATTGGCTCACCAGGGCCAGCCCGTCGACACCTGGCATCACCAGGTCTTGCAAGATGACCGTAGGCTGGATGCGTTCGGCCATGGCAAGGGCGGCATGAGGGTCGCTGCAAAAATGGAAAGTCACATCTGATTCGTGGGCCAGCATGCGCCGCACGGCTTCGCCAATGATGGCTTGGTCGTCCACCAGCAGCACGGTAACGTCGAACGCATCAGAAACCACATCCGAAGCGGAGGGTGGCATGTTGTCGTCGAGAGGAGGGAGGGGCATCATGACGTTCTCTTTACGGATATCCAGCGGCATAGTTCGGCCAAGCGATCAGGTATACGGTTGAGCGGTAACACTTCATCTGCCGCATCGATGGCGACGGCGGCTTTGGGCATGCCCCACACCACGCTGCTGGCCTGGTCTTGGGTGATAGTGGGAAAGCCTCGCTTGCGCATGGCTTTGAGACCATGTGCGCCGTCGCTGCCCATTCCGGTCAGAAGCACGCCAATGGCATCGCCCCGCCATTGCTCGGCCAGACTCTGGAAAAATACATCGATCGAAGGTCGGTATATTTGCGCGGAAGGCTCCAGCGTATAGCGAAGCTCGCCGCGACGGCTGACGCTCAAATGCTCATTGCGACCAGCGAGCAGTACCACTCCAGCCTGGGGCATCTCGCCCGCCTGCACCAAGCGTACGGGCAAGGCTGATTCACGAGCCAGCCACTCGGCCATACCTGCTGAAAATTTGTCGTCCAGGTGCTGCAGCAGCACCACGGCGGCGTCTAAGTCTGGAGGTAGTTCACGCAGCAGTTGGTTCAAGGTGGCAGGGCCACCCGCAGACGCGCCAATCGCGATCAAGCAAGGACTCTGCACACTCCTATTCGTGGTGCGCGGGCTCAAGTGCGGTGCACTGTCAGTCAGCCAGGCGATGTTCTGGATCTTGCGCAGCAGCAGCGACGGATTGAAGGTCGCTGCGCTGGCCAGGCCCGGCAGGTGAACAACGTCGAGGGCGCCATGGCCCAGGGCATTGAACGCCCACTCGGTATTGAGCTCGGTTGCCAGATCTAACAGCAACAGCGGGCAGGGCGCCTCATCCATCACACGCCGTGAGAACGCGACGCGGTCAGCTGTGCCTAGTTGCAACAGGACGAGATCAGGAGGGTTGTCGCGGCACAAAACCAGGGCATGGGCCTCGTCCTGGGCGATCCAGTGGATGTCGTGCAAGGGCTCTAGCGCGCGCTGCAGGCGTTGGGCCAATGTAGTGGTGTTGACCAATAATCCCAACTTCATTCGAGTGCCTCGCCGATCAGCATTTGAACGGCCTCCAGTAGTGTTTCATCGTGAAAGCTGGACTTCGCCAGGTAGTGGTCGGCTCCGGCATCCAAGCCGCGTCGGCGGTCTTCTTCTCGGTCTTTGTACGATACGACAACGACAGGCAGCGACTGCAATTGTGCATCGCGTCGTACGAGGCCCACGAGTTCAATACCGTCCATGCGTGGCATGTCGATGTCGGTTACCAGCAGGTCAAACTTTTCTGCGCGCAGCACGTTCCAGCCGTCCATGCCGTCAACGGCCACGGCGACATCGTAGCCGCGCCCGATCAGCAGCTTTCGCTCAAGCTCACGCACCGTGAGCGAATCGTCGACGACGAGCACCCGCTTACGCCGCTGGATAGGTCCATCGGCCCATCGTGCGACGCGCTCGACTTGGCCGGCACCGAGCAGCTTGTCGGCGGAGTTGAGTAGATCATCGACATCAATAATGAGCACAGGGCTGCCATCATCGAGCAAGGCGCCAGCCTCTACGCCGCGCAATAGCCCGAGGCGTGGATCCACAGGAATGACAGCCAGGTTTTGCTCGCCGAGTACGCGGTCCATCGCGATGGCGAGGCTACGCTCGTGGTGAGGAATCAGCACCACCGACAGGCCCAGTGGGTCGGGTTGCCCCAGCGGTAGCTGGAGTAGCTGGTGGGCAGCTATCAGGCCGATCGCCTGCCCGCGCACCCAGATATGCTGCTGGCCTTCGACCAGATTGATCTCTTGCAACTGCACACGCAAGGCTTGTTCTACGCGCGCTAGCGGCAGCGCATAGGCTTCGCCGCCAATCTCCACCACCAAGCAGCGCAGCATCGAAAGGGTCAGGGGTAGCTCAAGCTGGAACAGCGTGCCTTGTCCGTGCTGCTGGCGCAGGCGGATGGTGCCGCGCAGCTGCCGCAGTGTGTGTTGAACTACATCCAGCCCCACGCCACGGCCTGAAATCTCGCTGACGTGCTCGCTCACGCTGAAGCCAGGCAAGAACAAGAAGGCCAGTAGCTCCTCCTCCTGCATGCCCAGGGCCATGGTTTCGGTGGCCAGTTTGCGGGCAATCACGGTAGCGCGCACGCGATTGAGATCTACTCCGGCACCATCGTCCTGCAGCTCCAGCAGCAGGAGCCCGGCGGCATGGCGGGCGCGTAGTACCAAGTGCCCCTGAGCGGGCTTACCGCTGGCCAGCCGCTGTTCAGGGCTCTCAATGCCGTGATCCACTGCATTGCGTAGTAGCTGGATCAGCGGGGCTTCCAGCATCTCCAGGACGTCACGGTCGCCCGGGACGTCCTCGCCTTCGAGCTCCAGCCATACCTCTTTGCCCAGACTGCGACCCAGGTCGCGCACCATGCGGGCTTTGCCCGCCATCAGGTCTGCACAGGGTCGCATGCGCGAGGCCAGTACGGTGTCATACATGCGCTGGCTGCGTTGCTCAAAGGACCAGCTGAAGTTGTCAAATGTCTCGGTGTGGTGCTGGAGCAGGTTTTTTGCCTCCAGTGTCCAGTGGCTCGCATCGGTCAGCATGGCTTTGGCGCGTGGCGGTAGCTCATGCCCGAGCAAGGCATCGCGCAGCCCATGCAGGGAGCGGTCTATTTGGTCTTGCATGCGCTTGAGGCGTGTCAGCCCCTGGCTGAGCGGCTTGGTCCGCTGGGCGGCCACCAGTGAGCGGCCCGCCAGGTCGAGAAGTTGGTCGAGGCGATCGGCCGATACCCGCAGGATGCGGTCGTGCTGCTCGGCAGGGAGTTCGGGATCGCTGGCTTCTGGCGGGGCGGATTCTGCATAAAACGCTGGGGTGAGCATAGGCGACGGCAGCTCTTGCACCACAGGCGTGGGGGGCGGCTCGGCCTGCGGCTGTGCATCAGTTGCCAGCAACGCCTGCAGTGCTGGCAGGCCGTCGACATGGACGCCCTCGCTCAGTTGCCGCAGCGCATCGGAGCTGCGCAGCAGGGCGTCAATGTGGGTCGTGTTCAGGCGTACCTCGCCGTTTTGGGCCGCCACCAGCAAATCTTCCATCACATGGGTCAAGGCCACCGCAGCGTCCAGGCCGACAATGCGTGCTGCGCCTTTGAGCGAGTGCGCTGCACGCATGCAGGCTTCGAGCTGCGCCGGGTCGTTGGGTTCACGCTCGAGCACTAGCAGGCCGGTGTCCATGACCTGCGTTTGCATCTGCGCCTCTTGGCGGAACAGCTCCAGCATGGAGCTGTCTCGGTAGGCATCCAGACTCATGGCAGCACCTTTGGGCTATAGATTGCGGAGGTTGGCTGCGGGTTCATGCGAGGCTCCTCAGCATGGCCTGCGTCAGGCGCTCGGCATCAAGCAAGGTGATGCTTCGCTTTTGCCATTGCAGCACGCCAGCGGCCAATTGGCTGGCTGCCAGCCCGCTGGTGTGGCCGTTTTTCTGCAGGTGTGTCTGAGGTAGAGCGGCTACACCGTCCACCGCGTGTGCCTGGATCACGAGCGCGCCGCCGGGTGCGTCCAGGATCAGCATGCGTGGGCGGTCTTGCGGCGAGGTCTCGGAGGGCAAACCTAGTAATAGGTCCAGCGCCAAGCAGGGAACCAGCGTGCCACGTACATTGCACAGCCCGCGCAGGGTGCGGTTGCGAGGGTAGGGCAGGCCGTGAACGGGTACCGGCACGGACACCTCCAGCAGCAGCACTGAGGGGAGCGCTAACCAGTGCTGGCCGATGCGAAAGACCAAGGCTGACAGTGTGGTGTCGCTATTGGGGATCTCGACCGATGGCGCGTGCGTGGAGGCGGAGCTGTCGATGGCCTCGAGCACCAGCTCATGGCGGTCGAGCAACAAGGTGGCAGCCTCGGCATGGCGCTCGCAGTTATGGCAATGAACATGCTGCGCCAACCGTTCGCAGGAGCGGTCACCGTGAACACCGATGCGCTGCCAACAGGCGTCGAAGGCAGGGAGCTCGGTTGTGAGCAGGGCTTCAGGACTTGCTGACATCGTGGGCTTCTTGCTGCTTGAGGCGTTGTTGCAATCGTGCCGCGCCGCTGTGGTCACCGTGTGTTGCCAATAAAGCGGCCAAGTGTGCCAGAGCACGGGCGTGGTAGGGCTCCAGGTAGAGGGCCTTTCGGTAGTGGTGCAGGGCCGCTTCGGCTTGGCCAGCACCATCACAGATCAACCCCCACCAGAAATATAGCTCTGCGGACGGGCCGTGTTCGGCCAGCTGCCGTGCGCAGGCACTGCGCGCTTCAGCGCTGCGCCCAGCATTGGCAAGCTCGGTAATCTGGCGCAACCCGGTGGCAGCGTCCGGCTTAGCAGGCGGCTTTGCACGCACGGAGGGGGCGGGTGTCAAGGATGCCGTGGGCGATAAGGTGCGTGCAGCGACCAGCGTCGGAGGCCAAGGTGCCAGAGGCCGGGCCGCTATCGGCGCTGGTGGAGGCGGTACCGCCGGGGCGTGGGTTGGCGTGCGGCGTCGGAAGGCAAAGCTATGCGCGGTATCTAGGGATTCGAAGCCTTGTTGGCTGAGCATGCCGGCCTCAGCCGGCCCGGCAAACAGCAGGCCGTCGGGCTTGATCCAGCGTTTGATATGAGACAGAGCTCGCAGTTGGGTGGGGCGGTCAAAGTAGATCAGCAGGTTGCGGCAAAAGACCAAGTCGTAGGCCGTGCGTGATGGGGGGGCAACGCTGTCGAGAATGTTGCCGTGCTGAAAGTTCAGCATGTTCCGCAGTCGCTCATGGATGCGGTGGCTGCCATCGGGTTCGCGCTGGAAATAGCGCTCCCGGATACTGGGGTCATCACCGCGAAATGCATTCGGCCCATAGCGGCCCTGTAGCGCTTGCTCTAGGGCGCGCTGGCTGATATCCATGGCATCGATCTGGATCTCATGCTCCGCAAAGTTGGCATCGAGCAAGGCCATGGCCATCGAATACGGCTCTTCTCCGCTTGAGCAGGGCAAGCTCAACAGCCGCAGAGGCTGCCCGATGGGGCGACGAAGTTGTAGCGCACGCGCTTGTACGGCGAGCAGGCCGAACGACTCGGGGTAGCGAAAAAACCAGGTTTCGGGAACGACCACGCTCTCGATCAGTAAACGCTGTTCGGCAGGTGAGATGCGGACCAGCTCCCAGTAAGCCTCCTCGTCCAGGGCACAGGCCTGGAGGCGCTGTCGCAGCGAGCGCTCAATGGCGCCACGCCCCAGCGAGCTCGCGTCCAGCCCGATCATGGATTTCAACAGTTGCTCCAGCTGCGCGATCATGGCTGGGTGCTCTGCTGCTGGGGAAACAGGATGTGCACCACATCAGGCGGCAGCAATCCTGCAATGGTGATGCGCTGGATGATGTCTCCCGAGTCTTGTGCCTGCACGGGGCCTAGGTAGTCACCACCAGCGCCTAGCACCATGGGCTGCTGTGTTTGCAGGGGCAGACGCACCACTTGGCTGACCCGCTCCAGGATCAAGCCCAGTGTCTGCGTGGGCGAATAGTGCAGCAAGACGATGCGAGTGTTGATGCTGGGGCGGGCCGGCCGCCCGAGCGCGCGCTGGCACAAGTCCAGTACCGGAATGACCTGGCCGCGATCAGACAAGAGACCCGCTACCCAGGCAGGTGCCTCGGGCACGTGCTTGAGGCGCTGCAGGGGCAGCACTTCGCGCACCGCTGTTGCGGGCAAGGCGTAGCGGTCTGTGCCTATGCTGAACAGCAGGTGCAACGGTGCTGGCACGTGGGCAGCAGTCAGAGCCACGGCCTACACCTTGAAGCGGCTGACTCCGCTGCGTAGGTTGTTAGCCACGTCGCTCATGTTTTCTATGGCCATGCCGGCCTGGTGCAGCGACTCGACGGTTTGGCCGCTGGCCTCGGTCAGCTGGCTCAGTGCCTGCTCGATCTGTTCGGCGCCACCGGACTGGGCTTGCATGCCTTCACTGACCTGCAGCATCTGTGGAGCCAGCGCCTGGACCTCATGGATGATTTGTGACAGCTGATCGCCCACCTGGGTCATCTCGGTATTGCCGCGGCGCATTTCTTCGGAGAACTTCTCCATACCCATTACACCCGCGGAGACGGCGGACTGGATCTCGCGCACCATTTGCTCGATGTCGTAGGTGGCGATCGCCGTCTGGTCAGCCAGGCGACGGACTTCGGTGGCTACCACGCCAAAGCCGCGGCCGTACTCGCCCGCTTTTTCCGCCTCGATGGCTGCATTGAGAGAGAGTAGATTGGTCTGGTCCGCCACTTTGACGATGGTCGTGACGACCTGGTTGATGCCGCCAGCCTTTTCGTTGAGCAGGGCCAGTTTGGCATTGACGAGTTCGGACGCACTGGTCAGCCCCTGCATCACTTCGGCCATGCGAACCACGCCGCGATGCCCCGACCCTGCGAGGGAGGCGGTTTGCTCGGAACGGACCGAGACGTCTCCCATGGTGCGCACCAGCTCGCGAGAGGTGGCGGCAATCTGGCGTGATGTGGCACCGATTTCGCTGGTTGTGGCAGCCGTCTCGGTGACGGTAGCCTGTTGCTGCTTAGTAGTGGCGGCGACCTCGGTGATTGAGGTGGTTAATTGCACGGATGAGCGCTGGGCCTGAACCACCAGCTCGCGCAGCGACGCCACCATGCCGTTGAAGCCTTGCTCGATAATGGCGAACTCATCGCGGCGGCCCAGGCTCAACGTGCTTGACAGGTCGCCATTGCCCAAGGTCTTCATCGCCGCCAGCGTGGCCTCAATGGGGCGCAAGATCGAGCGATGCAGCAGCAGGCCGCAGACGATTGCCAGAGCCAGAGCCAGCACCAAGGCACCTATCGCCAGGCGGATATTAGCGCTGGATGTCTCCTGCACCTCCTCCATGGCTTTTCTCACGTGGTGCTGATTTAGCCGCACGATTTCACTGATCTCGTCACGGGCTTTGGTCCACTGCGGCACTATCTGCTCGCTGTGCCATTGCGCAGCACGTGCGATCTGGCCTTGCTCCAATAACTCCAGCATCTGGCGTGTTTTCTTCTGGTACTGCTCCAGCGAGCGCGCAAACTGTTCGGTTGCATTGCGGTCGGACTGCGTGATGATGGTGCCCAAGTACTCGGAATAGGCTTTATCCATGCTCGCTTCGATGGCTCCAAACTGGGCCTTGCTTTCGCTCGAGACGGAGTTCACGTGAGTGGTCTCGGCATCGCGCAGCAACGCCAGTGTCTGATACAGATGAGAGCCCAAGGCCATGCGAATGTCGGCGGCTACGCCCATGCCTGCCAGATCTGAGGAAAGCACCTCAGCTGCCTGTTTGTGGTTGGACACCGCACGCAGATAGAAGGTGGCGGACATGCCAAACATCACCGCAATAATGAGTGCAAAACTGGCGAATATCCGCTGGCTGACTGTTAGTCCTCTCATCGTTTGTCTTTCTGTAGAGGGTATCTGTAGAAGAAGGGGCTGTAAGAGCGGGTTTAAGCTTTACTGGTCACTGTCTGCAAGAACTATCGGGGTTGCCATATCGAGTCATATTTACCACCGAGGTGAGCAATTGGGTTTCCAAAAGCGCGTGGCTAGCACACGCTTCTTAGAATTTACTCACGTTTAATTACATTACGCAACAAGCTGATAGATATGGGAATTGACGTAAGACGTTTACGGCACCATGCAATTTAGACACGATCTGCCAGAAGTAGGCAAGTGGTGCGATGTGTTTGCAGATTTTTGTTGCATTAGTTGACAAATAATGAAATCGATTTGACGAACCAACCGGTGGGGCTCACTGATGGCGTTTTGTTGGCTTGCACCGCTTATAGGCGAAATTCGTAATCGATCGTAATGGGCGCGTGATCCGAGAATTTCTGGTCTTTGTAGATGTGTTCTCTGCGCGCCAAGGCTGCCATTGCGGGCGTGGCCAGGTGGTAGTCCAGGCGCCAGCCAACGTTGTTGGCGTACGCTTGGCCGCGGTTGCTCCACCAGGTGTAGCACGCGTCGGTGGTGTCGGGCTGCAGTACGCGGTACACATCCACCAAGCCCCCGGATTCGGCTTCCTTGTCCAAAATCTGGCTCATCCAGGCGCGCTCTTCGGGGGTAAAACCGCTGTTTTTCTGGTTGCTACGCCAGTTTTTGATGTCGGCGTTTTGGTGGGCAATGTTCACATCACCGCACAAGATGAACTCGCGCTCGCTGCGCATGCGCATCAGGTGCGGGTGCAGTTCGCCCAGAAAACGGAACTTGGCGGCCTGGCGCTCCTCGCCTGAGCTGCCGCTGGGAAAGTAGCTGCTGATGATGGAAAGCTTGCGCGAGGGCGTGTCAAAGCGCAGCTCGACATAGCGACCTTCGGCATCAAACTCGGTGGGCGAGAAGCCAACGATCACATCGCTGGGTTCATGTCGGGTATAAACGCCTACGCCGGAGTAGCCCTTTTTCTGCGCAAACTGGAAATAGCCGCGCATATCGTCGATGACTTCGAATTTGTCGAGCATATCTGCTTGTTGCGCCTTAATTTCCTGCACACAAATACAATCGGGCCGGGTCGCTTCTATCCAGGGAATCACTCCCTTGGTGGCGGCAGAGCGGATACCGTTGAGGTTGAGGCTGGTTAATTTGAACAAGGATTGGGTCATGGTGGATAGTCTCCCACAGTCGGGTAATGCGGCGCAGCTGGCGCAGGATTTTGTACGCTTCGCGGTCGAGTCGGGCGTGCTGCGCTTTGGCGAATTCAAGACCAAGGCGGGGCGCATGAGCCCGTATTTCTTCAACGCCGGTCTGTTTGACGATGGTGCCAAGATGGCGTGCCTGTCTGAATTTTATGCAAACGCCATTATTGCCAGTGGCATTGAGTTCGATATGGTGTTTGGCCCGGCTTACAAGGGCATTCCGCTGGCCGCTACTGTTGCGGTTGAGCTGGCGCGTAAGGGCAAGAACGTGCCCTTTGCCTATAACCGTAAAGAAGCCAAGGACCACGGAGAAGGCGGCACCTTGGTGGGGGCGCCGCTCCAAGGTCGGGTGCTGATTATTGATGACGTGATGAGCGCCGGTACGGCTGCACGTGAGTCAATTGCCCTTATCCAGAGTGCGGGCGCCACGCCACACGCCATGGCCATTGCGTTGGACAGGCAAGAGAAAGCCACCGAGAATGGCCAAGACGTACCGCACAGCGCTGTGCAGTATGTGCGCGACGAGCTGGGCCTCAAGGTCTCCGCCATCGCCAAACTAGAGGACTTGCTGGCGTTTTTGGCGCAAGGCGGTGCGGCCGATGAGATGCGTGAGCACCACAGCCGTGTACTGGCCTACCGGGAACACTATGGCGTGAGTGATCGCTGAGTACAATTTCACGGATCTGAATAAGAGGAACTAGAGGATGCGCAAGGACGTTGGTGTTGTAGCTTTCGCCGTGGTGATGACTGCATTCGCCAGCGTTGGTCATGCGCAAAAATCCTCTGCGTCCACGTCGGTTTATGCCTGTGTTGATGCAGGCGGGCGCCGCCTGACTGCTGACCGCCCGATAGAGGCTTGCGCAGACCGCGAGCAGCGCGTGACCATGCCTGGCGGTGTGGTGCGTACCATCGGCCCTACCTATTCAGAAAAAGAGCGCGCCGAACAAGCTGCCAAGGAGCGTCAAGAGGCCGAAGATCGTTATCGGGCCAATGATGGCAAGCGCCGCGAGCGTGCGCTTGCTATTCGTTTCCCCAACAAAACAGTGCATGATGCGGAGCGGGCTGAGGCGGTGGACGTGCTGAAAAGCCAGATCAAGATTGTGCAAGATCGCAAGACAAGCTTGTTGCAAGACCGCGCCAAGATTGACGAGGAGATGGAGTTCTATAGAAAGGATCCCAGCAAAGCACCGCAGCCGCTGCAGTCTCGCCTAAAGTACAACCGGGACGACATGAAGGAAGTGGACGAGCAAGTCACCTCCATCAACGAAGAAATCAGGCGCACCAACCAGCGTTTTGACGAAGAGGCGCAGATGCTCAAGCAGTATTGGCCCGCGGCCACCTCATCGGCCAGTAATAAATAAATTTATCCTTTCGATGGTTTCATCACAGCCCGCGCAAATCCTGGCACCAGGGCTTGCAGCATCCGACGATGGCCTTGTCCGCTGCACTTGGTGCATGGCCACGCCTCAGTACCAGCACTATCACGACCATGAATGGGGCTTCCCCGTTCACGATGAACGCCGCCTGTTTGAGAAGATTTGCTTGGAAGGCTTTCAAGCAGGACTCAGCTGGCTCACGATATTGAACAAGCGCGAGGGTTTTCGCGCTGCCTTTGCCAATTTTGAAGTGGCCAAGGTTGCTGCGTTTGATGAGACCGATGTGGCACGCCTATTGGCTGATGCAGGCATTGTGCGCCACCGAGGCAAGATTGAGGCGGTGATCAACAACGCACAGCAGATGCCCGCGCTGGTGGCCGAATTTGGCAGCCTTGACGCCTACTTGTGGCGCTTTGCTCCTGCTGCCAGCAGCCGCCCCGCACAGGTCACGCCGGATTCAGTACGCCAAATGGGCGTGCCGCCCGAGGCACATGCGCTGTCCAAAGATCTGAAAAAGCGCGGTTGGAAGTTTGTAGGGCCCACCACCATGTATGCCTTGATGCAGGCCATGGGTATGGTAAACGACCACTACCACGGCTGCCACGTGCTGAAGGCCTAGGTTTTATCCGGCTCTAGCTTCGCAATTCATGCACCAGTAGCGAAAACCGCTGCAGCGACACATAACGCGTGCCGCGCTTGGTGCATTCACGTAACAAGCCTTCATGCTGAAAGCCTGCCGTATTCAATAGCTTGATGGATGGGTGGTTCTCGGGCTCCACATAGGCGACTACGCTGTGCAGCTGCAACCTCGCAAAGGCACCGGGCAGCCATTGGAGAATCGCCCGTTGCATCAGCCCTTGACCCCAGTAGGTGGGTAGCAACCAAAAGCCCAGCTCGGCGCTGTCGCCATCATCGTCATAGTCATAAACACCAACGGCGCCTGCTAGCTTGCCGCCCATAAGCAGCGCTTGCCACCAGCCATCGTTATTTTTTGCCAGCGCGTTAAACCAATCCAGCTGCTCTTGGGCGATGGCGGCAGGGGCGCTGTACGCTGTCTCCAGCCCGTAATATTGCGTGACGCGGGCATCACCCATGGCCTGAGCTATGGTGGCCAGGTCGCTCTGCAGAAAATCGCGGAACTGCAGTGCTACAGATGAAGACATGGCTGCAGTGCGGATGGTTGATTTTGAATAAAAAGAGCTGTTAGCGACCAACTGGCGGGCGCTAACAGCTATTGATAGAAGAGCAAATCAGGCTGCTACATGCCAGCGCACAGGCTGGTTGTTGCCCACGGCCTGTATGCCTAGTAAAGCGGCGTTGCGGTGCAGCACGGCTTCAAACTGGTCGCGGCTGGCCGCAATTTGCTCGGTGGCACCATCCCAGTAATCGGCGGCAATTTGTGCGGCGGTGAAGTCGTTGTACTGGAACTTCTGCACGATATGGCGCAGCTTGTCGAGGTTGATGCTGTGGATATCGGTCATAACAGGCCTCCTGGTCGATCGGTCTATGGTGGCGCAAATATCCGTGGTGTCAATCAGCACTAGCCTTGGCCTGCGCGTGCGGTGCGCAAAAAGCGCGCCACCAGCAAGGCTGCGATCCATGCCACGCCTCCCATCCACAGCGGCACCACCACATAGCTGCTGGCGCGCGCCCATTGCGAGAACTCGTCCAGCCCGCGCAGTGGCCACAGCGCCGAGGCAAAGCCAAAACTCCACCACACCACCGCAAGTGCTGCAAAGATGAGAGCTGTTTGAGGCGACCAATTGCGCCACGCAAGCCAGCATATCGATGCCGCCACCAGCAGTACCGATAGTGCAACGGCTGCTGCCCACCAATAAGTAGGCGGCAAAAAGAACCAAGAGAGTTGCTGCATGCTAGGGCGCTATTCCTTCTGGCACAGCATCTCATCCGCCAAGCTGCCCACCACCACGCGCATGTTCTTGCCCTGATGGGCTTGCACGGTCCAGGTGTCGCTCAGGTCCTCGGGCACCAAGTCTTTGTCTTTGACCATGTCGGGGTTCTTGTGGGTGGAGCGGTCTTGCTTGACCACATCGGGAACGATCAGCGTGACGGCGTTGCCTACCAAGCGCCAGTGCCCGCTGCCTTGTACCACAAAGGCGTACTGCTGCTGGGTGCTAGGCATGTTGTAGACCAGATAGGCCTGCGATTTGACGGTGCCGTCGTCGTTGAACTGGTTGGTGTAGGTGAAGCTCGCCGAGTCTTCGCCCATCTTGATCTGGAAATTGCACTCCCACACGCCGTGTAAATTGGCGGGTGAGATGGCTGCGGTAGTTGCTGCAGGTGCCTTTGGGGGGCTCGGCGTACTGGGTGCTGGGGCAGCACCCGCTATGGGTGCGGGTTCAGCCTCTTTTTTGCTTTTAAACGGCATCCAGCTGGAGCAGGCCGATAACGCAGGGATTAGCAAAGCGACAGCGCTTGCGTGCATCAAAGTTTTCAAGTGCATGGCTGCACTCTAGCAAAACTGTGGGCCTGTCGTGGGTTACCCGTGGATGGATTATGGAATCCAGTGCAGGGCAACGATGGTGCCCATGATGGCGAGAATGCATGCGCCAATCACCATAAGCGGCATATGTTTGCGTAACCCGCGATGCTCGATTGGCCCTTTGTTGGGGCTGGCGAAAAGCGTGTGTAAGGCCAGATCGCAGCCCATGCAGCCAAGATCACAGCTGCCGCGCTGCGTGGGGGGAATGCGCGATGCGGACACCGCAGCAACCGTGCAGTGTTGCAAGCGCTGCCATAGCAAGTGCAATCCATGCAGCGCCCCATAACGTCGTATCAAGCGCAAACCCACGCCAGAGCAACCGTTGCCACCATGCACCAGCCGATACGCACAGGCATAGCCTTTGTGGGGAGAAAACCCGCGCTGGTAGGCGCGGATGGCGGCGAGAAGCACACGGCGCAGCATGGGCGGGGGCTGTTAGGCAAGCGTCGGGTAGTCGGTATAGCCCTTCTCGCCGCCACCGTAGAAAGTAGCGGTATCGCTCGGGTTCAGGGCTGCGTTTTTGCGCAGGCGCTCCACCAAGTCGGGGTTCGCAATAAAGGCTTTACCAAAGGCCACTACGTCGGCCCAGCCGCTGGCTACGGCCTCTTCGGCGCTGGCGCGGGTGTAGCCGTTGTTTACCATCCAAGCGCCCTTGCCGCCCGCGCTGCGGTAGGCGGTTTTAAAGCCCAGGTAGTCAAACGGGCGACCTTCTACTTCGCGTGGGCCGCCGGTAGCGCCTTCGATCACATGGATATAGGCCAAGCCCAAAGGGCCCAGCTCGCGCGCCAGGTATTCAAACAGCGACTGCGGATCACTGTCCTCAATACCATTGGCTGGGGTGACGGGCGACAGGCGAATGCCTACCTTGCCGTGGCCCACTGCGTCTATCACAGCACGCACTACTTCCAAGGTAAAGCGACAGCGGTTTTTGATAGAGCCGCCGTAGTCGTCGGTGCGCTCGTTGGCGCCTGTCTTCAAAAACTGATCCAGCAGATAGCCATTGGCGGCGTGGATCTCGACACCATCAAACCCGGCAGACTGCACGGCATTGCGGGCCGCTGTGGCAAAGCTGTGGACGATGCCGGGGATCTCGCCCGCATCCAGCGCGCGCGGCTCTGATGTGGGCACAAACTGGCCTGCGCCAGTTTGGTGATCGATCAGAAAAGTCTTGGTCTTGGCGGCAATGGCCGAGGGGGCTACAGGCGGCATGCCATCTGGCTGCAGCAGATGGTGCGATACACGGCCAACATGCCACAGCTGGCAGACGATCTTGCCACCCTTGGCGTGCACGGCATCGGTTACCTTGGCCCAACCTTCAACCTGGTCGTCACCATACAAGCCAGGCACATCCGAGTAGCCCTGCCCCTGGTGGCTGATGGCGGTTGCTTCGGTAATCAGCAAACCTGCCGTAGCGCGCTGTGCGTAGTAGGTTGCAGTGATGGGCTTGGGCACAGCGTTGGGAGAGCGGTTACGCGTGAGTGGCGCCATGGCGATGCGGTTTGCCATGGAAATATCGCCAACTTGGGTGGCATCAAACAAACTGTGGGCACGGGATTCGGTCATGCAAAAACTCCTTGGGATGGACGCGCGTTTTTTTACCATGCACGGAATGAACGCGCTGGCGCAGGTGCTTGACAGCGGTGATGAATGGATTCCTGAATAGATAGTTATGAAGTAGTAAAAGAGGGGGCTAGCCGCTATTTCATCTATTTCCATTGCAGGCCATCGATGGACCGAGATAAGGCTGCGCGCTCAACCCGACACCGTGTAATGGCAAGCTATCTGGGCCATCATCACCGCAATGACTGAAACTGAAGAGTTTGCATACATGACCAAAACATCGCTGGACAAATCGAAGATCAAGTTTTTGTTGCTCGAAGGCATTCACCCCTCAGCGCTCAAGGTGCTACAGGCTGCGGGCTATACCAATGTAGAGGCGCTGACTGGCGCGCTTGATGGCGATGAGCTCAAGCGCAAGATTGCCGACGTGCATTTTGTCGGCATCCGTTCACGTACGCAGCTCACCGCTGATGTGTTTGCTGCAGCCCAGAAACTGGTGGCCGTTGGGTGCTTTTGCATTGGCACCAACCAGGTAGACCTGAGCGCTGCTCGCGAGCGCGGTGTGGTGGTGTTTAACGCCCCGTTCTCTAATACGCGCTCTGTTGCTGAGCTGGTGTTGGCCGAGGCCATTTTGCTGTTGCGCGGCATTCCGGAGAAAAATGCCGTGGCCCACCGCGGCGGCTGGAAGAAGAGTGCCGACAACTCTTTCGAGATCCGGGGTAAGACGCTGGGCATCGTGGGCTATGGCTCCATCGGCACGCAGCTGTCAGTACTGGCCGAAGGCCTGGGTATGAAGGTGATCTTTCACGATGTGGTTACCAAGCTGCCGTTGGGTAACGCACAGCAGGCCGCTAACCTGAACGAGCTGCTGGGCCAGGCCGACATAGTGACCCTGCATGTGCCCGAGCTGTTATCCACCCACGGCATGATGGGCGCGGCTCAGATCGCAGCGATGAAGCAAGGCAGCGTCCTCATCAACGCATCGCGCGGCACGGTGGTCGATATCGAGGCGCTCGCCGGTGCGCTACAGGCAGGTCGACTGTTGGGCGCGGCGATCGACGTGTTTCCCACAGAGCCCAAGAGCAACAAGGACGAATTTCAGTCGCCGTTGCGGGGCATGGACAACGTCATTCTCACGCCGCACATCGGTGGCTCCACGATGGAGGCGCAGGCCAATATCGGTCTTGAGGTGGCGGAAAAGCTCGTCAAGTACAGCGACAACGGCACTACGACGTCGGCTGTGAACTTTCCTGAAGTGGCGCTGCCGGAGCACCCTGGCAACAACCGCATCCTGCACGTGCACGAAAACCGCCCCGGTATCCTGTCGGCCATCAACCAAGTGTTTGCCGACAACGGCATCAACATTGTGGGCCAGTACCTGCGTACCGACGAGAAGGTGGGTTACGTGGTGATCGACATCGATGCGCAATCGTCGGCGCTGGCGCTGGAGAAACTGTCGCAGATTGCGGGCACTATCCGCTGCCGCGTGCTGTTCTAAAGCGGCTCGGTGTTGAAAAAGAAAAAGGCTCCTGTCAGGAGCCTTTTTTTTTGCGCTGCCGGAGCGATCAGGCCAGCGGGCCAGCGCTCAAAATCTCGCCCAAGGCCTTGCGGGGCGATGGTGCCTCGCGCTCGGCCAGATCGGCGGGCAGGCTGGCTTTGTCGCCGCGCTCGCCAATGGCTACTAGGCATTCCACCTGCCAGTTGTCGGTTAGCTTCAGCACCTTGCGGGCGGCTTCCACCTCAATGCCGCCCATGGCGTGTGTGGCCAGACCCATGGCGTGGGCTTGCAGGGCCAGGTAGCCCCAGGCGCAGCCAGCATCAAAGCTGTGCTTGCCAGAGGCATCTTTGTCCGACAGTACCACCAGCAGTGCACCGGCGTTCAGGCACCAGCGGCGGTTGCCTTCATTGGGGATGGTGGCAAACGCCTCCCAGTTCGCATCGCCATTAATGGCGTAGGCAAAGTGCCAAGGCTGCTTGTTGCTGGCTGATGGCGCCCAGCGTGCGGCTTCCACCATGGTTTCGATGTCTTGGGGGCTGAGCTTTTTGCCCGAGAAGGCGCGGGGGGAGAAGCGGTCGAGAAAGTGTTTTTCGATCGGCAGAGTGGTTTGACGAGATGTCATGGTGCAACAAGGATGTGAAAAATCAACAGGCCATCAGCATGCCACAGCACCCAAAAACCTGCCATAAACCCGTCAAGCTGGCTTGCGCTCTACCAGCTTGAAGGTGCCTGTGGCCATGCCCAGCAGCTCGCCCGCTTCGTTGCGCAGCTCGCCGCGCACAAAGCTCAAGCTTTTGCCACGCTTCTCGCATACCGATGTGCAGATGACATCGCCCGCTGCTGGCGCAATGTAGTGGATGGTCAGATCCACCGTCACCACGCCGTAGCGCAGCGGGTCATGGGCGCGGGCTGCGCAGGAGAGGCCTACATCCAGCAAGGTGGCAATGGCACCGCCGTGCATGTCGCCTCGGCTGTTAGTGTATTGCTGCTGGTAGGGCATGCGCACGCGGGCACGGTCATTGCCAATTGCCTCGCCCTTTAATTGAAAGGATGCAGCCATGGCCATGGGCAGGCCAAAAATGGTGTCGGCAGGCTGGCTCTCTGAATAGAGCGGGATGGGGGCAGCGTTGGCGGTGTGGTCGTTCATGGCAGTTGCAGGTTCAAATCAGTAGATGGTAGCGTTTGCCTTTGCAGGCCACTGCCGGCGGCTGACGCGCATGCGCTAGGCGCCAGTGGCCAGCCACCGTACCTTGCCTGTGAAAATACCGTGCCGCCGCAGACGCCGGGGCGCAGCCGTTAAGCTGTGCGCCAGTTTTCCGGTTTGCCGCTTTTCTGATATGTCATCCTGGTCATCCCCTTATTGCCCGCGTTGCGGTGCTGCGCGTTGCCGCAGCGCCGGGCCGCGCAACGCCTTTGCCTGCCTGCAGTGCGGGGCGCAGTTCAGCATCGACGGCAGCCAGGGCCTGCCCCATGTGCGCATGCACACCCCGGCACCCGGCCTGGCGCGGCTGCAAAGCCATATGCGCTGGTTGTTGCCGCTTCTGTTGCTGCTGATGGCGCTGCCGTGGCTGGTGCCGCTTGTGCAGCAGTTTATTAAAAACGATAGCAATCCCCATGAGCAACACCAGGCCTTGGGACGCAGCGAAGCCGCCTCCATCGTGGAGCACAACGGCCAGCGCCTGCTGGTGCAGTTGTTTGAAAACCGTGAGCAGGAACAGGCGGTCTACCGTGCGGTGATCAGTGACATGGCCAGCGGCAAGCCGTTGGCGGAGCCTCAGCGCTTTTCTATGCACTGGGCGAGCGGCTCTGGCCGCGCCGAGCTGCGGTTTTTCTCGGATGGGCAGCTGTACCTTTCTGTGAAGGAGCGCGGCTTCTGGCGGCTGGACCCGGCCACCTTGCGCTTTGTCGATCTGCTGCCCCAATTGAGTGAGCGATTTGCCCCCCAACTGGGTGAAGGTGTGGTGGGCGTTGCCATTCAGCGGCGTAACCGGCCCGACAGCCTGGAGGTGACCAGCAGCAGTGGCAGTAAATACCATGTGTACTGGCTGCTGAACCAGATCGTGCCCGCTGCCGAAAGCAGCCGCCTCTACGCAAAGGCCCAGGCAACCTACGGCCAGCGCATAGCGCACTACCGCTATGTGCAGCTGCCACGCCCCACTGGGGAGGAGCGCAGGGCGCTGCTGGTGCAGTCCTGGTGGCGCTACGAGCCCGGCCAGCCTGTCTTTTTCGACTACTTCGACCTGTTGCCCTCCGACAGCGAGGAGGTGCGCAACTGGCCCCACCACTACGCGACCATGAGCGGCGGGTTTTCAACGAGCTCCTATGCGGTCAAGGACCGGGGGCTGACGCGCATCGACGTGGTGCAGCCGGCGGTACCGCGTTTTCACGCCGATATTTTGGGTGAGAACGCCAACCGGGTACTGCTGACCTACACCCCGACACCGGTACTCCAAGAAGGCCGGGTCATCCAGCTGCTGGACAAGGCCACGAGCCAGGTGGTGTGGAGTCGCACGGTCGACCAGCTGCCGCAGCTTGGCACCCGTGAAGGCGGCACCTATGTAACGGGCCAGGCGGTCAGCGGCGGTTTCGTACTGTTCAACGACCTTCAGCAGCCAGCGCTGCTGATTGGTGACGAGGGCCAGACGGTGCACGATTTCAGCCTCACCGCCAAACCTGCCCGATGACCACGCGCATCTCTCCCCTCTACCAGGTGGTGGGCGTGGCCTTACTGCTGTATTTCGTGCTGCCGCCAGGGGTGGCTTGGGTGTTGTCTCTGCGCCAGTCAGGCCAGCCGCAGGAGGTGCCGCTGGGCGATGTCGAGGCATCGGCGGTTTACCAGGCCGCAGACGGTAGCCTGCGCATGCTGCGGGTGATGAAGCACAGCACCGAGCGCGAGGATGTGTTCCAGATTTTGCACAACGACTTGCAGGCCCGGCAACTGATCGGCGAGCCGCAGCGTGTGGCATTGCCGCGCGCTGCCGCAGCCAAGGCCGCGCAGATGCGGGTGCAGGCGGACGGGCAGATATCCCTGGTGCTCAACGGCCGCGATTGGTGGCAGTGGAGCCAGGAGCGCAGTGCGTTCGAGCCGATGAATACCGCCCTGAGCCAACGTTTTCCCGGGCAACTGGCCACCGGCGTAGCCAAGCTGGTCTTTGGCGGCCAGCGCGAGCCCGATCTGCTGGATGTCACCAGCAACACCGGCGACCGCTATGCCGTGTACTGGCGCACCGCAGAAATCTACCGCTGGGGCGAGCAGCAGCAGCGCCTGCTGCAGCGCCCCTGGGGCCAGTACCAGAAAAGCGTGGAGCGAGTCGACTACGCTGAATTCAGAACCGATGTGTCCCGCTATGGCCTGCCCACCACTTTGGTGCACTACCGGCAAAAGCAGAGTGAGGGCGATTTCCAACAGTTGCCGCTGCTGGAGGTACGCTCTGCCGTCGATGCGGTGGTGCGCGCCGCGCCAAAGCGCTACCGGGCTGTCAGCAATGGCTATGTGGTCACACGCCAAAGCCTGCAGGAAGCGGGTATCACCGACATTGCGCAGGTGGCCGGCGTGCCGGTGCAGTTCAGCGGCGAAGTGCTGGCGCGCAACGAAGACAGGGTGCTGATGCGCTACGAGGCAACGCCCACCACGCCTGCTGAAGTGGTGCTGCAGATGGTGGATGTACGCAGCCTGCAACTGGTCTGGAGCCAGTCGACGCGTGCCATGCCGCAGCTACTGTCCGATGGCTACTACCTGATAGCGCAGCCCTGGAAGAACGGTTTCTACCTTGTCACTGCGCGGAACCTTCCGGCCCTGGTGATCGACAACGCAGGCAAGACGCTCTACGACTTTCAACCGCAAAAGCGCGAGTAGCCCGTGGATGGCCTGACGGGCATCACTGTTTTGCAGGCGCGCCTTCCACAAAGCTGCGCAGGCGTGTCGCAAGGCCTGGAGTCTGCAGAATGTTGATGTGGTCGGCAGCCGCAAAGTTCTCGACTTCGACCGCTGGCCCCTTGCGGGCAGTCAGCGCCTGCTCCAAGGCATCGGTGCGGGCTGGCAGTACCAGCGCATCGCGCCCTGCGCGTAGCACCAGCAGGGGGCCGCCATACTGCTGTAGCCGCTCATGTGACGGATAGCGGTCGCGCAGCAGCAGGCCCACCGGCAGCCAGCCATAGTGGTCACGCACCGTGGCAATCATGCTGTCAAAAGGGGTGATCAGCACCAGTTGTGCTGGCTGCCGCTGCGCGGCCACCGCTGCCGCGACCCCGCTGCCCAGGCTGCGGCCCACCACCACGATACGGCCTTGCGGATGCAGCTGATGTACGGTGTCAAACAGGGCAATGGCGTCGCGCTCTAGGTCGGCTTCCGTTGGCGTGCCATCGCTGGCACCATAGCCGCGGTAGGCCAGGGAGTAGACGCTGTGCCCAGGCAACCACTGGCGCAGCAGCAGCACAGCCTGCTCCACCCGCTCGGCGTTGCCGCCCAGGTAGATGACCGCGTCGCGCGCAGGCGCGGTTGCCCCCATACCCGGGTGGCTTTGCCAGCCGCGCAGGGTCACGTCGCCCTGCTGTAGCAAGAAATTGGTCTGCGACGCCTCCACCAGGGTGAGTTGCGGAAAATACATCAGCCTGCGCTGCTGAAAGAACATCAGCATGCACAGCGCCGTATACAGCACGGCGATCAGCGCAAGCCCCCACAGCCCTACTTTGGCAAACAAATTGGTCATGGCATGTTTATAGCGGATGTCGATGACACTGCAGCCAAGGGATGAGCGCTTTTATTTTGATAGCTGATTGTGTTTGATGGACGGGCGCTGGCAGCAGCCAATACTGGTGATTTGCCAGCGTTGTTTGCGTGAGAGGTGGGGCAACTCTCAACCAAGGCTTGCATGAAAAAGGCGCCATGCGTGGGCATGGCGCCTTTGTGTTTTTACGGTTGAAGGGCCTCAGAATGAGCCGAACACCGTTCCCAGCGTGATCACCACGGACAGCGCAATCAGCGGCACCACGATCGTCATCATGGCGATATTGCCGTACGACTGCTTGTGCGTCAGCCGGCAAATCGCCAGCAAAGTAATGATGGCACCGCTATGCGGCAGGGTGTCAAACACGCCGGCCGACATCACCGCCACGCGGTGCAGCAAATCAGGGCTGATACCCGCCTCATTCGCCATGCGCAGGTAATCAGCGCCCAGGGTTTGCAGCGCGATCGACATACCGCCCGACGACGAGCCAGTAATACCCGCCAGCACATTCATCGCCACTGCCTCTGACACCAGCGGGTTGCTGGATATGTTCAGCACCGCATCGCGGATCAGTGCAAAGCCCGCCATGCTGGCAATCACCGCGCCATAACCCACCTCGGATGCTGTGTTAAAAATCGGCAGCATGCTGCCCAGCACCCCCTTGTTGATGGACTGCTGCATATCTGCCAGGCGCCCCAGGCTGATGACAAACAGCACCAGGCAAGCCACCACCAACGCAATAATCAGCGACCACATACCGGTCTGCTTGGCTGCAACCATGGTAGGGAAGCGTTGCTTCAGAAAATCCCACTCCACCCCGGGGAAGACGCCATAGGTAAACAGTGCGTTCACGCCAATTACCAGCACCAGGGGCAGCAATGCCAGCAGCAGCGGCATGCTGCGCGTGGCGTCGCCGCTCATATCGGCCTCACCCACCTGGCCGCGCGGGCCGGTGTCGCTGTCGTCATGCACGCCGTAGCCTTCGCCATTGGCACGCGCAGCCTTCTCGCGCGAGCGCAGCCACCAAATACCCAGGGTAAACATGATGATGCCGCCCAGCAGGCCCAGGCCCGGTGCCGCAAAAGTGTTGGTGCCAAAGTAGGGGATAGGGATGGCGTTCTGGATGGCGGGCGTGCCAGGCAGCGCAGTCATCGTGAAGGTGAACGAGCCCAGCGCAATCGCTGGCGCCACCAGACGCTTGGGGATATTGGCATCACGGAAAAGCGTCTTGGCAATTGGGTAGATAGCAAATGCCACAACGAAGAGTGACACGCCGCCATACGTCAGCACGCCGCAGGCCAGTACCACCGTCAAAATCGCGTGCTTCGATCCCAAAGTACGCTCAATCCACTGCGCAATCGCCGTGGCCGCGCCTGAGTCGGCCATTAATTGCCCAAACAAGGCACCCAGCAAAAAGATTGGGAAGAAGGCGAGGATGTAGTTACCCAGCGCCCGCATAAAAGTCTCGGTATAGATAGGCAGCATCAGCGCCACATCGCCCGACAAAATCACCGCCACAGCAGCCATCAGCGGCGCCAGCAGCAAAACAGAAAAGCCCCGATACGCCAAGAACATCAGCAGCGCAAGGGACAAAACAATGGCAAAGGTACTCAAAACGTCCTCCGTAAAACATCGCAAAGGGGGATTGGTGGGACAGACAGGAGCGCAAGGCGCGCCACATGCCAGTGGAGGAGCAAACCGTAGATGTGCTCTGCCCAATAGACAGGCCTACAAACCGAAGCAAAAAGACCACCAGCTTGCCTAAGCAGAAGGGTGGCGATGCACCCGGTAGTGGTGGCCAAAGACCGGGCAGACAGCCTTTGTCTTGTTGTGATGGTTGGGGTCGCAACAAAAGTCGCAGCCACCATAGCGGATCAGTACAGGTCCGTCCAGTACGTGTAACTACGGTGTCTGGCGTAAGCCCACAGTAATTTTTTATTGCTATGAATAGATGAGCTGTTGGCGACCACTGAGCAATTGCTCACAGGCAAAACTGCATAAAACTTTAGAGGCGTGTACCAGCCGCATGCTGGCCATTGAGGCCTCGATCGCCATCCTTCACGTGAAGGCGCCGGTGGGGGATGGGGAAAATTGGGTGCGGATTGGCAGATTTTGGTAACTAGAGCCGGTTTCTGTGCTGGCGCGCGGGGATGCCCGAGCGATGCGTTTTCGGTGTTCGATAATTGTCTTGTTAGCTTTTGCTGGCTGGGCCTCGCGCCAGCGGACGAGTTACTTTCATTCGGCGCAACCGGGTCGCCGACCGAATGAAGGTCACCAAAGCAAAGGCGCCCCTTTTGTCTGCGCCGCGTCGCGTCGCTACGGGCAATCTTCGGCGCTCGGAGGGTGGCCGGGCGGGCAGATGCTGCACAGCGCAACTCACTTGGCGCTCCGTTCGAACAGACGCGGTGAGCCAGAGTACGAGGCAGTTGTAACCTGCGCTGCAATTGCGCAGTCCGTGCCCTGTGGTCCTCGGCGCAGGCAACGGGGGGCGGAATACCGAGATAGTTTCTTTATGAATTTGATAGCTTCTGGCGTGCTCCAAGTAAGCGCTAGAGCCTCAAAACGTTCAAGAGAGACGAGAGCGGCATCTGTCTGCGGGCTGCTCTACGCTATTAAATTAGTGGCTGTTCGCGCGCACCTGGAGAGCAGCAGAAGCAAAAAACCAAATATTTACTCAGCAAAAACGACTCCTGCAGTAGTTTGGACTGCGGCTGTCCATCCCCTTCAGTCAGCACCCAAGAGCACAAAGGGCGGGGTGGTGTGCCTGCCGAAGGACAGTCGCACTTCGTCAACTAGCCAGTCCGCAGTAGGTACTGCTTTACTCGTATCAGCCGCTCTTGGCAAAAATCTCGATTTGAGCTCAAAAGGGTTGCTGCTGCAGAGATTGAGCCTTATCGCCAGGTACAGCCGTACTGGGCGGCTGACGGGCGAGGCGAGGCTTTTGCTGGGGTGAATCGGCTACCGCGTGTTTGCCCGTGCCCGTCTCCCTGATGGCGCAGGGTGTGCTTGTAACCGGGGGTGCGTGCAATGGCTTGTCCGCTTTATGCCCCCGGCAAAAAATACCCCGATTTGTGCTGATTGCGGCTGCTGCTGATACAGAGCTGCAGCCGTGCTTCCATGTACTGACGCACTTCTGAGCGGTCGCACATTTGGGTCAGATCTTCCCAGTACAGCAGGCTGGTAAAGCTGGGCGGTACGGGCTTCTTCACTTCGGTAATTTCGGCAAAGGGGCCCTGCTCGACGCCATTCACGGCATTGGCGTCATCTGTAGCCTGAGCGGTCTCGACAGCCTCATTCGTGGCCCAGGGGTTGACGGGGCGGCCTGCGGCTTCTTCCTTGCGTTTGGAGGTGAGCACGAAGTAATGCTGCTTGGCGCTCGCTAGGTGCGGCTTTTTGGCGGCGTCGAAGACCTTGTCCAGGCGCTCCAGGCCTTTGGCTACGTCGGCGGCGTAGGTCCAGTTGGTGAGGTATTTGGTCTCGATGAACAAGAAGGTCTGGCGATCGGGGTCGGAGATGAGTACGTCGGCCAGTTTGCTGCGCAGGCGCTCATGGCAGAGGTAGGCGTGGGTGTCGAACGAGATGTGCGGGCTTTGCAGGGCCAAGTCGGTGCGGCCCGTTACATCTTGGATGTAGCGGTTGAACTGGGCGATGCGCTTGGTGTAACCGGGGGTGAACTCGTTAAAAAAATACCCGGCAAAGAACTTGGTGCAGAGGTTGCGCTCTTTTTCGGATTCGATGAGAGAGTCGTTCGCGAAGATCACTGAATGGTTCCTGAGCAGGATGCGGGGAGCGGAGGCGTGGGATGGCCCAGAGCAACAAGGCCGCAGGCGGTGTGCCTGCGGCCTTGTTGTAGTGCGGGTGGTGCGGGCTGGCCTGTGCGGCGAGCCGGTGCCAGCTAGATAACGAGAGGCGCTTAGGCCAGCTTGGCTTTCAGCATCTCATTTACCTGGCCGGGATTGGCTTTGCCCTTGGATGCTTTCATTACCTGGCCTACCAGGGCGTTAAACGCCTTGTCTTTGCCTGCGCGGTATTGCTCCACATTGCCGGGGTTGGCGGCGATGACTTCGTCAATGATGGCTTCCAGCGCGCCGCTGTCGTTCATCTGCTTGAGGCCCTTGGTGTCAATCACGGCGTCCACATCGCTGCCTTCGCCAGACCAGATAGCTTCAAACACGGTTTTGGCGGCGTTGTTGCTGATGGTGTTGTCGTGGATGCGGGTGATGATTTGCGCCAGCTGGGCGGCGCTCACCTTCACGGCGTCCATGCCGATTTCTTCCATGTTCATGCGGCGCGAGATTTCGCCCATCACCCAGTTGCTGGCCAGCTTGGGCTGGTTGCAGGCTTTGGCGACGGTCTCAAAGTAATCGGCCATGGCCTGGCTTTGGGTCAGGGTGGTGGCGTCGTACTCGGGCAGGCCGTAGTCGGCCACAAAGCGGGTCGCGCGTTGGCGGGGCAGCTCGGGCATGTCGGCCTTGACGGCTTGCACCCAGCTGTCGGCCACGACCAGTGGTGGCAGGTCAGGATCAGGGAAGTAGCGGTAGTCGGCGGCGTCTTCCTTGGTGCGCATGGCGCGGGTTTCGCCCGTGTCGGGGTTGAAGAGCACGGTGGCCTGCTGAATGGCGCGGCCGTCTTCAATCTCTTCGATCTGCCAGCGGATTTCGTAATCGATGGCGATCTGCATGTTTTTGAACGAGTTCAGGTTCTTGATCTCGCGGCGGGTGCCCAGCGGCTGGCCGGGCTTGCGCACCGATACGTTGGCGTCGCAGCGGAATGAGCCTTCCTGCATATTGCCGTCGCAGATGCCAATCCAGGTGACGATTTTGTGCAGCTCTTTGGCGTAGGCCACGGCTTCGGCGGTGCCGCGCATGTCGGGCTCGGTCACGATCTCGAGCAGGGGCGTGCCGGCGCGGTTCAGGTCAATGCCTGATTGGCCGATGAACTCGTCGTGCACGGATTTGCCTGCGTCTTCTTCCAAGTGCGCGCGCACCAGGCGCACGGTTTTGAGGACGTTTTCTTTGCCTTCTTCCAGATAAAAGCTGACTTCGCCGCCTTGCACTACGGGGATCTCGAATTGCGAGATTTGGTAGCCCTTGGGCAGATCAGGGTAGAAGTAGTTTTTGCGAGCAAAAATGCTGACTGGCGCAATGTGGGAGCCAAGGGCCAGTCCCAGCTTGATAGCGCATTCCACAGCCTTTTTGTTCATCACTGGCAGGGTGCCGGGCAGGGCCAGGTCCACGGCGCAGGCCTGGGTGTTGGGCTCGGCTCCAAAGGCGGTGCTGGCGCGGCTGAAGATTTTGGACTGGCTGGCCAGTTGGGCGTGGGTTTCAAAGCCAATCACCACTTCGTAGCCGTTGATGAGTTTTGCAGTCATATCGGGTGGTATCAAAAGGTGAGCTGCTGGCGCACGGCCTGTCTTGTTTTTAGCGTTTTTTGCACAGTAAACCTGTATGTGTCGGGCGCTAGCAGCTATGGTTTTTAAAGGCCTGCGGGTTGGCGCAGGTGGTGGTCGGTGGCTTGTTGCAGCTGGTGGGCGGCGTTCAGCAGCTTGCCTTCGGCAAAATAGTTGCCGATCAGCTGCAGCCCCACGGGCATGCCGCCTTCGCCAAAGCCTGCAGGCACGCTCATGCCGGGCAGGCCGGCCAGCGATGCAGGCAGGGTGTAAATATCGGCCAGGTAGTTGGCGAGCGGGTCGCTTTTGCCGCCCAAGGCCCACGCTACGGTAGGTGCGGCGGGGCCGGCGATCACGTCGCACTCCTTGAAGGCGGCTTGGAAGTCGTCGGCAATCATGCGGCGGATTTTTTGCGCCTGCAGGTAGTAGGCGTCGTAGTAGCCGTGGGACAGCACGTAGGCGCCCATCATGATGCGGCGCTTGACCTCGTCGCCAAAGCCTTCGGCGCGGGTTTTCTTGTACATGTCGACCAGGTCGGTGTAATCCTTGGCGCGGTGGCCAAACTTGACGCCATCAAAGCGCGACAGGTTGGACGATGCCTCCGCCGGGGCAATGATGTAGTAGACGGGGATGGACAGCTCGGTACGCGGCAGGCTGATGGGCACCAGCTTGGCGCCCAGCTTTTCGTACTCCTTCAAGGCGCTGTCGACGGCAGCGCGCACGTCGGCAGACAGGCCATCGCCAAAAAACTCTGCAGGAATGCCGATGCGCAGGCCGTCGAGTTTGTTGTTCAGCTGGGCCGTAAAGTCTTCGGCAGGGTGGTCTAGGCTGGTGGAGTCGCGGTCCAAGTCGGGGCCGCACATCTCGCTTAGCAAGATGGCGCAATCCTCTGCCGTGCGGGCCATGGGGCCGGCTTGGTCCAGGCTGGACGCGAAGGCGATCATGCCGTAGCGGCTGGCGCGGCCATAGGTGGGTTTGATGCCGGTGATGCCGCAAAACGAGGCTGGCTGGCGGATGGAACCACCGGTATCGGTGCCGGTAGCTGCTGGCGCCAGGCGTGCGGCAATGGCCGTTGCCGAGCCACCGGACGATCCGCCGGGAACGCGGGATTTATCCCACGGGTTGAGGACTTTGCCGATGGCGCTGTTCTCGTTGGCCGAGCCCATGGCGAACTCGTCCATATTCAGCTTGCCCAAAGTCACAGCACCTGCATCGGCCAGTTTGGTGACCATGGTGGCGTCGAACGGCGACTGGTAGCCCGCCAGCATCTTGCTGCCTGCGGTGGTGGGGAAGTCTTTGGTAACAAAAAGATCTTTGTGTGCAATGGGCACACCGGCCAGCTTGCCACCTTGGCCTGCGGCGATTTTGGCGTCGGCGGCCTTGGCCTGTGCCAGGGTCACGTCCTCATTGATGTGGACGTAGGCGCCCAGATCTTGGTGGGCCTTGGCGCGGGCCAGAAAGTGTTGTGCGGCCTCGACGGAGGAGACTTCGCGCGCTTGGAGCTTGGCAGCCAGTTGCGCCACGCTCAGGTCATGCAAATCGGATGGAGTGCTCATGCAAATCTCGGTTGGGGGTTGGGGCGCTAGATGTGCCAGTTGCTGCTTTTGTTTTTGTAGCTATAAAGTGGCTATGGGCGGACGCTAGTGCCTGAAAGTACCAATGCCGCGTGCAGGCCGTAGCCTGTGCGCAGCTGCGGATTACTCGATCACCTTGGGAACCAGGAAGTAGCCCTTTTCCACAGCCGGGGCGCTCTTCTGATTGGCCTCGCGGTTATTGGGCTCGCTCACCACGTCGTCGCGCAGTCGAAGGGTGATCTCTTGAATAGCCGCCACAGGGTGAGACAGCGGGGTGATGCCCGTGGTATCCACAGCTTGCATCTTCTCCACAATGCCAAAAAAGTTATTCATCTGTGAGAGCATGCGCTCACTCTCGGGGGCTGATAATTCGAGCCGCGCCAGATTGGCGATGCGGGCAATGTCGTCTTTTGTCAGTGCCATAGATAGAAGTATGTAAACCAGTCGTAAAAAAACGGGGCCGGAAAGCGTTGCCCTGCAAGTTATTCACAGGGGATGCGGTATTATCCCGTCTTTGATGCAATATCACGGCAACGTCGGTCATTGCGCATCGAAAACCCCTGCTGCCATCCCTATACCCCCCAAAATGTCGGGCGATGGATCGTCGAAGCGCGGCCCATGCCCCAGAGGAAATTTGAATGTTCGGATTGTTCCGTCGGTATTTTTCCACCGATCTGGCCATCGACCTTGGCACTGCCAATACGCTGATTTTCGCCCGTGATAAAGGCATTGTGCTCGACGAGCCATCCGTGGTTGCGATCCGCCACGAAGGCGGCACCCATGGCCGCAAGGTCATCCAGGCCGTGGGCCGCGAAGCCAAAGCCATGCTGGGCAAGGTGCCAGGCAATATTGAAGCCATTCGCCCGATGAAGGACGGCGTGATCGCCGACTTCTTGATCACCGAGCAGATGATCAAGCAGTTTATCAAGATGGTGCACCCCCGCACCTTGCTGTCACCCAGCCCGCGCATCATCATTTGTGTGCCCTGCGGATCGACCCAGGTCGAGCGCCGCGCTATTAAAGATGCGGCCCTGAAAGCAGGCGCTACGCAAGTGGAGTTGATTGAAGAGCCCATGGCTGCCGGTATTGGCGCAGGCCTGCCGGTGTCCGAGGCATCGGGCTCCATGGTGGTTGACATTGGCGGCGGCACCACCGAAGTGGGCGTGATCTCGCTGGGCGGCATGGTCTACAAGGGTAGCGTGCGTGTGGGTGGCGACAAGTTTGACGAATCCATCATCAACTACATTCGCCGCAACTACGGCATGATGATTGGTGAGCCGACAGCGGAGCTGATCAAGAAAAGCATTGGCTCGGCCTTCCCTGGCTCTGAGGTACTTGAGATCGAGGTTAAGGGTCGTAACCTGTCTGAAGGTGTGCCACGTAGCTTCACCATCAGCAGCAACGAAGTATTGGAAGCACTGACCGAGCCGCTGAACCAGATCGTATCGGCTGTCAAAAATGCGTTGGAGCAAACCCCGCCTGAGCTGGGTGCTGATATTGCCGACCGAGGCATGATGCTGACCGGCGGCGGCGCACTCTTGCGTGACTTGGACCGTTTGCTGGCCGAAGAAACCGGCCTGCCGGTGCTGGTGGCTGAAGAGCCATTGACCTGCGTGGTGCGCGGTTGCGGTATGGCACTAGAGACTTTAGACCGCAAGGGCGTCTCTATCTTTACCAGCGAATAAATTTCATTATTCTTAACTTGGCGATTGTTTTGTTGCCTTTGCTGCATCAACGTGTCATCGCCGGCTGCAAAAAATGGAATAACAACCACCAAAACATCGGTTTGCGCAATAATGGCGAGCGCCAGCTACTATGGTTAACATAGCAAGCTGCATGCTCGCCATTGGTGTTTTGGCCAATGGCGAGTGTTTTTAAGCCAGTCTTCCAAGCATGTCCAGCAACTCCTTCGATAGCGGCGTACCAACGTTCCGCCCACAAGGCCCCAGCCCTAATGTGCGGCTGGCTTTGTGCGTGGCGCTGGCTGTCTTCTTGATGGTGGCGGATGTGCGCTTCAAGCTGACAGAGCCGCTGCGCAAGGCTGTGGCCACCGTGCTTTACCCGCTGCAATGGGTGATGCTGCAGCCGGTGCAGATAGTGCATCAAGGCTCACGGTATATGGAAGACCTGCATGTGGCTCAGACCACGGCGGATGAGGCGGAAAAAAAATCGGTCTTGCTGGCGCAGCGCGCCAACCTGGTGGAGACGCTGGACCACGAAAACCAGCGCTTGCGCCAACTGCTGAATCTGATGCCGCGCCTGACCACCCAAGGCAGACCTGCCCAGGTGGTGTACGAGACGGCTGATGCTTTTAACCGCCGCGTGGTGATTGACAAGGGCGAGGTCGCCGGTGTTAAGCGCGGCTCGCCGGTGATGGACGAGATGGGCGTTCTGGGCCAGGTGACACGGGTGTTCCACATGTCATCTGAAGTGACCTTGCTGACGGACCGTGACCAGGCCATTCCCGTGCTGAACCCACGCACCGGTGCCCGTGCTGTGGCCTATGGCGACCCTACTGCCGCTTATGGTGGCGGAATTGAGCTGCGCTTTATGCCCAGCAATGCTGATATTCAAGAGGGCGACTTGCTCACTACCAGTGGTGTTGATGGTGTGTATGCGCCGGGTCTGCCGATTGCCCGCATTATCAAGATTGAGCGGCGCGCGGATTCACCGTTCTCGCGTGTGTACTGTGAGCCTTTGGCGCAAATGTATGGTGCGCAATTTGTCATGGTGATTGACCCGCTGCCCGAGGATGCACTGCCGCCCCGGCCTGAACCCGATCCTAAAAAGCAGGACGGACCTTCATCCACACCGCGAAAAGGTAAAAAAGGATGATGCAAAGCTGCCGTCACCACCCTAGCGATCGATCAGGAGAGCCGCGATGATCATGCCGCGTGGGCAGCCGCTGCTGTTGCCTGTGAACCCCTGGTTTGTTGCACTGACAATCTTGCTGGGACTGATGCTTAACCTGCTGCCGCTGGGCCGCAGTCTGTGGCTGCCGGACATGCTGCTCTTGGTGCTCGTCTTTTGGGGAGTGCATGAGCCGGGCAAAGTGGGCATGGCATGGGCTTTTGTACTGGGTCTGGCCATGGATGTGCACCAGTCGTCGCTGTTGGGCCAGCATGCGTTGGTGTATTCGGCGGTGATGTATGGCGTGTTGCAGCTGCGCAGGCGCATTACGTGGTTGAGTATGGTGGCGCAGGCTATCCAGGTTTTGCCGCTGTTTATGGCGGCGGATGTGTTGACGATGCTGATGCGCATGTTGCTGCGCGGTGGCTTTCCGGGATGGGGTTTTATTACGCCTGGCCTGTGGTGTGCGTTGCTGTGGCCATTGGTGAGCTGGCTTTTGCTGTTGCCCCAGCGCCAACCGCCTGACCACGACGAAAACCGCCCGTTGTAGCGCCCAAGAGCCACCTGCGCGATGACCGAAATCCACAATACCGAACGCGACCTCAGCCAGTTCAAGCTGCGGGTGGTGGTGATCGGCTTGGTGGTTTTGATTTGCTTTGGTATTTTGCTGTCGCGCCTGTATATGCTGCAGGTCGAGCGCCATGAAGACCTGCTGGCACAGGCTGAGAGCAACCGCACGGCCGTGTTGCCCATCGTGCCCAACCGGGGCCAGATCTACGATCGCAATGGGGTGCTGCTGGCGACTAACTACTCGGCTTATACGCTGGAGATTACGCCCTACAAAGTCAAGGATGTGGAGGACACGATTGATGACCTGTCCGAGCTAATCGACATCACTCCGCGTGACCGCCGCCGCTTTAAGCGTCTGCGTGAGGATTCGCGCAATTTCGATTCGCTGCCCATCCGCTCGCGCTTGACGGACCAGGAAGTCGCCAAGTTCACCGCGCAGCGCTACCGCTTCCCTGGCGTGGATGTGAAGGCGCGTTTGTTTCGCACCTACCCCATGGGCGAGACCGGAGCGCACATCATCGGCTATATCGGCCGTATCAACCAGCGCGAGAAAGAGCGTATTGAAGACTCGGACGAAGCAGCCAATTACCGAGGCACAGAGCACATAGGCAAGACTGGCGTGGAGGCCAGCTATGAGAAAGAGCTGCATGGCCAGACAGGTGTAGAGCGCATGGAAACATCGGCCGGTGGCCATGCGGTGCGCAAGCTCAGTAGTGCACCTGCTACGCCGGGCGAAAGCGTGGTGCTGTCTATCGACATCAAGCTGCAAAAGATGGTCGAAGACCTGTATGGCAGCCGCCGCGGCGTAGCCATTGCTATCGACCCGCGCAATGGCGAGCTGTTGACCATGGTGAGCAAGCCCACCTACGACCCCAACCTGTTCGTCGAAGGTATTGACCAGGAGAGCTGGAAGGCGCTGAATGAGTCGATTGACCGCCCACTGCTCAACCGTGCGCTGCGCGGCACCTACCCAACTGGATCGACCTATAAACCCTTTATGGCCCTGGCGGGGTTAGAGACGGGCAAGCGCACGCCGTCCACCATCGTTCAGGATGGCGGCAGCTGGACGTTTGGTGGTCACACCTTTCGATCTGGCCATGCCCTGGGGCCGGTGGATTTGAACCGCGCCATCCAGCACTCCAGCAATGTGTACTTCTACACCCTGTCGAATGAGATGGGGGTGGATGCTATCCACGACTTTATGAAGCCGCTGGGCTTTGGCCAAATCACTGGTATTGACCTGCCTGGCGAGGTGCGCGGTGTACTGCCCAGCACGACCTGGAAGCGTGAGACTTACAAGCGCCCTGAGCAGAAAAAATGGTATGCGGGCGAGACGATCTCGTTGGGCATCGGTCAGGGCTACAACAACTTCACGATTTTGCAACTGACCCATGCGCTGGCCACCTTGGTGGACAACGGCAACAGCCGCGTGCCCCATGTGGGAAAGATGCTGATCGACCCGGACGGCAAGAAGAAGCCGGTTGAACACTCTCCCAACGTAAACTTGGGCTACAAGCAAAGTAATGTGGATGCCGTCAAGCGCGGCATGGTGTCGGTGGTGACAGGCGGCACGGGCCGCGGCTCGTTTGGTAGTGCGCGTTACAGCGCTGGCGGAAAAACTGGTACAGCCCAGGCCATCACCATAGGCCAAAAAGATCGATATAACGCGTCGCGCCTGGCTGAGCGTCAGCGCGACCACGCCCTCTACATCGCCTTTGCCCCAGCAGACGATCCCAAGATTGCTGTGGGCGTGATTGTGGAGAATGCTGGTTTCGGCGCAGGCAGCGCGGCGCCCATTGCGCGCCGCATCATTGACTACTGGTTGCTGGGCGAGTACCCCAGCGAAGCCGACATGGCCGCCATGCAGCGCGGCCAAGCTACCTCGCCCATCGGAACGCCGCGCCGCGTGCAAGAAGTTCCCATGCAGGCGCTGATCGAGCCATCGCAATAAGTTGGCTAGGAAAATAATAGTATTCAACGCCCGATATATAGGCGTTAGGAGCTATTTTCACCATAGGTAATGAACGGCTTTGCTGCATAAATTGGCCAGAGATCGAGAGCACCGAGCCCCAGAAGCAGGTATGCCGGGGCCACTGTTTTGGGTGTACCCAGTTCGGTGAATCGGTTGAGGGTGGATGCGCGGATGTTGAACTCAGCTACTTGGCGCTCAAACGTCCTGGCCATCACCTTCTCACCGAATCGTTTGAAGCAATTCATCTTCGTCTCTACCAGCGCCTTTGGTGGTAACCGCTCCAGCGTCTCTAGATAGGCCGGCCCAGCTGCCTGCACGCTTTGGCCGTTTTACTGTGATGTGTAAATGCCATCCCTTTGCGTGGCGGGATGATGGCGATGAATCTCCGCCTCATGCACATTCCTGGCGTTGTATGTTTCATCACCCGTGAAGCTGGCAACTGTTTCAAGGCTTTGGGTTTGCTTCAGTAGCTCGACTGCCATTGGTGGTCACAACTATGGCTCGAATCTGCAAAGTATCAGCATCAATGCCCGGGTGCGCCTTGCGCCCTTGGCGACGTCGCTCAGCTCCATGTTTCTTGGTTTTCCATTCGCCTTCGCCCAAAAACTTGATGTCCGTGGAGTCAGCAGGCATGTGCAACCCTTGATGGCATGCACGGTAGCCCATCCGCACCTCCAAGCTCCTTTGCATGCGGCACATTGTGCTGTAGTGGGGTGCTGTCCACGCCAGGCTCGCCATACTCAGTAGCGATTGCACCAAACCCAGGGCCTGCCGCAGGGGCAAGCCAAACAAGCATTTGATGCGTGGGTGAAACTGGGTGGCCGCATGGGGGGGGGCTGGGTCTGGAATTACCGCCGGGTAGCACGGGCCATTGCATATCCTCGTTCAATCAGATGCTCAAGTTACCTTGGGCTTCCAATGCTGCGTTGTACGCTTTCCAGTTTGTGGTGCGGTAGCTCCGCTTGCCCCAGCTCGATTCACTCACTCACTGAGCTTGCCGTACTGGTGCGCTGGAGTTGTGCGACCAGGCCTGTCAACGGAAGAAGGCGTCGTAGCCGGTCTTCAAAATCAAGGCGCTGACCACGATGATGAACATGCCGCGCACAAAGCCTGAACCTTTTTTGAGTGCCATCCAGGTGCCAAGCATGCTGCCCAGTACATTGGCCACCGCGAGTGGGATTGCAAAGTGCCACCACACATGGCCTTTGGCGGCAAACAGCGCCAGGGCCGCAATATTGGTGGCCAAGTTCAAAATTTTGGCACTGGCTGATGCGTTCAAAAAATCGTACCCCAGCCAGCGCACCAGCAAGAAGACGAAGAAGCTGCCTGCACCTGGGCCAAAAAAACCGTCATAAAAGCCAATCACTGCGCCAATGCAACAGGCGACGATGGCTTCCGTGCGGCCCGCATAACGCGGGGCATGGGTTTGGCCCAGCTGCTTTTTGTACAGCGTATAGCCGAGCACAGCCACCAAGATCAGCGGCAGCGCCTTGCGCAGCATGTCGGGGTTGATGATGGTGACGGTCCACGCTCCCAAGAGCGATGCCAAAAAACCCACCAAGGCGGCGGGTGCGATGGCCAGCCAGCGCATGTCAACCCGCTTGGCAAACTGGCGCGCCGAAATCATGGTGCCCCAGACGCTGGCGCTTTTATTAGTGCCCAGCAAGGTGGCAGGCGGGGCACTGGGGAAAGCGCCGAACAGCGCCGGCACCAAAATGAGGCCCCCGCCCCCCACCACTGCATCCACAAAGCCGGCGAACATCGACGCCAGCGTAACGAATAACCATTGCATCCATTCCATGGCTGCAATTGTCGCACTGCGATATACGGTACAGCCTGGTTGTCGGACAGCGCTGTAGCAGAACAGTGCAGGTTGGTGAGTCGGGAAGGTAAACCGGAAAACAAAAAGCGCCCGAAGGCGCTTTGAAGGGGCATCTCTTATTTTTTGTGATGCTTAATCAGTTTTTTGAGTTTTCGAGATGTCTCCTCGGTCCTCTCGCAGAGCACTGTTTAAGTGCCTCGAGTGCCTCCACTATAGGTGATTGCACCGCCCTGGTGCATTGGGATTTACCCCCAATGTAACTATTTTTCTTGTAAAGTCGGCCGAAATCGGTAAACAGCTAGTGTTTTGTCTTACAGAGGGGCTGCTGTCGACTTGTTATGTCTGTAAATGGGACGCAGGGGCCAAAACCCCCGCTTTGTTATCGCGAACAAAGTGATTTCTGGTGCTTGATGAGCGGTGCAGCATGTAATCGCTTTGAAACTCTCGATTGCACCATCATGGTCCATGGCTGGCCTTGATCCATTCCGCAGCCCGCTCGGCCATCATCAAGGTAGGTGAATTGGTGTTGCCGCTGGTGATGGTGGGCATAGCGCCTGCATCTACTACACGCAGGCCGCGCACTCCGCGCACGCGCATTTCGCTGTCCAGCACGGCCATGGGGTCGTTGTCGCTGCCCATTTTGGTAGTGCCTACTGGGTGGAAGATGGTGGTGGCTATGTCGCCAGCTAGGTGCGCCAGCTCCTCGTCGCTTTGGTACTGTGCGCCAGGCTTCCACTCCAGGGGCTGGTATTTTTGCAGCGCAGGCTGAGCGGCGATGTTGCGGGTAATGCGCAGGCTGTCGGCTGCCACTTGGCGGTCTTCGGCCGTGGATAGGTAGTTGGGCGCGATGGCGGGTGCGGTTTTAAAGTCTGCGTTTTTGATCTGCACCGTGCCCCGGCTGGTGGGGTTGAGGTTGCATACGCTGGCAGTAAACGCCGGGAACTCATGCAGCGGCTGGCCAAACGCATCGAGCGACAGTGGCTGTACGTGGTACTGGATGTTGGGATAAGGCCGGTCTGCACTGCTGCGGGTAAAGGCGCCTAGCTGCGAAGGTGCCATGCTCATGGGGCCGCTGCGCCTGGCGAGATACTCCAGTCCAATCTTGGCTTTGCCCCATAGGCTGCTGGTCATCTCGTTCAGTGTTTTGGCGCCGTTGATCTTAAAGACGGCTCGTATTTGCAAATGGTCTTGCAAGTTTGCGCCCACACCCGGCAGGTCGTGCTTTACCTCTATGCCATGTTGCTGCAGCAGGCCGCCGGGACCAATGCCTGACAGCTGCAAAATCTGCGGTGAATTGATGGCGCCTGCGCACAGCACCACTTCTTTGCTGGCGAGGGCGGTCACAACTTCCTGGCCCGTCCACACCTCGGCGCCTGTGCAGGACAGTTGGCCATCAGTGCCGCGCTCCAGCAGCAGACGTGTGACCTGGGCGCTGTTCCAGATCTCTACGTTGGGGCGACCATAGCACTTGGGGCGCAAAAAAGCCTTGGCAGTGTTCCAGCGCCAGCCGTCTTTTTGGTTGACCTCAAAATAGCCCACCCCTTCGTTAGTGCCGCGGTTGAAGTCATCGGTGGCGGGGATGCCGGCTTGCTGCGCGGCCTCGGCAAATGCGTCAAGTACGTCCCAACGCAGGCGCTGCTTCTCCACCCGCCATTCACCGCTGCTGCCGGTGCGGCGGTTGCCGTGTAGCTGAGCAAAGCTGGGGCTGACGTCGCCTTCTTTGTCTAGGCGCCAGTGGTCCTCGTGGCGTTTGAAGTAGCCCAGCGTCTCGCTCCAGCGCCAACGGGCGTCACCGGTCAGCTCGGCCCAGTGGTCGTAGTCGCGTGACTGGCCGCGCATATAAATCATGCCGTTGATGCTGCTGCAGCCGCCCAGGGTTTTGCCGCGTGGGTAGAGCAGGCTGCGGCCATTCAGGCCCGCCTCGGGCTCAGTCTTGTAGAGCCAGTCGGTACGGGGGTTGCCAATGCAGTACAGATAGCCCACGGGGATGTGGATCCAGTGGTAGTCATCGCGCCGGCCCGCTTCGATCAGCAGCACGCGGTTGCGAGGGTTGGCGCTCAGGCGGTTGCACATCAGTGCACCGGCTGTGCCCGCGCCGATGACGATGTAGTCGAAAGAGGTGTTGTCTCCGGAGGTCATGCGCTCACTATCTACGCCATGCAGGGATGGCTGTTGGAATCTGATAAACCCATGGAGTGTGGGCGCAGAACGACGGATTTGCCAACAGGGAAACAACCCATAAGGCGTAAGCGGGACGGGCTGCGCTAGAGGCGCCTGCCTACACACAGCAAGGGAGCCGATTGACGTGAAAGCCCCGCGCTTGGGCGACACTCAGGCTATAGTTGCGTATTGCAAACGCAACAAAGGGAGCTGCTAACGCTCCCGTTTGCATGCGCCGTTGTTCCAGCATTGGTGCTTAGCTTTGTGATGTATATGTCTGCGTGTGTGCTTGCAAGCACCAAGAAGCAATTTGCTTGGCAGTGTTAGTGGCTCAACCAATACGTCCCTTTTATTTTCATGGCGGATAAAGCTCCTCATATCACCGATGCAACAGATGGCGGTCAGCGCTGGGCACAGTTGCGCGGGCGCTGGGGTGCGGCAGAGCTGGGCAATCGTGAGGATTGGAAGCGCGCGCGCCAGTCACTTAATTCCTACTCGTCCGATGACGCCCTAGGCTGGGATTTAACCGCTGTGGATTGGCTGGACCATGTGGGTGTGCAGCTGTTATGGGCACACTGGGGTCAGCAACGGCCTGTACAGCTGCGTTTGACAGATATGCAGCGCCAGATGCTGGACCGCGTCGCCTCGCTTACCATGGCCTGCCCCCCCGAGAAGAAAGTGAATTGGCTGGGCTGGTTGATCCAGCTGGGCACGGTGCTGTTGAGTTTTCTGGGCCATATCCGTGTCTTGACCGAGATGGTTGGGCAGCTGCTGATCGATTTTCTGCGTCTGCTGCGGCACCCTTCACGCGGGCCTTGGCGTGATTTTTCGGGCAATCTGTTTTCAGTGGGGGCGACGGCCTTGCCCATTACCGCGCTGGTGGGTTTTTTGATTGGTGTGGTGCTCGCGTATCTGATGTCACTGCAGTTGCGCCAGTTTGGTGCTGATGCTTTTATTGTCAATATTTTGGGAATTTCGCTGGTGCGCGAGCTAGGGCCGTTGCTTGGCGCCATCCTGGTAGCGGGCCGCTCTGGCTCCGCCATCACGGCGCAGATCGGTGTGATGCGCGTGAATGAGGAGCTGGATGCCATGCAGGTCATGGGCGTGCCACAAGGGTTTCGCCTGGTTCTGCCGCGTGCTTTGGCACTGGCATTTGCAATGCCGTTGGTATCGATATGGACTACGTTGTGTGCCCTGATTGGCGGCATGCTGGCTGCCAACTCGGCGATGAATGTGACGCCTGCGTTTTTTATGCAGGCATTGCCAGGCGCGGTCGATATAGCCAACCTGTATTTGGCGCTGGCCAAATCGGTGGCGTTTGGCATTGCTATCGCGCTGGTTGCCTGCCACTGGGGTCTGGGTATTGAGCCTAATACACAGAGCCTGGGGCGCGGCACGACCTCCTCAGTGGTTATCTCCATCACGGCGGTGATCGTGCTGGATGCCGTTTTTGCCATTGCTTTTAGAAACGTGGGTTTTTAGCCATGGTGAGCGGATCTGAACAAAATACTCAACCTGTCGTCGATATCCGCAAGTTGTGGACTGTGTTTGGTAAGGGCGACCAGGCTTTTGCTATTCACCAGGATTTGGATCTAGCGATCCAGCCGGGGGAGATTCTGACCTTGGTTGGTGGCTCGGGAACCGGTAAATCCGTACTGCTGCGTCAGATCTTGGGTCTGCTGCAGCCTGCTAAGGGCGAGGTGCTGATCGAGGGCAAGCCGGTGAGTGAGCTGAGCCGCCACGGGGCGGCTTCACGCATAGGTATGCTGTTTCAGCAAGGGGCCTTGTTTTCGGCATTTAACGTGCTGGAGAACATCGCCTTCCCGCTGCGTGAGCAAGGCACTTTGCCGGATGCTGTGGTGCGCGATGCAGCCATGGTCAAGCTACAAATGGTGGGCTTGAAGCCCGAGCATGCGACACGTATGCCGTCAGATTTATCGGGTGGCATGATCAAGCGTGTGGCCTTGGCGCGCTCTCTGATCATGGACCCACCGCTGCTCTTGCTTGATGAGCCCACGGCTGGGCTGGACCCAAATAGCTCGGACGAGTTTTGTGAGCTGCTCAAAGATTTGCATGAGGAACTGAGCTTGACCGTGGTGATGGTGACACATGATCTGGATACGTTGTATGCCTTGTCCACCCGCGTCGCCGTGCTGGCCGACAAAAAAGTGATTATTACGGGGACGCCGCAAGAAGTGGTGCAGTTCAAGCACCCGTTTATTGAACATTTCTTCTTGGGTGAGCGGGGGCGTCGTGCCATGGCACCGGCGATGCTGCCATCTGGGGAAAAGGAATAGCTATGGAAAACAAATCGCACGCGTTAGCGGCGGGCTTGTTTGTGGTGGTGCTGACGGCACTGGTGATTGGCCTTGGCCTTTGGCTGGGGCGTGATAACACCACCTACACCAAGTACGAACTATCTACGTTAGACAGCGTCAGTGGCCTGCAGCTGCAGGCCCCAGTGCGCTACAAGGGGGTGCCGGTAGGCAAGGTCACCTCGATTGAGTTCGATCCTGAGAAAAACGGCAAGGTGCTGATCATTGTGGCCGTGAGCGCAGAGGCGCCTATCACCCAGACGACCTACGCCATGCTGGGCTTTCAGGGCGTGACGGGGCTGGCGCATATTCAGCTGGATGATGACAACAGTAGCACCACACCGCTACCGCCAGGCCCAGATGGTTTGCCCCGCCTGCCTATGCGCCCTTCGCCCTTTGGACAGATTGCTGAACAAGGGCCGGTCATCATGCAGCAGGTGGAGGACGCAACCCGCAGAGTGAACGATTTGCTGAGTGATAGCAATCAGCGCGAATTGATGACGACGGTGGCGAGCTTAGGGCAGGCTGCACAAAGCTTGGATGCGCTGAGTAAACGGCTGCAACTGACGGTAGACACCAAACTCGATCCCGCACTGGCATCGCTGCCCGCCGTAGCACAAGACGTGCGCAAGGCGCTGGCAGGTATAGATAAAACATCCAAGGATGTTGGCAAGGCGGTGTCCAGCTTGGCCAGCAAAGGAGGGGCGGTGGACCAGATGGCGACAGCGGTTGAACAGGTGTCCAACGCTGCGGATAACTTCAACCGTGGCACCTTGCCCAATCTGGATCGCACTATGAACGAAGTGAGCAGTGCAGCGCGCCGCTTGGGCGATACCGCTGATTCGTTCAAGAACAATCCACAGTCCTTGATCTACGGGCCTACCAATGCGTTGCCAGGGCCTGGCGAGAAAGGCTTTGTAGCACCTGTGCCAGCGGGCGCATCCCGATAAGAAAGCTGACCATGTCTACTTTGATGCAACCCTCTATGAATGTGGCTCAGCGCATTGGCCGTAATTTGGCCTTGGTGAGTGCGGTGGCGATGCTGGTCGCTTGTTCGGCGCTCCCGCAGCAAGCGGCACCTGTGGTGCGCTATGACTTCGGCTTGGGCAGTTCTGTCAATAACCCGGCGGTCACCGCTGCGGCCGCGCAGACGCGTGCACCCTTGGTGATGGCGCCCGTGAAGGCAGCCAGCGTCGTTGATGCCAGCACAGCGATTGTGTACCGTTTGGCTTATGCCAATGACCGAGAGCTGCGACCATACTCGCAAGCACGCTGGAGCGCCCCTGCTGCGCAACTGATCCAGCAACGCATGCGTGATACCTTGAGCCAGAGCCGTGCTGTGCTGATGGCCAATGATGGCGCGACCCAGGCTCTCGTGCCCGCTGCTCCGCCCGCTATGCTGCGGCTGGAGGTCAGTGAGTTCAGTCAGGTCTTTGATAGCACCACCAGTAGCCGCGGCGTTTTGCGCCTGCGCGCCACGCTGACCGAGCTGACGCCCAAGGGCGAGAAATGGCTGGGCCAGCAGGTGTTTGATGTGAGCGAGCCCGCGAGCTCCGGCGATGCAGCGGGCGGCACGGCCGCCATGGCTGCAGCCAGCACCCAGGCGGCGCAGCAGCTCGATAACTGGTTGCGGCAGCTGGGGCGTTAAAGCGGGCCATGGCAAAACTCTCTTTCTCTGGTGCTTGCGTGCTGACTGGTTTGATGCTTGCCAGCTCGGTGTGGGCCGCACCGCAAAGTTTGACACGTGAGGCCTACCATGCCGCCCGCGAGAAGATTGACGTGCAAAGCGAGCAGGCCTTGGACCAGTGCAAGAAAACCGCAGATGGAACACAAAGCCGCTGTCAGATTGAGGTGGCCGGCAAGCGCAAGATTGCGTTGGCTGCACTGGAGGCGCGATTGCACCCCAGCGCCAACAATAGCTTTAAAGCCAAGATTGCTGAGGTGGATTTGCACCACGACTTGGCACAGCAACGCTGCAAAACCCAGCATGCAGGGGCGGATAAAGAGGCCCGTGTGGCACTTAAGGCTTGTACCGATCAGGCTAAGGCAGATCGTGCAAAGGGCTTGAACGCGGCGCACCAGCACGCAGCAGGCCAAGCCTCTGTAGATGCACCGCCCAAAAGCGAGGCCGAACGCCAGCGCGAAGCCGATTTGGACACGGCGATCCGCAAGTGCGACAGCCTGTTGGGTGATGCCAATCTGCAATGTATACGCGAGATGTCTCCCGAGGCCCGCCAGCGCGCAGCCGACCGCGCCAATGGCATTGTGCGCAAAGAATAAAAACGCCTGTGCATTGAAAGAAGCTGCTAGCTAAGGCCGCTTAATGCTATTAATATAAAAGCAGCTAACGCCTGCTGGACAGGCGCTAGCTGTTTTTTTTGGAAAATTTATTGCGCGCCTAAAATCTGCGCTGCACCAGCAGCAGTGAGCATCGCAGTCGCAGCCATTGCAACCGCCTTGCATTCGCAGTCAAGGGTAAGGCATCGCTACGGGCGAGCCAAGATTTGCGCAGCGCCCGCAGTTGCTGGCGGCTCAGGGCAGGCTGGGCCAGGCGCCATTGCTGGCGCTGGGTGGTAATGGCATCGGTGCTCATGCGGGCTCCTTGCCGGGGGAGGTAAACGCAGCGCCAACGGCGGTAGGCTGTGTGGGCAGGCTGGCGCTGTCGCCTTTGCCAAAGGCATACCAGTCCACCTTGCGGGTCGCCACCATCACAATCGTGAGCACCGCAAACATGGCAAGCGAGCCGACAACAAGAGCCGTTTGCTCCAGCTGTAGCAGCACAAAGAGCAGGCCGTACATCAGCGCAATCAAGCCAGCAAACGGCAAGCCTCGTTTTATGCTGGCCAGAATATGACTGGCGTAATAGCCCATAAGTAAGACACAAGCGCAGGCCGCAACAACGTAGGCGCGCTCAAAGCCGATGTGCTCAGACAAACTAATCAGCAGCAAGAAGAAGATACACAGCGCTGAGCCCACCAGCAGGTATTGCACCGGGTGCACGCGCAGCTTCTTTAAAACCTCAAACATGGCGACAGCCACAAAGGTCAGTGCCGCAAACAGCAGGCCGTACTTGGTAGCGCGGTCGCTTAGTGTGTACGGGTTCACCGGGTCGATAAAGCTGGTGCCAAACTGCTCCAGACAGTGGCTGCTTTCTTGATCGTAGCCCGCATCAGGAGCGACAGCGGTACACAAAGGCTTGCCCTGCATAAAGCCTTGGCGGGCGGATGATGCCAGGGCCGAGATGTTCCAGGCTGCATCAAAGCTGGTGTTGCTAATGTTGCGGGTAGATGGCAGAAAATTGCCACCAAAAGAAGGGTGGGGCCAGTCGGCTTGCATGCTGACTTGGTTGTTGCCGCCCAGCGGTACAAAGCCTACGCGCTCGGTGCCCAGTAGCTCTAGCTTGAGCTGGATTTTGAGCGGTGCATTGCTGTCAAATTTGGCAGGCAAGGGTTTGGATTGCAGGCCGCGGGTGTAGCTGCTGTGGCCGGTGCCGGCCTCTAACGCTAATTCTTGGCCGTTGACCTGAAGTGTTGCCTGACGAATGCCACGCGGATCGCTGATGGGCAGAATCAGGCGTGGCGCATCGCACTGGCGGACATGGTTGCTCTCAGGCTTGCCTTGCAGCTGGTTGCCCGCATTAAAGCGTGCGCTGAGCTGGTCGTTCAGGACAAAGGTGTTTACCTGATGCAGTCCGCGCGATCTCGCCTGCATCTGCGCCTTGGCCAGGTGCTGTACATCGTCCGGAAGGGCGATACGTTGAAAGCTCACCAGCTTGGTTTCGGTACGACCTTCGGTGTCTTTGCTGGTGACTTCTTTGGTGCACAACTGGACTAGGGTGGGGCCGTATATGGTTTGCGGGCCTGCGGTACTGTTGATCACGCTTTGCACGGCGCGGTCGCGGTTGTGGATGCGGTCTTTAACCACATCGCCAATCAGCATCAAACCCACCATTAGCGCCACCATGCAGATGGCTAGCGTGACTGCTTTTTGAGCTAATCTGTTCTTCATGGACACTCCTTCAGTTTCGGTACTGGCAGTGTCTAAGTGGCGGGTGAGCCGAGCATGAAGTGTGTGAAGCGAGTATGAAGTCAGGGGAAAACTAGTGTCACAGCAAACCCTGGCTGTAAATTGGCAAAGCGCAGCTGGCCGCCATGCAAGTGCATGATGCGCAGCACGATGGACAGACCCAGCCCTGTGCCACTGCGTTTACCGTTGGGGCGCGGTGTGGTGAAGAAGCGCTCACCCAGCTTGGGCAGCAGGGTATCCGGCACGCCGGGGCCGTTGTCTTGCACCGTGATGTGCGGGCCGTTCAATAGAACGCTCACCTGGCTGCTTGCGGGTGAGAAATCAATCGCATTGGCCAGCAGGTTGCTAATGGCCAGCTCGACCAAGCGCGCGTCCCATGGGCCTACCGCTCCCTGGCCTTGCAGCTGCAGTTTGATGCCTTTTTGCGTCGCTGTCGTTTGCAGCTGGGCGAGTGCATGGGCCGCACAGGCATGCAAACTGGTGCTGCTGGTGCTGTGCTGCAGGGTGTGGCGCTGCTCTAGCTGGCTTAGCTGCATTAGCTGGTCGATCAGGTTTTGCAGGCGCAGGCTTTGGTCTACCACTTGTTGGGCAAACATCTGGCGGTCGGCGGCTGGGAGCTCGTCTTGCAATAGCTCGCCCGCACCCCGTATGGCGGCGACAGGGCTTTTTAGCTCGTGGGTGAGGGCGCGCACATAGCCTTCGATATAGTCGCGCCCCTCCAGTCGTCTACGCATCGAATCCATCGCCTGAGCCAGGTCGCCCAGCTCGCCAGGAACATCGGGAATGGCGGATGTGACTGGCTCAATCTGCGTGCCTTCGGCTTCTTGCAAGGTGGGGCCTTGTACATGTTGGGCATAGTTGCGCAGCTTGCGTACCTGTGCCACCAGCCACCAGGTGATGGCAAAACCGACAGCGGCTGACAGTAACAAAAACAGCACGCCGCCACGCAGCATTTTTTGTTCGCTACTGTCGATGATGGCCTGCACGGCGCTGGCGGTTTTGGATACGGTCAGCACGCCTGTAATGCGCTCGCCATCCATGATGGGTGCGGACACATACATCACGCTGGTGGCATCGTCGGTCTGCACATCGCGCGTGGTGCGTGCACCGTATTCGCCACGTAAGGTGTGCCACACATTGCGCCAGCGTGAGTAGTCTGCACCAAGGTCTTGGCCAGATGAATCAAACAGCACGCGGCCTTGCGTATCGGTTACGGTTACGCGCAAATCAAGGGTGGACTTGCGCGTATCCCAGATCCGGACCTTGACCGATTGCTGTGCTACCGCTTGCACATGTTGGGCAAAGGAGCTGGCGGCGGGGTCGCTGGCTAGGCGGCCACTGTTCACATCATCACTGGCTAGTGCGGCCAGCACGTAGGCGGTCTCGACCAGGGTGTCCTCGGTCACCTTGCGCACGCTGGGCTTGATCTCGACCATAAAGACGCGCAGCACAAAAAAGGCGGCCAGGCCGTTGATCAGAAAAAAGGCAAACAGCAGCCGGATGCCTAATCGCATAGGCGGTGCCTACTGGCCCGTGCGCAGGCTGTAGCCCATGCCGCGGTGGGTGGTAATGAAGTCGCCAAGCGGCGCTACAGCTCGTAGCTTGGCACGTAGGGTTTTGATGTGGGTGTCCACCGTGCGGTCGGTGCTGTCACTGTCCATGCCCCAGACCTGGTCCAGTAAATGGTCGCGGCTCAAGATGCGGCCACTGGCGGCCAGCAGGCAGCTGAGCAGCTGGAACTCGCGTCGTGTCAAATCCAGCAGTGTGCCGTGCAAGCGTATGCGCTGGCCTGACTCATCAGCTACAAAAACAGGAGCTTGTGGCGCCCTCAGGTCGGGACCTAATGCGATATCTGGTGCTGAAAATTGTTGCACGCGCCGCAGCAGAGCGCGGGTACGTGCTACCAGCTCGCGCGGGCTAAAGGGTTTGGTCAAATAGTCATCAGCACCTAGCTCCAGGCCCAGCACGCGGTCCATCTCCTCGCCTCGAGCGCTGAGTACCAGCATGGGCACGGTCACGCCATCTGCACGCAATTGGCGGCACCAGTTCAGGCCATTGCCATCGGGCAGTCCCACGTCCAGCAGCAAGGCATCAAAGCGCTGCGACTGCCATTGCTGCGCGGCATCGGCCAGTAGCAAACTGTGCGTGCAGCGTATGCCATCGCGCTCCAGCGCATAGCACACGGTGCATGCAATCGCAGGGTCATCTTCTAGCAGCAGTACATGGGGTTGGTTCATCATTTGATCTTAGCGCCCGCCCGATACGTCAATGATGGCGCCTGTGGTGTAACTGCTGCGCTCGGACATGAGCCAGTAAATCGCTTCGGCCACTTCGTTGGCGGTTCCGCCCCGGCCCAAGGGGACGCCGGGTGCCAAGCGGGCGATACGGTCGGGCTGGCCGCCGCTGGCGTGGATGTCGGTCTCAATCAAACCTGGGCGAACGGCGTTGACACGAATGCCTTGCGTGGCAACCTCGTGCGCCAAGCCTAAAGTCATGGTGTCGATAGCGGCTTTGGATGCCGCGTAGTCCACGTACTGGTTGGCTGAGCCCAGGCGTGCTGCGGCGCTTGAGATGTTGACAATGCTGCCGCCCGTACCACCGTGCGCGGTGCTCATGCGTTTGACGGCCTCGCGCGCGCAGACGAAGCTGCCCATGACATTGATGGCGAACATGCGTTGCCAGCGCGCCATATCCATGTCCTGCAAGCGCTGAGCACGGTCTACTACCCCTGCGTTATTGACCAGCGCATGCAAGCGGCCGAGTTGCGCATCCACCTGTTCAAACATGGCGATGACCTGGGCCTCGTCCGCCACATCGGCCTGCACTGCTATGGCACGAAGGCCTAAGGCCTGCACCTGTTGCACGACCTGCGCCGCAGCGTCCGCGTTGTGGCTGTAGTTGACAGCTACATCCCAGCCGTGGCGCGCTGCCAGCAAGGCTGTGGCGGCGCCAATACCGCGGCTCGCGCCGGTGATCAAAACAAGAGGGTTCATGGAGGTGAGCGAAAAACGGGAGACAATTAAATCCTACATCAACGCAAAGGAGCAATCGCCATGGGTAGTTTTGTCAATCTCACGTCCAAGGATGGTTTCGTGTTCCCGGCTTATATCGCTGAGCCTGCCAGTGCGCCGCGCGGCGCCGTGGTAGTGGTGCAAGAGATTTTTGGCGTCAACTCGCACATCCGTGCGGTGGCGGATCGTGTGGCGCAAAGCGGCTACCTGGCGATTGCGCCCGCCACGTTTGCACGCGTCAAATCCGGCGTCGAGCTGGGCTACACCGATGCCGATATGCAAGCAGGCTTTGCACTCAAGACCGAGACGGAAGCGTTACCTGCACCTGGTGTGCTGCAGGACATTCAAGCTGCCATCGATGAAGCCGCCAAGCGCAGCGGCGGCAAGGTAGGTATTGCCGGTTTTTGCTGGGGCGGCTTGCTGACCTGGCGCGCTGCCTGCGAGCTGAGCGGCTTGGCTGCAGCCGTGCCTTATTACGGCGGTGGTATGACCACGCCAGAAGAAATCGCCCGCCATCCCAATTGCCCGGTGATGGTCCACTTTGGCAACAAGGATCACTGGATTCCACTAGAGACGGTGGAGAACTTCAAACAAGCACACCCCGAAGTCGAGGTGTTTGTTTATGAGGCCGATCACGGCTTTAACTGCGACCAGCGCGGCTCGTTTGACGCAGCGGCATCGGCAGCAGCACGCGCGCGTACCCAGGCCTTCTTTGCCAAGCACCTGGGCTGATTGATCAGCGGTTTGCAAAGCCTTGCAGGTGTTGTGCCTGCAAGGCTTTGTTGCATCTGGGTGCTCTGTAACGCGGGCGTCATGGCGCCATTCCATGATGGGGCGCATCGCTTACTTTCCAACGATAGCAACTATGCGAGCTAACACTTACCGCGCCACTGCTGTGCTGCGCCCTTCTTTGTCCCGCTGGCCTTTGGCGGGCGCTTTGCTGGCAAGCGCTGCCTTGCTGGCGGCCTGCGGCGGTGGCTCGGACGACAACAAATCCGCCACCGCCACCTTGGCGGTGCTGGAGACCACCGATCTGCATTTCAATGTGCGCAGTTACGACTATTTCAAGCTGGCCGATGACCCCTCCTATGGTTTTGAGCGTACGGCCAGCTTGATCCGCAAGGCGCGAAGCGACTTCGCTAATACCTTGCTGGTGGACAACGGCGACACCATCCAAGGTACGGCGCTGGCTGATTACGAAGCGCAAATTGCGCCCATCCCCTGTGAGCAGCAGCTGTCCATGTACAAGGCCATGGCCGTGCTGAAGTTTGATGCAGGCACTTTGGGCAACCACGAGTTCAACTACGGCCTGCCGTTCTTGAACCAGGTGCTAGGCGGTGGCCTGCAGGTGGATGGGGTAGATGCAAGCAAAAAATGTGCGGGCGCTGGCTTCCCCATGGCGCTGGCTAATGTGATCAGTGCCAAGACGAACGTGCCGCTGCTCGAACCTTATGTGGTGTTGAGCCGTGAAATCACCGGTAAAGATAAGGATGGAAAGACGGTCAAGCTGCCCATCAAGATTGGAGTGATTGGCTTTACCACGCCCGGCATCATGAACTGGGACAAACGCCACTTGGAGGGCAAGTTAAGCGTTACCGGCGCGGTAGAGGCCGCGCAGAAATACGTGCCTGAGTTGCGCAGCAAAGGCGCTGATATTGTGGTGGCGCTGTTGCACGGCGGGTTGGATGCATCGGCCTATCGCGCCGATATGGAGAACCCCGGCCTGTACCTCAGCAAGGTGCCCGGCATTGACGCCATGGTGATGGGCCACCAGCACAGCGTTTTCCCGGATTTGGCGGAGAAGCCCGCCTTTAGCATGGCAGGGGTGGACAACAAGGCGGGTACGGTTAACGGCGTGCCCGCTGTCATGGCCAGCTCTTGGGGCAAGGCGATTGGCGTGGTGGAGCTGTCGCTGGTGTGGGATGGCAAGGCTTGGACGGTGGACAAGACAAAGAGCAAATCCGAGCTGCGCAGCACGACAACTGGTAAAGATGCCGCGGGTAAAACCACGTATGTAGCGGTAGACGGCAGCATCGCCCCTGTGGTGGAGAAGCAGCACCAAGCCGCTATCCAGTACGTGAAGACACCGGTAGGGCAGACGGACTTTCGCATGGGCACACAGTTTGCTGATGTAGGCGACCCCAGCGCGATCCAGCTGGTGAACCAGGCGCAGCAAGACTATGTGCAGCGCTACATTGCCGCCAACTTGCCACAGTACGCACAGCTGCCGGTGCTGTCGGTTAGTGCACCATTCAAATCGGGCTTCCAGGGAGGGGCGGATTACACCGACGTAGCCGCTGGCCCGCTGGCCATCTACAGCGCAGCGGATTTGTACCTGTACCCCAACACCGTGTACGCGGTGAAGGTGAACGGTGCACAAATCAAGAGCTGGCTGGAGGCTGCCGCTCAGCGCTTTAACCGCATTGACCCAATGGCGACGACCGACCAGTGGCTGATCAGCAGCTTCCCCGGATACAACTTTGATATGTTCACCACCGCCGATGTGCAGTACCAGATTGATGCGACGCAAGCTGTGGGCAGCCGCATTGTGGATCTGCAGTACAAGGGCAAACCCATCGATGTAGCGCAGGAGTTTGTGATTGCCACGAACAACTACCGCGCCACCAGCGGCAAGAGCTTTTTGCCCGAGCTGGACGGCCGCGCCACTATCTACGCCTCACCAGATGCCAACCGCGACGTGGTGATCGACTACATCAAGGCCCACCCGAATGTGACGCGCGCCGTCAACGGCGCCGCTAAAAGCTGGCGCTTTGCCAAGACACCGACTGCCGGCAAGGTGTTGTTCAAATCGCAGGCAAGCACCTTGGCGGTGGCGCAGGCTGCAGGCTTGACGAATGTGAGCCTGCAGCAGGCGGACGATGGATCGGGCTCGCAGCGTGCGGTGTACCGCATTGATCTGGGCCAGTAAGCGCTGATTGATCTATAAAAACCATAGCTGCTAGCGCCCTCTGTGTGATGTTTTCGTATCAGTAAGTGATTGAAAACCAATACAGACGGGCGCTAAATGCTCACTTTTTTGAAATGATGGCTATTTACCGCTGCGCGTCAGGTAGCGCTTGTATGAGAAAAACGCGATCAGCGTGACCGAGATCAGGGCCATCACCCCCATGGCCCACCAAAAGCCATCCTCTTTGTGGATCCAGGGGATGAACTCGAAGTTCATGCCAAAGATGGCGGCGATCAGGTTCAGCGGTAAAAAGACGGCGGTGATAGTGGTGAGCGTGCGCATGATGTCGTTGGCTCGGTTGCTCTGTACCGAGAAGTGCATTTGCACAGCCGTCTCGGTGCTTTGCTCCAGCCGGCGCACATGGTGCACTACGCGTTCAATATGCTCCAGCACATCTCGGCTGCGTACCTTCAGCCCTTCCAGCTCGCGCTGGGCTTGGGCGCTCTCGGGCAAGGGCCAGGTCTCTACTGCATCCACCCAGTCTTGCACGGCCGCGCGCTGGTCTTCGCAGGTTTCATCCAGTTGGTGCAAGGTCAGGCGTGCCTCTAGCAAGGCCTGCCAGTTGGCAATGCGTTTGCGCGGCGACAGCAGGGCGCGCTGCCATTCATCCAGGTGGCGCGACAGCTCGCGGCGCAGATCCAGGTAGTTGTCCACAATGATATTGACAATGCGCATCATCAAATCCGCAGGCGATGCGGGCAGACGGATGGGCATGAGGCCGCCTTGGTTGCTGCCTGCTGGCGCAGCGGGTGCGCGGGAGGCCTTGTCCTCGCGTGCCAGTCGCTCTTGTGTGGCGCTGGACATCAGGTTCATATTTTTATCCGCTGCATCGCTGCCATCAGCCTGGCCCGGTTTGGTAAAGCGCAGCAGGCGCTGGGCGTAGGCATCGCGCACGCTGCAGTCCTCGGGGTGAACGGAGAGTAGTACGCGCTCCCACACGCTAAAGCCTACCGGCGTGGTGCTGATGTGGGGCACATCTTCCACCGCCTTGTAAGCAGCCGAGCGGCGCGCAGCGGCAAGGGCGGCGGTGCCAGTCTTGGAGGGTGTAGACGCCAGACGCCGTATCACCAGCAAGTCGTATTGCGAGGTGTAGTCGTAGTGCGATGGCAGTTGCGCGTTCAGTAGATCGGAGACATGCAAATCCACCAGCGGCGCTCCGGTTAGCCGCTGCAGCGCGGTCTGGATGGCGCTGAGCTGTTCGCTGAAATAGCTGCGAGTGCAGGCTAGCCAGAAAAAGCCCGTGTTGGGCAGCTGCTCGGGCAGGGCGGCTAGCTCGCTGGTCTCATTGCCGACGATGTGAAAAATACGGATGCTGCTGGGTGTGCTCACCGGGGTATCCCTTGCATGAAAATCCCTGCCAGCATGGCAAAAAAAACGGGCTTGTGCAAGCCCGTTCTATTTTGTTTGCTATCAGTTTAGAGCGTGCACTGGTTCACTGCTTTTGTTCTTTTGGTGCTCTTTCCTAAAAGCGCGTGAGCATGTTCTTATGCTTTGAGCAAGCGCGCTGCATCCAGCGAGAAGTAAGTCAGGATGCCATCGGCACCGGCGCGTTTGAAGGCCAGCAGCGCCTCCATCATCACCTTGTCGTGGTCCAGCCAGCCGTTTTGTGCAGCGGCCTTGATCATGGCGTACTCGCCGCTGACTTGGTAGGCAAAGGTGGGCACCTTGAACTCGTCTTTGACGCGGCGCACCACATCCAGGTAGGGCATGCCAGGCTTGACCATGACCATGTCGGCGCCTTCGGCCAAATCCAGCGCCACTTCGCGCAGAGCTTCGTCGGTGTTGGCGGGATCCATTTGGTAGACGTTCTTGTCGGCCTTGCCCAAGGCACCGCGTGTGCCAACCGCGTCGCGGAAGGGGCCGTAGAAGGCGCTGGCGTACTTGGCGCTGTAGGCCATGATGCGGGTGTGAATATGGCCTTGCAGCTCCAGCGCTTCGCGGATGGCGCCAATGCGGCCGTCCATCATGTCGCTGGGGGCGACCATGTCCACGCCGGCTTCGGCGTGGTTCAGCGCCTGGCCCACCAGCACTTCGGTGGTTTCGTCGTTGAGTATGTAGCCGGTCTCGTCCAGGATGCCGTCCTGGCCGTGGCTGGTGTAGGGGTCCAGCGCCACATCGGTCATCACGCCCAGCTGGGGGAATTCCTTTTTGAGAGCGCGCACCACGCGGGGGATCAGGCCGTCGGGGTTCAGGGCTTCCCGGCCGTCGGGCGTCTTCAGGCTGACGTCGATGGCGGGGAACAGGGCCAGATAGGGAATCTCCAGCTTCACGCATTCTTCGGCCACGGGCAGCAGCAAATCCAGGCTCAGGCGGTCCACGCCGGGCATGGAGGCTACGGCTTCGCGCTTGTTCTGCCCTTCGTGCACAAACACGGGGTAGATCAAGTCGTGCGGCGTCAGCACGTTCTCGCGCACCAGGTTGCGGGTGAAAGCATCGCGGCGCAGGCGGCGTGGGCGGTTGGCGGGGAAGGGGGTAGGGCTGGACAAATGCATGCATTTATTGTGCGCCAGATTGCGGATAGTCACTGTCACCGGTGGCAGAGACAGCATGCGTAGCTGCAGATTGCGCCAGGGTGCAATGGCGGGTTTTTGCATGCCATGGCCGGGGCAAGCACTACACTGTGCAGCCATGCTGTGGATCAAAGCCTTTCATATTGTTTTCGTCGCAAGCTGGTTCGCCGGTTTGTTCTATTTGCCGCGTATTTTTGTCAACCTGGCCATGGTGCCGTCCGACTCAGAGGCTGAGCGTGAGCGCCTGCTGTTGATGGCGCGCAAGCTGCTGCGCTTTATGACCATGATCGCCGTGCTGGCGCTGGGCCTGGGGTTGTGGTTGTGGCTGGGCTGGTGGCGCGGCGCAGGTGGCTGGCTGCATGCCAAGCTGTTTGTTGTGCTGCTCATCATTGGCTACCACCATGCCTGCGCGGTGTTGCTGCGCAAGATTGCCAATGGCACGGATAGGCACTCCCATGTCTGGTACCGCTGGTTCAATGAAATCCCCGTGCTGATGCTGGTTGTGGTTGTGGTGTTGGCCGTGGTCAAACCCTTCTAAAGCTAAGCGCCATGCTCCAACCCGACAGTCCCATAGTCACATCACCAGCGCCCGTGCAGGCAGCAGCTACGCACCGCAGCATCGCCTGGCCGCTGGTGCTGGTGTATGTGGCTCTGATCGTGTTTGCCAGTTTGTTCCCGTTTGATGGCTGGCGCACGCAAGGCATATCGCCGGCCGAGTTTTTGCTGGCCAAGATACCGCCGCCGTACTGGACCTGGTTTGACGTGCTCATCAATGTGGCGGGTTACGCCCCGCTGGGTTTTTTACTGAGCCTGGGCTGGTGGCGCCAAGGGTGGTGCAGAACGGGCTGGCTGTGGGCTTTTTTGGTGGGCGCGTTGCTGTCCTTGGCCATGGAGTTTTTGCAGATATTCTTGCCGCATCGCGTGTCCAGCAACATGGATTGGTTGCTGAACGCTCTAGGCACTCTGTTGGGCGCCTTGGTGGTGCCGCTGTTTGCCTGGCTGGGCCTGCTGCGGCACTGGGGCGATGTGCGTGATCGCTGGTTTATGCCTGATGCGCGCGGCGCCATTGTGTTGCTGATGCTGTGGCCCCTGGCGCTGTTGTTCCCCCCAGCGCAGCCGTTTGGCTTGGGGCAGGTATTTGAGCGGCTAGAGGGCTGGATGATCGACGTACTAGAGAACACCGCTTTTGAAGCGTGGATGCCGCACTTTACGCAGGCTACCGAGCCACTGTCACCCATAGGCCAGCTCACCGCCGTACTGCTAGGCTTGCTCATTCCCTGCTGGCTGGCTTTTAGCGTGATGACAAATATGACGCGCCGCATGGTGATGGTGGGGCTCATCGTGGGCGTGGGCATTGCGGTGTCGGGGCTGTCGTCGGCCCTTAGCTACGGGCCTGCTTTTGCCTGGGATTGGCTGGACCAGGCCACGCGCCTGGGCATTGCCTTGGCGCTGGCGCTGGCCTTGCTGCAGGTGGGTATGCCGCGCCGCTACTGCGTGCTGCTGTTGCTGATGGGGCTGATGATCGATGTCAACCTGCTGAACCAGGCGCCGCTCAGCCCGTACTACGCCACGGCACTGCAATCGTGGGAGCAGGGGCGTTTTATTCGCTTTTTTGGACTAGGTCAGTGGCTTAGCTGGCTGTGGCCGTTTGCCGCCATGGCTTATGTGCTGCTGCGCTTGGCGCGAGTGCCGGTGGATGCGGTGGCTCGTCGCCGTTTAAAAGCCTGACGAGGCTATTTGTGCACGGAGCCCTCGCCCAGGCGCCAAGCTGCCACAATAAGGCCATTGCATTTGACGAGAGCCTGGCATGAGCGAGAAAAACCCCGGCAACAGCGGCCCCTACTACGAACACCACGTTTTTTTCTGTCTGAACGACCGCATCAACGGCGAAAACAGCTGTGCCCACCACGGCGCCAAAGAGATGTTTGATCACTGCAAGGCGCGCGTCAAAGCCGAAGGCTTGGCAGGTCCAGGCAAAGTGCGTATCAACAAGGCGGGTTGCCTAGATCGCTGCGCTGGCGGCCCCATCATGGCCATCTACCCCGAAGGCGTTTGGTATACCTATATCGACAACGAAGACATCGACGAGATCATCGAGTCGCACCTGAAAAACGGCCAGGTGGTGGAGCGTTTGCTAACGCCGCCCGATGTGGGTCGTTGAACCTCTTTCGAAATATGAATCAAAACGGCTTTGGCGCTCGGCTGGCGGGCGCTAGTAGCTGTGGAGTTGATAGCAAATGAACGCCCAGACGGAACGATTAACCATTGAAGGCCCAGCGGGCGTGCTGGAAGTAGCGCGCGATTTGGCCCAGGCAGAGAGTGGCGCCGTGCGCGGCACCGCCATCATTGCCCACCCTCACCCCCTGTTTGCGGGCACCATGGACAACAAAGTGGTGCAAACCATGGCGCGTGCCTTTGTGGCTAGCGGCTGGAACGCGCTGCGCTTTAACTTTCGCGGTGTAGGCCAGTCAGCGGGGGAGTACGACGCGGGCAAGGGCGAGTGCGAGGACTTTATGGCCGTTGTGGCGCAGCTGGCGCCGCAAGGGCCGCTGGCACTGGCCGGGTTCTCGTTCGGCTCCTTTGTGATGAGCCATGCGCTGGCACAGCTGTGGGGTACACGCCAAATCGACAAAACCGTATTTGTGGGCACTGCTGCATCGCGCTTTAGTGTGGCGCCCGTGCCGCCTGAGGCGCATGAACGCACCCTGGTTATCCACGGTGAGGCGGACGACACGGTGCCGCTCTCTGCCGTGATGGACTGGGCCCGCCCGCAGATACTACCGGTTACTGTCGTGCCCGGAGGGGCTCATTTTTTCCACGGACAATTGCCGCTGCTTAAAAGCTTGGTGACGCGCCATTTAAGCGCAGGCATCTAAGCCCATTAACACTAGCCTTGATACGTCGTAGCTTTGCCTCGTTGCAAATGCCAAACCTTCGATTTCCAGGTTTTGTTAGTGGTTCTTAGCCAGCATCGTATAGTATTGCTATTAATTTTGAGTGTCTGTAGCCCGCTGGGCGGGCGATAGCAGGCAGTTTTGTTGTAATAAGTTGGACGACATGAAATCTACCCTGATGCCCACCCTGCGTAACTGGGCAGCCGCAGCCCTGCTGGCACCCAGCTTGGCCTTTGCTCAGCTGTCTGCGCCGGTGCCCCCTGAGATCGCCGCCCGCAACTACCTGTTGTTTGACGTGACTACCGGCCAGCTGCTGGCTGCCAAGGATGTGGATGCGCCGGTTGAGCAGGCGTCGCTCACCAAGCTGATGTCTGCCTATGTGGTGTTTGACGCCCTCCGCGCCAAAAAGGTGAGCTTGGAGCAAACCTTGCCGGTGAGCGAGCGCGCCTGGAAGATGCCTGGCTCGCGCATGTTCATCGACCCTAAGATGCAGGTGAAGGTGGACGATCTGCTGCACGGCATGATCGTGCAGTCCGGCAACGACGCCACCATGGCCCTGGCGGAAGGCGTGGGCGGCAGCGCTGAGAATTTTGTGCGCTTGATGAACGAGCAGGCCAAGGCGTTTGGCATGGTCAACACCGCCTACAAAAACCCCGAAGGACTGACCGAGCCAGGCCACACCACTACCGCTAAAGATCTGAACATTCTCGCTGTCCGCTTGATGAAGGACTTCCCGGAGTACATGCATTACTACTCCACCAAGCAGTGGTTCTATCCCGGTACGCCCAAGTCCAACGGTACAAATCGTAATACTTTGTTGTTCCGCGACCCCACGGTGGATGGCCTGAAAACCGGCCACACCAATGCTGCAGGCTACTGCTTGGTGGCTACCGCCAAGCGCCAAGTGCCCAATGCCGGCGAGCGCCGCCTGATCTCCATTGTGCTGGGGACCGCCAGCGACAAAGACCGTGCCAACGAAAGCCAGAAGCTGCTGAACTGGGGCTACACCGCATTCGACACCGTCAAGCTTTTTGACGGAGGCCAGGCCGTAGCAACCCCCAAGGCCTGGAAGGGCGCGCAAGACACTGTCAAAATTGGTAGCGTTACGCCTATCGTCATCAACGTACCATCGGGTACGGGTGGAAAGGTGGAGACCCAGGTTGTCAGCCAAGAGCCGCTGATTGCTCCCTTCACCAAGGGCCAAAAGCTAGGCGTCCTGAAGGTGATGGCGGGCGGCCAGCAAGTGGGCGAAGTGCCCTTGGTGGCTCTTGAGGATGTCGGCGAAGCCGGTATCTTCGGCCGGGCGTGGGATGCCATCCGCCTCTGGATTAAGTAAGAGGCTTGGGGCTGCCAATGCAGCCTCAATACGCTGCACAACGTTTTGTCGTGCACCTGCTGCTGCTTGCGGCTGTGCTTGGGGGGCTCAACCGCTCACCTGCGATGGGCTGGGTTTGTCTTTTCAGACTGGAAAGAGGTCTGGCCAATCCATAAAAAGCGTGCTTAGGCACGCTTTTGTGTTTGAGAGCCTTCAAAAAAGATAGCGACATATCAAACATTGTCGGGCGTTAGGGCTTTAAAACTTCTCTGTTGCTTTAGATGCTTTGCGGGAAAACCAGTAAATATTTGCCCGTTTTTGTGATAGGTGATACAGTAGAGGGCTTTTCGGAATTTCCGAAGGGAATCACGTTTTCGCTTTTCACGAAGCAATTTCACGTTTAGGGACGTTTAATTAATGCCAACCATTAACCAACTCGTGCGTCAGGGCCGCACGGTAGAAGTTGTT
>JAVXMM010000016.1:0-60504 GCA_036646255.1 Comamonas sp.
GTTGTGCAGGGCGAATGTGGTGCGTGGGCACATTGATGCGTTGGCTCAACAGAATCACTCATACCCGCAGCTTGCACAATGCAAGCGCGCATAGCCGATTGGTACGCAATGCACTCACTAAATTCCGCAGCCCATCGGGTTGATGGTGATCACGGTGGATGAGACTTGCCTTTGCTTACGCAGCACAAGGCGAACACAAAACCGTGCAGCGCTGCGACAAAAAATTGACTGCGCTTTGCAGCACATCACACAGGGTGGTGCTCACGCTTCAGTCCGCCGCACCGCACAGGTGCTGATGCAGTTGTGGTGCATGTATTTCACCGTATTGGTGCTTGAACGCGGGCGTTGCTGATGGCAGCGGTATGAAATGCACCTCGCATGCACAGTGCGCACAGTGTTTGCACATACATGGCACAGCGCTTGCTAAGTATTCAGCAACTGCCGGGAATTTCTCGGCCAGCGCACCACACCTTCAAGGGAGTTGTTCATGTTCAAGCGTCGCACCACGATCAAGACACTGGCGGCCGCAGCCGCGGTTTCCAGCCTCAGCCTGTGGGGTGTCAGCGCCCAGGCTGCAGACACCATCAAGATCGGAGTGCTGCACAGTCTCTCTGGCACCATGGCCATCTCTGAAACTGTGCTCAAAGACACGGTGCTGATGGCGATTGAAGACATCAATGCCAAGGGCGGTGTGCTCGGTAAGAAGCTTGAGCCCGTGGTGGTTGACCCGGCATCCAACTGGCCAATGTTTGCTGAGAAGGCCAAGCAACTACTCACGCAAGACAAGGTCGCCGTGGTGTTTGGTGGCTGGACCAGCGTGTCGCGCAAATCGATGCTGCCCGTGTTTGAGCAGAACAATGGTCTGCTGTTCTACCCCGTTCAGTACGAGGGCGAAGAGCTGTCCAAAAATGTCTTCTACACCGGCGCTGCGCCCAACCAGCAAGCGATTCCAGCAGTGGAATACCTGATTAGCAAGGAAGGCGGTTCCGCCAAGCGTTTTGTGTTGCTGGGCACGGACTATGTGTATCCCCGCACCACCAACAAAATCTTGCGCGCCTTCTTGAAAAGCAAGGGAGTGAAGGATTCCGACATCATGGAAACCTATACGCCGTTTGGCCACAGCGACTATCAGACTATCGTTGCAGACATCAAGAAATTCTCTGCCGGCGGCAAGACGGCCGTGGTCTCCACCATCAATGGGGACTCCAACGTGCCCTTCTACAAAGAGCTAGGCAACGCGGGCCTCAAGGCCAAGGATGTGCCCGTCGTCGCCTTTAGCGTGGGCGAAGAGGAGCTGCGCGGTGTGGACGCCAAGCCGCTGGTCGGCCACCTTGCCGCATGGAACTATTTCATGAGCGTAAAGAACCCTACCAACACGGCGTTCATCAAGCAATGGAGCGATTACGCTAAAGCCAAGAATATTGCAGGCCACAAAGACAAGCCACTGACCAACGACCCGATGGAGGCTACCTGGATTGGTATCCACATGTGGAAGCAAGCTGTGGAAAAAGCCAAGAGCACCGACACCGACAAAGTAATTGCTGCCATGGCTGGCCAGACGTTCGCCGCACCGGATGGTTTCACCGTGAAGATGGATGAAAAAAACCACCACCTGCACAAGCCAGTAATGGTGGGAGAGATCAAGGCAGACGGCCAGTTCAGCGTAGTTTGGAAGACCAAGGGCCCTATTAGGGCGCAGCCCTGGAGCCCCTTCATCGAAGGCAATGACAAGAAGAAAGATGAGCCCGTGCAGTGAGCAAGGCAGTCTGAGGCTCGCTGCCTTCTCGTCTTGACGCAGAGGGCAGCACTTGAGGCATACCAGTCTTCTGATATGTCATCAAAAAGATAGCTGCTGGCGTTTGCTACGCAAGCGCGAAAAACGGATTTGATATGAAATTCACGCACAGGCCATGGACGTGGGCACTAGCTGCCAGCCTCGGCGCATTGCTGAGCTTTTCCAGCCATGCACTAACGGCAGAGCAGGCTTTTTCCATGGCTGCGTCAGAAGATGCCGAGCAGCGCGCAGAGGCCATCAACCAAGCCGTGCTGGCCCCCGACGTACAAAGCGAGGGTGACAAGCTTGCAGCCTATCTCAATGCGCTGGCAAATGATGAAGTACAAGTGGCGCAGGGCAAGGCGTTTGTGGTCAACGGCGATGCGGCCACCGACCCGGTAACGGGCAAGGCAACCAAGCTGCCTGCGGGTGCCGAAGAGGTCGTCAACAACAACTACATGCGCTCAGTAATCGACACCGCGCAAGCAACACTGGCGCTAGGCAGCAGCGATGTCAAAGCACGTCGTGATGCGGCGCAGAAGCTAGCCACGGAGCCCGATACACAGCGCCTTCCCATCATCCAGAGAGCGTTGGCAGCAGAAGGCAATGCGCAAGTAAAAACCTTGCTGCAGCGCGCACTGGCCGCCAGTTTGCTGAGTAGCGAGGACACCCAGCAGCGCCTGCAGGCGGTGGAGCAACTGGTGCAGCAAAAAACACCTGAAACTCAGCTGCTGCTGAACCAGCAATTAATGAACGAGGTGGACCCCGCTGTCAAAAAATCCATCAAGATCGCACTAGCATCCATCGCTGATGCACTAGCCTGGGGCGAGCGGCTGGGTGCCATCTTCAGCGGCCTCAGCCTTGGCTCCGTGCTGCTGCTGGCAGCGTTGGGGCTGGCTATCACTTACGGGCTGATGGGCGTTATCAATATGGCGCATGGCGAGCTGATCATGATCGGGGCCTACGCCACATATATGGTCCAACTTGGCTTTCAGCGTTTTGTGCCCGAGGCGGGATTTGACTGGTATCTGATCGTAGCGATTCCTGTGGCCTTTTTGACAGCGGCGCTGGTCGGTGCCCTTCTGGAGCGCAGCGTAATTCGGTTTTTATATGGCCGCCCGCTGGAGACTCTGTTGGCCACTTTCGGCATCAGCCTGGTGCTTCAGCAAACCGTGCGCAGCATTTTTGGTGCACAGAACGTGGGTGTGGAAAACCCCGTTTGGATGAGCGGCGGCATTGCGCTGCTGCCCAACCTCACACTACCCTACAACCGCATTGCCATCATCGCTTTTGCCTTTGCCGTGCTGGGTGCCGTGGCCTTCATGATCGCCAAAACGCGCCTGGGCCTATTTGTACGCGGCGTGACGCAAAACCGCGCTATGGCGTCTTGTGTAGGAGTGAATACGGCCCGCACCGATACCTATGCTTTCGCGCTGGGTTCAGGCATTGCAGGCTTGGCCGGTTGCGCGCTGAGTCAAATCGGCAACGTGGGGCCAGACCTGGGGCAGAACTACATCGTTGACTCCTTCCTTGTCGTGGTGCTGGGCGGCGTGGGGCAGTTGGCAGGCACCGTCTATGCCGCGCTAGGTTTGGGAGTACTCAGCAAGCTGCTGGAAGGCTGGACGGGAGCAGTGCTGGCCAAGATTGCCGTGCTGCTTTTCATCGTGATCTTTATTCAAAAGCGACCACAGGGCATTTTTGCGCTGAAGGGCCGCAGTGCGGAAGCTTGAGTCATGACTACCCAAAACCATTTGCAGTTGCCCATGCCAGAGCCCTTGCTCAGCCGCAAAGGCTGGACGGTGTTTCTGCTCGTACTGATCATCATCTGCGCTGTTGCACCCGCACTCAATTTATTGCTTCAAGAGAGCAGCGCGCTGCACTTGTCTGACTATGTGATTGGCCTGCTTGGCAAGTCCATGTGCTATGCCATTTGCGCGCTGGCGATTGACCTGATCTGGGGCTACACGGGCATTCTCAGTTTGGGCCACGGCCTGTTCTTTGCGCTGGGAGGTTATGTGATGGGCATGTACCTGATGCGCGAAGCCGCAGGCCCCGATGCACTGCCCGCGTTTATGGGCTTTCTGGATTGGAAGGAGCTTCCGTGGGCGTGGGCACTTTCAGGCAGCTTTGTGGCTACTGTGCTGATGGTCTTCTTAGTGCCTGGCTTGATTGGCGGCGTATTTGGCTACTTCGCCTTTCGCTCGCGCATCAAGGGCGTGTACTTTTCCATCATCACGCAGGCGCTGACTTATGCCGCCATGCTGCTGTTCTTTCGCAATGAAACTGGCTTTGGCGGCAACAACGGCTTTACGGGCTTTAAAACGCTGCTGGGCTACTCCATAAACACGCAGGGCATGCATGTGCTGTTGTTTGCGCTGTCGGGGCTGGCGCTGCTGAGCTGTTTTCTATTCTCACGCTGGCTGATTCGCAGCAAGTACGGCCGCGTGCTGCAGGCCGTGCGCGATGCAGAATCGCGCACCATGTTTTGCGGCTACAACCCGCTGCCGTACAAACTCTCCATCTGGGTCATCTCCGCCATGATGTGCGGACTGGCTGGTGCGCTGTATGTGCCGCAGGTGGGCATCATCAACCCCAGCGAGATGAGTGTAGGTAACTCGATTGAAATGGCGGTGTGGACGGCCGTGGGTGGCCGTGCCAGCCTGGTGGGTCCCATCATCGGCGCGTTCGCCGTCAGCGGCGGAAAAAGTTGGCTCACCGTGGCTGCACCAGAGTATTGGCTGTATGTGCTGGGCGCGCTCTTTATCGTGGTGACACTGCTCATGCCCGGAGGCTTGATTCGGCTGCCCGCGCAAATCAGGCAATGGCTGTCCAAGCGCAAGGCCCAGCGCACCTCTACCGCCAACGATGAAACCGCTGCAGACGATAAGACACCGGCCCTGAAAGGATCCCACGCGTGACACCCGATCTGATGCAAGAAGGTGCGCAGCGCCTGGCCTCTCACCAACAGCGGGTGGTGGTGTTAAACACCGAATCTGGCGGGCGCAGCGCCAGCATGGCGCGCCCGGTGGTTGAGGGTGAGGTGGACGTTACCCATGGCCGTATTCTCTACATCGAAGACGTACACAAAAGTTTTGACGGCTTTAAAGCCATCAATGGCCTGAACCTCGACATTGCACCCGGAGAGCTTCGCTGCATCATTGGCCCCAACGGCGCAGGCAAAACCACAATGATGGACATCATCACTGGCAAGACGCGGCCGGATACGGGCACCGTGTTCTTCGGCTCAACGATTGACTTGCTGCGCTACAAAGAACCAGAAATCGCCGCCATGGGCATAGGCCGCAAGTTCCAGAAGCCCACGGTGTTTGAAGAACTCAGCGTATTTGAGAACCTGGAGCTAGCGCTGAAAACGCACAAAGGCATTGCCGCCTCTATGCTGTTCAAGCTCAGTGGTGTGCAAAAAGACCGCATCGCTGAGGTACTGCACACCATCCACCTTGTAAGCGGCATGACACGTCAGGCCGGCCTGCTCAGTCATGGCCAAAAACAATGGCTGGAGATCGGCATGCTGCTGGTTCAAGAGCCCAAACTGCTGCTGCTGGACGAGCCCGTAGCCGGCATGACCGATGAAGAAACTGTGCGCACGGCAGAGCTGTTTCTCAGCCTCAAAGGCAAGCATTCGCTGATGGTGGTGGAGCACGACATGAGCTTTATCGACACCATCAGCGAGAAGGTGACGGTGCTGTGCGATGGCTCAGTTCTAGCCGAAGGAACACTCGCCCAAGTGCAGGCTAACGAGCGCGTCATCGAAGTGTATTTAGGCCGTTGATTACTTATTTTGATAGCTGTTTGCGCCTGCTAGGTAGGCGCTAGAGGCCAAAAATGCTTGAAGTCAAGAACCTGCATCAATACTACGGCGGCTCGCACATTCTGCGCAACGTCAGCATCACTGCCGAGCTGGGAAAAATCACCGTGCTGCTGGGGCGCAATGGTGTGGGCAAGACCACCTTGCTCAAAAGCCTGATGGGGCTGGTTCCCATCAAAAGCGGCTGCATTCAGTGGCAAGGCAAAGACATCGTCCAAAATGCGCCCTATGAGCGCGCCCGCAGCGGTATTGGCTATGTGCCGCAGGGCCGTGAAATCTTCCCGCGCCTATCGGTGGAAGACAATCTGCGCATGGGCCTGTCATATCGCCCGGCGCGCACGCCTATTCCGGCGGAGCTGTATGAGCTGTTCCCCGTGCTCAAGCAAATGCTGCACCGCCGCGGTGGTGATTTATCCGGTGGACAACAGCAACAACTGGCCATTGCCCGTGCGCTAGCGCCCAAGCCACAAATTTTGATTCTGGACGAACCCACCGAAGGCATTCAGCCCAGCATCATCAAAGACATAGGCCGCGTCATCCGCATGCTGGCCAATCGCGGCGACATGGCTATCCTGCTGTGCGAGCAGTACTATGACTTTGCCGAGGAGCTGGCCGACCACTACGTGGTTATGGAACGCGGCGAGGTGATTGCATCTGGCCCGGGCAGCGAGATGCAAGAGAAAAACGTGCGCTCGCTGGTGGCAATCTGATGGCCTGGCACGCCAAGCTTGCACTGCAATACGCATTGCAGGAGCGCAAAACTTCGGTGCGTTTCAATCACGATGGCCCTCTGCGCATACTCAAAAGCCTGTATCCCGAAGGCCCGGGTATCTGCCACAACGTGCTAGTGCACCCGCCTGGCGGGCTGGTGGGCGGCGATGTGCTGGACATTTCGGTGCAGGTTCAAGAGGGCGCACATGCCTTGGTTACTACGCCCGGTGCTACGCGCTTTTATAAAAGTAACGGCAGCCAGGCGCTGCAACGCACACGCTTGCGCTTGGACGCTGGTGCAAGACTGGAATGGCTGCCACTAGAAGCCATTGCCTACAATGCCTGCGATGCCATGAATCACCTGGAGTTTGACTTGGCCGAAGGTGCGCAGCTGCTGACCTGGGACGTGACAGCGCTGGGTTTGCCGCTGGCAGCGCAACCGTTTGAGGCAGGTATTTTTGAGCAGCACATGGAATGGCCTGCCCGCTTTCTAGAGCGAGGGATGATTCGGGCAGAAGATAAGTTGCTGCTCTACGGCGATCTGGGTTTGGCGGGCCAGCGCTGCATGGCCAGCCTGATCTTTGCCAGCGGCACTCCAATCTCGCGCCGGCAGCGTGAGGCTTTGCTGGAAAGCACGCATGCACTGCTGCAATCGGTGGGTACAGATGTGATCAGCGGTGTGACGGCGCCCAATGAAAACATGGTGATTTTGCGCGCCATAGCACCTGTGGTAGAGCCAGCGATGGCGCTGTGGCGACAAGTGTGGGCCCACTGGCGCAAGGAACTGTGGGGACTATCTAGCGCCCCACCCCGCATCTGGGCAATGTGATGCGGGCCCGCTTTTCGGCTGAAACTGCTTAATAGCCTCAACTAAGGGCTGCACAGCAAACCGCCACCCGTACGCATGTGCCCTAGCCGGCCCGAAGCATCTACAGTAATGCAGAACCCAGGCTTCAGGCACCGTCAATCAACTGTTCAATATCCTTGGTCAGCGTATCGACCGGCGTGCCATAGCGGCTGTAGAGACGCAGACGCCCTTGTGGGTCAAAGATGTAGTCGCCTGCGGTGTGGTCCATCGTGTAGCTGCCGGGCGCAGCACCATCCACTTTTTTGTAGTAGATTTTGAAGTCTTTCGCCATCTTGGCCAGCTCTTCTTCGCTGCCCCGCAGCGCGATGAAACTCGGGTCAAAGTTGGCCATATAGGCTTTCAAGATCTCGGGCGTATCGCGTGCCGGGTCTACCGATACAAAGATGACCTGCAGTTTGTCCCCCTTGGTGCCCAGCTTTTGCTTGACGGCAGCCAAGTCACTCAAAGTGGTGGGGCAAACATCAGGGCATTGGGTAAAACCAAAAAACAGCAAGGTGGCCTTGCCCTTGAAATCTGCCATTGTGCGGGGCTGGCCGTTTTGGTCTGGCATTGCAAAATCTTGCACATACTCTTTGCTGCCAGTCAGATCAATTGCGTTGAAGCTGGCCTTGCTTGCGCCAGGTTTGCATGCAGTCAACACGCCGCTAACGCCCACCAGGATGGCACTACCAGCTATTAATCGAAGAGCATTTCGCTTATACATATCTATTACCCAACCACGTAGTGATCCACTAGCAACGCAGCAAACAGCACGCTCAGGTAGATCAGTGAAAAGCGGAAAGTCTTGCGCGCCAACTCATCCGAGTATTTGCGCCACAGCGCAAAGGCGTAGCCAAAAAAACCTGCGCCCAGCACCACCGCTGCTAACAGATAAATCCAACCACTCATCTGGATGATGAAGGGCAACAAACTGGCTGCAAACAAGACCACGGTGTAGAGCAAGACCTGCACACGGGTGTAGTAGTTCCCGTGCGTCACAGGCAGCATGGGCAGGCCAGACTTGCGGTAGTCCTCAACCCGGTACAGCGCCAGCGCCCAAAAGTGCGGGGGCGTCCACAAAAAGATGATGAGAAAGAGTAATAACGATTGAGGCGCGACATCGCCCGTCATCGCGGCCCAGCCCAACACGGGCGGCATGGCACCTGATGCGCCACCGATCACAATATTCTGCGGTGTCAGCGGCTTCAAAATCACGGTGTAGATAATGGCGTAGCCAACAAAGGTGGCAAAGGTGAGCCACATAGTCAGCGGATTGACCCAGATATACAAAATGCTCGAACCCAGCACACACAGCGCGCCTGAGAATGACAGCGTTTGGATATTTGACAGCTCGCCCCGCGCCGTGGGGCGCCAGGCAGTGCGCTTCATGCGCGCATCAATGCTTTGCTCAACCAAGCAGTTAAACGCCGCAGCGGCACCCGCTACCAGCCAGATACCGGCACAGGCAATCACCATCAGCAGCAACTCGGATGCGGACGGCAGGCCAGGCACGGCCAGCACCATACCGATCAGTGCGCAAAACACAATCAGCTGCACCACGCGCGGCTTGGTCAATGCATAGAACTGCGCAAAGCGGTTCGGCATCGGGGCGGTGGCAAGTTCGGTCATGGGGGCACTCAGTCTTTGGTCCATAGAGCAATTTCAAACCACAGCATCACTGCGGTGGGCATCGCGGCTGCAACACCACGTCCAGGTCAGCACCACCATGATGGCGGCTGCGCCACCGGTGTGCAATACAGCGGCCACAATTGGCCAATCCAACACCACATTCGACAAGCCGGTAGCAAATTGCAGCACGGTCAGGCCAATTACCCAGCGGTGCTGCTGCGCCAAACCGAGCACAGTGCGCAAGCGCCAGCCCAGCCACAACAAGCCAGCAATCACCAAATAGGCAAACAGCCGATGCACGTAGTGGATCGCCACCAAGGCCTCATAGCTGATGTGCGCACCATCGGCCAAAAAGCCCAGCGGGCGCCAGACCTGGAAGCCATCGAAGTTCATCGCCGGCCACCAAGCCCCATTGCACTGCGGGAAGGTGGTACACGCAAGCACTGCGTAGTTGGTGCTTACCCAGCCGCCCAAGATCACCTGCACAAACACCAAGGCGGCAACCACCGCGATCAGCATACGCAGCACCCGTGGCACTGGGGTCAACCCTAGATTATCGGCAAATTGCGTCTGACGCGTTGCCTGCACGGTTAATAACATCAGCAGCACGGTGCCGCCCAGCAGGTGCAAGGTGACGATGGCGGGGAAGAGTTTCATCGTCACCGTCAGCGCGCCAAATGCGCCTTGGATCAACACCCACACCAAGGTAGCCGTCGGCCACCATGGACTAATCGGCTCGGGCTCACGGCGAATGCGGCGCAGCCAGGCGCTGGCTGTCAGCACGATGATGAGGCCGCCTACAGCCGTGGCCAAGTAGCGATGAATCATCTCTACCCAAGCTTTGCCGTGGGTGACAGGGCCAGTGGGCATGGCCTCTTGTGCGGCCGATATGTCTGCATGCGCGCCAATCGGGCTAGCACTGCCGTAACAGCCAGGCCAATCGGGGCAACCCAGGCCTGAATCGGTCAGGCGGGTAAAAGCGCCAAACATGACCAAATCAAAGGTGAGGAACAAGGTCAGAACCGCCAGCACCTGCAGGCGCTTGAGCGGTGTGGCGCCGCGGTGGCGCCACCAAATCCAGACAATGGGGCCTAGCGCAATAATGGCGCCGGTCAGTAATACGCGCGCCAGCGGCGCAAAATCATACAGATCCTGAGATGTCATGCTCACAAAAACCTAGCGCCCTTCCTTGTCCCAGCCTGCCGAGGCTCGCAATAAACGTTCAATATCTTTGCGCGCCTTGGCTGCTTCGCCGCGGGCCAGCTGAGGGGGGAAGCGCATCATCCAGTGGCCCAATGGGTCCACCACATACAAATGATCAGCCAATTGCTGGCCCGTTGTAGGCGCCAGCCACTTCGCCACGGCGGCTTGCGACACGCGCAGCACGGTGGCTTGCGACAGTGCATCGCGCATCTCAGCGGGCGGCTGGGCGTCGTCGGTAATCAACCAGATCCAGTCCAGACGCTCTTTTTCGCGCCCCATGCTCTCACGTATTTGGCGCTGTAAGTAGAGGTTGTTCTGACAAGTCTTGTCGCAATCGGCGCCAGATGTACTTACCAGTAACCACTGGCCTTTGAGACTTTGCAGATCAAACGGCTGTCCATCCAAGGTCTGCGCTTGCACAGCGGGAATGGTTGGCTGCTGGGTCACCAGCTCGCCGAAATTGCGCCGACCATCAGGGCGAATCACGTAATAGGTAAAGTAAGACGCGATGACAGGCGCCGCACACACCAGCAGCACTAAAAACATTTTGATGCGGCCGCTGCGCGAACGCTCTGCGGCATCCATCGCATTGCTAGCCTGCTGCGTGAGCGGCAGCTCGTGTACGGTCAGACCCAGCAGGTCCTCATCCGCTTTAGGGGGAGCTTGGGTGGCTGCGGCGTCGAAAGACACGTCGGACAATTTGGAACCAGGCATAAAGAATTGCAATCAGGCTACACAGGCCAAACCATTGAAACGCATAACCATAATGCTTTTCCACGCCGCTGCCTACCACTGGCCAGTCGCGCGCGAGGCCATCGCTGGCCGCATCGGTTTGCACCACAGTCAACGCTGACAGCGGCTGACCTAGCTCTTTCGCAAAGCTGTATGTATCTAGATTTTGCCGGATTCGGGAAGCCCCTTGACCCGCGGCGGGCGTCTGCAGTTCCAGCAAGCGTGCTGGCTGGCCCGCAATCCGGCCATTTACCTGTACCGCGCCCACGGCACTTGTCACTGCCTGGACGGCATTGCGATCCGCAAAATTGCGCGCCACCCAACCGCGCTGCACCAGCACGGTTTGCGGCTGGCCTGGCTGGGCCGCACCCGTCAAGCGCAGCGGCGTCACCACATAAAATCCGGGGCGGCCCTGCATCTGGCGGTTGTCCAAATAAACGGTTTCATCAGCTAACCATTCGCCTTGCAACGCCACTTGACGGTGCACCAAGGCAGCTAGTGTGTTGGCATCCATAGGTGCTAACAGGCTGTGACCCTCTAGCGCGGGCATGGCAGCTCGGGCATCTAGCTGGGCTTGATAGGCTTCTTTGTCCGCCGCGCGGCGCAGCTGCCAGCAGCCCAGCGATGCAGTCACTACCATAGCCACAATGGCTGCTGCAGTGATGATGGCAAAGCGAACGCGTGTTTTTCGCAAATCTGCATCAGCGGTGTCGACGGAGGAATCAGCCATACGTGGGTTATACCGTGGCACCGCCCGCATACCAGTAGCGCGGGTGATAGCGGATGGTTTTTTGCAGCGCCTTGCTGCACAATAGTATTAAAAACAACCCCTAGCGCCCAATTAGCGGTCACTAACAGCTATCAAATTAAAAGCATCAGGAGCTGCACCGTGAAAATCATGATCGCCCTCGCCTTTGTGCTGATTATTGCCAGCCTTGCGTTTGCCCTTTTCTTTATGCTGCGCGGCGATCGCAAAGATGCAGGCGACAGCGCCAAAAACAGCAAGCGCATGGCTTGGGCACTTACGGTGCGCATTGGCGTATCGGTACTGGTATTTGTATGCATTTTGCTGGCATGGAGCTTGGGCTACATCCAACCCCATGGGATACCACTGGGCAAGTAAGTTGCCCAACTAAAAGCCAAACCGCCCAGTAAACAAAAAGCGCCTTACGGCGCTTTGATTTTGTGAAGAGACGGCTCTTACATCCAATAGACCAGGATATAGAGGCCCAACCACACAACATCCACAAAGTGCCAGTACCAAGCGGCGCCTTCAAAGCCGAAATGCTTGTCTGCCGTGAAGTGGCCTTTTTGCAAACGCAGGGTGATGACCAGCAGCATCAACATGCCAATGAAAACGTGCAAGCCGTGAAAACCCGTCAGCATGTAAAAGGTGGAACCATAGACGCCTGAGTTGAGCTTCAGATTCAGTTCGGTGTAGAGGTGGAAGTACTCATAGCCCTGCACCAACAGGAAGACAACACCCAGCACCACCGTCATCCACATGAACTTGATGCACTTGGCCCGCAAATTGTCGCGCAGTGCATGGTGGGCAATAGTCAGCGTGACGCCAGATGTCAGTAACAGTGCCGTGTTAATGGTGGGCAGCCAGAAGGGGCCGACTGTCTGGAAAGGATCCACAATGCCGCCGGGTGACGCCGTAGCGCCCGCCACGACACTGGGCCACACGGCTTTGAAATCTGGCCACAGCAAAGCGTTATCCAAACTACCCAACGCGGGCACCGAATGCGCTCGCGCCCACCACAAGGCAGTAAAGAAGGCACCGAAGAACATGACCTCGGAGAAGATGAACCAGCTCATGCTCCAGCGGTAGGACAAGTCGATACGGTGGCTATAAAGCCCTGCTTCGCTCTCGCGGATAGCATCGCCGAACCATTGGTAGAGCACGAACAGCCACCAGGCTAGGCCAGCGAACAGGACGTACTTCGCCCATTCATGGCCGTTGACCCAATTGCCGGCGCCCACAATGACGAGGCCCAAACCGATGGATGCCATCACCGGGTGACGCGACTCAGCGGGAACAAAGTAGTACGGCGTAGTGCCATGGGGTGTCGCACTCATCTCAGCTCCTGATATTTCGTTTTATTGCTACTGAAACTCTTTAATCAAACCAACCAATGCACCAGCCCCATCAGAACCAGTACAAACAAAACCAAGGCCACCAAACCTACCGCAATAATTTGCAGCGGCGTCACCTGTGCGCCATCTTCCTGCCATTCCGAATCCTTGCGCACGCCAAGCAAGGACCAGCTTACGGCCTTCACCGTGCGCCACACACTGCTCTTGCGCCCCGTATTTGCGCCGGGAGCACCGGGTTTAGGGTCGGGTGCCGCCATTACGAACCCTGACTTCCCGCCAGCGCTTGCACAGCAGGCGCCAACGCAGCAGTTGGTGTAGAACTCGGCGCGCTCGGTATCCGCCCACCCACTTCAAAAAAAGTATAGGACAAGGTAATCGTCGTCACATCTTTGGACAACTTGGGGTCAATGACAAAGGCCACCGGCCACTCTTTTTTCTCACCAGGCTCCAGCGTGTATTCGTTAAAGCAAAAACACTCCAGCTTGTTAAAGTGCGCCGCAGCCTGCTTGGGCGCATAACTAGGAATCGCCTGCGCCGCCATGCGGTGGTTTTGCTCATTTCGGAACTCATACATCACCGTGGTCAACTCACCGGGGTGGACTTTAAGTTGCTGCACTGCAGGCCTAAAACTCCACGGGCCACGCGCGTTCGCATCAAACTCTACGGTAATGGTGCGGCTGGTGTCCACCTGGGTGTTGAGCTTCACATCTTTGCCGGCCGTTCCATTGCCCGGTACCTGGCGCTCAGTGAGAGAGAGGATGTTGATACCCGTTGCCTCGCAAATGCGCTTATACAGCGGGATCAGCGCGTAGCCAAAGGCAAACATGCCTAAGGCTACGATCGCTAACTTGCCCACCATCTTGGCGTTTTCTGCGTGATTGCGCACCCTTGACTCCTTAGCCCTACAGCATCGCCATCTTCACCAGAAACCCAATGAAGAAGACTGCTGCTATCGACGCCAAAATCAGCGCCAGTCGAACATTTGCTTTGCGTTGTGTAGATGTCACCATCTGCATGCGCCCTTTCAGCCGATTACCTTGGTCGCCGTCACATCCAGCTTGGGCGGGTTCTCAAAAGTGTGGAAAGGTGCTGGCGATGGGACTTCCCACTCGAGACCTTCGGCACCTTCCCAAGGCTTTTGCGGGGCCTTCTCGCCACGGTGGCGCATGCCAGGCCACACCACAAAAACAAAGAAGTACACCTGCATAAAACCAAAGCCAAACGCCCCGATAGACGCGACCATATTGAAGTCGGCAAACTGCATGGGATAGTCGGCATAGCGACGCGGCATACCAGCCAGGCCCAAGAAGTGCATGGGGAAGAAGGTGATGTTGAAGAAGATCAGCGAACCCCAGAAGTGGATCTTGCCACGTGTCTCCGAATACATAACACCCGTCCACTTGGGCGCCCAGTAGTAGTAACCGGCAAACATCGAGAACAGCGATCCTGCCACCAGCACGTAGTGGAAGTGCGCCACCACGTAGTAGGTATCTTGCAGCTGAATGTCAATCGGCGCCATAGACAGGATCAAACCAGTGAACCCACCCATGGTGAACACAAAGATAAAGCCCACGGCAAACAGCATAGGCGTCTCAAAGGTCATCGAGCCGCGCCACATGGTGGCCACCCAGTTAAATACCTTCACGGCAGTCGGCACCGAGATCAGCATGGTGGCATACATGAAGAACAACTGACCCGTAACCGGCATGCCCGTGGTGAACATATGGTGCGCCCACACGATGAAGGACAGAATGGCAATCGCCGCCACCGCATACACCATGGATGCATAACCGAACAGCTTTTTTCGACTGAAGGCCGGCACGATTTGGCTCACGATACCGAAGGCCGGCAAGATCATGATGTAGACCTCGGGGTGGCCGAAGAACCAGAATATGTGCTGGTACATCACCGGATCACCACCACCTGCGGGGTTAAAGAAGCTAGTGCCAAAGTGGCGGTCCGTCAGCGTCATGGTGATGGCACCAGCCAGCACTGGCATCACGGCAATCAGCAGGTAGGCGGTAATAAGCCACGTCCAGCAAAACATCGGCATCTTCATCAGCGTCATGCCGGGGGCCCGCATATTGAGGATGGTGACGATGATATTGATCGCACCCATGATGGACGAAGCGCCCATGATGTGCATCGCGAAAATGCTGGTGTCCATCGATGGGCCCATTTGCAGGGTCAGCGGCGCATACAGCGTCCAGCCAGCGGCAGGCGCGCCACCAGGCATGAAGAACGACGTCACCAACATCAAGCCCGCAGGGATCAACAGCCAGAAGCTGAAGTTATTCATACGGGCGAATGCCATGTCAGATGCGCCGATCTGCAGCGGGATCATCCAGTTAGCAAAGCCCACAAAGGCCGGCATGATGGCGCCAAACACCATGATCAGACCGTGCATGGTGGTCAGCTGGTTAAACAGCTCTGGGTTGACCAATTGCAGGCCAGGCTCAAACAACTCAGCTCGGATCAGCAAGGCCAATATACCGCCCACCATCAGCATGGTGAACGAGAACAGCAGATACAGGGTGCCAATGTCCTTGTGGTTGGTGGCGAACACCCAGCGGCGCCAGCCAGTAGGCGCACCGTGGTGGTCGTCATGCCCATCATGGCCGTGGCCGTGATCGGTGTGGCTGTTGTCTTTAGGAAGAACGGCGCTCATAGTTCTCGACTCCGATAGCTCTATCTGGGTAGGCTGGCTTATGGCGCAGCAATAATATCTACGCGGCGCGCCTGGCTATCAGCGCCCTGTGCAGCGGTAATAGTTTCTGGCTTGCGCATCTCGATGCGGTCATCTGCCACGCCGTTGTCGGCCAGCATCTTGGCAACTGCTTGAGCGCGCAGCTTAGCCAGCTCGGCATTTTGGTCGGCACTGCCGGTGGAATCCACAAAGCCGGACAGCACCACCTTGCCAGACTGGCCGGCCAAAGCAGCAGCGGCTTTTTTGACAGTAGCTTTGGATTCGTCATCCAGATCGCTTTTTCCACTGGCAAAAAACACCTGGAATGCCTCGGCTGTTTTTGCCGCTGCTACGGGCGGAGAAGCTACTGCCGGGGCCGGGGCCGGGGCCGCCGGAGCACCGCCACCTTCTGGGAACTTGCCACCACGCGCCGCCACAAACTCTGCAGGCTGCACCATAGCGCCTGTCTTGTTGCTCCAATGGTTCTTGGCAAAGGTCACCACAGCAGCCAAGTCGGTGTCACTCAACTGTTTCCAAGCGGGCATGGCGCCGTTAGCTCTGCCTTCCAGCACGGCATGCATCATGTCAGCCGTGGGGCCCAGCACCACCGGGCTGCCATCCAGCGCCTTGATAGGGCCCGCACCCTTACCGTTAGCCTGGTGGCAAGCCGCACAGTTAGCGGCGTAGACCTTCTCGCCACGAGCGACCAAGTCTGCCAGCGCCCACACCTTGTTCGGGTCATCAGCCTTGGCAGCCAGCAGCTTCTTCTGCTCGCCCACCCATTTGGAATAGTCCTCGGCCGACAACACCTTCACATGGATAGGCATGTAAGCGTGCTCTTTGCCGCATAGCTCAGCGCACTGGCCGTAAAAGTCGCCCGTCTTCTCGGCTCGAAACCAAGTGTCCCGCACAAAGCCGGGGATGGCATCTTGCTTGATACCAAAGGCAGGCACCATAAAGGAGTGGATCACATCGCCGGCAGTGGTGATGATGCGCACCTTTTTATCGACCGGCACCACCAGCGGGTTATCCACACGCAACAGATAATCGTTAGGCGCTTTGGACACATCGCCGCTGTTGGACATGGCGCGCTGGCTGCTGTCCAGCATGGAGACGTAGCTGAGACCCTCGCCCTCGCCCGTCAAGTAGTCATAGCCCCATTTCCACTGGTAGCCCGTTGCCTTGATGGTCAAATCGGCATTAGTGGTGTCTTTTTGGGCAACCAGCACCTTGGTCGCAGGCAAAGCCATCAGTACCACAATCACAAACGGCAGCACCGTCCAAGTGACCTCGACCGCGACCGATTCATGAAAATCAGCCGCCTTGGCGCCCTGGGATTTTCGGTGCTTCCAGATGGAATAAAACATCACCGCAAACACACCAACAAAGATGATGGTGCAAATCCACAGCATCATCCAATGCAAGGTGTGCTGCTCTTCGGCAATCTTGGTCACCGGTGGGTGCAAATTCAACTGCTTGACCGCCGGGCCACCCGGCAGGCTCTCTACTGCATGTACCGCAGATGCCAGACCTGCGCCCGCTATCAGCAGCAAAGAAGCCAGTTTTTGAGAAACACTTTTCATAGTTGTCACTTACTTCTCAACTTCTCATCGTTATAAACGACAGGCCAACGCGTTGGGGAAACGCGGGGCCGCGTGGGGCACTTAGGTAGTGCGTCTCCGTTGCACTCATGCCACTTTGTCATCAAAGCCAGCATGGCTTGAACTGCGCAATATTGCAACCCATGCAATCCCGCGATCATAGGGGTTTCACAACAGATAGCACCACCCACTAGACAGGCTCAGCAGTTGCCGCTCAAGTCTAGTGAGCTTTGATATCGGGCCCTCGCAAGCACTTAGCCACTAGCCGGTCAAACCTGAAGGCCTGGCAACCAAAATATCAAAAGCAATTACTCACTTTTTAGACGACCTTGGCGCAGCATTTGCTGCATTTGCTCCATGCTGACACGGCTCTCGCCCTCCATCTTGATGCGTGGAGTAGGTTTGAAAGCGTGACCGTAGATGATCTCAAAGGTGACAACCAGACGCCCCTCTTCATCAGCCCGGGCCAGCTGTCGCGCAAGCGATAGATCGAGCTGCGCCAACCACTGACGTCCTCGCAAACCGGCAAAACGAGCCGGATGCAGGTTGCGCCCCAGCTCACGCAGCTCAGCACGGAGCTTTTGGGCGGATGAGTACGACAACGTGATGCGCTCCATATCCATCACTGGCTCGGCAAAACCAGCTTGCACCAGCATATCGCCCCAGTCATGCATGTCGGTGAACTCATGGCTGGCCACCGGCCACCCCTCTTGGGCGTACACCGCACGCAGCTCTTGCAAGGTATCGGGCCCCAGGCACGAAAACATGACAAAACCGCTTACCGCCAGCGCGCTGTGCCAGCTTTGCAGCAGCTGCTGGGGCGCTGGGTGACTGTGCAGCGCCATATTGGCCCACAACATTTGCACACTGCCAGTCGCAGGCAACCCCCAATGCGGCTGAGGGTGGCGCCAGCGGCTCATGCTCCACCATGGAGTGGCCAGCTGCTCACGCAGCGCAGCGGCGTGTACGGGTTGGTTTTCTACGATGGTGATCTGCGCCTGTGGATAACGTTCGGCCACGCGCTGGTGCGCCAGCAAGCCACCGTACAGCGGCTCCCAACTGCACCAGGCCTCAGGCTTTTGCATAATCCATTGCAGGCGCACCTCCATGCGACGGCCCACCTCCTCATGCAGCCAGGGGCTGTGCGCTGGCGTACGTTGTTGCCAGCGCTTGGCGGCAATTGGGTCGATGGTGGGTGGAGCGGTAAATTCAGCCATGGGGGGCACCTGCGCGTAGCCGCGCAGGCTCTGTTCTTGGTGTCTTTAAAGGTGAGCAATGACTTCGCTTACAGCGCTCACCCAGCAAGGGTTAGCAGCCATACATACCGCAGCAGACGCGCTGCCTAACCAGTGCCTGGTCTGCCAAAGCTGGCCAAGCCACTGGTTGTGCGCCGCCTGTGCCAAAGCCTGCTGGCAACCGGATTTGCGCCGTTGCCCGCGCTGCGCCTTGCAGCTACCGGCCACCAGCGATGTCTGCCCGGCTTGCCTGCGCGATGCGCCTGTGTTGCGCCATTGCCACGCTGCGGTGGACTATAGCCCGCCTTGGGATGCCGTGGTGCTACAGCTCAAATTTCACCAGCATCTGGCATGGGCAAGGCGTATGGCGCAACTGCTGCTACATACGCCCAGCGTGGCACCCACACTGGCGCAGGCCGATCTGCTCTTGCCGGTGCCGCTATCCGCCGCCCGGCTGCGCGAGCGGGGCTACAACCAGGCAGCACTGCTGGCCCAGGCGCTGCTACGGCACAGCGCGGCCAGTGCCCCACTGCAAGCGACTTGGCTGCTGCGCCTGCTCGACACCCCGGCCCAGATCCAGCTGGGGCGCACTGCCCGGCTGCGCAACCTGCGCCACGTTTTTGCGCTGGAGCCGCGTTATATCCAGCAACTTGCCGGGCGCCGCATCTTGCTAGTAGATGATGTGATGACCACCGGCGCCACCTTATGTGCAGTGGCAAATCTACTGTTAGCGCACGGAGTACAGTCGGTAGATGCTATTGTTTTTGCAAGAACACCTGCCCCCGCTTGAAAACCGAAGCGCAAGGCAATAGCTTTGCGCCGCCGCTACACTGGCGCCCTTGTTCAAAGCGTCACCCCATGTTTAACGTCGTCCTGGTCGAGCCCGAAATCCCCCCAAACACCGGCAATGTGATCCGCCTGTGCGCCAACACCGGCAGCCGCCTGCACTTGGTAGAGCCGCTGGGCTTTTCGATGGAAGACCGCTACATGCGCCGCGCCGGGCTTGATTACCACGAGTACGCCGCCACCCAGCGCCACGCCAACTGGCAGGCTTTTCTGGACACCATGCAGCCCGCACCTGATCGCATGTTCGTGATGACCACGCATGGCAGCAGCCCGGCCTTTGATATCCAATTTAAACCGGGTGATTGGCTGATTTTTGGCTGCGAAACCCGGGGACTCCCCGCCGCGCTACGCGACAGCTTTCCGCTCAGTCAACGCGTACGCCTCCCCATGGTGGTGGGCCAGCGCAGTCTCAATTTATCCAATGCCGTAGCAGTAACGGTGTTTGAGGCTTGGCGCCAAAACGGCTTTACTACGCCTGACAACAACAAGGCGCTGTAATAAAACTAATAAAAAAAGCTGCTAACGCCCTCTTGAAGGGCGCTAGCAGCTTTTACTTATGAGTAATTAGCTTTACGCGGCGTTCTGTGTGCGCTTCACAAAGAACAATCCCAGTCCCACCAGCATAAGCAGCCCACCAAACACCTTGTTCTGGATGCGCATGGCACGGCTGTCGCGCAGCAAGCGGCGCAGCACGCTAGCACTGGCAGCGTAGCCGTGCATCACCACCGTATCCACCGCCAAGGTGGTCACCGCCAAGATCAGCAGCTGCAGCCACAGCGGGCGATCGGGTGTCATAAACTGCGGCAGCACCGCCACCATGAAAATGATGCCTTTAGGGTTGGTGGCATTGGTCAAAAAGCCACTCAAGGTGCGCTTTTGCCAATTGCCTGCGGGCTGAGCCTGGTCACTCTCGCTAACCAAGCTGCCAGTCGATCGCCACTGCTGAAAGCCGATGTAGATCAAGTAACAGGCACCCACAATCTTGACCACGTTAAAAGCAGTCTCTGACGCGATCAAGAGAGAGCCCACGCCAGCGCCAGCAATCAGCAGCACCAAAAGCAGGCCCAGTTGCAGGCCAAAAATCGTGGCACTGGTCTTGCGCACACCAAACGACAAGCCGTGGCTCATCGACAGCACAGCGCCCGAGCCGGGGGATACCGCAATGATGCAGGCGGCTGCCAAATACGCCATCCAAGTATGCAAATCCATACGAAACCTTAAAAATCAAACTGCCTCGTGCGCGGAAAACGAAGAAGCCACCACCTTGTAGCCCTAGCGCAACGGGTCAACCCCGCATTATCCTGCGCCACAGGCCAGCGCCCAAGGCGTAAAGGCCTGCAGCTGTCACATATTTTTGATAGCAGCTAGCGCCCGCTGGTTGGGTGCAAAGCGCAAAAATTTGCAATAAATCCCCAGCGCATTGGAAAAAAACGTAACCTGTGCACCGCACACCTACACCAACCAACAACACACTGCGCACATGGAAGCCCACGCACCCACCTGGCTCACCTACACCTTTTTGTACCTGTCAGCCGCCGTGATTGCAGTGCCCATCTCGCGCGCGCTCGGCTTGGGCACCATCATTGGCTACTTGGTGGCAGGCATCATCATTGGCCCCAGCGGGCTCAAGCTAGTGAGCAATGTGCAAGACATCCTGCACTTCTCAGAGTTTGGCGTGGTACTGATGCTGTTCCTCATCGGGCTAGAGCTGCAACCCGCACGTCTGTGGAGCATGCGCCGCCCCATTTTTGGCGTGGGCAGCGCGCAAATGCTGCTATGCACCGCCGCCTTGATGGGCGCCGCCACACTGCTCGGCCAGGACTGGCATCTGGCGCTGATTGCGGCACTGGGCCTGGCACTGTCGTCCACCGCCATTGCGCTGCAGAGCATTGCTGAGCGTAACCTCATGTCCACTAGCAGCGGCAAGACCAGCTTTGCGATCTTGCTGTTTCAGGACGTCGCCGCTATTCCGATCTTGGCGCTAGTGCCCTTGCTGGCCGTTGGCCAACAAGCAGCTCAGAGCGACGGCCATATGCTGCTGGAGATCGCGAAAACACTGGCCATCATCGCCGCCGTCATCGTGGTGGGCCGCTATTTGCTGCGCCCTATTCTGCGCTGGATTGCGCAAAGCCACTCACGCGAAATATCGACCGCCACTGCCTTGCTGCTGGTGGTGGGCATCGCTTATTTGATGCTGCAAATCGGCCTTTCGATGGCGTTGGGCGCCTTCTTGGCCGGCGTGCTGCTAGCTGACAGCGAGTTCCGCGCCGAGCTAGAGACCGACATCGAACCCTTCAAAGGCCTGCTGCTGGGGCTGTTCTTTATCGCCGTGGGCATGAGCATTGATTTTGGCGTCATCATGCAGTCGCCCTGGACCATGGCGTTGATCGTCGCTCTCTTTCTAGCTATCAAATCAATAGTGATTTGGGGCTTAGCCACGGTGCTGCGCATGCCGTTGCAAGAGCGCCCGCTGTTCACCCTGCTACTGGCGCAAGGCGGCGAGTTTGCCTTCGTCGTCTTCAGCGCCGCCCAGGCCCAGCGCATTTTGACGCCACAGCAGTCATCACTATTAATCGGCGCTGTGGCTGTGTCGATGGTGGCGACACCGTTGATCGTCGCCGCCATGGATCGCTGGCTGATGCCACGCTTTGCCGAACTGGCCGACAAGGGCGACATACCGACCGAGTTGAACGAGCAGCAAGAAGCACAGGTGCTGATCGCTGGTTTTGGCCGCTATGGCCAAATTGTGACCCGCGTGCTGCTGTCGCAAGGCATTAAAGCCGTCATTTTGGATCACAGTGTAGAGATGCTGGAGGTGGCCAAAAATTTTGGTTACCGCGTGTTCTACGGAGACGCAACCCGGCAAGACTTGCTACGCATTGCTGGCGCTGAAAAGGCCGAGGTGATGGTGATTGCTGTAGATGATGAAGAGCAGATCAACCAGATCGTCAAGATCACGCAAAAGCATTTTCCACACCTCAAAATCGTCGCCCGCGCCAAGGATGTTGCCCACTGGTATGCGCTGCGTGACATGGGCGTGCAGCATGTGGACCGCGAACTGTTTGATGCCAGCCTGCAAACGGCCGAGAAAACACTGGAGTTAATGGGCTTTTCGCCAGATGATGCGCAGTATGTGGTGACAGTCTTCCGTGCGCACAATATTGAACTTTCCGACAAAATGTACGAGTACCACCACGACCGTGCAACCATGCTGGCCATCTCCAAACAAGGCCGCGAACAATTGGTCGAGCAGATGATGCGCGAGCGCCAAGAGCGCCAGGCGGCTGCCCAGGAGGCGCAGCAAGCACCTAGCAGCCCCTACCCCCCCCAGCCAGACGACCCGCAGACGCATATCTGATCTAGTTTGCAGAAGGGGCGACAAGCATTTCCCCAACTGCACGCCGCCAAAGCCTGCGTGCTAATCTCGCTGCCCTATGTTCACCCCCTCTCAAGCCGATGTAAGGCGCTTTTTCTGCGCCACCTATGCCAAATCGCAAGCGGGCAAGCCGATGGAAGCCATCGAGACTCTCGCCAGCCTGTGGATTGATGAACACCCCGAATACCGTGAAGATCTGATGGATGTGGATGCCGCCATCGCCCGTAACTACGATTTGACGCCTGACAAATCCAACCCATTCCTGCACCTGTCCATGCATTTGTCGATCAGCGAGCAGTGCAGCATTGACCAGCCCCGTGGCATACGCCAGGCGGTTGAACTACTGGCCAAACGTCTGCAATCGTTGCACGATGCCCACCATGTGGCCATGGAATGCTTGGGCACCATGCTGTGGGAAAGCCAGCGCTCGGGTCGCCCGCCGGATGGCGATGCCTATGTTGCCGCTGTGCAGCGCCAAGCCACCAAGGATTGATCAGCGCCACAAAAAACGCCCGGCAATGCCGGGCGTTTTGCATAGGAATCAATCGTTTCTATTTTTGACGGAAGCGCGACTCTGGAACGATTTGCAAACCACCATCCAGGCCGCCAATGTAGTTGGAGAGCGCTTTCATCTCTGCATGGTTGAACTGCTTTGCCATGGCCCCCATCACCGGCTGGCTGCGCCCTGTGTAATTATTGTGTTCCACCGTATATGACTTGAGAGCCACGTAAAGGTAATCCGCATTTTGCCCAGCTAGCTTAGGGTAACTCGGGTCAAGTGCTTTAGAAAAATTGTCGCCGTGGCACGAAGCACAAGTGCCTTTTTTCAACAACTCAGCCACCTGGGTACTGGGCACCTTAGAGGGCTTGTCAGCAATCTTCACCTCACCTGAAGTGTGCCCTTCGTAGTACGCCGCCAAATCAGCAATATCTTGTTCACTCAGCGAATCTGCGATGGCTCGCATCGTGGGGTGGCGGCGGTCACCCTTTTTATAGGCATGCAAGGCGGCCTCGATGTATTTGGCGTTTTGACCGCTGATCTTGGGTACCTGGTAGACCTCGGGAAAGCTGGCTTTATAGCCCACGATACCGTGGCAGCCTATGCACATGGCGATCTTGCTTTCTGCCGCTTTGGCATCGCCTTTCACCTCCTGGGCAGATGCGAGGCCGGTCACTGATGCGACAACCAAGGCAAATATCGTGGGGAATGTTTTATTCATTTTGCGCGCACAATCGTGTGGATATGTCACTGCTTTGCAGCAAAGATAAAAGTTTATAGTCAGCGCTGTACCAGCCCCTGTCACCTCGATTCTGCATTCACTTTCATGAAATTCCAAGGCTCACAGAACTACGTTGCCACCAATGACCTCATGCTCGCGGTCAATGCAGCGATTACCCTTCAAAGACCGCTTCTCGTCAAGGGGGAACCTGGCACAGGGAAAACCATGCTGGCGGAGGAAGTGTCAGAGGCGCTAGGCATGCCCCTCCTACAGTGGCACATCAAGTCAACCACCAAGGCCCAGCAGGGTTTGTACGAGTACGATGCCGTGAGTCGTCTGCGAGACAGCCAGCTCGCCGACGTGGAGGACACGGCCCGCGTCAAGAACATCAACAACTACATTATCAAAGGCGTGCTGTGGCAGGCTTTTACCGCTGACCAGCCTGTGGCCCTCCTTATCGACGAGATCGATAAGGCCGATATTGAATTCCCCAACGACTTGTTGCGCGAGCTCGATCGCATGGAGTTCTACTGCTACGAGACGCGCGAGATGATCCGCGCCAAGCACCGCCCCCTGGTGTTCATCACCTCCAATAACGAAAAGGAACTGCCCGACGCCTTTCTGCGCCGCTGCTTCTTTCACTACATCAAATTCCCGGATGCGGATGTGATGAAGCAGATCGTGGATGTGCACTTCCCCACACTCAAGCAAGAGCTGTTGTCGGCCGCGATGAAGGTTTTTTTCGAGATCCGCAGCCTACCCGGCTTGAAGAAAAAGCCTTCAACTAGCGAGCTGATCGACTGGCTGAAGCTGCTAGTGGCCGAGGATATTCCACCCGAAGTGTTGCAAACTGCCGACCAAAAGATTGCGATCCCGCCGCTGGTGGGCGCATTGTTGAAAAACGAGCAGGATGTGAGCTTGTTTGAAAAGCTGGTTTTCATGAACCAGCGCAATCGTTAAGGCCACTCTGTGAGCACATTGAAACGACTGCTGGTGGAAGGCCTGACCGACGCGGTTGGCTTTGTCGCTGGCGCCCTGCTGGGCTGGGGTCTATCGCACCTGTTGGGCCTTCAACTGTTTGCAGAAGGCTATGGCAGAGGCTCCATCATTGCGATTGCGCTAGTGGGCCTGGGCGGCGGCGCTGGTCTGCAAATGGCTCGAATCTGGCGCAACCGCAACAACAATAGCAGCAACTAAGAGGTACCCATGGCGTTTGTAGAACCAGTTGACCTACACATCAACGGACTGTTGCTCACCCCCTTGGGTGTGCAGCATGAAGATGGCTTGCGCTCAGCTGCGCAAGACGGCGAGCTGTGGAAGATTCGCGTCACCTCGGTGCCCGAGCCTGAAAACACCCGCACCTACATCCAGCAAGCTTTGGACATGCGCGCCGCAGGCAACCGCTTGGCCTTTGCGGTGATCGACGAAGCTACGGGCAAACTGCTGGGCACCAGCAGCTACCACGACATCGCGCCGGCCTTACAGCGCGTAGAGATTGGCTACACCTGGTATGCCCAAAGCGTGCAGCGTAGCCATGTCAACACCAGCTGCAAACTTGCACTGATGACCCATGCGTTTGAGACCCTGGGTGCCGCCGTAGTTGGCTGGCGCACTGACAACTACAACTTTGCCAGTCAGCGCGCGATTGAACGCTTGGGTGCCCACAAGGACGGCGTGCTCCGCCACCACGCTCTACGGCGCGACGGCACAGTACGCAATACGGTGCTGTACAGCATGCTGGCCGGAGAATGGCCCGAGGCCAAGGCGCAGTTGCTGTATTTACTCAACAAACCACGTTAATTACCCAGCTCGGCCTTCGTGCCTTACATCAAGGCAGCCAGGGCAAGGCGTTCGTGCAGCATTTGCAAATGCACCTGGGGCAAAGCTTGCTCCAGATGTTTCTTTACCTTGAGCGTGTAGCTGGCGTTGGTTTTTTGCTCCAAAAATTGCAGCATATCAAGCAGACCTCTCAGCAGCTCAGCCTCATCGCTGGTGCGCTGCAAGCGCTGCGCCATTGCCTGAGCGTCATTACTGCGCTGCATTTGCAAAATACCCACCGCATACATCTTGCAACCAGCCAACGAACGCTTGGTAGCGCCATTGCTGTCTATCACAGGCGCTGCGAGCAAACTGGCCGGGCATGTCTCAATAGCCAAAGGCGACAGACTGGCGTTGGCCCAACTCGTCTCGGCTACTTTGGAGATGACTCCGGCGCTAGGTGCACTGGCCTGAGCGGCGCTGCGCACATCCAGATAACCCTTGACCAGCAAGCTGTCCATCAGTCCCCCGGCACTGTCGCCCAGCCAACCGACAATCTCTTGACGCGAGCGCATACCGTCACACAATATGAGAATCTGCCGCTCTTGTACCGACAGGCTGCCCCGGTCACGCAATGCGTTACGCGCCTTTTCTGTTTTGACCATAGCCATGGCAGCGAGTCCTTTCAAATATGGATAAACAGTACAGACTAGCGCCACCTTGTTACCAATTGTTTACAGAACCATGCTGATCGACTTTTTTTACACCTTGCGCGCCGCCAAACTGCCGGTGTCGGTCAAAGAATTACTCACGCTGTTACAAGCGCTCGACAAAGGCCTCGTTGGCCCGCGCTCGCAAGATGCATGGAGCTTGGACGACTTTTATTTTCTGGCTCGCATCTGCCTGGTCAAAGATGAAAAATTGTTCGACAAATTCGACCAGGCTTTTGGTGCTTACTTCAAGGGCATGGAGATGCTCACCGACTGGAAAAAAGAACTACCTGCAGATTGGCTGAAGCAAGTGCTGGAGAAAGAGCTGTCACCTGAGGAAAAAGCCGCGATCGAAGCCATGGGCTGGGACGAGCTGATGGAGACGCTCAAAAAACGACTGGAAGAACAAAAAGAACGCCACGAAGGTGGCAACAAATGGATTGGCACCGGCGGCACCAGCCCCTTTGGCCACGGCGGATACAACCCGGCAGGCATTCGAATCGGCGGCCCGGGCAAGAACCGAAGCGCAGTCAAAGTGTGGGAACAGCGCGCCTACCGCGACTATGACGACACTCAAGAACTAGGCACGCGCAACATCAAAGTGGCATTGCGCCGCTTGCGCAAGTTTGCCCGCGATGGCAATGAGCTGGAGCTAGACCTGCCCGACACCATCCGCGCCACGGCGGCCAACGCGGGTTATCTGGATATCAAAATGATCCCAGAGCGGCACAACAACGTAAAAGTGTTGCTATTGATGGATGTGGGCGGCACTATGGACGACCATATCCAGCGTGTTGAGGAGCTTTTCTCTGCCGTTAAGAGCGAGTTCAAGCACCTGGAGTTCTATTACTTCCACAACTGCGTCTACGATTACATGTGGAAAAATAACAAACGCCGTTACGCCGAGAAGTTTCCGACCTGGGACATCATCCGTAAATACAACAAAGATTACAAACTGGTATTTGTCGGCGATGCCACAATGAGTCCCTACGAAATCCTACAGCCAGGCGGCTCGGTGGAATATAACAATGAGGAACCCGGTGCCGAATGGTTAAAGCGGCTGACCAACGCCTTTCCCAAGCACGCCTGGATCAACCCTGAACCACAAGGTGTGTGGCAATACCGCCAAAGCATCAGCCTGATTCAACAATTAATGGGTGACCGCATGTTTCCTCTGTCGCTCAAAGGTCTGGAGGACACGATGCGGTTGCTGTCCAAGTAACTATGCGACCAAGCCTTCCAACGCCGGCGGTCTTGCCGGCGTTTCTTATTGCCATTTCAGTCGTGCTGGTGGGCTGCAGCAGCACCCAGCGTGCAGATGGCGCTGCCAGCGAGCGTGACGCAAAGGCTGCGGCCGAACAAGCGGCCAACACCGAGCCCGCATTTGATCTGCACATTAAATCGTCCAACGACGAAGTCCAAAAATACCTGGCGCGCTATATAGAACTGCAGCGCTACCGCAGCTTCCCCGGGCTGCAGATGACCGAGCTGACCCGCCTGCTGGGCTCGGCGGACGACAATGTGCGTGAGCTACTCGGCACGTTGGGCTACTTCAGCCCCGATATCAAGATTGACGTGTACGACAGCGGTGCAGCGCCTGCTGATATTGGATTGTCCGCTACAGATAGTGAAGCGCGCCCACAAATCATCATCACTGCAGAGCCAGGCCCACAAACCATGGTAGCCACCGTGCAGCTGGACTACAGCGGTGCTGTGACAGAAGAGAAGAACTTTGCCAACCGCAAAGAGCGTCTACAACGCAACTGGGATTTGCAGCCAGGCACCGGCTTTACGCAAAAAGGCTGGGATGGTGCCAAATCTGAAGGCCTGCGCGTGCTGCAGCGCCGCCGCTACCCCACGGCCAAAATCGATAACAGCAAGGCCGATATTGACGCCGATGCCAGCCAGGCCAACTTATCCGTTGCCTATGACTCTGGCCCGCTGTTCAAGTTTGGTGATTTGCGCATTGACGGCGCCCAGCGCTACGACACCGTAGGCACCACTCGCATTGCCCGCGTGCCCACAGGCGACGACTACAACGAAACCGCGATGCTGGACGCACAAACCCGGTTAGCCGCCAGCGGCTACTACGATTCGGTCTTTTTGACGCTAGACACCGACACCAAGACGCCTGAGGCCGCCACTGTAATCGCCCAAGTGCGCGAAGCCAAGCTGCAAAAAGTGGTGTTTGGCCTTGGTATGTCCACCGACACCGGCCCACGCCTAAGCCTGAACCATGTCCACAACAAGATGCCGCTCCTCGGCTGGCAAGCGGTGAGCAAGTTCTCATTCGAGCGCGACAAAAAACTCATTAATACGGAATGGACCGCTCTGCCCAAGGAGGATGGCTGGCGCTATTTTGGTGGCGGTGAAATCAAGCGTGAGGTGAACGGCGACTTCATGGTCAACTCGATGCAAATCCGCGGTGGTCATAAAAAAAGTACCGACCGCATCGACCGCAGCGCATTTTTGCAGTACGACTATTCGTCGTCAGTGACGGGGCAAGAGAAGATCCCCGCCAGTAGCGCGCTCAGCGCCAACTATGGATGGACGGGCCGCTACTTCAACAACCCCACCAACCCCACACGTGGCTATGGCCTGGCCGCCGAGTTGGGCGCAGGCCTTACGCTGACGCCCGAGCGCGACCCGTTTGTGCGCACCCTGCTGCGCTGGCAAGGCTTCATGCCCGCAGGCCGGGTAACCGCACCCAATGGCAGCTCGCGTGCGGCGCGCGTGGCTCTACGGGCCGAAGGCGGTGCATTGTTTTCGAAAGACTCTGCCGTCATCCCCACCAACCTGCTCTATATCACCGGGGGCGACACCACAGTACGCGGCTACGGCTACCGCAAGATTGGCGCGCGTGTAGCGGGCAACGAGGTCTATGGTGGCCGCTACATGTATGTGGGTAGCGTGGAGTACCAACGCCCCCTGGTTCGCAACGGCGAGATCAGCGATTGGGAATCCGCCGTGTTTACCGATGTGGGATCGGTCGCCGATAAAGTAGGCGATATGACCCCTTACTGGGGCATTGGCACCGGCCTGCGCTGGCGCAGCCCCGTGGGCGCACTACAAGCCGATGTGGCCTATGGCCTGAAAGACCAACGCGTACGCCTACACCTGCGACTGGGCTACAGCTTTTAACCATGGCAGATACACAAGCCCCCACCCTCGCAACGCCCACCGCACCAACATCTGCGCCTAAAAACACCAGTAAAAAAGGCGGCTGGCGCCGGCGTACCATGCGTTATCTGCTATTTTTTTTGACAACACTAATCCTCATCATCACCGCCCTGCTAGGTGGCGCGTGGTGGTGGTCGGGCCAAAGCGATTCACTGCCGCGCGCATTGCAGCTGGTGCAGCGCTTTATGCCTGCCGATCAACAGCTCAGCTTTAACAATGCCCAAGGCAGCCTGCGCCAAGGCGGCAGTATTGAGCAACTCACCTACGTCAACCCGTCCATCCGCGTAGATGTGGATCAGGCCACGGTTGGCTGGGATCTAAGCAAAATACTGAACCGTGAGCTACGTCTGCCGGGCGTGCACATTGCCAAGCTGTCGCTAACACCTTCAGGGTTAGAAAAGCCCAAGGAGCCGACCCAGCCGCTAGCGCAACTACCTCTGCCGCTGCGCGTGCTAGATGTGCCTTTTAGCATTGATGAAATCGTTTGGGCGGCCGAGAACCCCATAACCGTCACCGGCCTGCAAGGCCATTACCAGTACAGCGCTAACCAGCACCAGCTGCAAATCGCTCAAGTACAAGCCTTTAACGGCAACTTTCAGGCACAGATCACTTTAGGGGCCTTGGCCCCCATGGCGCTAGCCGCGAATCTACAAGCCCATATTGACCAGCCCGCGACCGAAAAATTGCCCGCTATGCAAGCCGATGCGAAAGCCAGCATCACCGGCGACCTGGCCGGGGCCGATGCCAGCCTGCGCGTACAGTCCAACGTGAGCCCACGCATAGAAGCCGCGCCCAGCGCCAGCAAAGCCAGCAGCGCCGCACAGCAGCAAACCGCCCAAGCCCTGGCCAAGGCGCCAGCCATGCAAGCGGATGTGGATGCCACCATCTACCCGTGGAAGCCTTGGCCCTTGGGCCCGACGCAAGCCACGTTGCAAAGCATCAACCTGGGCGCATTTTTTCCGCAACTGCCCACCACGCTACTGAACGGCAAGATCGCCGTGACCGAAGCCAAACCAGAAGCACTGGCACAAGCTCATGCCATCCACACAGCGCCCGCGCTGACACCGACTGCCGATAGCGACGCAGCGCCCACCCCGGCGCCATTGCCAGTGCCGCTGGATATCTCAGTAGACATCAACAACGCCTTGCCAGGCCCCTTGAACCAGCAACGCCTACCCGTGACGGCCGTAGCCATCAACGCCATGTTTGATGGCCAGCGCGCCGATGTGCTGAGCGGATCGACCATGCACCTGGGCGAGGGTAGCCTGCAGGCCGAAGGCCACTTCCGCCTGGCGGACCAACACGCCGGTCTACAGGCCGTTCTGCGGTCGCTCAACCCAGCGCTGGTAGATACGCGTATTAATAGCGCGCCACTGTCAGGCAAATTGACCGTACAAACCCAGCAAGATGGCGCTATTATTTTTGACAGCAACATCCAATCCCAACAAGCGCCAGCAGCCAAAAATGCCAAAACCACATCCCCCTTGGCAATCGACCACATCATTGCCAATGGCCAGTGGAAGGCGCCCACACTACAGCTGCAGGCCGCACAGATCGACGCGCTGGGCACGCGCATAAAAGCGGAGCAACTAGTCGCCAATATCGACGAACTAAGCGGTGCAGGCCAGTTGGCCATACAAGTGCCGGGTGCCATGCTCACCGCTAAAGCCCAGGCTGCCCCCACCAAAGGCCAAGGAGAGGTCACCCTTCAACTGGCCAGCGCCGAACAAGTCATGCAATGGCTGCGTCGCGTACCCGGCGTAGCCGAGGCACTACCACCCGCCATCAGCGCCCAAGGCAGCCTGGATGCCAAGCTGCGCTTTAGCGGAGGCTACGCCGATGCACTAAGGCAGTTGCACAACACAGGCCTGCTGGCCGCCATGCCCAAGGGGGTTAGCAGCCAGGGCGCGCAGCCCTTCTCGGTGGAGGCAAACATCGCCACACCCCAGCTAACATTGCGCACCAGCAAAGATGCCGCCGACCAATGGCAGCTGCGCGATACCAAGCTGGCGGTAAGCGGCAACATCACCAAGCTGCAAGCCGATGTACAGGCCGATGCCCGCCACGGCGACCAGCAATTTACCGGCCAGTTGCAAATGGCTGCCAACAGCACCGGCCCCAGTGCTTGGAGTGGCGCCATCAGCCGCCTGCAAGCCCGCGCCAGCCTGCCGCCACATAAAACGCCATGGCAATTGGCTCTGCAACAGCCGCTGGACTTTAAAGTACAACTGGCCAGCAACACAAAAACCTTACAAGCCAGCACCGGCGCCAGCCAGCTGCAAATTACCGGGCCAGAAGCCGGAGCCGCCACCGTGCAATGGGGGGCGCTGCAGTTCTCACAAGGCAGTGACAAATCGGTGCAGCTGCAAAGCACAGGCCGCATTACCGGCCTGCCGTTGCGCTGGGCCAGCGCCTTCCAAAAACCCAACCCCTCGCAAGACAAGGCTAACAATCCACTCGATTCCGACCTGGTCATACAAGGTAATTGGGACATCAACACCAACAACGGTCTGAACGCCAAGCTGGTGGTAGAGCGTGCCAGCGGCGACCTGCGCTTGCACACCCAAGGCAATATGCCCAAGAGCGTGGTGTTCCACTCCAATGGTGCGCAAGGCAGTATCGCCAAAGCCTTTGCCGCCCAAGGCGATACCATCACTACCGGCATTCGCACCGCCCAGGTACAAGTAACGGTACAAGATCGCCAGGTGCAAGCCAAGGTCCACTGGGATTCTGCCAACGCAGGCCAGTTAACGGCTGACCTGCAAACTGCGCTGCAGTACGACGGCAAAGACTATTTGGCCGCCACCGTCGCGCCCGACGCCCCGCTGGCCGGCGCCATCAAAGCGCAAATGCCAGATTTAGGTATTTGGGCCAGCTTTGCGCCACCCGGCTGGCGCGTTGCGGGAAGCTTGGGTGCTGATTTGCAACTATCAGGCCAGCTGCGCGATCCACACTGGGCTGGCACCATCAGTGCCGACAAAATGCATATCCAGTCGCAGCTAGACGGCATAGATTTGCGCAATGGCAGCCTGCGGGCACGCTTGAATCGCAATGAATTAGCGCTACAAAATCTGCACTTTGATGGAGGCGAAGGCAGCCGTGCACGCATCATTGGCTACAGTGGCAACCTGACTGATGCCCCCACCAGCGGTGGCACGCTAGATGCAAGCGGCACCATCCGGTGGACCATACCTGAGGGCGACGGCAAACCCGACATTCAAATGGACATCCGCACCCAAGCCAAGGCACTGCAAGTGCTGGTGCGGGCTGATCGGCAGGTCAGCATATCTGGCGACGTGCGCAGCCAGCTACAGCAAGGGCAACTATCCATCACTGGCGACCTGCGAGTTGACCGCGCCAGCATCATGCTGGCCAACGAGTCATCGCCTAAGTTGGGCAGCGATGTGGTGGTACACACCAAGGCCAGCCGCGCAGCCGCAGCCGAAAAAGCCAAGCAAGATGCAGCCAAGGCTGCCTCAGACAAGCTAAATGCACCAGCAGGCGGCATCACCACAGCCAAGCCCATGCTACTGAACGTAAAACTGGATCTGGGGCAAGATTTTGCACTGCAAGGCTATGGCATCACCTCGCGCTTACGTGGCTCGCTCAACATCCAAAGCAGCGGTGATGCAGGCATTGGGATGCCGCGTATTACCGGTGAGATCCGCACCGAGCAAGGCCGCTACCGCGCCTGGGGCCAGGTGCTGGATGTAGAAACCGGGCTGATCCGATTTAACGGCCCCTACGACAACCCATCGCTGGACATCCTGGCACTGCGCCCCAACATCTCGGTCAAGGCAGGCGTTCAAGTGACGGGCTCAGCCAAGGCACCCCGCGTACAGCTGTACTCCGACCCTGCCATGCCCGACGCTGAAAAAATATCCTGGGTGGTGATGGGCCGCGACCCAGCAGGCGGCGGTGGCAGCAGTGCCCTGATGCAGCAAGCTGCGCTGGCCTTGCTGGGCGGCGGATCGGGAGAGAGCCTGACCGGCAACCTGGCCAAGAGCCTGGGCCTGGATGAAATCGGCTTTGGCGGCAGCGATGGCGCAGCAGCTGGTCTGTCGCTGGGCAAGCGATTGTCCAAGGATTTGTACGTAACCTACGAAGCAGGCCTAGGCGGCGCGCTAGGCTCGCTCTACATCTTCTACGACTTCACCCGCAACCTGCAGTTGCGCGGATCCGCAGGCACCGCAAGCGCGCTCGATTTGATCTATACGCTGCGTTATGACTGAGTCCATGTTTACGAATCTAATCTTGCGCCCAGCTTACCTACAGCTGGGAGCAAGATGTACGCACAAAAAGCTTAGATCCTTGAACAACTTCACGGCAAATGTGCAGGGCAAAGATCAATTCATACGCCCCCACCGCAGTACATAAAATCAGTCCGATAAAAAGAGCGGATAAGGTGACGACTGGACGGTGTCCGGGGCTACACCCTCCTCACACGATCAACGCCTAAACGACTCCGACTGCGGCCTGCCCTTGCTAAATAGGACTCCGAGCGATTTGGCATGCTGTGCAAAATCGACTTGGTCAACTTCATGTTGAGTGACGAATAGATAGAGTGCACGTAACGAGCAACCCACAAGCCCCCCAACTCCTGCAACGCTACCACCCGCAACGGATACCGCCAACAGCCGATACGCATCCCATGTCAGCGCTTCGCCGCTAAGGCCACCGTCTGCCCCTACAATAGTCAGTTGGACCTCCCTGTAGTTCAATGGATAGAACGAGTGCCTCCTAAGCGCTAGATACAGGTTCGATTCCTGTCAGGGGGACCAATTTTTTGCGAAAAATAAAAGCAACAACCGCAGAAGCCCTGCGCAGAGACTAGGCTCCAAAGCCCCCAGCCCCTCACCATAAAAAAAATCCTGCTGCAGTTTCTGCAGCAGGATCTTCTTATTTCATCAAGAGATTTTGGTAGGGCGTGACAGACTTGAACTGTCGACCAAAGGATTATGAGTCCTCTGCTCTAACCAACTGAGCTAACGCCCCCGAACCATCCACCGCAAGCGGTGAAGCCTTGCATTCTAGCGGTTATTTTGAGTGACTCAGCGCGTTAGAGACCAGCTTTGAGGTGATTCCAACAATCTGGATCATCTTTTCATAGGACATGCGCTTAGGACCAATCACACCTAGTGTCCCCACTACTTTGCCGTTTATTTGGTAAGGGGTGCTGACGACGGACAGCTCTTCGACGGGCAACATCTGGCTTTCGCCACCAATGTAGATTTGCACACCCTCTGCGCGGTTGGAGCTTTCCAACAAATGCAGGATTTGTGTTTTTTGTTCAAACAAGTCAAATGCACGACGCAGGTTGGACATGTCGTTGTTGAAATCACTCACAGACAGAAGATTACGCTCGCCAGCAATAATCAGCTCGTCGACTTGTTCTGCAGCTTGGTCACCCACGTTCACCGCCGCTAGCATCAACGCACCAATTTCATCGCGTAGTTTGTCCACCTCTTTGCGCAGCAACTGCCGCACTTTGTCTATGGCCAAGCCGGCGTAATGCGCGTTCAAGTAGTTAGCAGTCTCGATCAGCTGTGATTGGGAATAGTCGGACTCGGTAAAGATGACGCGGTTTTGCACGTCCCCATCAGGCGAAACAAGGATGACCAAGATGCGCTTTTCAGACAATCGCAGAAACTCTATATGACGAAACGCCGAACTCTTGCGCGGCGCCTGCACCACCCCCACAAACTGCGACAAGTCGGACAACACGCCTGCGGCGCTGGCAATCACTTTTTGCGGCTGCTCTGGCGCAATCTCGGCCGATACCACCTGGTCATACTCCACTGTCAACATAGTGTCGACAAACAAGCGGTATCCTTTGGCCGTGGGCACGCGTCCAGCAGAAGTGTGCGGGCTGGCTATCAGGCCCAGGCCCTCCAAGTCAGCCATCACGTTGCGGATGGTGGCAGGCGACAAATCCAGCCCCGATGCTTGTGTGAGCGCGCGCGAACCCACCGGGTGGCCATCCGCTATATAGCGTTCCACCAGCGTTTTTAACAACAACCGGGCGCGATCATCGAGCATGGTGGCATTTTAATGATGTAATTTGCGTATGCAGTCTCGCTTTCAACACATTGCCTTGATTGGCAAATACCACGCCCCCCCAACCGCCGAAGTACGCCAGCAATCTGTTGCGGCCTTTAGCCAGATTGCAGGTTATATCGAGGCCCAGGGCGGCACGGCTTATCTGGAGCGAGAAACAGCCAACTTTACCGGCATGGACCACTACCCTGCGTTAAGCCTGCACGACATTGGCAAGCGCTGTGATCTGGCTATTGTCCTGGGAGGTGACGGCACCATGCTAGGCGTAGGCCGTGAGTTAGCTAAATACAACACGCCCTTGGTCGGTATCAATCAAGGGCGCCTGGGTTTTGTGACGGATATCCCACTGCAGTTGTTTATGGAACCACTGTCTGCCATTTTGGCGGGCGAGTATGAGGAAGAGATCCGCTCGATGATCCATGCACGGGTGATCCGTGATGGCGAGTGCGTCTTTCAAGCGCAGGCCTTTAATGATGTCGTCGTCAATCGTGGGGGTACCTCCGGCATGGTGGAACTGAGGGTTGAGGTGGATGGACAACTGGTTGCCATTCAGCGGGCTGACGGCTTGATCATCGCAACGCCTACTGGATCAACCGCGTACGCGCTGTCGGTGGGCGGCCCTATCATCCACCCCGCGGTTCCCTGCTGGGTGATGGCGCCGATCGCGCCACATATGCTGTCCAACCGCCCCATCGTCATTCCTGATACCCAGGAGGTATCGGTCGAGGTAATCGGTGGCCGCGATGTGGCAGCCAACTTTGACATGCAGTCACTAGCGTCCATTCTGCGTGGCGACAAAATTCTGATGCGCAGCGCCCCGCACAAAGCACGCTTTTTGCACCCACGCGGCTGGAATTATTACGCCACCTTGCGCAAAAAATTGGGCTGGAACGAAGGGGGCATCACACCATGAGCCTCAAGCGCATTGCGCTGCGAGACTTCGTAATCGTCGAGCAGCTGGAAGTGGATTTCCAACCCGGTTTTACCGCGCTGACAGGTGAAACCGGCGCCGGCAAATCCATATTGATTGATGCACTGCAACTGGTGCTGGGCCACCGAGCAGACACCGGTTTTGTACGCCAAGGCGCTGTTCGCGCAGAATTGATAGCAGAGTTTGATACCCCACGCGCGCTAGAGTCATTTTTGACTGATAACGAAATGCACGCAGACGAGTCACTGCTGCTGCGCCGCGTGATTGATTCACAAGGCAAGAGCAAGTTCTGGATCAATGGTGTGCCCGCCACCGCGACCCAGTTGCGCGGCATTGCCGGGGCGCTTGTCGACATTCATGGCCAGCACGCCTGGCAAAATCTGACCCAGCCTGAGTCAGTTCGCCGCCTGCTGGACGCCTACGCAGGCGCGGACAGCAGCCCCACTCAGCAAGCGTATGCCGCTTGGCGCACAGCCGACAAAGCCTTGCAGCAAGCGCGCAGCATGGAGGCCACGAGCCAGCGCGAACGCGAGCGCCTGCTGTGGCAGATTGGCGAGCTAGAAAAGCTGGCTCCTGCTGCCAATGAGTGGGAAGAGATCAACACCCAACATGGCCGCCTGTCCAACGCGCAAAGCCTGATGGATGCCGCCAACAGCACTATCGCTGTACTGGAGGACGACGACACCGGTGCCTCCGCACAAACCAACCGCGCACTGCACGCACTACAAGCCCAGTCGCATGTGGAGCCCAGCTTTGCCGCACTGGCGGAAACCCTTGAATCCTGCGTTGCTCAACTAGAGGACGTGGCTCGCTCTCTCAATGGCTATCTGCGCCATGCTGAGCTGGACCCGGATAAGCTCGCACAGCTGGATCAGCGCATGGGCAGTTGGTTATCGCTAGCACGCCGCTACAAGCGCCCGCCGGAGGATTTGCCCGAGCTGCTAGAGGGCTGGAAGGCCGAGTTACGCGCCCTTGATGCATCATCCGATGTGGAATCGCTAGAGCAAGCCGCCCAGCAAGCGTTGGCGGTATATAACAAAGCAGCACAGGCGCTGAGCAAAATCCGCCATAAAGCTGCAGGCCGCTTGTCGCAAGCTATTACCGATGCCATGCAAGACTTGGGCATGGCCGGTGGCCGTTTTGTAGCTACAGTGTCAAACACCAAAGAGCCACGTGCCGATGGCGTGGACGATGTGGAGTTACTGGTCGCAGGCCACCCAGGTACCGAGCCCAAGCCGATTGCCAAGGTGGCATCGGGTGGCGAGCTGTCACGCATCTCGCTGGCAATCGCCATTTCCACCAGCCAGTTGGGTCAGGCGCCTACCTTGATATTTGACGAAATTGATTCGGGCATTGGTGGCGCCGTGGCCGATGCTGTTGGCCGTGTGATGCGCGCGCTGGGGCGCGACCGGCAAGTGCTGGCCGTCACCCACTTGGCGCAAGTTGCCGCACGCGGAGATATGCACTTGGTAGTAGCCAAGCAACGCAGCAAACAAGGCACAACCAGCCATATCCGCGCGGTGGATACCGATCAGCGTGTGGACGAGATTGCACGCATGCTGGGCGGCGAGAATTTGTCAACCACCAGCCGTGCGCATGCACAAGAAATGATTACCGGAGGGGCGAATGATCGATAAAGCATCCAGCCCGCTGCCACTGCAAGTGGTGGTGATCACAGGCATGGCCGGTTCGGGGAAATCCGTGGCCCTGCATGCGCTAGAGGATGTAGGCTACTACTGCGTAGACAATTTGCCACCTGAGCTGCTGCCTGCCCTGGTGGCGCTGGAGCACTGGGAACACGGCAACCGCGTGGCCATTGCCATTGACGCTCGCAGCGCCAACGCCCTGTACCTGGTTCCTGCGCAGTTAGAGAAGCTACGCCAAGCCGGTGCGCAGGTACAGCTGATCTACATGGACGCGCTGCGCGACACGCTGCTACGGCGCTTCTCTGAAACCCGCAGACGCCACCCACTAACGAGTGAAACCCTGCAAGCAGGCCCGCGCGCGCTAGTGCAAATGATTGATGAAGAGCGCGCTCTGCTGGCTGACTTGCGCGAGCAAGCACATGTGATCGACACCAGCAATGTCCGCGTATCGCAACTACAGGCCTACATCAAACAATTGATGCAGGCCCCGGCATCCAACTTAACGTTGGTGTTTCAGTCCTTTGGTTTTAAAAACGGCATCCCCATGGACAGCGACTACATGTTTGATGTACGCATGCTGCCCAATCCGTTCTACGAGCCTGACCTTCGCGAATACTCGGGACTGGACGCACCGGTGGCGGAATTTCTGACACAGCAACCCGCCGTGCAGCAGATGAAGCAAGACATCATCCGCTTTCTGAATAATTGGCTGCCGCAGATGGAACAAAACCACCGCAGCTATGCCACCGTATCCATTGGCTGCACCGGCGGCCAGCACCGCTCGGTGTACTTGGTCAACGCGCTCGCCCAGCACTTTCAGGCGCAGTGGGCCGCCCTACAACGCCACCGCGAGCTGGATCGAAAAAACCTCTAACTTATTCCGCTTGCAACAAGGTCCGGATAGGTGCTGGCAAACCTACGCTGGCTAGCTGCGTAGGCAGGCACCAAAACCCCGCATCGTTAGGTGATGAGTCGCCCTGCACTGCCATGCGCACCGGGTGCAAATACAAATCCCTGTGCGTGAGCACATGCAAAAAAGGCGCTGCGTGTGCAATTAACTGCGCACCCAGCATCGCGACAGATTGCTGTAGCTGCGCTTCAGACTCATACACCGGCAAGCAATACAACCCCGCCCAAATACCGGGAGCGGGGCGTTTATCCAGCCACACCGCACCGTCATCACGCTGTAAGCGCAGCAGCCACCAACTGGCTGATGTGCGTTTGAGTTTTTTGGTTTTCACTGGGTAGCGCTCGGGCGCGCCTTCGCGGTTTGCGATGCAATCGCTTTGCACAGGGCACAGCAAGCAACTGGGCTTTTTAGCCGTGCAAACCGTAGCCCCCAAGTCCATCATGCCCTGGGTGTAGCGCGGCATGACTTTCGCCAAATCTTGGAAAGGCAACAGGCTCTCTGCCAGCACCCACAGCTTTTTCTCGGCACTGCTGCTGGCCAAATCATCAGCAAACCCAAAAGCACGCGTCAGCACTCGCTTAACGTTAGCATCCAAAATAGCAGCGCGCTGCGCAAAGCAGAACGAAGCAATTGCTCCGGCGGTAGATCGACCAATACCAGGCAATGACACCAGCGCTTCGACCGTATGCGGAAAGCTGCCACCAAAGCGCTCCATCACATCTTGCGCGCAACGGTGCAAATTGCGCGCACGACTGTAGTAACCCAGCCCGCTCCACAAAGCCATTACTTCTTCATCGCTGCCTATTGCCAGATCAGCAACCGTGGGGAAGCGTTGCAAAAATCGCTGGTAATACGCCAACACCGTGGTGACCTGGGTTTGCTGCAGCATGATCTCAGACAACCACACTCGATAGGGGTCGAGTGTGTTTTGCCAAGGCAAATGGTTGCGCCCGTGCTGCTCTTGCCAATGCACGATTTTTTCAGAAAATTGATTCAAAATGACTCTTTGCGCCTGTCAAGGCTCATTTGATAGCTATTATTTTTGACAACGCTTGCAATAATACGTGCTGCGCTGGCCTTGCTTAAGCATGAGAACGCCCTGCCCGCACTGTGTACAAGGTTCGCCCGCGCGGCCATACACATTGGCCTGCGCCTGGAATGCGCCCGCATAACCATCCACATGTACAAAATCTCGCAAAGTGCTGCCGCCTAGCTCAATCGCTTTTGCCAGCACTTGCTGAATGGCAGCATGCAAACGCTGTACCTGTGGTTTGGTCAATTTATTGGCGGGCTTGATGGGGGAAATACCCGCTAAAAAAAGCACTTCACTCGCATAAATATTGCCAACTCCCACCACCACATGTCCACCCAACAACAGTTGTTTGATAGGCATACGTGAGCGCTTGAGCCCCTCCACAAACAAGGTCAGGGTGAACTCTTCACCCAAGGGCTCCATCCCCAGCGTAGACAAGAGTTTGAGCGCCATGCCTGACTGTATGTCAGGCGCCCACACCACGGCACCGAAGCGACGAGGGTCATGCAGGCGCAGCATGCCGCGATCAGTCACCAGGTCAAAATGGTCATGCGTGCCCGCCGACGGCAGTTGCGCGGCTACTTGCAAACTGCCGGACATTCCCAAGTGAATCAGCAGCACGCCCTGGTCCAACTCCAGCACAATGTATTTGCCACGGCGCAACACCTGCTGCACAGTGCGACCGGCCAATGCAGCCTCTTCAATCCCCAAGGGCCAGCGCAATGGCTTGCCTAAGCGCACCGCACTAATACGGGCGCCTTGCAGCGGCGCAATCAATCCCCGCCGGGTAACTTCTACTTCTGGTAACTCGGGCACATCTTTCCTTCTGCAGGGCACTTAGCCATCGTTTATTATGGGCTGATGAAGCAATCTCTCCGTTTACTGGCTTATTTTTTGGTGGCAGGCATGGCAGCACCTGCGCTAGCAAACTCAAGCGCACAAGTCACAGCTAGTACCCCTCTCAGCGCAAAAAAGCTAGCAAAGGCGGAGCGGGCCGAAGCCGCCCAATCCCAGCTGGATGCGGAGATGTTTTACGAACTATTGCTGGGCGAGATGTATGCCTACCGCGGAGAGGCCTCTGCCAGTGTCGAGCTTCTGCTAGATGCCGCCCGCCGATCAGGCGACGAGAAGGTCTACCAACGCGCCGCACAGATTGCCTTGCTCTCCCGGTCCGCACAAAAAGCAGGCATGGTGGCTCAGGCTTGGAAGAGCGCCTATCCGAACTCTCGCCAAGCCAGCCGTTACATGTTGCAGGTGCTGCTATCCACCAACCACGGAGAGGAAACAGGCGACCTGCTCAAGCAAGAGCTTGCGAGCGCCACGTCTGATGACAAGCTGGATCTGATCCGCGCCATCCCCAGCATTTATCGCCGCGTCAGTGACCGCGCAGCCGCCACACGCATCGTACGCAGCGCCTTAACGCCTGAGCTGGAAAACCCCGCGACCGGTCCGGATGCATGGGCCGCCATCGGTGCAATGGAACTAGCCGCAAATCAAAAGTCTGCAGCCCTAGATGCAGCCCGCAAAGCTTTGAGGTTGGATGCTCGTAACAAGGCTGCAGCCAAACTTGCGACTGATCTGGTAAGCGCAGGTGTACCCGATGCAGAATCGCTGATCACCACCTACCTAAACCAATCGAACAATGCAGATGCGCACATGGCCTATGCCCGTAGCCTGATGAATTCAGACCGATTGGAACAAGCCCTGAAACAACTCAACCAAGCTACCCAACTCAACCCTAGTTCGGCGGATGCATGGATCTTAAAAGCCGCGCTGGAAGCGCAGTTGAAGCAATATGCAGAAGCGGACGTCTCGCTGCTCAAGTTGGACACGCTGATCGACAAGTTCCCATCGGCTGTTCTGCAACGCGAGGTACGCATTCAAAGCCTGATGCTGCGCGAGCAAATGGCAGAGGCACAAAAAAAATGGGCAGAGGCTGATCAATGGGCGGATGAAATCGCCAAAGCAGGCAACGTGCCGCTAGCTACGCTTCGCAAAGCATCCGTTCGCATGCAACAAGGCCAATTCGACGCCGCTAATGCCTTGCTAGAGCAATTGCCAGAAAACAACCCCGGAGAGATCCGAACCAAATTAAGCGCACAGGTACAGCTGCAAAAAACTGCCAAAAACTACGCCAAAGCCTTAGAGGCACAAGACAAGCTAGTGGCGCTACTACCCGATGACCCAGATGCCCTGTATGAGCAAGCCATGCTGGCCGAGCGCCTCAACGATATGCCGCAGGCTGAAGCACTGCTTCGCAAGCTGATCGCGCTCAAACCTGATTACCAACATGCCTATAACGCCCTGGGCTATTCGCTAGCAGACCGCGGCCTCAAGCTGGATGAGGCCAAAACGCTGATCGAAAAAGCCTTGAGCATGTCGCCCGGCGACCCTTTTATCACCGACAGCCTGGGTTGGGTTGAGTACAAACTAGGCAATCTCGAGCGTGCCGCTACCCTGCTTGAGCAGGCCTACACCACGCAACCTGATGCAGAAATTGGCGCCCATTTGGCCGAAGTATGGTGGAAGCAAGGCAAAACCAAATCGGCAGAAGAATTACTGCGCGTAGCCAACGAAGATGCACCCGATAACCAAGCCGTACTAAAGACCTTCAAGCTGCTTGGCCTACAACCATGACTCGCATACGTCGCAGCATCTGCCTTACCACTGGCGCTGTACTGCTGGGCGCCCTGACTGGCTGTGCCAACCCTGTGCGACAGCTGACACCCACAACGGACACCAGCTACTGGAGTGGCCGCATGTCAGTGCATGTGCTGGACTCTCCCCCTCAAACAACCAGCGGTAGTTTTGAGCTGCAAGGCAACGCTGACAACGGCGAGTTGGTACTACTCACTCCGCTGGGCAATATAGTTGCCCGCGTGCAGTGGGATGCATCACACGCCAAGATCACGCAAGGCAGTCAGACTCGGCAGGCCGACTCACTGGATTCACTCATCCAGGATCTACTGGGCACCAATCTTCCTATTGCCGCACTGTTTGATTGGCTTAACGGGCAAGAGACACGCACCCAAGGTTGGTCTGCCGATTTATCCGCGCGATCAGACGGCAAAATACTGGCACGCCGCACCTCCCCATTGCCAGAAGCCAGCCTGCGCATTGTGCTGGATGAGCAGCACTAAAGCGTTTTCGAGTTTTCTTCAGAATTTACAACTATGCGAACGCTCTACGACGTTCCCGCTCCCGCCAAGCTCAACCTGTTTTTGCACATCAACGGTCGGCGGGCGGACGGCTATCACTTACTGCAGTCGGTCTTTATGCTGATCGACTGGGCCGATGTACTGCACTTCGACATGGACACCTCAGGCACCATCAGCCGCGAGGATTTGAACGTCTCACTCCCCCCCGATGACCTGATTACGCGTGCAGCCAAAGCCTTACAGCAAGCCACCGGCTGCAACCAAGGAGTGCGCATTGGCGTTCACAAAAACCTTCCCGCGCAAGCAGGCATGGGCGGCGGATCATCGGATGCAGCAAGTACCTTGCTAGCACTCAACCAACTCTGGAAATTAAACCTGTCACGCAGTGAACTACAACGCATTGGCTTGCAGCTTGGCGCTGATGTCCCGTTTTTTATTTTCGGAAAATTGGCTTGGGTCGAAGGAATTGGTGACATAATACGACCACTCGAAAACGAGCAGCAACTAGCAGACACCGCGCTGACAGTTGTGAAGCCGCAAGAAGGCTTGGATACGAAATCAATTTTTTCTCATCCAGACCTAAAACGTGATTCAAAAGCTGCTACAATTTCGGACTTTGCTGCAGAGCACTTTGATTTCGGTCAAAACAACTTGCAGCCAGTCGCTGAAGGCTTGTGCCCTTCGATTAAAAAAGTCAGAAACTGGCTTGAATCGAAAGGATTACATGCTAGAATGACAGGCTCAGGAAGTGCAGTTTTTGCAGTGAATGAGCAAGCGATTAACTGCCGCGACAGTCCTTCAAAAGACTGGGTAGTGAAAGATTGCAAAAGTCTTTTAGAGCATCCTCTTGCAGGGTGGACTAAAGACTAAAGTTTTAAGTAGTGGTGTTGCTTAGCATCAGTACTTGTAGGGGAGTCGCCAAGCTGGTTAAGGCACCGGATTTTGATTCCGGCATGCGAAGGTTCGAATCCTTCTTCCCCTGCCACCTTCTTTATAGCGCACAAGCAGCGCACACAGCTAACCCATGCCCACTGGGACGCTATGCAGAACCATCATCCAGACTTCATGGTCTTCACTGGCAACGCCAACACTGGCCTCGCTACTGAAATTGCACAAAACCTTCACACTACACTAGGCGCAGCCGATGTGGGTCGCTTCTCTGACGGAGAAGTTACTGTGGAAATTAAACAGAACGTCCGCACGCGCGACGTTTTTGTTATTCAGCCCACCTGCGCCCCCACCAACGACCATTTGATGGAACTGTTGGTGATGGTAGATGCTTTGAAGCGTGCATCCGCTGAACGCATTTGCGCTGTTATCCCTTACTTTGGTTATGCCCGTCAGGATCGCCGTGTGCGATCCACCCGTGTGCCTATTACCGCCAAGGTAGTTGCCAACATGCTGCAAGCTGCTGGCGTGTCACGCGTGCTGACCATGGATTTGCACGCCGACCAGATCCAGGGCTTCTTTGATATTCCCGTAGACAACATCTACGCATCGCCCGTATTGCTGGGTGATCTGCGCCAAAAGAACTACGAAGATTTGATCGTGGTCTCGCCAGACGTTGGAGGCGTAGTGCGCGCGCGCGCTTTGGCCAAGCAATTGCATTGCGATCTGGCCATCATCGACAAGCGCCGTCCAAAGGCCAACGTATCTGAAGTGATGCACGTGATTGGCGACATCGAAGGCCGCAACTGCGTGATCATGGATGACATGATTGACACTGCGGGCACCTTGGTGAAGGCAGCAGAGGTGCTGAAAGAACGCGGCGCCAAGAAGGTATACGCCTACTGCACGCACCCCATTTTCTCTGGCCCTGCTATCGAGCGTATCGGTGGTGGTGCTGCACTGGATGAAGTAGTGGTGACCAACACCATTCCATTGTCCGCAAACGCACGCGCCTGCACAAAAATCCGCCAGCTCACAGTTGCACCGCTGATCGCGGAAACCATACACCGCATTGCAACAGGTGAATCGGTGATGAGCCTGTTCCAGGACGCCTGAAGATAATGGGCTCGGCCCCATATTTCGTCTTCTGCTAAAATAGACAGTTTTCGCTGGCCGCTGCATCTGCAGCGGCCTTTTTAACCGGGTGAACTGGTCGCGGTTCATCCCCTTTGGAGTATTCAATATGAACGTCGTCGCTTTTGCACGCGCTAAGCAAGGTACGGGTGCGAGCCGCCGCCTGCGTAACTCTGGCCGTACGCCTGGCATCATCTATGGTGGTGAAGCCGAGCCTCAGCTGGTTGAACTGGACCACAACACCCTGTGGTACGCCCTGAAGAAGGAAGCTTTCCACGCATCCGTGCTGGAAATGGAACTGGACGGTGCCAAGAGCCAAGTGCTGCTGCGCAACGTGCAATACCACCCCTTCAAGCAACTGGTCCTGCACGTTGACTTCCAACGCGTTGATGCCAACACTGTGCTGACCATGAAGGTGCCAGTGCACTTCAGCGGCGCCGAAGAGTCGCCAGCCGTGAAGATCGACAAGTGCATGGTTACCCCAGTTGTGACCGAAATCGAAGTGCGTTGCATGCCTAAGGATCTGCCCGAATTCATCTCGATCGATCTGAGCAAGCTGGAAAAGGGCGCAACCTTCCACCTGAACGACGTAGTTCTGCCCAAGGGCGTGAAACTGGTCGCTCAGAGCAACGCCACCATGGTGTCTGTTGCTGCACCTGCTGCCACCGAAGAAGCTGCACCTGCCGCTGAGTAAACCATCCGCAAGGTAAGAGGTCGTTGCTTCAACGCCCTCTTCCTTCCAGGCTGCATTGCTGGTCAATGCAGCCTTTTTTCATTCCCCCGATAATCACCGCCCATGATCAAGTTGTTTGTTGGCCTCGGCAATCCCGGACCGGAATATGAAGGCACCCGCCACAATGCCGGGTTTTGGTGGATAGACGCACTGGCAAACGACCTCCGCGTTACGCTACAGCCCGACCGTAACTACTACGGTTTGGTGGCACGCACCACGGTCAATGGCGAATCCGTGTGGTTGCTAGAACCACAAACCTTCATGAACTTGTCAGGTAAGTCGGTTGGTGCCTTGGCGCGCTTTTTCAAGATCAAACCTGAAGAAGTGCTGGTCGTGCACGATGAGCTGGACCTATCACCCGGCCAAGTCAAACTCAAAAAGGGTGGCGGCCATGGCGGCCACAACGGCCTGCGTGATATTCATGCTCAACTGGGCTCGCCCGAGTATTGGCGTCTTCGCATTGGTATTGGCCATCCAGGTAACAAGCAAGAAGTACCAAACTGGGTACTGCGCAAACCCGCACCCGACCAGCGTACCCTGATTGAAGACAGCATCATCCACTCACTGCAAGCCAGCCCAGAACTACTAGCGGGCGACATGGAAAAAGCTACGCTCAAAATTCACACCACTAAGCCCCAGCGCCCCAAGCCACCGCGCCCAGCGGACACCTGAATATGAGGATCCGTTAGACACAAAAAAAAAGCGCCCATGTTGGCGCTTTTGCTTTTGGCGATAAAAGGCAATGCGTCCTACAAGCCCTTCTCTGCCTGCAAGCGCTCGTACTTTTGCAGCAGCGTCTCTCTGCTCTCTTGGTGATCCGGGCTCACAGGAATGCAGGCCACGGGGCAGATCTGAACACACTGCGGTTCGTCAAAATGCCCCACACATTCGGTACAGCGCTGCGGGTCGATCTCGTAATACATCTGCCCCATATAGATTGCATCATTGGGGCACTCAGGTTCGCACACATCGCAGTTGATGCACTCGTCGGTAATCATCAAAGCCATCGCAAGCTCTCCAAAGCTAGTGCAGACATAAAAAAGTGTGACATGAGCGACATTATCCTGCGTCCGTCTTCGCCATACTCGCCTCTTTGCGAGTAAGCATGCATAGCGTGGCAGAATTTTTCGGACTATGCTGGCAGTGCATACACCGCCGACAATCTTTGCTATTCTTTTTGAGAATACACCTTAACTGCAGCAACCGCCCATGGGTCTTTTCATACTAAAGCGCACACTCACGCTGCTGCTCACCCTGTTGGGCACATCCGTCGTAGTTTTCCTCGTGCTCGAAATCCTGCCCGGCAACGCCGCACAAATGCTGATGGGACCAGACGCCGCCCCAGAAGCCGTGGCAGAGCTAGCCGAGCAATTAGGCCTGAACCAATCCGCCTGGACACGCTACTGGCACTGGATCGGCGGCCTGTTCCACTTGGATCTGGGCAATAGCTACAGCTACGGCACACCCGTGCTTGAGCTGATCACCGAGCGCATGGCACTCACCGTTCCCCTTGCAGTGATGGCCATGCTGATCACCACAGTAGTGGCGCTGATTGCAGGTATCTACGCTGCCAGCCAGCATAACAAGTTAGGAGATGTCAGCGTGATGGGTTTGGCCCAGCTGGGCATTGCCATCCCTAATTTCTGGTTTGCTATTTTGCTGATCCTGCTGTTCTCGGTACAGCTCAAATGGTTCTCTGCTGGCGGATTCCCAGGCTGGACTGAGGTTTCTGGCGGCTCGTTCTGGGCCGCAATCAAGGCATTGCTGCTACCGGCCATCTCGCTGGCCGTTGTACAGGCCGCTATCTTGGCGCGCATCACCCGCTCTGCCGTGCTTGAGGTGCTGCGCGAAGACTTTGTGCGTACCGCCCGCGCCAAAGGCTTGTCGCAGCGTGCAGCGCTTTATAAGCATGTGCTGCGCAACGCCTTGATCCCCGTAATCACCGTAATGGGCTTGCAGTTTGCCAACCTGCTAGCAGGCACGATTGTGGTGGAGAACGTGTTCTACCTACCTGGCATGGGCCGCCTGATTTTCCAATCCATCGCCAACCGCGATCTGATGGTGGTCCGCAACTGTGTGATGCTGCTGGCCGCTATGGTGGTGCTGGTTAATTTCCTCGTCGACGTGCTTTATGCGCTGATCGATCCTCGCATAAAGGCCAGCGATATTTAAGTTATGAGCCAGCCATCCTCTACTACTGCAGGCGCCCTACCTGCCGCGCATCCCGCACCCGCCAACACCTTTTGGCGGCGCGCCCTGCGCAACCCCAGCTTCGTCATTGGCGCTGTGTTGACCTTGGCCTTACTCCTGGCCGCAGCCATCTCGTATGTTTGGACGCCTTGGTCGCCCTATGAGATGAATATGGACGACAAGCTGCAGAGCCCGTCTTTTGCACATTGGTTAGGCACCGATGCCTATGGCCGTGATGTCGCCTCACAGCTGCTGGTAGGCGCACGCAACTCGATCCTGGTAGGCGTGGTTGCCGTGGGCATTGGCCTGACCATTGGCACGGCTCTGGGCTTGCTAGCTGCTGCCAAACGCGGTTGGGTGGAAGAGGCCATCATGCGCCTATCCGACTTCACCTTTGCGTTTCCCGCCATCTTGTCGGCCATCATGATGACAGCCGTATTTGGCGCTGGCATCGTCAACTCCATCATTGCGATTGGCGTGTTCAATATCCCCACCTTTGCCCGCATCACGCGCGCATCGGCCAACGCTATCTGGTCGCGTGAATACATTCTGGCAGCACGCTCCTGCGGCAAAAATGCCTGGAACATTACCTGGCAACATGTACTGCCCAATATCCTGTCAGTACTGATCGTGCAGGCCACCATCCAGTTTGCACTGGCCATTCTGGCTGAGGCCGCCCTGTCTTACTTGGGCCTGGGCACGCAGCCGCCGCAGCCGTCCTGGGGGCGCATGCTGAGCGAGGCGCAGACCCTGATGTTCCAAGCACCGCTACTGGCGGTATTCCCTGGCGTAGCGATTGCGCTGTCCGTACTCGGCCTCAACTTGTTGGGCGATGGTTTGCGCGATTTGCTCGACCCTCGTCTGGCCCGTAAACGCTAAGGGTGTGTTATGGCTTTGATCGAAGTATCCAACCTCAGCATCCAATTGCAAACCCATCGCGGCCCAGCCCGCGCGGTGCGCGATGTCAGCTTCCAAATCAACCGTGGCGAGGCCTTGGGCCTGATCGGCGAATCCGGCTGCGGCAAATCAATCACAGCCATGGCGTTGATGGGTTTGCTGCCCGACTCTGCCCAAATCAGTGGCACCGCCATTTTCGACGGTAACAACCTCGTCAACCAGCCCGATCGATGGTGGCGCGGCCTGCGCGGCAACCGCATTGGCATGATCTTCCAAGAGCCGATGACAGCACTGAACCCTGTGCAAACCATTGGCTACCAGATCAGCGAGCCACTTCGCCTGCACAAAGGCATGACAGCGCGCCAGGCCCGTGAAGAATCGATAGCGATGCTCAGCCGTGTCGGCATTACCAACCCCGAGCAACGCTACGACGCTTACCCACACCAGTTCTCTGGCGGCCAGCGCCAGCGCATTACCATTGCCATGGCCTTGATCTGTGGACCTGATTTACTGATTGCTGACGAGCCAACCACGGCGCTCGATGTCACCATTCAGCAGCAGATTCTCGACCTCATCAACGACTTGGTCAGCGAGCGCAATATGGGGCTGCTGCTGATATCGCATGACTTGGGCGTAATCTCACAAAACGTAGACAAGATGGTGGTGATGTATGGCGGCACCGTGGTGGAGTCAGGCAGCACCGAGGCCGTTTTTGAGCACATGGGCCACCCCTACACCCGAGGCCTGTTAGCCGCACGCCCCAGCATGCAACCGCGCATTAATGGCCAACCACAACGCCTGCAAACCATTGCCGGCACCGTGCCTGAGTTGGTTGACTTGCCCGCTGGTTGCACCTTTGCCGGCCGCTGCAGCTTTACACAACCGGGATGCTTTACACAGGTGCCGCCAGCGGTTGATCTTGCATCTGGCCATGTACACCAGGTGCATTGCCTGCGGCCAGAAGCCTACGCAGCATCCGCTGCAAAAAATGGAGCTATCGCATGAGCGCCGCCGCAGACAACACACCTCTGCTAGAAGTGCGCGATTTGGTGCGCACCTACACCTTGCCACGCGAAAAACTGTTCAGCCCCCCACCCACGGTAGAGGCTTTGAAAGGTGTGAGCTTTGCGCTGCACGCTGGCAAGAGCTTGGGTATCGTTGGCGAATCCGGCTCTGGCAAATCCACCCTAGCACGCTTGGTGATGGCGCTGGATGCACCCACATCCGGCCAGGTACTGCTGCAAGGCCAAGATCTAAACCGCCTGCAAGCCGATGCCCTGCGTCGTACACGCAAAGATTTCCAGATGGTCTTCCAAGATCCATACGGATCACTAGACCCGCGCCAAACTGTGGAGCGCATTGTGACCGAGCCCCTGCAGGCCCAAGGCGATACTGGCCGAGCCGAGCAGCGCGAGCGGGCCATTGCTGTACTGCAGCAAGTGGGTCTGCGCCCACAAGATGTAGACAAGTACCCGCATGAATTCTCAGGCGGCCAGCGCCAGCGCATAGCCATTGCCCGCGCGTTGATCACCAAGCCCAAGCTCATCGTTGCCGACGAACCCGTCAGCGCGCTCGATGTATCAGTGCAGGCCCAGGTACTCAACCTGATGCAAGATTTGCAAACCGAGTTTGGCATCACCTACATGCTCATCAGCCACGACCTGGCCGTCATCAACCATTTGTGCGACGAAGTGGTGGTGCTTTACCACGGCGAGATTGTGGAGCACGGCTCGCCCACCCAGCTCCTCCAGCATGCACAACACCCCTACACCCAAAAACTCGTCAGCGCTGTGCCACAAGTACGCCCCCGTAAACGCGCACAACATGCACAGGGGATGGTAAGTCCTGTATAAAAACAACTTGTCGGGTGCTACCATAATCAAAACACACTCTAGCGCCCACCAGCAATCAATTCATTGCTATCAATTTTAAAAATCACTCAAGGAGTATCCAGATGCTGAACCGTAGAAATCTGCTGGCAGCCGGAGCCATGGCGCCCTTGCCACTGTGGCTACCCGGCTTGGCCCATGCCCAAAACAAAAAAGACACCGTTGTGATCGGCATGACGCTGGAGCCACCAGGCCTGGATCCAACTGCCGGCGCGGCTTCGTCGATTGCAGAGATCACGCAGTACAACATCTACGAGACACTGACCAAGATCAATTCCGACGGCAGCGTCTCGCCGCTACTGGGTGAGAGCTGGGAGGTATCGCCTGACCTGAAGACCTACACCTTCAAGCTGCGCAAGGGCGTTACGTTCCACAACGGTGAGCCGTTCAATGCCAATGCCGTCAAGTTCTCGTTTGACCGCGCTGCAGGCGAGAAGAGCACCAACAAAGACAAGCGCACCTTTGCCAACCTGACTGCGCAAGTGGTGGACGAGCACACCATCGTGATCCTGAACAAGGAGATCGACCCCGACCTGCTGTTTGTACTGGGCCAAGCCACCGCCATCATTGTTGAGCCTAAAAGCGCCGATACCAATGCCACCAAGCCCATTGGCACAGGCCCCTACAAGTTAGATGCCTGGAGCAAGGGCGCGTCGATCACCCTGGGCGCTTGGGCACAGCACCGCAGTGCAGGCACCATCCGCCTGCGTCGTGCTACCTTCCGCTTTATCTCGGATGCCGCAGCGCAAGTAGCCGCCCTGCTGGCCGGTGATGTGGATGTGTTCCCCCGCGCGTCAGCCCGCGGTATCGACCAGTTCAAGACCAATCAGCGTTACCAGGTGGTGATCGCCGGATCGCGTGCCAAGACTATCGTTGCCATCAACGAGCGCCGCAAGCCGCTGGACGATGTGCGCGTGCGCCGCGCCCTGTCTGCAGCTATTGACCGCAAGGCCGTCATTGCAGGCGCCGCCGAAGGCCTGGGCGTGCCGATCGGCAGCCACTACGTGCCGGGTGCATTTGGCTATGTAGATACCACTGGCATCAACCCCTATGACGTTGAAAAAGCCAAAAAGCTGTTAGCGGAAGCTGGCGTAAAAACCCCGCTCAGCCTGACGATGACCCTGCCGCCCACACCCTACGCGCGCCAGGGCGGAGAGATTGTGGCGGCCCAGTTGTCCAAGATTGGCATCGAGGTCAAGCTCCAAAACGTAGAGTGGGCACAATGGCTGTCAGGCACCTACACCAACAAAAACTACGACCTCTCCATCATCTCGCACGTCGAGCCGTTTGATCTGGAAAACTACACCCGCCCGGACTACTACTGGGGCTACAAGTCTGCAAAGTTCGACAAGCTGTTCGAGCAGATCAAGCTGGAAGCCCGCCCTGCCGACCGAGCCCGCCTGCTGGGCGATGCGCAGCGCTTGCTGGCCGAGGACGCCGCCAACGTCTTCCTGTACCAGCCACAGTGGGTGACCATAGCCGCCAAAAACGTACGTGGTTTATGGAAGGACATGCCCGTTTTTGTTAACGACCTGTCATCCATGTACTGGGCATGATCCGCCTAAATTGCTACGCTTAATGCAAGCGTCAAGCCCATCACTGGCATCCGCCATGATGGGCTTTTTTTTGATCCCAACCACTCTCCTTTCCCATGACTGCGCTGCACGACTTGCCCGCCACCGACATGCTGGCCGCCTATAAAAAGCATGAACTCTCCCCGGTTGAGGTCATGCAATCGGTGATCGACCATGTGGATAGCTGGGAGCCGCGTCTGTGCGCCACCTATCTCTACCGCCCAGAGCTTGCCCTCGCACAAGCCCGGCAGAGTGAAGCCCGCTGGCAAGCGAGCCAACCTGCTGGCAGGCTGGACGGCATACCTGTCACCATCAAAGAAAACATCGCTACCCAAGGCGACCCAGTGCCACTGGGTACAGCCGCTGTCACGCTGACACCCACCGCTGCCGATGCACCACCCGCTGCCCGCATGCGCGAGGCCCATGCCATCATGTTTGCCAAGACCACGATGCCAGATTACGGCATGCTGTCGTCGGGTTTGTCCAGCTTTCACCACCTGTCGCGCAACCCCTGGGATTTGAGCAAAGGCCCAGGAGGCTCTAGCGCCGGTGGTGGCGCGGCCACGGCCGCAGGCTACGGCCCCTTGCATATAGGCACTGACATTGGCGGATCGTTGCGCCTACCCGCCAGCTGGTGCGGCATCTACAGCTTAAAACCCAGTTTGGGCCGAATTCCAATCGACCCGCCCTACACCGGCCGCGCTGCAGGGCCAATGACGCGCACCGTCGCCGACTCCGCCTTGATGATGCAGGTGCTATCCGCCCCAGATGCACGCGACAGCATGAGCCTGCCTGCACAAGACATAGCCTGGGAAGCGGTAGCGGCCACTGCGCCTGACTTCATCCAAGGCAAGCGCATTGGCCTGCTGCTGGATGCAGGCTGTGGCCTGCCACTACAACCAGAGGTTCGCACCGCTATCGAGCGAGCAGCGCAGTTGTTAGAGGCAGCAGGCGCCACTATTGTGCCCATGCAGCCCTTTATGACCCCGACCATGCTGGCCGGGATGGACCATTACTGGCGCATGCGCTCCTTCATCGACATGCAAACGCTAAGCAACGAGGCGCGCGATAAAGTGCTGCCTTATATCCGCGCCTGGGCCGATAGTGCCGATGGTTTGAGTGGCACCGAGATCTTTAACGCCAGCCTGCAGTTCCACCTGGTACGCGTCGCCACCGTCAAAGCCACCAGTGCATTTGACTATGTGATCTCTCCGGTCGCACCGCACCCTGCTTTCAACGCAGAATGGGCATCCCCCACCAACGACCCCTTGCGCCCGCTGGAGCATATTGGCTACACCGTGCCCTACAACATGTCAGAGCAGCCTGCTGCATCTATCAACTGCGGCTACACCACAGCTGGCCTGCCGATTGGCTTGCAGATTGCTGGTGCACGTTTTAACGATCTGGGTGTGTTGCAGCTATCGCGTGCGTTTGAGCAAATCCGGGATCCGCAACACCCTTGGCCACAACCACCTGCCGCCTAGCGCCATGGCTACACAGCAAGATCTCTACGGCAACCCCACCAACGCTGACGCAGCAGCACTGCCGCATCTGAACGATTTTGCTGAAGGCTTTGTTGCCTGCGATCTACGCGTGCTGCATGTGCTTGATATCGCGGACAGCAATGACAGTCCACTGGTGCAAACCTGGTGTGCGGCCCTGCATTTGTTTGCAGAAGACGCCAATGCAGTAAGCAACGCAGCGCCTTTTTTGCAGCGAGCAAGCGCCCTTCAAGCGCAAGCCAATGATCGTGAACAGCAGTGGCTAAGCACCATTACTGCATGGGCTGCAGGCAATACTCCGCTAGCCGCTCAGCGCTTAGAAGCACTGGTCAACCAGTTTCCGCGGGATCTGCCCGCGCTCAAGTTGGCGCATTACCACGCTTTTAACCTAGGTGATTCACCAGCCATGCTGCGCATGGCCTTGGGCGCGCAGCCGCATGTGGCTGATGTGCCCTACTTTCACGGCATGCTGTCCTTTGCATATGAGCAGTGCCATCTGCTACGCCCTGCCGAACATGCAGCACGCCACGCCATCAACATGCGCTTTAAAGAGCCATGGGCACACCATGCGCTGGCCCATGTATTGTTGACCGAAGGGCGTGTGGATGAAGGGCTGGGTTTTATGCAGCAGGCTAGCAGCAGCTGGACGGGGCTTAACTCATTCATGCAAACGCATAACTGGTGGCACCTGGCTTTGTTCTTGATGGAACAAGAACGCTACGACGAGGCACTGCAGCTGCACGGCCAGCAAATCTGGGGTGTGATGCCGGCCTATTCGCAAGACCAGATTGGATCAATATCCTTGCTGGCCCGATTAGAGCTAGAAGGCGTGCACGTTGGTGCAGGCTGGGAACAGCTGGCACCTTATCTGGAACAGCGCCAGCACGACCATGTTCTGCCGTTCCTTGATTTGCAATACCTTTACGGCCTTGCGCGTGCCGGTCGCATAGATGCAGCACAGCGCCTGCTCACCAGCATGCAGACCCATACAGCCAACCAGCAAAACCCGCAGCTGCGCCACATCTGGCACAGCATCTGCCTACCTGCCGCACAAGGTCTGCTGCAGCACGCAACAGGGCATTATCAAGCCGCGGCAGATGCACTAGGCCAGGTACTACCGCGCATGATCGAAATCGGCGGCAGCCACGCACAACGCGATCTGTTCACACAAATCTATTGGGATGCCTTGCGCCACACTGGGCAATGGACTGCGCTGCAAAACATGGTGCAGCCCTGGCTCAACCAACAACCCCAATCCAAGCGTTTGGCCAAGCATATGCGGCGTATTTATAGCGCCTTGGGCCTTCCTAAAACACCTACAGCAGCATGAGCAGCTGAGGCGCTTGCAGGATCAATTCAGGCTTCACTCGCTTCGCGGACAACCCGCCAAGACCTACACCCTGTAGCTTGGGTAAATGCAGCGTAGTCGCCGCCCGCGCACGCTAGCGGCGCCGCGCATCAACGCTGAGAAGTAACCAGTTTGACAGCCAGCCCCAAGAAGACCACGGCCGTGATTTTATTGAGCCACAGCTGTGCCTTGGGCGAGCGCAGCAACAGGTTACCAAAGGCACCGGAGAACAACGCAATAGCGCCAAACACCAGGAAGGCGGCCAGAATGAAGACCGCGCCAAACGCAAAAATCTGCGGCCCTACCGGCCCCAGCTTGGGATCAGCAAACTGCGGCAAGAATGCCAAAAAGAAGATCAGTACCTTGGGGTTCGTCAAATTCATCACCACACCACGGCGCACCATGGCAAGCAACTCTACGCTACTATTTTGTGCGCATTTGGCACTCACTGCATCTGCACCGCTGGCATTTTTTGCATCAGACACCGGTGCCCGCCAAGCCCCCCAAGCCAGAAAGGCCAGGTAAGCAGCGCCGCACCATTTGAGCATGGTGAACGCAACCGCCGAAGCGGCAAAAACTGCCGCCAAGCCCAGAGCCACCGCCGTGGTGTGCACCACCACACCCAGGCACAAACCCACAACCACAGCGATGCCCACACGCCAACCACGCTGCATGGATTGCATCAGCACAAACAAATTGTCAGGCCCCGGTGACAGCGCCAGCAACACGGCGACACCGAAAAAAGCGATCAGGGATTGCAGGGTTGGCATGCGTATAGCTTTCTGTTTGTGCTGCATTATCGCGCGCCCGCCAGCACGGTTTTTACGCTAACGCGACAGCGGTGCGCTCACAATCCAGCCTTCCAACGAATCCAGCCCTTCAGGCAAGCCATATAAGGCACTGCCTCGTTGGTACTGCAGCAAACCCCAGGCTGCCTGCAACATGCAGATCACCGCATCCAATTGATCGCCGGTTGCGTCATGCACCATGGTTTGCTGTTGTGCATATGGCGCGTCCAAGCGGATCGCCAGCGAATGCATGCCCGCCAGCAAGGCATCCACACAGTATTGGCGTGCAGCCAGGCGCTCAGGTGTCTGGCGCTTGATGTCATCGCTTTTATAGCTTTCTCGGCCCAGCAGCTCTCGCGCCAGCAAGCCGGGGTAGGCCTCTAGCGCTACTTTGCCGCTGCCTTGATATAGCAAGCCGGGCATATCGATACCGGCAGCCAGCAAGCGTGGCACACCCGCATGCAGCATGTAGGCGACGGGCGGGTTCACCCATTTCATCGATGGACTGGAGCCCGCAGGGCCATCAGTTACGCGGTGGGCAAACTTACCGCCAACTGGGCGCGCATCACAAAAAGCTTTGAACTGCTCGCGTATCTCCCCACGCGTAAGACCCGCATAGTATGCGATGCAGGTTTGCCAATCGGTGGGCCAGCCCAAGGATTCGACCAGCTCGCGCGGCAAGCCAAAGGGCAGATCAAAGCCGCCCACCCACGTGCCGCGTTGCGCTAAGAAACCGGACCAATCATCCAGACTTGCAAAGTTGGCAAAGCCCTGCAATCGCACGCACGAGCGCTGTGTATCCAACAGCCCTTGCGCCACCACAATCGGCTTGCGGCGACTAGGGGCGCTGCTGAAATCGCAACCCAGCACCTGCAGCAATAGTGGCTTAACCTCCATCAGCCCAAGCCCAGTGCCGTCACACCCAACGCAATCAGCACCGCACCTGCAATGCGCAAAGCACGGTCGCCTTCGCCCAGTAACTTGCCACCAATCAGTGCAGCAAACAGCATGGATACCTCACGCGCTGGGGCCACATGGGAGATGGGCGCAGTTTGCACGGCATACAGCACTAATACATAGGCGATGGGGCTGAAAATGGCGACAACGAGCGCATACTTCCACTGCAGCTGCCACAGGCGCTTGGTTTCACGCCAGTCCTTCAAACCCAGCGGCGCCAGCACTATGCACCGCAGTATGCTGCCCATATAGTCCAGCAAGATAGGCGACATCAGCATGATTTTGACCGCGTAGCTATCGACCACGGTATAAGCGGCGATGAACAAACCGGTGAGTAGGCCGTAGTACAGACCCTTGATGGTACGTTCGCGCTTTTCGCCGCTACCACCTTGCCTAACCGTAAGCAACATAGCTGGGCCGCCTGCGATCAAAAACACGCCAAGCACTACTCCCACAATGCCTGCAGCACCTAATGTGGACAAATGCTCACCCAGAAAAACCACAGCCACCATCGATGAGATCAGCGGGCCGCTGCCACGCGCCAGCGGGTACACCACCGTCAGATCGGCCACACGATAGCCGCGCAGCAAGACCACAAAGTACAACACATGCAGCAAGGCACTAGCGGCAACAAAGGCCCACTCTTGCATGCCCCACAGCGGAACCACATCCTTGCCCAGCCACCAGCCTAGCGGCAGCCACACGATGACATTGAACACCGAGCTAAACAACGAAAAACGGCTGTCACCGCCAGCCTTCTTGGCGACGATGTTCCAGAAAGCATGAATGATGCCCGCCAGAATAATCAACGCAAACGCGGTTAGCGTCATGGGACCCTCTGTGGTCTGTTATCTGTTTTTTGCCAAAAAATCAGCCCGGGGGCTGCCCGGGCTTAGTGTGTGCGCTGCGCAATGCTTAGTTACCAGCACGCTGCGGAATCAGCGATAAAAATTCGCGCCGCAGATTGGGATCAGTCAAAAACTCACCCCGCATCACGGAGTTGAGCATTTTCGAATCCATCTCACGCACACCTCGCCAAGACATGCAAAAGTGCGATGCCTCCAGCACCACGGCTAAACCGTCGGGGCTGGTTTTCTTCATGATCAGATCGGCCAGTTGCACGATCGCCTCTTCCTGAATCTGAGGGCGTCCCAACACCCAGTCCACCAAGCGCGCGTACTTCGACAGACCGATCACATTGGTGTTCTTGTTGGGCAGCACACCAATCCACACCTTGCCAATAACCGGGCACAGATGGTGGCTGCAGGCACTGCGGACCGTGATCGGGCCGACGATCATCAGCTCGTTCAAATGCTCAGCATTGGGGAAGGCGGTGACTTCTGGCTGCTCTACATAACGGCCACGGAACACCTCGTTGATATACATCTTGGCGACGCGGCGCGCAGTGTTGCGCGTGTTGTGGTCGTCCTTGGTGTTGATCACCAGGCTGTCGAGCACGCCTTGCATCTTGTGCTCGACTTCGTCGAGCAATTGCTCCAGCTCGCCGGGCTCGATGTATTCCGCAATATTGTCATTGGCGTGAAAACGCTGCTTGGCCGCCACTACCCGCTCGCGGATCTTGACGGACACCGGTGTGCCTTCATCGCTGGCGGGTGCTTTATTCGGATCGGATAGTTCGGTAAACATAGCAGGCATGGTAACAGCGATTGCTGCCCTCAAGGAATATGGTGTTTTTGGCCTATAGCGCAGATGTCATGTACGCCATAAGCTATTGATTCAATAGCAATAAGCAACTACGAGCACCCAGACTTAGTCGCGCAGACGGAACTCTGCAATCAGCGGCAAATGGTCAGACATGCGCCACCAGATACGGCCGCGTGGCACAAATAGACCGCAAGGCGTTAGGCCGCGCGCATAAACGTGATCCAGCTGTACAACGGGCAAGCGCGATGGGTAGGTCATCAAAGGCTGCTCGTCGTATTCAAAAAGGCCAAAGCCAGCAAGCATGCTTTTGACTTGAAAGCCCCAGTCGTTAAAATCACCCGCCACCACTACCGGCTCATCGTCTGGCACGTGCTCCTTGATGAACTGCTGTATCTGTCCGGTTTGGCGTAAGCGGCTGCCATGCACCAAGCCCAAATGCACAACAATGGTGTGGATGCGGCGCCCTGCAATCTGCATGGCCACGTGCAGCAGGCCACGCTGCTCAAATCGATGGTCCGAGATATCGCGGTGGTTGGTCTCCAAAATAGGCCAGCGGGTGAGCAAGGCATTGCCGTGCTCACCCCACTTGGTTTGTGCATTGGTGCGATAGGCTGCGGTATAGCCCAGCGGCGCCAAAAAATCGGCCTGAGGCAGCTCTGGCCAGTTATTGAAGTAACCCTGCTCCTTGCGGTTGTCTTTGCGCACTTCTTGCAGGCAGATAATGTCCGCATCCATCTGCTCCACCGCCAAGCCCAGGTTTTGAATCTCCAAGCGGCGCATAGGCCCCAGCCCCTGCACACCCTTGTGGATGTTGTAGGTGGCTACGCGCAATATCGGGTGATCGTCGTCTAAATCATTCATGGTTGCATGAACCTCGGCAGCCACAAAATGGCTTCGCTGTTCGATATGGAATAGCAGCGCTCGGCCGCATCCATCCAATCATGCCACGCATGGGCTGTGTGCTCCCTCGGGCTCAAAACAATCTTGGTGTAGGACGGTACTTGCAGACTGAAAACGTGCTCGGTGTTCATGCGCACACCAGGTGCGTAGCGATGCAGCCATTGCGGGTAGATGGGGTAGATGTTTTCCAGATTCCAGTCGCGCAGCACGCATCCGTCTGCAGTGCCGTCAATACCGGTTTCCTCACTCACCTCGCGCAGCGCTGTAGTAGCCCAAGGCTCATCTTCGGCATCCTTGCTACCGGTTACCGGCTGCCAAAACTCGGCAGAATCCGTACGACGCAGCAGCAGCACCTGCAGATCTGCCGTGTGGATGATGACCAGCACGGATTGCGGGATTTTGTAGTTAGACAGGTGCGTGGCAGGTTGTACTGTATTCACGATTGCGACTTAAATATCAAAAACAATAGCTGCTAACAGACGCCCGTCAGGCGCCAGGTGGCATTTTTTCAAATCATTTACACCCGCTTTGTACCAAAACAAAAAACGCCACAACCTAGCGGCTCTGGCGTTTTTGAACTGGTGCCATGCATACGCTTGTGGCGTTATGCATGGGCATGGCTGCTTTACTCTACAGCAGCGAGCGGGTTACGCAGTTTAATGTGCAGCTCGCGCAGTTGCTTCTCGTCCACGGGCGAAGGCGCTTGTGTCAGCAAGTCCTGAGCGCGCTGTGTCTTGGGGAAGGCAATCACGTCGCGGATCGAGTCGGAGCCGGTCATCAGCGTTATCAGACGGTCCAGGCCAAAAGCCAGACCACCGTGAGGAGGCGCACCGTATTGCAGCGCATCCAGCAGGTAGCCGAACTTGGCGC
>JAVXMM010000017.1:0-60185 GCA_036646255.1 Comamonas sp.
TGCAGCGCGTGCCCGCGACCGAGACCCAAGGCCGCATCCACACCAGCGCCTGCACGGTGGCCGTTATGCCCGAGCCGGACGCACAGCAAGCCATTACGCTCAACCCTGCCGATTTGCGCATTGATACCTTCCGCGCCAGCGGTGCTGGTGGCCAGCACATCAACAAGACTGATTCGGCCGTGCGTATCGTCCACTTGCCCACCGGCATCGTGGCCGAATGCCAAGACGGCCGTAGCCAGCACAGCAACAAGGCCAAAGCCCTGCAAGTGCTGCAAGCCCGTATCCAGGAGAAAGAGCGCAGCGAGCGCGCAGCCAAAGAGGCCGCACTGCGCAAGGGCTTGATCGGATCAGGCGACCGCAGCGACCGCATCCGCACCTACAACTACCCGCAAGGCCGCTGCACCGACCACCGCATCAACTTGACGCTCTACAAGCTCAACTTCATCATGGATGGCGACCTGACTGAGCTGATGGAAGCCCTGCAGTCCGAGCGCGAGGCAGAATTGCTGGCCGAGCTGGAAGTAAACCAGTAAGAACCACAAACACTCCCCCGCGAGTCGAAGGCTTGCATTTGAGACAAGGTGCGAAGCGGCTGGCAGAACAAAAGTACGACTCAGCGAAGCAACGACGCATCAAGGGGGTTGCCTCATCCAGCCCAAGCCGCCACACACTCTGCTGTGCCTCGATAGCCACGCCGTAAGCGGCACAATGCGCACATTGACCAGCTACCGCCCGCTATGCGCCACGCCCTTTCTTGCACCGCCGTATACCTGTTGATTGCCCTGCTAGCCAGCCCTGGGCAAGCCCAGCTGGCGCGCAAGCCATCTAGTTATGAATCCGGCCCTAGCACCGATGCGCAAAGCCTCACCCCACGCGCAGATGGCAGTGCCTCGCCCTCTAACGCCATGGTGGACCGCCGCAGCAAACCCTACTTGCCCGCGCTGCTCAACCAGGCAGATTTTGACCAGCTGGCACGCATCTACCACGCAGGTACGCCGCTGGCCCAGCCCCATGTGATTTTTGCGATTGATCGCCAAACCAAGCCAACGCGGCTTTACTTCATCAACACGCCGCGTTTTCAGTTGCACGACCGTTTTTTGCGCGCGCAAGAGCTGCTGAACGGCGACAAAGAGGCGCTGAACCGCAACTACCGCGACGCCAACCGTCGCTTTATTCTGGGCACCCTCAGCTGGCAGCCGCAGATTGAGCGCTTTGTCTATGAGTTCTGGGAAGGCGATCAGCTGACCACTGAGCTGCTGCACGCCACAGCCCGGCAACTGGCCCAGGGCTTTTTTGCGCCGCTGCAGTTCAAATCCAATGCCAGCGCTCAAGAACAGGTGGCGCGTGACGCCAACATCCCCGTCATCACACAGGCCGAGCTGGTTGGCCAGCAACGCTATTTGCCGCTAAACACCGGTAAGGCCGTGGGCAAATTGCAGCTAGTCGCCGATATCGACCAGGCCAATGGCATCACTCCATCCAGCATTGTGGTGCTGCGCCAAGTGCCGCTTAACCTGCCGCCCGTAGCCGGTGTGGTGACCGAGCAGCCTTCCACCATGCTCTCCCACGTCAACCTGCTGGCCAAGGGCTGGGGCATACCCAACGCCTATGTGCACAACGCCAGCCAACAACTGGCTGCGCTAGACGGAAACTGGGTGGTGCTGGACGTACGCAACAACGATTACCAGCTGCGCGCGGCCACGGCGGCAGAGCGCGACACCGCTATAAAAATAGCACCTGACAAAGCGCGCACAGTGGGCGCCAGCGTGGCAATTGATATAAAAACCACCGCACTCAAACCACTCAACGCCCTGCGCAGCAGCCAACGCCTGCAATGCGGCGCCAAAGCGGCCAACCTGGGTGAGGTGATGCAGGCACGCATCGCGCATGTGGCCGTACCCGATGGTTTTTGCTTGCCCTTTGGCCACTATGCAAACGCCATGCGCAGCTTTGGCCTGGCCGAGCGCGTAGCCCGCATGCAGCAGCAAGCCGGTTTTGAGACTGACGCCCAAATACGCCGTACCTCCCTCGCCCAGCTACGCGCCGATATCGAGCAAATACCGCTAGATGTGGCCCTGCAGCGCGACTTGCTGCAGCGCTGGGGCAGCCAGTTGCAAGGCGCAGGCGTGTTTGTGCGCAGCTCATCCAACTCTGAGGATCTGCCCGGCTTTAGCGGCGCGGGCTTGTATACCACCGTTGCGCATGTCAAAACCGATCAGGCGCTGCTGGCGGCAGTGCGCAAGGTCTGGGCATCCGTCTTTAACTTTGAGGCCTGGGAGGCACGTGCCGCCGCGGGGATAACTCAAGACGCCGTCGCCATGGCCGTACTGGTGCAAAAAGCAGTGGATTCGGAAGCGTCAGGCGTCATGGTCACGCGCGATCCAGTCAATAACACACCGCACAGCGTCTTCATCGCTGCCAAGCGCGGCCTGGGTATCCGCGTGGTCGAAGGCCAGCGCATGGCCGAACAAGTGCTGTACTCGCGCTGGTCCAAGGCCGTGCAGGTGATCAGCCAATCCACCGAAGACACTGAACTGCGCCTAAACCCGAGCGGTGGCGTGCGCGAAGTGGCGGTAGCCGAGCGACGCGTGCTGAGCGACTCCCGCGTACAACGCCTGGCCGAGATAGGCGCCGCCATTGAACAGCGCTTTGGCGGCCGAGCGCAGGACATCGAATGGGCCATTACCGGTGACCAAATTTTGGTGCTGCAATCCAGACCTTTTGTGCAGTTAGCGCGTTAACAGCTGGCGCCAGCAGCTATTGTTTTTATAAAAATGTCTATCCACCACAACCCCACTATCGCCCAGGCTCTGGCCCTCGCCGCCGCCCAAGGCCTGGCCCGCGTCGATGCACAAATGCTGCTGCTGCACACCGCCGGCCAGCCCACGCACGCACGCGCTTGGCTGATCACACACGACAGCGACGTACTGAGTGATACCCAGCATGCACAGTGGCAACAGTTGCTGCAGCGTCGCCTTGACGGAGAGCCCATTGCCTACCTTACTGGCCATAAAGGTTTTTATGGACTTGACTTGGCCGTAGACGCCCGCGTACTAGACCCGCGCCCCGACACCGAAACCTTGGTGGACTGGGCACTGGAGTTACTACCCGGCACTGGCGACGGCTTGCGTCTAGCCGATTTGGGCACCGGCAGCGGGGCCATTGCACTGGCATTGCAATCGCAGCGCCCAGAGGCCGAGGTGTGGGCGGTAGATGCCAGCGAAGACGCACTGGCAGTGGCAAAAGCCAATGCCCAGCAACTTCGACTGCCCGTGCGCTTTGCCCACAGCCACTGGCTGAGTGCACTGCAAGGCGGGTTTGACGCCATCGTGACCAACCCTCCCTATATCCGCGAAGACGACCCGCATATGCCCGCATTGCGCCATGAACCGCGCCAAGCCCTGACCAGCGGCACCGACGGACTTGACGACATCCGCCACATCATCACCAGCGCAGTTAACTATCTGCAAAACAACGGCTGGCTGCTGATTGAGCATGGCTGGGACCAAGCGGCCGATGTGCGCGCGCTGCTGGCCGCTGCGGGCTTTACCCAGGTGCAAAGCCGCAAGGACCTCGCCGGAATCGAGCGAGCCAGCGGCGGGCAATGGCCATCCATGAAATAATGCAGGACAGCCGTGCTTGATATGGCGCAAAACGCCCTTACTTGAGCAAAACCGACCCATTCAAATAACTCCCCCGACCGAGCCCACCCATGAGCGATACCCAACAACGCATCGACCAACTGGTCAAAGGCAATGACATTGTGCTGTTCATGAAAGGAACAGCCAGCTTCCCGCAATGCGGCTTCTCGGGCCGCGCGATCCAGATTCTGAAAGCCAGCGGCGTAGACACACGCGGCATCGCCACCGTGAACGTGCTGGAAGACCCCGAGATCCGCGAAGGCATCAAAACCTACAGCCAGTGGCCCACCATCCCTCAGCTGTATGTGAAGGGGGAATTCATCGGCGGCTCGGACATCATGATGGAGATGTATGAATCCGGCGAGCTGCAGCAACTGGTGGCTGCAGCCTAATTCAGCAGGGACCTCTCTTCGAGCCCCTCAAGCCGCCTGACGAGGCGGCTTTTTTGCGTCTGTCTCTAACGCCCAATGGCCTTGACTTAGCCATCATTAATGGCTTGCGTTAAGCTCTAAGGCTTACATCGCCTGCACCATCCATCAACCGCCCAGGGAGGGCTTTGATTCGGCTGGCCCCGCAAACATACCAACACCCAAGCGCGGCGGCATGGCAGATGTGATCCGAAAGCACTTGCCAGCGTCTACGCTGGCATGCGACTATTGAAGCCCATTTCAGACGAGCCAGGCAGCGCCCCACGCTGCGCCAGGCCCCGCTTTCGCCGAACCACGAAGCAGCAAGTCAGCACTGCTCCTACCGTTATTGCCTATGAATGTGACGCAGAGTCTTTTTGTCATCGCTCTTTTGATCGGTGCCAGCGCCTTTTTCTCCATCGCGGAGATCTCGCTGGCCGCATCCCGCCGCCTGCGCTTGCGGCAAATGGTTGATGACGGAGACCAGCGCGCCGAGAGGGTGATGAAGGTGCAAGAGCAGCCCGGTGAGTATTTCACCGTGGTGCAGGTGGGGCAAAACGCCGTTGCCATTTTGGGCGGCATTGTGGGCGAAGGGGCGCTAAGCCCCTTTATGGCTGCGGCCGTACAGCCTTGGCTGTCGCCCTCCACCGCGCAAACCGTGGGCTTTTTGTTCTCGTTCACGGTAGTCACCTCCCTCTTTATTTTGCTGGCAGATTTGCTACCCAAGCGCCTGTCGATGGCTGAGCCCGAAGTGCTGGCTGTGCGCGTGTCCAAGCCCATGCAGTGGTGCATGACAATCTTCAAGCCCGTTGTGTGGTTCTACAGCCGTTGTGCAGATGCGTTGTTCCGCGCACTAGGCCTGTCCACCATGCGGGACGAGCGCATCACCCATGAAGACATTCTGGCCATGACCGAGGCCAGCGCCAAAGCCGGCCTGCTGGCCGTGCAAGAGCAGCAGGTAATTGCCAACCTTTTTGAGCTGGATTCACGCACCGTAGGCTCGGCAATGACGCAGCGCGACCGCATCGCCTTCTTCTACAAAAACGACACCAACGAGATTATTCGCGCCCGCATTGCTGAGGAACCCTTCTCCACCTACCCCGTTTGCGATGGCGATATCGACCACGTAGTGGGCTATGTGGATGCCAAAGACCTGTTCCAACGTGCACTCAACAACCAGCCCATTTCCTTCAGCGATGAGTCGCTGGTGCACAAAGCGCTGGTTGTGCCCGACCGCTTGACCTTGGCCGAAGTGCTGCTGCAGTTCCGCCAAGCGCATGAGGACTTTGCCATCATCGTCAACGAGTACAGTCTGGTCGTTGGCGTCGTCACCTTGAACGATGTAATGAGCACTGTGATGGGCGATCTGATGGGCCCGGTGGATGAAGAGCTAATCGTGCGCCGCGACGAGACATCGTGGCTAATTGACGGCATCACGCCAATTGAAGACGTGGAACGTGCCCTGCAGATTGATGACCTGCCACATCCGGACGAATACGAAACCTTGGGCGGCTTCCTGATGGTGATGCTGCGCCGCATACCACGCCGCACCGACAAGGTAGTTTGGGGCCAGTACCAGTTCGAAGTGATGGACGTGGACAGCTACCGCATTGACCAAGTGCTGGTCACCATCGTCGACCCAAACAAGGTGCCCGACACGCCGGTGCCGCCCAGCCTCAGCCGCTTGCTGTAACACGCCGCAGCGACTACACCCCCACTAAAAAGCCACCGTGCATCGTGCATGGTGGCTTAGGTACTTCAGACGGATCTAGCGTCCAACTAACGGGCGTTAAAAGCTATTAAAACGATAGTTTTACGCCTCTACCTTGTTCTCAAACAGCCACTGGCGCTGAGCACCAAACACCAGATTCGGGTAGGTATCCTTGCCACGGCTGCCGTTGTAGCGGCCCAGCGCCATGAATAAATCTCCCTTTTCCCGGTCAATGTAATGGCGCAAGATCACACAGCCAAAACGCAGATTGGTCTGCATATGGAATAACTTGCCCGGATCTCCATCACCAATCACCCGTGTCCAAAACGGCATCACCTGCATGTAGCCACGCGCACCCACAGGGGACATAGCGTATTTTCTGAAACCGCTCTCCACCTGTACCAAACCCATCACCAGCGATTCATCAAGCCGCGCGCGCTTAGCCTCGTACCAAATCGTTTGCAGAAAATCGCGACGCACCTCCCAATCAGGTTTGCGACGGCGCAGACGGTCGCTCATGGAGCCCAGCCAGCGCAGGTAATGGATCTTGGCCTCGGTTGAGACAAATACTGGCTCGGGCGGCGCAGCGCTGGATACAGCGGCACTGAGGGCGGAACGTACGGAGTCGATCAAAGGCTCTTCCAGCTGGCCGCCTGCGTGCACGGCCTGTGGCGCAGCCAACCACGCGCTAGGCCCTGCGGCCAGCGATGCGATAGCTGCACGGCGTGATACGCCAATGCTTGCAAGTTTCGGTAAACCCGACATTCCGACTATCCCTCTAAATGCTTTTTTTAGACTTTGACGCGGCCCATCAAGAAGCCCATCAAATCTGCCACCGGAAGCTTGGTAGCTTCGGTGTCCCGGCGACCTTGGTACTCAACCATGCCGTCTTGCAGGCCTCGGTCGCCCAGCACCACGCGGTGCGGCACGCCAATCAACTCCCAGTCGGCAAACATGGCGCCTGGGCGCTCGCCGCGGTCGTCCAGTATCACATCCACGCCGGCAGCCAACAAGTCTGCATGTAGCTTTTCAGCCGCAGTCTTCACGGCTTCGCTGCGGTCCATGCCGATGGGGCAGATCACCACAGTGAAAGGCGCAATTGCGTCGGGCCAGATGATGCCGCACTCATCGTGATTTTGCTCAATCGCAGCAGCAGGCAAGCGCGTCACGCCAATGCCGTAGCAGCCCATCTCAAACTCGGCAGGCTTACCGTTCTCCGCCAAGAAAGTCGCCTTCATGGCCTTGGAGTACTTGGTGCCTAGATAGAAGACGTGGCCAATTTCAATCCCACGCTCAATCGCCAACACGCCCTTGCCGTCAGGCGACTGGTCACCCGCCACCACATTTCGCAGGTCGGCAACCAGCTCAGGCTCGGGCAAATCGCGACCAAAGTTCACGCCAGTGATGTGAAAATCCGCCTCATTGGCGCCGCACACCCAGTCAGCCATCACGGACACATCGCGGTCCACCACCAGCTTGACGGGCTTCTTCAAGCCGATGGGACCCAAGTAGCCAGGCTGGCAACCAAAGTGCTCTTCAATCTCAGCCACGGAGGCAAAGCGGAAATCCGCCAGACCTGGCACCTTGCCAACCTTAATCTCGTTCATGTCATGATCGCCACGCAGCAGCAGCAGCCAGACCTGGGTTTTGACGATGACGCCCTTATCGTCCAGCTCATCAGTCGCCAACACCAGCGATTTGACCGTGCTCTGCAGCGGCAGCTTCAAAAGATCAGCCACATCAGCACATGTGCTCTTGCCCGGCGTTTCCACCTTGGTCAGGGCTTGGCTAGCGGCTGGCCGGGATTGCGTAGGCGCCAGCGACTCAGCCTTTTCGATATTCGCGGCGTAATCGCTATCGGGGCAGTAGACGATAGCGTCTTCGCCGGTGGCAGCAATCACTTGAAACTCTTCGCTCAGATCACCGCCAATGGCGCCGCTATCGGCGCGTACAGCGCGGTACTGCAGACCAAAACGGTCAAAGATGCGCTTGTAAGCAGCACGCATGGTTTGGTAGCTGATCTGGGCTGCGTCGCGGTCTTTGTCGAAGGAGTAAGCGTCCTTCATGATGAACTCACGACCACGCATCAGGCCAAAGCGGGGACGGCGCTCGTCGCGGAACTTCGTCTGGATTTGGTACAAATTCTTAGGCAGCTGCTTGTAGCTTTTAAACTCTTGACGCGCGATATCCGTCACCACTTCTTCGCTGGTGGGCTGGACGATAAAGTCACGGCCATGGCGGTCTTGAATACGCAGCAGCTCAGGCCCCATCTTATCGAAGCGGCCTGTCTCTTGCCACAGCTCGGCAGGCTGCACCACGGGCATAGTCACCTCAATGGCGCCCGCACGGTTCATCTCTTCACGTACGATGGCCTCGACCTTGCGGATCACACGCAATCCCATGGGCATGTAGTTATAGATACCGGCCCCCAGCTTTTTGATCATGCCGGCGCGGGTCATCAGCTGGTGGCTGGCGATCTCCGCGTCCGCAGGCGCTTCCTTCAGGGTCGAGATGAGAAATTGCGAAGCTTTCATAGTGTGTGCAAAGGCCTAGTAGTTGCCCCCTTGAAGATAGCTTCAAGGCACAGGCATAATGGATGCAGTTTAAAAATTTGGGGTTAGATTATGCTGGACCGAGATGGCTTTAGGCCTAACGTCGGCATCATCCTGCTCAACCAGCGAAACCAGGTGTTTTGGGGCAAGCGCATCCGCACCCACAGCTGGCAGTTTCCGCAGGGTGGTATCGACCGTGGAGAAACCCCCGAGCAGGCGATGTTTCGAGAGCTGCATGAAGAAGTGGGCTTGCGACCTGAGCATGTCCGTGTTGTAGCGAGAACGCGTGATTGGTTGCGATACGAGGTGCCCGAGCGCTTCATCCGACGCGATGCAAGAGGCTATTATCGCGGACAAAAGCAAATATGGTTTTTGCTCCAGTTAACAGGCCATGACTGGGACTTGAATCTACGCGCCACCAGCCACCCAGAATTTGACGCTTGGCGCTGGAACGACTATTGGGTGCCGCTGGATGTGGTGGTGGAGTTTAAGCGCGGCGTGTATGAAATGGCGTTGACAGAGTTGTCGCGCTATGTACCCCGCCACGACAGCCGCAACCGCTACCTGCGCTGCAATACGCGCATACGTGATGGCGAGCACCTGGAGTATGCCGAGGGACAAGGCCAGCTGCCTATGGCGGAATCGATGCAGGTCAGCGTACACGCATCGGTCAGTTTCCACTCACCGCTTCGTATGATGCAGGATATGGAGCTACCGCCCGGCGCCAGCTTTGATCCTGACCCAGCCAATGCAGGCCGCGACCCACGTAACGGATGATTCCAAAGCGACACACGATGCAAAAAGCGCCTTCACAGGCGCTTTTATTTTGATAGCTTCCAGCACCCATCAGCCGTGCGCCAGAGCCATTTTTTATCCAGATCAACGCCCGGTCAGCACCATGTTGTCACGATGAAGCATTTCAGGCTCTCCGGTGTAGCCCAGCAGTAGCTCAAACTCGCTAGACTGCTTGCGGCACAAGCGCTTAGCCTCGACGCTGGAGTAGTTCGCCAAGCCACGTGCAATCTCCCGCCCTTCAGCATCACGCACGCCAATCACCTCGCCACGCGAGAACTCACCACTCACACTCACCATGCCAATCGGCAGCAGGCTCTTGCCGTCTTTCTGCAGCTTGCTAGCCGCGCCCGCATCCACGGTCACATAGCCGTGCATTTGCAGATGATCCATCATCCACTGCTTGCGCGCCTGGTTTTTGTGCGTATCGGCGACCAGCAAGGTTCCGATCGCCTCGCCCGCCACCAGGCGCAGTAAAACATCCTGCTCACGCCCCCAGGCGATCACGGTGGATGCGCCTGAGCCGGCAGCACGCTTGGCCGCCAAAATCTTGGTCAGCATGCCGCCCTTGCCGATACCGCTGCCAGCACCACCAGCCATGGCTTCCAGCTTCAAATCACCGGCTTGCGCCTCATGCACAAACTGAGCATCCGGATTCTTGCGAGGGTCGGCGGTGTAGAGGCCCTTCTGATCAGTCAAGATCACCAGTGCATCGGCCTCCACCAAATTGGCTACCAAGGCGCCCAAGGTATCGTTATCGCCAAACTTGATTTCGTCGTTGACCACGGTGTCGTTTTCGTTGATTACCGGCACCACGCCAAGGTTCAGCAAGGTCAATAGCGTGACGCGGGCATTCAGGTAGCGCTCTCGGTCTGCAAGATCTGCATGAGTCAGAAGCACTTGGGCGCTGCCCAGGTTTTGCTCGCGCAGCTTGGTCTCATACATCTGCACCAGACCCATTTGACCCACTGCTGCGGCCGCTTGCAGCTCATGAATTTCCTTGGGACGCTGTTGCCAGCCCAGGCGCTTCATTCCTTCAGCCACGGCGCCGCTAGACACCATGATCACCTCACGCTTAATGCCATCATCGCCGTGCACCAAGGCCGCCAATTGACGACTCCACTCAGTGATAGCGCCCTCATCCAGCCCCCTGCCCTCATTCGTCACCAAGCTGGAGCCGACCTTGACCACAATGCGACGAGCGTCGCGCAAAACATTCGATGCCATTTTTTTGAATGATTTATGGCTCTAGCGCCTTTCTAGCGGGCGCAAGCAGCTATCAATAAATGAGTAACCCAGATCACCAAGGCCCTCGCTTAGTCTCGCGACGAAAAGCGTGGATCGTCGGAATAGTCAGGCTGCTCCTCGTGCTCCACACCTTCAACAAAGCGCAGATCCACTTCTTCTGGCGCCTGTTCGGCCTTTTGCATGGCATGCACAAACTGGAAGATTTCCTTGATCAACGGTTCACAGCCTTCGCGCGTCAGGGCCGAGATCTCATACACCGGCCCCTTCCACTTGTAGCGCTTGACAAAATCTTTGACCTTGGCGGCACGCTCCTCCACCGGAATCATGTCCAGCTTGTTGAGCACCAGCCAACGCGGCTTGTTGTAGAGATTTTCATCGTACTTCTTCAACTCACCCACAATCGCCTTGGCCTGCGCAACCGGGTCAACACCCTCGTCAAATGGTGCCAAATCAACCACGTGCAGCAGCAAACGCGTGCGCTGCAGGTGGCGCAAGAACTGGTGACCGAGGCCAGCGCCATCGGAAGCGCCTTCGATCAGACCAGGAATATCGGCCACAACAAAGCTCTTCTCAGGCCCCACACGCACCACACCCAAGTTAGGGTGCAAGGTGGTGAAGGGGTAGTCTGCAATCTTGGGGCGCGCATTAGATACGGCCGAAATAAAAGTGGACTTACCCGCATTGGGCATACCCAACAGGCCTACGTCAGCCAGCACTTTTAATTCCAGCTTCAGGCTGTGGCGCTCGCCCTTCCAGCCTGGGGTTTTTTGCCGCGGCGCACGGTTGATAGCACTCTTAAAGCGCAAATTACCAAAACCACCGTCGCCACCCTTTGCTATGGTGATAATCTCGCCCGGCTCCAGCAACTCAAACAGCACTTCGCCCGTCTCTGCGTCAGTGATGATGGTGCCGACGGGCATGCGCAAGGTAATATCCTTGCCCGCGGAACCAAACATGTCCGAGCCCTTTCCGTGCTCGCCACGCTCTGCCTCGTGACGACGTGAGTAGCGATAGTCAATCAGTGTGTTCAGGTTGACATCAGCCAGCGCGTACACATGGCCGCCACGGCCACCATCGCCACCATCGGGGCCGCCAAATTCTTTGTATTTTTCGTGGCGGAACGACACGCAGCCATTGCCGCCATCACCAGCTGCAATGTCAATAAAAGCTTCATCTACGAATTTCATGGTCGCTACCTGCCGCCACTATGCGGAGAAAATTGGGGCCTGTCAGCATGACAAGCCAGTTGCGGGATCCCGTATTGTCGCACCGACGCGACAAACTAGATCCGCCAAAAACACCAAAGCCCCGACGATGCGGGGCTTTGGCCCAGGCATAAGCCCTGGGAGGCTAGCTCTAAATTAAGCTGCCTTGGTGATGCTCACCGTGTGCTTGGACAAAGCGCCCTTGGTTTCGAACGTCACGTGGCCGTCCACCAGAGCAAACAAAGTGTGATCCTTACCCAAGCCGACATTGGTGCCGGGGTGGAACTTAGTGCCGCGCTGACGCACGATGATAGAACCAGCGCTGATCAATTGACCACCGAAAGCCTTCACACCAAGCATTTTTGGCTTGGAATCACGTCCATTTCGCGTAGAGCCGCCGCCTTTTTTCTGTGCCATGAGATATAGCTCCGTTTAAGCTGCAATCGCACCGATTTGCAGCTCAGTGAACTGCTGGCGATGGCCTTGGCGCTTCTGATAATGCTTACGACGACGCATCTTGAAGATGCGCACTTTGTCGTGCTTGCCATGGGCTACTACCGTAACCGTAACAGTTGCGCCGGACACCAAGGGCGTGCCAATCTTGAGTTCTGCGCCGTCGCCGACTGCCAAAACTTGATCGATCACGATTTCTTGGCCTACGTCCGCAGCAATCTGTTCTACCTTAATTTTTTCGCCGGAAGCAACGCGATACTGCTTGCCGCCGGTTTTTATGACCGCGTACATATGAACCTCTAAAAGGGGATACCTTGCAAAGAAATTTCGCAAGAGCCGAAGATTCTAACACGCATACAGAAAAGACGCAAAACTGACTAGGGTTTACCAAGTAACGGCCGCCTTGCCGGCTATCACCCAAGGGCTTCATGCGGGCTTGTGGGAAAGGATGGCAGCTAGCGTTTCTATAATGCCTTATCCATAAAAAATACCGAGATAGTAGCTTTGTCCGTGCCAACTCCCTCCCCAGCCCCCAACCCATTGACGCTTGTAGCTGATGATATGCACCAGGTGGATGCCGTTATTGCAAAGCGCCTGAGCTCATCCGTACCACTGATTGGGGAGATCGCGCACTACATCATCTCGGCCGGAGGCAAGCGCCTGCGACCTGTTTTACTGCTGATGGTGTCTGGCGCACTGGGCTACAAGGGTGACCAACGTTTTAACCTGGCGGCCGTGGTTGAGTTCATCCACACAGCCACCCTGCTGCATGACGATGTTGTGGATGAATCCACCATGCGCCGGGGCAAGCCCACTGCCAACGAGAGCTTTGGCAATGCCGCCAGCGTGCTAGTGGGCGATTTTCTCCACTCGCGCGCCTTCCAGATGATGGTGGATGCAGACAGCATGCGCGTTATGCAAATTTTGTCTGAGGCGACCAACATCATTGCCGAAGGTGAGGTACAGCAGCTCATCAATACCCATAATGTGGATCTAGATGAAGCAGGCTATCTAGCCGTGATCCGATCCAAGACCGCCAAGCTATTTGAAGCCAGCGCACGCTTAGCAGCCGTGCTGGCTGACGCCAACAACGCCGTAGAAGAGGCCTGCGCAGGCTATGGTAAGGCACTAGGAACTGCATTTCAGGTGATTGACGATGCACTGGACTATGACGGCAATGCCGATGTCATGGGTAAGAACATTGGCGACGATCTGCGCGAAGGCAAGGTCACACTGCCACTGATCATTGCAATGCAACGCACCGGCACTGCACAGCGTCAAATGATTGTGGAAGCCATCGAAAATGGCGGCACTCCGCATATGCAAGAGATTGTGCAGATTGTTAAGGATACTGGCGCGCTGGACGCCACACGCGAAGCTGCATCGCTACAAGCACAAGAAGCCATTGATTGCCTGCGCAAGCTCCCACCCAATACCTATACCGATGCGCTCTCCAGCTTGGCGTCTCAATTGCTCAATCGACGTGTGTAACCTGTTGGCCACAGTCAAGGATTAAAAGCACGATTGCTGCGCTATATCGTGTAACTGTCGCACATCCACTGCAATCTGGCGGCTAGCGCCATGCTTTTTTTGTTAAATATCAGAACAACTGCTACAGTTTCTGGAATACGCAGAGAGGCTATCTACGATAGGCGTACCCCCATTCATGGCTGAGAACAATATATCCACATCATCTATTGCATTGCCCGGCATCGCCCGTGCTTTGGTAGCTAGCGGCAAGCTCCCCGTCGCCAAAGCCGAGGCCTTATATGCCAGCAGCATCAAAAACAAAAACAGTTTTATCGGCGAGCTGGCAACCAGCGGCGCGGTGTCCGGCAGCGACGTCGCAAACATCATCTCGACCGTCTATAGCGTTCCTTTGCTGGATCTGGATGCGATTGACCTAGCCCGCCTACCAGATGGTCTGCTAGATATAAAGCAGGCTGCCGCTAACAAAATTATTCCACTTGCCAAGCGCGGCAATCGCTTGGTAGTTGCAACAGCAGACCCTACCGACCATTCGGTCGCTGAGCAAATCAAGTTCACCACACAATTGAGTGTGGACTGGGTCGTCGTCGAGCATGCCAAAGTCAGCAAAGCACTCGAATCCCTTGCCAAGCAAGGCGGTGAAAGCGTGCAAGACATCATGGGCGATGTCAACCTCAACGAGTTTGAGGCGAGTGATGAGCAAAGCGACGGTGAAAAATCCAATAACGACGAAACGGATGTTGAAGACGCGCCGATCGTCAAATTTTTGCAAAAAATGCTGATTGATGCGTTCAACATGCGCGCATCAGACTTGCATTTTGAGCCATATGAACATAACTACCGGATTCGCTACCGGATTGACGGAGAGTTGCGCGAAATTGCATCCCCACCGCCGGGAATCAAAGACAAGCTGGCTTCGCGCATCAAGGTGATTTCGCGCTTGGATATCTCGGAAAAACGCATTCCACAAGACGGCCGCATGAAGCTCAAAATCGGCCCGGATCGCGTAATTGACTTCCGTGTCAGCACACTACCCACGCTTTTTGGCGAAAAAATCGTAATCCGTATTCTTGATCCGAGCAGCGCCAAGCTGGGTATTGATGCACTCGGATATGAGCCAGAAGAAAAAGAACGTCTACTCAGCGCCATCAAACGCCCATACGGCATGATCTTGGTAACGGGGCCTACTGGCTCCGGTAAAACCGTGTCGCTGTATACCTGTCTCAATATTCTGAATACGCCTGCAGTCAATATTGCAACCGCAGAAGACCCTTCAGAAATTAACCTGCCAGGCGTGAACCAAGTGAACGTCAACGATAAGGCGGGTATGACATTTGCCGTTGCACTCAAATCGTTCCTGCGCCAGGATCCGGACATCATCATGGTGGGTGAAATCCGAGACTTGGAGACAGCGGACATTGCAATCAAAGCGGCGCAGACTGGTCACTTGGTTCTATCCACCCTGCACACCAATGACGCGCCCACCACACTGACCCGAATGCGCAATATGGGCATTGCCCCGTTCAATATCGCATCTAGCGTTATCTTGATAACTGCACAGCGTCTGGCACGGCGCCTATGCCCCAACTGCAAACGCCCTACTGAAATCCCACATGAGGTGTTGCTAGACGCGGGCTTCACAGATGACGATTTAGATGGAACCTGGATGCCTTATGAGGCGGTGGGGTGTGACGCTTGCAATAACGGCTACAAAGGGCGGGTTGGTATTTACCAGGTCATGCCCGTTTCTGAAGAAACACAGCGCATCATTTTGCGCGATGGCAGCGCCTTAGAAATTGCTAAACAGGCAGAGCTTGAAGGGGTACGCTCTTTACGCGTATCGGGCTTACACAAGGTTAAAAAGGGGCACACTTCTTTAGAAGAAGTACTGGCCGTCACCAATGAATAAAGCAATGAGGGCAGGGAGAAATGGCAACAACCGTTAATAAGAAAACAGCTAACGAAGCCGTTTATGAGTGGGAAGGTAAAGACCGGAACGGGAAAATCGTGCGCGGCGAAACCCGCGCTGGTGGTGAAAACCAAGTCATCGCATCGTTGCGGAGGCAAGGAATTCTGCCCTCCAAGATCAAAAAGCGTCGAATGCGCTCGGGAAAAACGATCAAGCCCAAGGATATTGCGCTGTTCACCCGTCAATTGGCCACCATGATGAAGGCCGGTGTACCTCTGCTGCAGGCGTTTGATATCGTGGGCCGAGGTAGCACTAATGCCAGTGTTACCAAGCTCTTAAACGATGTTCGCAGCGACGTCGAATCAGGCTCTTCACTCAGCGCCGCTTTCCGTCGCCACCCCATGTACTTCAATGCCTTGTATTGCAACTTGGTGGAAGCTGGCGAAGCTGCTGGTATCTTGGAAGGCCTGCTAGATCGCTTAGCGACCTACATGGAAAAAACGGAGGCCATTAAAAGCAAGATTCGCTCTGCCCTGATGTACCCCATTTCCGTGGTAATCGTGGCGTTTGTAGTGGTGGCAGTCATCATGATCTTCGTGATTCCTGCATTCAAGGAGGTATTTACTTCGTTTGGAGCTGATTTACCTGGTCCGACTCTGCTCGTGATGGGCATCAGTGAATTTTTCGTCAAATACTGGTATTTGATATTTTTTGGTATTGGCGGGGCCATCTATTTCTTCATGCAGGCATGGAGGCGCAGCGAAAAAATGCAGCGCTTTATGGATAAATGGCTGCTTCGCATTCCCATTTTTGGCCCCTTGATCGAAAAATCTTGCGTGGCCCGCTGGACTCGCACGCTTTCAACCATGTTCGCGGCAGGTGTTCCATTGGTGGAGGCCCTAGACTCAGTTGGAGGCGCGTCCGGCAATGCGGTGTTTGCAGTAGCGACGGAAAAAATTCAACAGGAAGTCTCTACCGGCACCAGCCTGACCGTAGCCATGTCCGATGCCAATGTATTCCCCTCCATGGTGATCCAAATGTGCGCGATTGGTGAAGAATCAGGCTCTATTGATCACATGCTGAGCAAAGCTGCAGATTTTTATGAGGCAGAGGTCGATGAAGCCGTTGCAGGCCTCTCCAGCCTGATGGAGCCCATCATCATCGTCTTTCTAGGTACCATTATTGGCGGCATCGTCGTCTCGATGTATTTACCTATCTTCAAGCTAGGCCAGGTGGTTTAAGCGTGTCAGAAAATATCGTGAATGTTGCGTTGTTTGCGCTACTGGGCTTGTTAGTTGGTAGTTTTTTGAACGTGCTCGTTCACCGCCTACCATTGATGCTAGAGCGTCAATGGAAGCGCGAGGCTACGGATATGCTGGCTGGCGAAGCGGTTGAAGCCTCCGCCGCACCTGAAGACCGCTTCAACCTCTGCACGCCCGCATCGCGTTGCCCGCACTGCGGACACCATATTCGCTGGTTTGAGAACATTCCAGTCATCAGCTATCTGTTTTTGCGTGGTAAATGCAGCCAATGCCGCACCCATATCTCGGCGCGCTATCCCATCGTCGAGCTGGCAAATGGCCTGCTATGGGCATATTGTGCATACCGCTGGGGCTTTACTGTCACAGGCATGGCTTGGTGCTTTTTTTCGTCGCTTCTACTCACTGCAGCATTGATTGACTGGGATACCACGCTGCTGCCGGATGATTTGACGCTTCCACTTTTGTGGGCCGGCTTGCTGTGCAGCGCCTTGGGCTGGATTGCGGTTCCGCTCAAAGATTCGTTGTTTGGCGCGGCTGCAGGCTATTTGTCACTGTGGAGTATTTACTGGATATTCAAGTTGCTGACAGGCAAAGAAGGCATGGGTTATGGAGACTTCAAATTGCTCGCCGCTCTGGGGGCTTGGTTTGGCTGGCAGGCGCTGATTCCAATCGCGCTGCTCTCCTCGCTAGTCGGTGCAGTGATTGGCATCGGTCTGAAAATTTTCTCGAGTCTGCGCGAAGGAGGCTATATGCCTTTTGGCCCATTTTTGGCTGGCGCTGGCTTTTTGGTCATGTGGTTTGGCACTGGCATCATCGATCGCCTGCTGCAGCCCTGAGATGAAACCACGTATTGGGCTTACGGGCGGGATTGGCAGCGGCAAAAGCACTGTTGCCCATTTTTTGGAGCAACTCGGCTGTTTTCTGATCGATGCCGATAAAATCGCCCGCGGCCTGACGATGCCCGACGGCGCAGCCATACCTGCGATTCGCGAGCAGTTCGGGGAGCACTTTATATCGCCCGATAATGCACTTGACCGCACCCAAATGCGCGAAGCCGTTTTTCATGACCCGAGCGCCAAGCAGCGGCTAGAAGGCATCTTGCATCCGCTGATCAAGCACAGCATATTTGAGCAGTACGCGCACGCCTGTGTCCACACGTCTGCGCCATTGGTGATCTTTGATATCCCACTGCTGGCCGAATCTGCCCAATGGGCGACAAGACTTGACCGAGTGGTCGTGGTGGACTGCACAGAGGCCACGCAAATCGCCCGCGTACAGCAACGCAACCAACTTGCGCCTGAAGCTATCCATGCCATCATGGCCCAGCAGGCCAGCCGCTTGCAGCGCCTGCGCAAGGCCGACTGGGTGATCTGGAATGAAACGGTGACGTTACAAGCGCTAGGCGATGAGGTGCTAGGCCTATACAATGAATTGATAGCAGCCTTTCCCTCCACCACTAGCGTCTAACTGTGATCGTCTACGAGTACCCCTTTAACGAACGTGTGCGCGCCTACCTCCGTCTGGAGTATTTACTGCGCCGCCTCGACGTACTCTTGCAACGCGATACCGACATAGACCACCATTTCGCCATCACCACGCTGTTCGAGATCATGGATGTTGCCTCGCGCACCGATCTCAAGGCAGATTTGCTCAAAGACTTGGAGCGCCAGCGCCAGCAGTTCAACGCCTACCGTGCCAGCCCCATGATTGCAGTAGAGATGCTGGACAAGATCATCGCCCAGCTCGACACCGCCCACAGCCAGCTGCGCGAGCAAACTGGTAAGCCCAGCCAGTTGTTAATTGAGAACGAATGGCTGATGGCCATCCGCAACCGCTCGGGCATCCCCGGTGGCACCTGTACGTTTGACCTACCCAGCTACCACGCCTGGCTGCATGCCGATGGCGATACACGCCGCGCCGATTTGCAGCGCTGGACCCAGCCTTTTGGCCCGTTGGCTAGTGCTCTCTTTTTGCTGCTCAAGCTGTTTCGCGACTCAGGCACACCGCAAAAAATTGCCACTGTGCGCGGCCAGTTTCAGCAGAATCTGCCGCAAGGCCGTACCTACCAGTTGCTGCGCCTGCGTATCGATCATGCATCAGGCTTGGTGCCTGAGATCAGTGGCAACCGCTTAATGATCTCCATCCGCATGCTGCAAAAGGCGAACAACCACCAGATGCTGCTGACCCAGCAGGATGGCCAGTATGAGATGGTGCTGTGCGCCTGATGTGATTGCTGTATAGACAGACTCATACACGCCGATTTGCGAGTGTGCTGAGCACTAAGCGATCGGCACACAATGCATCAAAGCTTGCGTTTGCCGCGCGCTTATTTGCCAGTCGCTAAAATTACCTCATGCGCGATACCACAGCCCAAAACAATACCGACGACGCCCTGCCCGCTATCACCTGCCCGCAATGCAGCGGCCCATCTAGCTTTGCAAAAGCCAATCTGTTCCGCCCCTTTTGTAGCGAGCGTTGCAAGATGATTGACCTGGGCGCCTGGGGAAATGAGGACTTTCGTGTACCCACTGAAGGCCCACCACAGGATGCGCAGTTTGGCGACCCACGCCTAGAAGACTAAGGCGGCCCCTACCTTACTTAATTTTGACGAAATACCCCTCTAAAGCCCACTCAGCAGGCGTTAGCAGCTCTCAAAACTAAGCAGCAGGCAAGTCCTTCTCATACAGCGCCACATCAAAAGGAATGCCACGCTCCGCACTCAACCATTCGAGTACAGGGAAAGAGCCTTCCAGCACCGGGCGCACCGTCAGCGGAAGTTGTTGCCAAGACATTTGCTGGCCTTCACGCATCTCAAAATCACCCGACCACTGTGTCACCTTGCACCAGTGCAGACGCACCAACGCGTGCGGATAGTCGTGCTCAGTTACCTTCCAAGCGATGCAATTGCCGATGGTGATGCCAATCTCTTCTTGCAGCTCGCGGCGCAACGCTCCTTCCACGGTCTCGCCAGCTTCCAGCTTGCCACCTGGGAACTCCCACCAGCCCTCGCGTGGTTTGCCAACAGGGCGGCTGGTGATGAGCAGCGCGCTGTCGCTCTCGCGGATCAACACGCCCACGGCGACTTCGGTGTGTTTGCGCAGGGTTGGGGGTTCAGTCACTTGCATCATTCATCTGTAAGCGCAGCACTTGCTGCACCTTACTCTCCGTCTTCCTCTTGCAGGCCATCCACATCGGCGATACGAATGCGCCCTTCCACCTGACGATTGCTACGGCCTGCCCAATCGCGGGCAAACTGGTGCGCTACACGCCCGCTGCGCGAGCCACGCTCCAGCGCCCAAACCAGCGCCTCAGGTTCCGACGCCTTGATCTCTTCCGCCGACACACCCAGAGATGTGAGCCACTGCGCCACTACGCGCAGGTATTCGTCCTGGCTAAAAGGGTAGAAGCTAACCCACAGGCCAAAGCGCTCGGATAGCGAGATTTTCTCTTCCACCACCTCGCCAGGGTGAATCTCGCCGTTCTCACCCTTGGATTGGGCCAAATTGTCCGTCATGTACTCGGGCAGCAAATGGCGGCGGTTGCTGGTGGCATAGACCAGCACGTTGGGAGTGGCGGCGGACACCGATCCGTCCAGGATCGACTTCATCGCCTTGTAGCCGGGCTCGCCCTCTTCAAAGCTCAGGTCATCGCAGTAGATGATGAACTTCTCTGGCCTGCCGGCCACCACATCCACAATGTCGGGCAGATCGGTCAGATCAGCCTTGTCCACCTCAATCAAGCGCAGGCCTTGTGGTGCATAGCTGTGCAGGCAAGCACGGATCAACGATGACTTGCCCGTGCCGCGAGCACCCGTCAGCAGCACATTGTTAGCCGTTCGATCGCTGACAAACTGCTCGGTATTGCGCGCAATTTTGTCTTTTTGGACATCAATATTTTGCAGATCGGACAGCTGCATCGCACCAACGTGGCGAACAGGCTCCAACATACCGCAGCCGTTAGCACGTTTACGGTAGCGCCAGGCAATGGCCTCGCTCCAATCAGCAGGTGCTTGCAGAGGCTGCGGCAACACTGCCTCAATGCGCTGCATCAACTGCTCAGCCCGTACCACCAGGCGCTCCAAAGGCGAAAAGCTGGAATCCATAGCCACGATATCCGTCTCCGATTTACTATATTTTGATAGCTACTAGCGCCCACTAGATAGACGCTAGCAGCCACTTTCATTCAAATTCACAAAACACGTAAGGGCCATCTGGCCCTTTTTCAACATCACTCCACCTAAGCTGCTGAGACAGCCCTGCCCATCGCAGATGGGCAGTTGAGGCGAGGGGGCATCGCAGATGGAAACAAAGCGCAGCTACGGCAAAACCTGTGCAACGACGTATCCAGGAAGGCACCCGCAGCACCAACTCAAGAGCGGTAGTCAGCGTTGATGCTTACGTAATCATGGCTCAGGTCACACGTCCACAGCGTGGTCTTGACACTGCCGCGGCCAAGCTGCACGCGCACCACAATCTCTTGCTGCTTCATCACGCGCTGGCCATCAGCCTCTTGGTAGGCTGGGTTGCGACCACCCTTGGTGGCAACATGCACATCATCCAGATACAGCTCAATCTGGGTCTGGTCTAGGTCATCGATACCTGCATAGCCCACAGCGGCCAGGATGCGGCCCAAGTTGGGGTCGCTGGCAAAGAAAGCGGTTTTGACCAAGGGCGAATGCGCAATGGCATAGGCCACTAAGCGGCATTCTTCTTCGGTCTTACCTTGCTCTACATCGATCTGGATAAACTTGGTGGCGCCTTCGCCGTCGCGCACAATGGCTTGCGCCAGCTTTTGCGCCACGTCGCGCAGCGCTGCCATCAAAGCCTTGCCGTCGGCACTGCTCCAGTCAGTAACAGCCTCGTTACCAGCCTGGTTGGTCGCCACCACCACGAAGGAGTCATTGGTCGATGTATCGCCATCTATCGTGATGCGATTAAAGGACTGGTCAGCCAGATCCTTGGCCAGTGCGGGCAGCAAGTCAGCACTGATCGCAGCATCGGTCGCCAAAAAGCTCAGCATTGTCGCCATATTGGGGCGAATCATGCCTGCGCCCTTGCTGATGCCAGTGACATGCACCATCTTGCCCCCCACCATTGCCGAGGCGGAAAACGCCTTGGCAATGGTGTCGGTGGTCATAATGCCTTCTGCGGCCTTAGCCCAGTTGTGCGGGCCACTGTCTGCGTTCGCATCCGCAATCGCGGCAGGCAGACCCGCTGTGATTCGATCAACTGGCAGCGGCTCCATAATCACGCCGGTAGAAAATGGCAACACTTGCTGGGCGTCAATCTTCAACAGCCCTGCCAGCGCGTCGCAGGTCGCATTGGCGCGAGCCAAGCCGTCCGCGCCCGTACCTGCATTAGCATTACCAGTGTTAATGACCATAGCGCGGATAGCATTGCCCTTGGCAGCCAGGTGGTCACGACAAATCTGCACCGGCGCTGCGCAAAAACGGTTCTTGGTGAAAACGCCAGCCACATGGCTGCCCTCATCCAGCAGGAACACCGTCAGGTCTTTACGATTGGCCTTGCGTACGCCGGCCTCCGTCACACCAATGCGAACACCGGCAATCGCGGCCAGCTCTTGCGCCACAGGCGCTTTCAAATTGACGGGCATATCAGTCTTTCCGTAGATATGAGAGTAAGGTTTAGACAAGAAAAAACGGGCTCTGAAACCAGTCAAAGCCCGTTGTTCTACAGCAATGCGGTATTACGAGAGTTTACCGTGGCACAGCTTGAATTTTTTGCCACTGCCACATGGGCAAGGGTCGTTGCGCCCCACACGCGCCCCCTCTGGCAACTCCAGCGGCTCCATGGCTTCGGCCTCTTCAGCGCTAGGCTCATCCGCACCGCTATAGGTCATGGCCATGCGGGCATTGCTTTGCTCCAGCTGCTCAGTAGCTTCGTCCAATTGTTCAGGCGAGCGGATCTGCACCTGCATCATCACACGGGTGACCTGGGTCTTGACCTGGTCGATCAACTGGCGGAACAGCTCAAACGCCTCGCGCTTGTACTCTTGCTTAGGCTGCTTCTGGGCATAGCCACGCAGGTGAATGCCTTGGCGCAGATAGTCAAGCGCTGCCAAATGGTCACGCCAAGTCGAATCCAGGGTTTGCAGCAGCACCGCACGCATAAACTGCATGAAGTGCTCTTTACCCGCTTGCTCCAACTTTTTGTTAAACAAGCGTGCACCTTCTGCAACCACCCGCTCTTCAATCTCTTCATCGGTCAGCGACTCCGAGCTCTCCAGCCACTGTGCGATAGGCAGGTCAATCTGCCAGTCTTCGCGCAGCGCTTTCTCCAAGCCCGGCACATCCCACTGCTCTTCCATCGATTGCTCGGGCACGTACTGGCGCACCACATCCGCCAAGGCGCTGTCGCGCATGCCGTCGATCATGGGCGACAGATCGTCTGCATCCAGAATTTCGTTGCGCTGCTGATAAATCACCTTGCGCTGGTCGTTGGAGACGTCGTCGTACTCCAGCAGCTGTTTGCGCATGTCGAAGTTACGGGCCTCCACCTTGCGCTGAGCTGATTCGATACTGCGCGTGACGATGCCGGCTTCGATGGCTTCACCATCGGGCATCTTCAGGCGCTCCATGATGCTCTTGACGCGGTCACCCGCAAAGATGCGCATCAACTGGTCATCCAGAGACAGGTAAAAACGCGAAGATCCCTTGTCACCCTGGCGGCCAGCACGGCCACGCAGCTGGTTGTCAATACGGCGAGACTCGTGGCGCTCAGTTGCAATAATGCGCAGGCCGCCCAGTTCCGACACCTTGTCGTGCTCCAGCTTCCAGGCATCACGCAACTCTTGCACCTTGGCTTTGCGCTCGGATTCAGACAGAGACTCGTCGTTCTCTACCATCGAGATCTGCTTTTCAATATTGCCGCCCAGCACAATGTCGGTACCGCGACCGGCCATGTTGGTGGCAATAGTGATCATGCCGGGGCGGCCTGCCTGGGCGATGATGTCCGCCTCGCGCTCATGCTGCTTGGCATTCAGCACTTGGTGCGGCAGGTTTTCCTTATTCAGCAGCTCGTCGATGATTTCCGAATTTTCAATCGACGTAGTACCCACCAGCACCGGTTGACCGCGCTCGTAGCATTCACGGATGTCCGCAATCGCAGCCGCATACTTCTCAGGCGTGGTCTTGTAGACGCGATCAAGCTGGTCGTCGCGCTTGCTGGGCCGATTCGGCGGAATTACCACGGTTTCCAAACCGTAGATCTCCTGGAATTCATAGGCTTCGGTATCGGCCGTACCCGTCATACCGCTCAGCTTGGCGTACAGGCGGAAGTAGTTCTGGAAGGTGATGGATGCCAGGGTCTGATTCTCGGCCTGGATTTCTACGCCTTCCTTCGCCTCGACGGCCTGGTGCAGACCTTCGCTCCAGCGGCGGCCTGCCATCAGACGGCCGGTAAACTCGTCCACAATCACCACTTCGCCGTCTTGCACCACATAGTGCTGGTCGCGATGGTAGATATGCTCCGCACGCAAGGCTGCAAACAGCTGGTGCACCAAGGTAATGTTGGCAGGGTCGTACAGGGATGCGCCTTCAGGGATCAAGCCCTTTTCGGCCAGAATGCGCTCAGCAGCCTCATATCCAGCTTCGGTCAGATTGACCGAATGACCCTTTTCATCCACCGTGAAGTCGCCTGGTTTGGTCACGCCTTCGCCCGTACGAGGGTCGGCCTCGCCCTCTTGTCGGGTGAGCAGTGGCACTACAGTACGCATGGCCAGATAGGCTGCGGTGTGGTCCTCGGCTTGGCCAGAGATGATCAACGGTGTACGCGCTTCATCGATCAGGATGGAGTCAACCTCGTCAACGATGGCGAAGTTCAGCACACGCTGCACTCGCTCGCCCTTGTCCTGCACCATGTTGTCGCGCAGGTAGTCAAAGCCGTATTCGTTGTTCGTGCCGTAGGTGATGTCCGAGTTGTAGGCAGCCTGCTTCTCGTGCTTGGGCAGTTGCGACAGGTTGATACCTACCGTCAAACCCAAGAAGTTATAGAGGCGACCCATCCAAGTCGCATCGCGGCTGGCCAGGTAATCATTCACCGTCACCACGTGCACGCCCTTGCCTGCTAAGGCGTTCAGGTATACGGGCAGGGTTCCAGTCAGGGTCTTCCCTTCACCGGTGCGCATTTCGGCAATCTTGCCGTAATGCAGGGCCATGCCGCCCAGCATCTGCACATCAAAGTGGCGCATCTTCATCACGCGCTTAGAGCCTTCGCGCACAACGGCAAAAGCCTCCGGCAGGATATCGTCCAGCGATTCACCCTTGGCGACGCGGTCCTTGAACTCCAGCGTCTTGGCGCGCAATTGCTCGTCGCTGAGTTTTTCGTACTCAGGCTCCATCGCATTGATGTGCGTTACGACTTTGCGGTATTGCTTGAGCAGGCGATCATTGCGACTGCCAAAAATTTTGGTGAAGAAATTGGTTGCCATGCGAACAGAAGCACACGACGCAGACAAGCCCAGTTAAGCCCACCCCGCCGTGCGACCGGAATTCCTAGTGATTAGTGTTGTGTCAGATGGAGACAATGCACCCGGATTCAATACCAGGAACACGACCTGCCAAATAAAACATTCTACAACCCTGACTAGAATGCGTAGTGGCAGTTGATTTCCAGTGTACGGCTTATCCCTAATCAATTGCATTGAGAATAGCTGCCGCCCCACCTTATGAAGCCCAGCAACCGCAGGCATTACGCCATCTCCGTCGAGCAAGCCGCGAGCGAATCACCGTCGCTGGCACACTTGGTGGCACTCACCCGCGAATCGACGGCACGCTACAAATTGGTAGAACCGCTGATCCCGCCCATGCTGCGCGCCTCCATCAAACCCGGCCCGATTGAAGGCGACCAGTGGTGTCTGCTGGTGGCTAACAATGCCTGCGCCGCCAAAATGAAGCAACTGGTGCCTGCTATGGCAGCGCACCTGCGCGTCAAAGGCTACCCTACGTCAGATATTCGGCTCAAAGTGCTGCGATGAGCTATAAAATTGATAGCAGTCAGCACCCACTGGATAGGCGCTAACGGTCAATTTAATCAATAAAATAACAACAAAAAACCCCCATGCGTGTGCATGGGGGTTTATGTCTGTGGTGCCGGTTATCGGAGTCGAACTGATGACCTACCGCTTACAAGGCGGTTGCTCTACCAACTGAGCTAAACCGGCAACAGGCGAAATTCTATACGCAAATTAGCGCTAAAAATCCGATTTTGCTTATTTCACCAATTTAAGCGATGGTTTACCGGACTTTGGTGGTTTGGCCGGGTCGTCATCGACAGACGATGGCGCTTCGTCACTGGACGACACTACCTGCATCATCGGCGCGCTGCTGACGGGCGCCTCTGCTGCATCATCACCCTCGTCACTAGCGCTTTGCAGTGCGTGGATGGCAATCTCCGCATCGTCGTCCAACAGGTCTTCAGGCGGTGGAAAGCCCATACCCTGGCCAGTCTCACGCGCAAAAATCGCGATCACACGACTGACGGGCACCATGATGTCTCGCGGTACACCACCAAAACGGGCGGTGAATTCGATGAAATCATTGCCCAGCTTGAGCGAGCTGGTCGCGTCATAGCTGATGTTGAGCACGATCTCGCCGTCTTTGACGAACTCACGCGGGACCAGCACGGTCTTGTCCACGCGCACACTCAGGTAGGGCGTCAGGCCGTTGTCATTACACCACTCCACCCAAGCCCGGATCAAATATGGCTGGGTCGATGTTGTCTGGATTTCACTCATAAAACGCTCTCAGATGCCTGCGACATGGTGCACAAACCGCCCTGCACCAAGTGATGCGGGGCAGCCTAGGCAATTACTTGCGCATCACTTTTTCAGATGGCGTCAACGCTTCGATATATGCGGGGCGCGAGAAGATACGCTCTGCGTACTTCAGCAGCGGCGCGGCATTCTTCGACAGTTCAATGCCGTAGTAATCCAGGCGCCACAGCAGCGGGGCAATCGCCACATCCAGCATCGAGAAGTTCTCGCCCAGAATGAACTTGTTCTTCAGGAACACGGGGGCCATCTGTGTCAGGCGGTCGCGAATTTGCGAACGAGCCTTCTCCAGCGCCTTCTCGTTACCCTTTACAGCGCGCTCTTCCAGCGTGTGCACGTGGGAGAACAGCTCTTTTTCGAAGTTCAACAAGAACAAGCGCACGCGGGCACGCTCAACAGGGTCGCCGGGCATCAGCTGTGGATGAGGGAAGCGCTCGTCAATGTACTCGTTGATGATGTTCGATTCGTACAGGATCAGGTCGCGCTCTACCAAGATTGGGACTTGGCCGTAGGGATTCATCACACTGATGTCTTCGGGCTTGTTGAACAGGTCCACATCACGGATTTCGAAATCCATACCCTTTTCAAACAGCACGAAACGGCAGCGGTGAGAGAAAGGGCAGGTCGTTCCCGAATAAAGCACCATCATGGTGGAAGGCTCCTAAAAATCAAAAAGAGTGGGTAGCAGTCAATGCCGCCCACTCTACACAAATCGACAACCAAAATTCAAGCCCTATTCACGGACTGCGCTTGGTTGCACGCAAATAATCAGAACGTTTTGACGATCTTTACTTCACATTTTTCCAGAACACCGCATTTAGGCGCCAGGTAATGAAGATCAGTCCGAGCAAGAAAATCAACACCCAAACACCCACGCGAACACGGGTACTTTGGCTCGGATCACCCATCCATTGTAGATAGTTCACCAAATCACCCACATTCTTATCGAATTCGACCGCACTCATCTTGCCGGGGGTTACCTGGTTCCAGCCCTTGAAGCGCTGGACTTTATGGCCGTGCTCCTCCACCTCCTCATAAACAGGGGTTCGCACGCCTTGCAGCTCCCACAGCACATGCGGCATTCCCACGGACGGGAAGGCCATGTTGTTCCAACCGGTCGCCTTGGAGTCGTCCTTATAGAAGTTGCGCATGAAGGTGTAGAGGTAATCCGCACCCGTACCCTGATGGCTTGCGCGTGAGCGCGCCACCAAAGTCAGATCCGGCGGATTGGCTCCGAACCACTCCTTCGCCTGTTTAGGATCAATAGCGGCCTTCATGGTCTCACCCACCTTATCGGTGGTGATCAACAGGTTGTCCTTGATCTGCTGGTCCGTCAGGCCAATATCTTGCAAACGGTTGTAGCGCACGAAGGCGGCCGAATGGCAGCTCAGGCAGTAGTTCACAAACAGCTTGGCACCATTTTGCAAGGATGCCGTGTCGGTGGTGTTGGGCTTGTACTTGTCCCACGCTATTCCACCTTCAGCAGCTTGCACTGGAGCAGCACCTAGCCAAAGGCCTACTGCCATCATCGCGGAAAGAACTATTTTTTTCATTGTGATGCTCTCCCTGGTTCAATGCGCACGGAAAGTGACGCGGTCAGGCACTGGCTTAGGGGTCCCCTTACGGCTCCACCATGGCATCAACAAGAAGAAGCCAAAGTAAAACAGCGTACCTACTTGCGATACCTTCTCGCCAATCGGCGATGGTGGCTGCACACCCAGGTAGGCCAGCACGACGAAGTTGATCACAAACACCGCGTAGACGTACTTGTGCCAGTCAGGGCGGTAGCGGATCGACTTGACCGGACTATGGTCCAGCCACGGCAGGAAAAACAAGATGATGACCGCCAAGCCCATGACAACGACGCCCCAGAACTTGGCATCAATACCGCCCAGCGCCTTGATGCCTGTGAAGGCAAACGCACCAAACATAGCCAGCACCACCAACGCCACCACGACCAACAAGCCTTTAAGCACGCCAGCCATGCGTGTTTTGACGCAGACATAGGCCACAGCGATCACCAGGATAGCGGACAGCGCATACATCATCTCGCTGGTGATGGCACGCAGCATCGAGTAAAACGGAGTGAAGTACCAAACAGGTGCAATGTGGTTGGGCGTTTTCAGGGGATCAGCCGGGATGAAGTTGTTGTACTCCAAGAAGTAGCCACCCATCTCTGGCGCAAAGAACACGATGGCGGTGAAGATAAACAAGAACACGCTCACGCCAAAAATATCATGCACTGTGTAGTACGGGTGGAAAGGAACGCCATCCAGCGGGCGACCCTTGGCATCCTTTGGCGCGTTAGGGCCCTTGATCTCAATACCATCCGGGTTATTCGAGCCCACATCGTGCAGGGCCAGCAAGTGTGCGGCCACCAAGCCCAGCAGCACCAGCGGCACCGCAATGACGTGGAAACTGAAGAAACGGTTCAGCGTTGCATCGCCCACCACATAGTCACCGCGGATCAGCAGAGCCAGATCAGGGCCGATGAAGGGAATCGCCGAGAACAGGTTCACGATCACCTGCGCGCCCCAGTACGACATCTGACCCCAAGGCAGCAGGTAGCCCATGAAGGCCTCTGCCATCAGGCACAGGAAGATAGCGCAGCCAAAGATCCAGACCAGCTCACGCGGTTTGCGGTAGCTGCCATAAAGTAGGCCGCGGAACATGTGCAAATACACCACAACAAAGAAGGCAGAGGCGCCGGTGGAGTGCATGGTGCGGATCAACCAGCCCCAGGGCACATCACGCATGATGTATTCGACTGAGGCAAATGCTTTTTCTGCATCCGGCTTGTAATGCATCACCAGGAAGATACCGGTAACGATCTGAATGACCAGCACCAACAGAGCCAGCGATCCGAAGATGTACCAAAAATTGAAGTTCTTTGGAGCGTAGTACTCCGACATGTGAACGCGGTAGGCCTCAAATGCTGTGGGGAATCGGTTCTCCAGCCAGTTACCAGCTTTGGCGCCCATCGAGGCGTTGGGCGAAATGTCTTTGAATTCGTGAGCCATGCCGCCCCCTTATGCTTTTTTATCTTCGCCGATTAGCAGCTTGGTATCGGAGAGATACATATGCGCTGGCACTTCGAGGTTATCGGGCGCGGGCTTGTTCTTGTACACACGACCTGCCAAGTCAAACGTAGAGCCGTGGCAGGGGCACAAAAAGCCGCCTTGCCAATCATCAGGTAGTGATGGCTGAGGGCCTGCACTGAGCTTGTCGATTGGCGAACAACCCAAGTGTGTGCAAATGCCGATCACCACCAGCACATCGGGTTTGATAGAGCGGGTTTCGTTCTTAGCGTAATCAGGCGTGGGGTAGGCCGTGCGCTCCGACTTGGGATCAGCCAATTGGCCATCTAGCTTGGGCAACTCGGCAAGCTGCGCGGGCGTACGCCGCATGATCCAAATTGGCTTGCCGCGCCACTCGGCGGTGAGCTTCTCACCGGGCTTGAGATCCGCAATATCGACCTCGACCGCGGCACCTGCGGCTTTGGCTTTTTCTGACGGCTGAAAAGAGCTGACAAAAGGGACAGCGGTGGCTACACCTCCCACAGCGCCTGCACACCCTGACGCTATTAGCCATGTCCGCTTACTGGAGTCTACGGAAGAATCACTCATGGGGCTCCTTGATGACTTCGCTTTGCTTATATCGGCGGTTTTTGGCGGATTGTAGGGAAGGAGCCGCAAGTCATCAATGCGCCGAAACCCTCGAAGCTGAGCGATACTAGCAAACATCTTTTCTTGTCAGGAGTAGCAGCTATGAGCTTTATGAAAGAATTCCGCGAGTTCGCGGTCAAAGGCAACGTGATGGATTTGGCCATCGGTGTGATCATCGGCGGCGCCTTCGGCAAGATCGTCGATTCGGTCGTGAACGACCTGATCATGCCTCTGGTGGGCCTGGTTTTCGGCAAGCTGGATTTCTCCAACCTCTTCGTCGTGCTAGGCACCACTCCAGACGGAATCCCACGCACCCTGGATGCACTGAAGAAGGCTGGCGTGCCCGTGTTCGCTTATGGCAACTTCATCACCGTCGCCGTTAACTTCATCATCTTGGCCTTCATCATTTTCTTGATGGTCAAACAGATCAATCGCCTCAAGCGCGAAGCCCCTGCCGAGGCCCCTGCAGCACCCGCAGAAGACATCGTTCTGCTGCGTGAAATCCGCGATAGCCTGCAGCAAAAGCGTTGATTTTTTGCAACGAACCTGATTCATAGCACAATTTTTTACAAAAAAGGCAGCCTTTTAAGGCTGCTTTTTTCATAGCTAAAAACCTAATACAGGCGCGCGTTTTAGACGTATTTCATCACACATCTATCAGCCACTTCCTACCCACCTGACAGACGCCGCGCCATTTGCACCGCTTCGATCAAACTGGCGGCATCGGCGATGCCTTGGCCTGCAATATCAAAGGCGGTGCCATGGTCTGGGCTGGTGCGCACCAACGGTAGCCCCAAGGTCACATTCACGCCCTGCTCCAGGCCAAGGTACTTAACAGGGATCAGGCCTTGGTCGTGGTACATCGCCACCACCACGTCAAACTCCCCTGCCCGCTCTGGAGTGCTGCGGGCGCGCATAAACACGGTGTCAGGCGCCTCGGGGCCCCATACCTGCATGCCTTGTGCCCGCGCGACCACAATGGCAGGTGTAATGTGCTCGATCTCCTCGCGCCCCATCAACCCCGCCTCGCCCGCGTGCGGGTTCAGCCCCGCCACCGCAATGCGCGGCTCACGGCCCAACGAGCGCACTAGCGCAGCATGGGTGATACGTATCGTCTCCAGCACATTCGCCGTAGTTACCGCATTGATCGCTTCGCGCAGCGAGACGTGGATGCTGACCAGCACCGTGCGTAAGGACTCATTGGCCAGCATCATGCGCACCGGCATCTGCGCAATGACTACGCCAGCATGCTGTGCCGCCTCTGCTTGCAACAGCTCGGTATGACCGGGGAAATCCACGCCCGCCAAGTGCAGCGCCTCTTTGTTGAGAGGCGCAGTCACCAGCGCCGCAATACTGCCACGCAAGGCGGCGCGGGCCGCCCACTGCACACATTCAGCTGCTGCGCGGCCAGCCTCTGCCTGCACCAAGCCTTGCGGTAAAGGGCCGGGCAGGCCAGGCAGCGCCAGCACAGGCATGCAGCGCGGCGGTGCGGCCAGCGCATCCGCGGGCTGCTCGATAACGGCAATGGGCAACGCACATTTGCCAGGGCGCTCCACCTGCTGCGCTGCGCGGCGCAAGGTCGCCACATCACCCACCACAAAACAGCCACGCATCTGCGCTGGTGCATCGCGAAAGGCTTTGGCAATGATCTCGGGGCCAATGCCTGCCGGATCACCCTGGGTGATGGCGAGCAAGGGCACGGCGTTATTGGTAGCTGGCACGCTTTATCTCTTTATATAAAATTGGCCTCTATCGCCCGACTATCAGTCGTTAGTAGCTATATAAACAATAGCTTCCATTAAGCGGGATTGTCGATCTCAATAAACTCATGCGCCACGCTCAACTGCCGGGTGATGTGCGCTGCCGCCGCAGGCGCGCCATAGCGTTCGGTAGCATGGTGGCCAGCGGCAAAAAAGCTGACACCAGTCTCACGCGCCAAGTGCGCTTGGGGCTCGGATATTTCACCCGTCAGAAAACCGTCTGCACCAGCCGCAATAGCGGCCTCAAAGAAGCCTTGGGCACCGCCCGTGCACCAAGCCATGCGGCGGATGGCGCGGGGATTTTCGCCTGTCACTAGCGTGACGGATCGACCCAGGGCCTGTTGTATCTGCGCTGAAATCTGGGCCGGCGCGGCTGCATCAATGTTGCCGATAAAGCCCAAATCCTGCTCACCAAAGCGGCCATCAGCCTGCCAACCCAGCTTGGCTCCCAGTTGGGCGTTGTTGCCCAGCTCGGGGTGTGCATCCAGCGGTAAGTGGTAAGCAAACAGGTTGATATCGTTTTTGATCAGCAGCGCAATGCGCTCCTTCATCCAGCCGGTGATGCGGCCGTCATAACCACGCCAAAACAGGCCATGGTGGACAAAGATGGCGTCGGCCTGCGCGGCAATGGCAGCTTCGATCAGTGCGCGTGAAGCGGTCACTCCGCTGACCAGCTTGCGGACCTCGCGCCTGCCCTCTATCTGCAAGCCGTTGGGGCCGTAGTCTTTGAATCGTTCGGGCTGCAGCAGCGCATTGAAGGCTTGCAGCATGTCGTCGCGGGTGGTGCTCATAGGCTTGATTGTCGCAAACCGCTGCAGTGCCCTGCTCTTGCGAAAACAAAACCCGCTGATGTGCTTCACATTCAGCGGGTTGTTCTGATCAGATGCTGCGCTCTACTTCTTTGGCATCCAGCCCTTACAAGCCAATGGCCAGAAAGCCATCAGCATGCCCAAAACGCCCATGGCGGCCACGTAGTGGGCAGGTGCCATCACATCCACCTGCTGCCAGATCGAGATAAGGATAGGCGTAAGGCCACCAAACACTGCGTACGCCATGTTGTAGGCGAATGAAAGACCGGTAAAACGCACCTCCGGCGGAAAGGCCCGCACGCCAACCACAGGCAGCAGCGAGATCGCGCCAACGAAGAAGCCCACAGTAGCGTAAGTGCAGATCAGCGATGCCTCCGTACCTGGCAGGTTCAGGTAGAACAAGTAAGCCGTCACCGTCATACCACCCCAACCCAAAATCATTGCAGCGCGCGTACCCCACTTATCCGACAGCCAGCCCCAGAACACACAGCCGATAGTGAGCGTGACCGTAGCCACGGCATTGGCCTTGAGCGCCAGCGCAGGTGCGATATGAAAAACTTTTTGCAGATAAGAAGGCGTGAACAAAATCACCACCACCACGGCAGTGGACAGGATCCAGGTCATCAGCGCAACGATGACACTGGCTTCGCGATGGTCGCGCAGAATGGTTTTTAGCGGCAGCTCGCTATCGACCTTTTTGCGCGCTTGCAGCTCTTGGAAGATAGGCGTCTCGTGCAAAAATTTACGCAGATACACCGACACCAGGCCAAACACGCCCCCCAAGATGAACGGAATGCGCCATGCCCAGTCATGGATCTCATCGCTGCTATAAGCGCTGTTGAGCCACACGCCAATAATGGAGCCGAGGAAAATACCGCCGGTAATGCCAGATGTGAGCGAGCCAATGGCAAAGCCATAGCGCTTGTCTGGCGCGTGTTCGGCTACAAACACCCAGGCACCTGGCATCTCGCCACCAATGGCAGCGCCTTGCAGCACACGCATCAACAGCAGCAAAATAGGCGCGGCAATACCAATGCTGGCATAGGTGGGCAGCAGGCCAATCACCAAGGTGGGCACAGCCATCAAAAAGATGGACAGCGTGAACATCTTCTTGCGGCCCAAAATGTCGCCAAAGTGTGCAATCAAGATTCCGCCAATGGGGCGGGCCAGGTAGCCAGCGGCAAAAATGCCCAGCGTTTGTAGCTGGCGCATCCAGTCAGGCATGCTTGCAGGGAAGAACAGCGTGCCAATTACATTGGCAAAAAACACAAACACCACAAAGTCATAGAACTCCAGGGTGCCGCCGAGGGCCGAAAGGCCCAAAGTCTTGTAATCCTGGCGGTTGAGCGGGCGGTTCGCAGGAGCGGCAGTTGCCTGGCCTGCGGTTGCAGTGAGCGAAGTCATTGTCCTCTTTCGGGTAACAGGACAGCGCAGTGCGCAGCGCGTTGTGGGCGCGTTCAAAGGGTTCAAGGCTCTCCAAGGGTACGGAGAGCGCAAGCAGGCGAGTCAGGGTGTTGGCCAGAACGCAAGGAACCACGGTGAGCTGTGAGCGCAGTCAAATAGGTGAAATTCATTCTAGGTAATTACCCTTGCCACACCGCGCAGTTATTACAAAGCATCACAGCCCGGTCGGAGATTAGTCTTGTGCGCAATCAGTTAAAACCGCACCCACTGTTCTAAATAAGTACTTAAAAGATGAATTATTCAAAAAATAATTCAAATTGATTTAACTGAAAGAACAATTAACGGAAAGAGCATTCGTATTCAACGATGGCATGCATCGCTCATAAAAATACAGACAGACTGGCTGCCCCACTAGGTACGATGCCTTGCCTGCACCGGGCATGGCCTGGCAAGGCAGGTGTTACAGCACCCGAGCGCAATGCCATAATCAAGCCACTCCGCGCAGCATATAGACGCGCGCCGGATTGATCTGCCAACGGCTGCTGCCTCCTCCAACTACTCCAACGCTATGAAACGCCTCTGGCTCCTCTTCGCCCAAGTGGTCACCATCTTGCTGGCCCTTTATTTTGTGGTGGCTACGTTGCAACCCAGCTGGCTGCAACGCAACAACGCCGTGCGCAGCAATGCAGGCGTGGCTTTAATTGAGGCCCCGCACGACGAAGCCACCCGCGCAGCTGTGGCTACCAGCAGCTTTAGCCCAGCGGCCAAACGGGCATCACCCGCCGTGGTCAGCATCAACACCAGCACCGAGGTGCGCCACCCTCGCGCAAACGACCCGTGGTTTCAGTTCTTTTTTGGTGATCAGGGCGTGCAAAACCAAGCGGGCCTGGGCAGCGGCGTAATCGTCAGCCCAGATGGCTATGTACTGACAAACAACCACGTGGTGGAAGATGCGGACGACATCGAGGTCACGCTGACTGACGGCCGCAAATCCAAGGCCCAGGTAATCGGCACCGATCCGGAGACTGATCTAGCCATCCTCAAGATCAGCCTGGACAAGCTTCCTATCATGGTGCTGGGTAATTCTGAATCTGCCGAAGTGGGCGACCAGGTTCTGGCTATTGGCAATCCCTTTGGCGTGGGCCAGACAGTGACCAGCGGCATCATCAGCGCGCTGGGTCGCAGTGAGCTGGGCATCAATACTTTCGAAAACTTTATCCAGACCGATGCTGCCATCAACCCCGGCAACTCCGGGGGCGCGCTGGTCGATGTGAACGGCAATCTGGTGGGCATCAACACAGCCATTTACTCGCGCTCAGGCGGCAGCATGGGCATTGGATTTGCCATCCCCATCGCCACAGCTAAGAATGTGCTGGACAGCATAGTGCGCGATGGCAAGGTCACGCGCGGCTGGATTGGCGTAGAGCCTAACGACCTGACGCCTGAGCTAGCCGAAACTTTTGGAGTGAAAGCCAACGAAGGCGTCATCATCACCGGTGTACTGCAAAACGGCCCTGCCGCACAGGCAGGCATCCGCCCCGGCGATGTCATCACCCAAGTGGGTGACAAACCAGTACGCCATGTGCAAGAGTTGCTGACCGCAGTAGCAGGCCTGATGCCGGGCACCGAATCACAGCTGCAAGTGCGCCGTGGCGAGAGCGCGTTGGCCATCGCTATCACTCCCGGAACCCGCCCTATTAATAGCCGGGCAGTGCAGCATGCACCGCGCCGCTGATCAGCTAGCACCACTCCTAAAAACAAAGCCCCGCGCTCACTGAGCCGGGGCTTTTTGCTATGGATTTTATGATCTGCGCAATCAAGCGGTCTCGTTACTCTCCGCCTCTTCTTCCTTCTTAGGCGTGTTCCGTGAGAACCAAGTCGCACCCCAAATACCCACCTCGTACAAGATGCACATAGGCACGGCCAGCGAGATTTGTGACAGAACATCGGGCGGTGTCACCACGGCGGCGATGATGAAGGCAACCACAATAAAGTAACCGCGGAAAGCCTTGAGTTTGGCGATATCGACAATACCCAACCGCACCAGCAAAATCACCACAATCGGCACCTGGAAGGCCAAACCAAACGCCAGGTACAACGACAATATCGCCTCGACATAGGAGGCCACATCCGGCGTAGCTGCCACACTATCCGGCGTGAATTTTTGGATAAAGCCAAACATGCGGTCCAGCACAAACAGCTGAACAAAGGCGATACCGATGTATGCCAGCATGCTGCCAAAAAAGATTAGCGGCAGCGCAAATTTTTTCTCATTGCTGTACAAACCGGGCGCCACAAAAGCCCAAAGCTGGTACATGATCCACGGCAGCGCCAACAGCACGGCAGCCATGGCCAACACCTTCAGCGGCACGATAAACGGCGAGAACACCCCTACCGCAATCAACTTGGCGTCAGGCGGCATATGCATCTTGATCGGGTGGGCGATGAAGTTCATCAAACCATCAGGGCCGGGCCAGATGGCCAGCACAATAACGGCAGCAATGATGCCGTAGATGCTGTAGAGCAGACGGTCGCGCAGCTCCACCAGGTGCTGCACAAAGGGCTGCTCGGTGCCGGCCAGCTCGTCGTCTTTGGAGGGAGTTTCGGACATGGGGAAATTGCTTGCTAGTCAGTGCGTTAAAGCAACGTGCGCTTGAGCGCCACGTGCCATTGCGGCTTGTTGCTGGGGCATGGCGCCTTGCTTACCGGGCTGGCCATGCACGCCATCAAAGGCCGGACGACCAATTTTTAGGACGGTAACGCGCCACACGCGCCGCACCCGATTGCACGTGCATGCGCACACCTGCGCGATGCTTGTACCATTGCGGCAACGCACCACGCTTGACGCGCCAGTTCTTGCGCGGCGCCTGATAAGCGGGCGTGACCGAGGTGGTGCTGCCGTAGTCTTCGGCGTAGGGATCAGCGGTGTAGAAGCCATCGTCCGTGGCGTCGGTGGCGTCGGTGGCCGGCGAGCTGCCCGACAACGCGCTCTTCACGCCGCTCGTTTCGCTGTTCAGATTACTCTCGAAGTCGGAGGCATTGGTGCGGATGGTTCCTTCCACATCACGCGCCGCCGATTCGACGTTCTCCTTCATCTTGCGCAGCTCGTCAAGCTCCATCGAGCGGTTGACCTCGGCCTTGACGTCATTGACATAACGCTGCGCCTTGCCCAGCAAGGCGCCTACCGTGCGGGCTACGCGCGGCAGCTTCTCAGGCCCGATGACGACCAGCGCCACCGCGCCAATCAAGGCCATTTTGGATATACCCAGATCAAACATGCAAGCCTTATCAAAAGCGCCCAGTCAAGCAGCAGGCACAGTGCCTGCCAGCCCGCTGTTCAGTGGCTTAGCCCTTGTTCTTGGCTTCCACGTCGATCGTGGTCTTGTCGGCGACGGGCGTCTGGCCCACTTGCTGCTGTGCGGCAGCGTTGGTGGTGGTTGTGCCAGCGGCGTCGTTGCCGTCCTTGATACCGTCCTTGAAGCCCTTCACGGCGCCCCCCAGATCGGTGCCAATGTTCTTGAGCTTTTTAGTGCCGAATACCAGCACCACGATGAGCAGAACGATCAACCAATGCCAAATAGAAAAGGAACCCATGTAAATCTCCTAGCGTATGCAACGCATTTTAGACGCCGAACATACCCGCAAGTTTCGTAATACTGTCACGCTGCGAGGTATTGTCTTACATCAAGCAGCCCAAGGACGAGGGCCACCCAAAATATGAATGTGCAGATGGTGTACTTCTTGCCCACCTTCTGTGCCCGTGTTCACCACGATGCGGAAGCCGCCGTCCGGGTAGGGATTGCAGCCGTTAGCCATGGCCAGCTCGTGCGCCTTGACCATCATGCGCCCCAGCAGAGGAGCATCATCGGCCGTCACCTGCGCCATAGAAGGAATATGGCGCTTAGGCACCATCAGCAAGTGCACCGGCGCCTTCGGATGGATGTCCTTGAAGACCAGCATGTCCTCATCGTCGTAGACTTTGTTGGACGGGATCTCGCCAGCGGCGATTTTGCAGAAGATGCAATGGGGATCGTGCATAGGGTTTATTGGATAAAAAAGTGACCTAGCGCCCTACTGACGGGTGCCAGCAGCTATACCTAATATAGCGCATACGTTGCAATGCCAGCGCTGCGTGGGCGACAAGGCACATTACAGCTTAAAGCTAGAGCGCACGCCAACATCAGCGCGGTGCGTCTTCAGCCAGTGCCTGCCAGACTCATGGCCCTTGTCAAACAATTCGCGCACGAAGGCAGTGTCGGCCCGCTCCTTGGTGGATGCACCGTAGGGTTTGAGTACCTGCCCGCCATCCACATGGTGCATGAGCATATATTTGTAGCGTTCAGGGTCAAGCTTGCCCTCTTCCAGCAAACGACGCACAAAACCCATGGCACGCAACTCAGCCAGCAAGCTGGCATTGAAGGTAATCTCGTTAATGCGATCCATGATGTCTTGCACGCTGGAAGGCAACTCCAGATGCTCGATCGGATTGAGCTGCACCAGCAACACATCGCTGTTGCCCGTCTGGTAGATCAGCGGGTAAAGCAATGGGTTACCGGAGTAGCCTCCATCCCAGTAGTACTGGTCATCAATCTCGATCGCCTTGTACAGCATAGGCAAGCAGGCCGATGCCATCACTGCATCCGCTGTCAGCTTTTTGCCGCTGAAGACCTCACCCTTGCCGGTACCCACATTGGTGGCGCACACAAATACCTTGGGAGCCGATTTACCTTGGGCGTGTTGAAGAAAATCAAAATCCACCACGCGCTCCAGCAAGCGGCGCAGCGGATTGATATCAAGCGGATTGGTCTGGTAGGGAGAGAACCACTGGCTCATCATGTCCATGATGGCCTTGCCCGCTGGCGGCATACCCGCCATCAGACTGCCCATGGCACCCACACCTTCCCAAAACTCGCGCAGTGCTACGCGGGCGGCATCGCAGCCAGCGGCGTGCGCCTCCTGCTTGTCGCTGTGCTCAGACGCAGCTTTGCCATAACCGTAGGCCATAACCACCGCGTTCATCGCACCGGCGCTGGTGCCGCTAATCCCTTCAACCCACAGGCAGCGGCTCTCTAACAAAGCATCCAGCACGCCCCAAGTAAAGGCGCCGTGCGATCCGCCACCTTGCAAGGCCAAGCTGATGGGCGGCGTGTTCTCGTCAACACCTTTGGATTTGACCAAACGCTTGGACGCCGTTTGCTTGGGCGACTCGTCAAACGCAGGCTCATCTGCGGGCTGGATATGGTTAGACATGGATGGCTTGGTCTTTGTTCATGGCCACCATGCCGCGCACAATGCGGTAGAGGAACCATACGGAAATAATCACCCATGCTGGATTAAAAAGAAACAAACCCAGCAGGAAAAATGGGAAAGTCACGACATAGAGAATGCCCGCCCAAATCACAGAACGAATACGCCATGAGAAATGGCTGGTTTGCCACGTTCCTTGGGCATCATCGCGTTTGATAACGTCAATTAACAAAGCCACAACCAGCAGGATCAGGCTAGGTTGCGCACCAGGCACCACGGCAGCTACAGCGACTACCAAGTGCAAGATATAACTAATCCATCCCCAAGTTTTCAGCTTCTCCATCTGAGCTGGATCGACGGCTTTGACATCAATCACTTCATTCGCATCACTCATGAGGCACCTCCTTCATCAGTTTCACGGTTTTTGACTTTACGCAGAGCTTTTTCTTCCAGACCACTCAGCCCTTCGCGGCGTACCAACTCGTCCACCACATCTTGCGGCGTCAAGCCATAGTGCGCCAAGGCCACCATGGAATGGAACCACAGATCGGCCACTTCGTACACCAGTTTTTGGGCGGGTGCGCCATGGTCCACATCCTTGGCGGCCATGACCACCTCAGTGGCTTCTTCACCGATTTTCTTCAAAAACGCATCTGGGCCTTTGTGCAACAAGCGAGCCACATAGCTAGCCTCAGGGTCACCGCCGTTGGCGGGCTTGCGCGACTCCAGCACCTCAGCCAGACGCATCAGCGCGTCAGTATTGTTTGCCATTCTGGAAGAGTTTGTATCAGTCATACGAAGAATGTAGTGCGCCCCAAAGGCCGCAGTGTCAGCAAGGGGCGCAACCGCTGGCCCGCTTATGCATTTATTTGTAGATGGAATCCGGATCTTTCAAGACCGGATCGATAGGTTGCCACAGGCCATCGCGCAGCACGCTGTAAAAGCAGCTGTGGCGCCCGGTGTGGCAGGCAATGCCAGGCTCGTGCCCGGTTTGCGTCACAGTGAGCAAGATCACGTCGTTGTCGCAATCGATCCGGATCTCATGCACGTGCTGCACATGGCCTGATTCTTCACCCTTGAACCAGAGCTTGCCGCGCGAGCGCGAAAAATATACCGCTCGCCCCAGCTCCGCTGTTTTGGCGAGCGCGGTATGGTCCATCCAGGCAAACATCAGCACATCGCCGCTGCCCTTTTCTTGCGCGATGACTGGCACCAGGCCTTTGTCATCCCATTTCACTTGTTCGAGCCAGTTCATTCGTGGATTGTCCTTCATTCCTGATCATTGCCAGCGCACTAAAACCAAGTCTAGCGCGCCTCTGCTGAATGCCACAAAAAAACGCCCGGTTTAAAGCCGGGCGATAGATCAAACACACAAAACCACTCGATCAATGCCTGCGCCGCAACACAGCACACACCCCGATCATAAGCACCGAGAGCAGCACCCACGCCCAACGGGCATCAACGGGAACAGGCGTGACCGGTGGAATAGGTGCATTACCGACGACGACGGTGGTAGCGCCTACGTTATTAGCCATAACTGGGTCATAGAGCGCATGGCTCGCCGTGGTGGTCACCACAAAGCTGGTTACTTCTGTCGCCTTGAAGCTGGTGGTACAAGTGATGGTCGCACCAACGGCTAACAATGCTACTGGGGACATCGGCACGCAAACCGTTGTTGCCCCATTCGGCGCACCACTGACGACACAGCTTGCATTGGTGGTATCCACAGGTCCCACATTGCTACAGGTGCTCACCACCTTGACCTCGTCACCCACCTTGAAGGACAGACTTGGCGGTGTAGTAACCGCTACATCGGCCTGTTGAGTCGGCGTTGTCGAAACGCAATTGGCACCACAGCTTCCTGGCTCGCTGCTAGCCAGGGTGTTGACAATATTCGCCGCGTCCAAGATGTCCGCCACCTTCACCGTGAAGTACGCTGACACCGATCCGGCAGCAGCAATAGTGACCAATTGGGTACAGTTACTGCGGGCCGCCAAACACACGGGAGAAGTACTCCAGCCTTCACCGATACCGACATAGCTCGTCCCAGCAGACACGGTTTCCGTCAACGTCGTACTGCCAGCGGTACCGCCACTATTGGTCACCGTTAGCAGGTAGCGCAATGTGTCACCCGGCTTGGCCAGATAACCAGCCGTCACCGCTGCACCGTTCACCTCTACCAGCGACTTGACAACAGCCAAAGCAGAGGGCGTGCTGACAATCACAGGAGTAGATGTGACGTTATTGCTGGGGTCAGGGTCGTAGCTATTGCTACCCGCCGTCGTCGTAATGGTCACCGTTCCCGCATTCACTGGCGTGAAAGTGATCGTGCAGTCCATGATTGCGCCACTGGTCAAGCTTGCCGCCGTCTTCGGATTGCAAGTATTGGTCACATTGCTCGCACCGGCCGGGATACCCGTCACCGCACAACTTGCATTCAATGCTGTAGCAGCTCCGCCGTTTGTACAGGAGGTGTTGATCGTCACGGGCATCCCCACAATCGCATTGACCGTTGTGGGCGAGGTCGAGCGCATGTCTGCCGAGGCCACTGGGATATCGACCGCGCAGTTCGGCGCGACACACGAGCCCGCAGCCGAACTTGCTACAAGGTTGCTGATGGTAGCGCTCGCCAGTGGCGCATTCACACTCACCGTATAGGTAACGGTTTTGCTACTGTTCGCAGGCACGCTCATAGTCTTTGTGCAGGTGCTGCCCGCCGCTGTGCATGCGCTTGGCGTGGTGTCCCAGCCCTCGCCTGCACCACCCGTGTAGGTGGTGCCTTCAGGAACGGTCTCAGTCAAGATCGTACTGCCCACCGTGCCGCCGCTGTTGCCAACAGCCAAGGTGTATTGCAGCACATCGCCAGGTTGCGCCTGGTAGCCCGTTGGCACTGCTGCGCCATTGATCTGGGTCAGGTTTTTGAACGTTGCGATCGAAGCTGCGGTGCTCACAGTCGTCGTTTTGCTGGCACAGTGATCAGCGTCCGTACAAGTAATTCCCGGTACAGGCGGGGTGCCGCCGTTGTATGGGTCGCCCCCTCCTGCTACCGAGGCGTAGTTGGTGACGGCGGCACTGGTGCCGCTGTTGATTGCCGCAGCGGTGATAGTTACTGGCAAGTTAATGGCGCTCATAGCACCACCAGCAATACTGGTCCCGCTGGTGCATGTGAGGTGCTGGCCGCTCACAGTGCAAGCCCAATCGCCATAGGTGTCTGACACAGCGGTAATACCGGCAGGCATGCTGTCCTGGACGGTGATGCTGCCGACGGTGGCCAAGCTGGCGTTGGTGTTACTGACGGTCAGGCTGTAGGTGGCGCCAGTTTGGCCGACTACCCAGCCGCCGTTGTCTGCCTTGCTGAGCTTGAGACTGGGCGCATCCACCGCTGTCGTGGTGGAGGAGCTGCAGTTGGCCGTGGTCGGACAAGTGGGGTCTCCACCACCTTGTACGGTCGCCGTGTTGCTCACGCTCGGCGAGGCAGTTGCCATTGGCGTCACCGGGATCACGAAGCTCACCGCAGGCGCGCCCACCGCCAGGCTTTGCGCGATGGTGCAGCTCACTTGCTGGTCGGTGGCGGTGCAACCCGCTGGCAGCACGCCCAAGGTCAGGCTTGATGGAACAACGTCGATGATGGTGATCACATCATTGGTAGAGGCTGTGCCGGTGTTGGCCACACTCAGGGTGTAGCTCGATAGCACACCAACCGAGAAGCTGCCTGCCGCACTCTTGGTAAGAGACAGTTGAGGGGCATTCACCGCGGTGGTAACCGCAGGCGCGCAACGCGCTGGCAAGCTGGCCACAGCGGTGCCCGCCACGCACAAGGGGTCGCCTCCGCCGGTGGCGGTTGCCTGGTTGGTGACCGATTGAGCATTGGCACTGCTTTGTGGCGTAACGGTAAGGGAGAACGTGGCACTGGCGTTGACTGCCAGCGAGGCCACACTGCACTCTACCGTCTGACTACCAGCAGGGTTTTGCACACAGCCAGCGGCTGCGACGCTGGCTGCGTCGATGCTTAGGCCTGCAGGGACAGTGTCGCTGACCAGTGCAGTTGCCGTGGTGGCGGCCGTGCCGGTGTTGCTAAGCGTAAGGATGTACTGAGCTGGCACGTTCACGGTGAAGGTGCTTACTGAGACTTGCTTGGTCAGCGTCAGCTGCGGGGCGGAGACCGGGTTATCAGTGGTGCCGCTGCAGTGCGCTGCTGCCGGGCAGCTGATGTCACCAGTATTGGGGTTGGCAACAGCGGTGTTGCTCAGGTTTTGTCCATTGGCCGATGCCTGTGGGGTCACAGGGATGCTGAAACTCACCGAGCCACCTGTAGCAATCCCTGCCGCAATACTGCAGGTGACGGTCTGGCCGCTGACACTGCAGCCAGCGGGCATCGCGCCCACGGTCAGGCCCAGGGGAATTTCATCGGTGATGGTGCCCGCCAAGGTCGCTGCTTGGCCATTGTTAGTGGCCTTGATGATGTAGTTGTTGGCGATTCCCACCACAAACGGGCTGCTCAAGGTCTTGGTGACATCGAGCTTGGGCGCGTTCACATTAGTGGTGATGGTGCTCGAGCAGTTGGCTCCGCAGGTGACGCCGCCGCCAGAGACGGTAGCAGTGTTAACCACAGACGAGGCAGCATTAGCGGCCACGCTGACTTGGGCGTTGATCACCGGCGCGTTGGAGCCTGGCAGCAGAACAGCGCTGCTCTCGCAGGTCAGCAGAGTGGCGGACACATCACAAATCCAGCCGCTTCCGCTGGCACTCGTGAGGGTGATGCCCGTAGGCATGGTGTCGCTGACAGTGAGGGCGCCGCTGGTACTGCTGGTGCCGCTATTGCTCACCACGATGGAGTAAGTGCCTGTCTGGCCTACGGCAAACGCTGCTGGCGTTGCGGTCTTGGCAATGCTCAGCTGGGGCGTGCCTCCATTGGAGTTTCTCGTGGTGTTGCTGGAGGTAGTGCACGGCACAGTACTGCAGCTGCTGCTGGGCACGGTGGATGTGACGGTGGCGCTGTTGACGATGTCACCGGTAGCGCTCAACTGCACTGTGCCGCTGATTCTGATGGTGGCTGAGGCCCCCGCTGCCAGACTCATTCCACTCAGGCTCACGCTATTGCCGCTGCCACTCGGGGTTGTGCCGCAGCTGGCCACGGGCATGCAGCTCCAGCTGCTTACCGTCACGCTGGCGGGTACGCTGTCGGCCACGCTGGCGCCAGTGACTGCGCTGGGGCCGTTGTTGATGACCACGATCTCATAGTTCAGTGCTTGGCCTGGCACGTAGGTGCCACTTGGGCTGGCCGTCTTGCTGATCGCCAGATTCGCCTCAGGCGTGATCGAGGTCGTCGCACTGCCACAGTTAGCCGCAATACACAACGGGCCAGGCGCTGGCGGAGCGCCGCCACCTGTCTGATCCACTGAGGCGTAGTTGGTAATACTGGTGCTGCTGCCCACCGCCGGGGCCTTGACTGCCAGGCTGATAGTAGCCGTGCCGCCATTGGCCGCTACTGCCGATGGCAAGGTGCAACTGAGTAAGGCACCTGCGCTGTTGAGTGGCGCGCAGCTCGCGCCCGTTGCTGCTGTTGCCACCATCCCTGGAGGTAACTGGTCTTGCACCACTACGCCTGATGCGCTTGCCGTCTGACCACTGTTGGTGACCGTCAGCGTGTAGTTATAACTGCCTGCGCTTGCCGCACTCGCAGGACCACTCTTGGTCAAACTCAGGCTCGGAATCCACACAGGCACCGAGCCAGTTGATGGATCGCAAGCCTCATTTGCCCTAGCCGCTGTACATAGAGGGTCGCCGCCACCACTCAAGTTGGCACTATTGTTTGCCCCCTGCACAACTGCCGAAGCAGCAACATTAACAGGGATCGTGATGGCATAAGTGCCATTCGCCAAACCACTAGGCAAAATACAGCTTGGGCCCAAGCTGGAGCCATTACTGGGACATCCACTCAGAGTAGCACCAGATACAGTCGGCGATCCTGCGAGAGTAACACCCATTGGCAGAGTGTCTGCAATGGTAATGGGCGCACTCGTTGGGCCATTGGCCACGGTCACGGAAATTTGATAGTGTTGATTAGCTGCGCCTGCGATGAACGAGCTAGGCAACGCTATCTTGGTTGCGGTCACCGTTGGAGGTGTATTGGTAATGATGCAACTGATATCGTCACCGGCGTGAGTAAGAAACTCAGTCCATTGCAATTGCGTAGACTGCGCTGCACCTACGCCACTTGGTAATACCGTCACCGAACCTGCAGTCTGATTGCTGCAGGCCAAACTACCCGTATAGCCAAGCGGTAGCTGATCATCACCTGTTCCATTGGCTTTCAGAGATTCAAAAATCCCCAAAGTGGAACCAGCAGGCAACACGAGTTGGGTGCTTGAGGCAGAATCAGTGCTGCCCAATCCGACTCCAGAAGTAGTGGCACTGCCATTTGCAAAAGGGATTCCACCATAGTTAGCGCGTACTTGAAATTGATCGCTAGCCTTAACTCTGGCAGTTAGCTTTTTCGCCAACGTAAACCATACAAGAGGCGGTGTATTTTTACAGGCAGTCGCGGTCGCTGTACCAGCCGGTGCCGAGGTGACGTTGGCCGTTACGCGATTAAACAACCCGCCTCCTGCGGCACCAGTGCAAGCATCCCCCCCAGCCAAACCGGGAAAAATATTAAACCGCAGCTTAATAGAATAGGTCTCGGTTTGAGCGGCTGGTAGGTCATGACTCGAGACCAAAAGTGGCCATGGTGATGAAGTCCCTGCGCTCGCTAAGGTACCGCCACAACTGCCCGTACTGGCTGTACAACTAATGCTTTGAAGTGTTGGCGCCGACACATCTGCGTCAAAGCCGGTGGTATCTGTCAGGGAAAAAGTTCTCTGCGCCCCTGTTGTATTAGCCACAACAATGGTATAGACAATATCGTATTGCGTAGACGAGCCAGCAACTGGCACGGGATCTGCAGCTGTTTTTGTGACCGATAGCGGTCCATCGTCGTCGATGATGGTATAGGTTGATGTGGACTGCGGAACCCCTCCGCAGCTGGAATTCGAATCAACCGAATAGCTACCGCTTTCTGACGGCTGAAGCGTTAACTCAATGGACCGACTCGATTGCTGCACAAGGTTTCCCTTGACAAAAATCGGAACTGGGAACAAACCGTTGCTCACGCCATCGTAGGTTCCTGCCAGAACCTTGATAGTCATAGTGTCAGAAGTCCCGGCTGCTGTATTGGTATAAAAATCAGTACCAATTGCTGCATCCCCGCCAGTCACCTTGACGGTCAGATCCGTATCCACGGCTACGTAGCCATTGACACGGAGCACTGGACGATTGCCAAGCAGTGCCGTACTACTTCCCTCTAAGTCTCCACTGCTACCACTGACGAAATCGACAAACGGAGTCAGATGCACACTCACATTGTCAAGAAGGTTGCCCCCATCAATAGCGCCATTTGCAGTCGCTACCGACTCAAACCCCAAGTTAGTCCCACCGGTCGTTCCACTATACGTAAACGAACCAGAGTATCTGGCCCACGTGGTGTTTCCTGTGACAGTGACTCCCGAGGCGGATCCTAGATAAGGTACAACGGGATCACGCGTACCCGTGTTACTAGTCCCCACCTGGGCAATAGTCGTTGTACTACCAAGAACCAAACGCGCAACGTCTTTTTGAACCGATCCTGAAGGTGGATTTTTACGTCCACGGTGATCAAAGGACCAATTTACTGTCTCGCTATTTTTTAGGCAAATACTTTGATATAGACGTGACGCTACCGTTGCGTTGAGCTCTACGATTTGTGAGCCTTGTGTAGCGCTCACATTACCCAGGCCATCTGCATTTCTCGGAGTACTCCACATCTCCAATATGGGGCCAGGACTTGTCCCCAATGCGCTCCCCGTAAGTGCGCAGGTCCCTGCCACACCTGTATTGGCAGCTGGATGTGTCGTGGTCCAGCCCTGCACCAGCGCTTCATTTATATAAACACGACAGCCAGCATCCCCAATAGAGGGAGACTCAAAGCTGGAATTCACAAAGCTGCGCTGGACTTGAGCAAATACGGCCTGGGGCGTCAAAACCATAGCCATCATGGCAAACACCAAGCACCACCGTACTTGGCTTAGCCATCTATTGCATTCATCTATGCCAAACCACTGATGCAATGACCCGCTAGGTGCGCCCGCAAATCGCGTCTTCAACTCGCTCCGAAACTGATCATTTCCCACTTCAAGTTCTCCAGCTTCACCCCGATTAAAAACACCAAACGCAATAGTTACGCAAATGGCACCAAAAGCAAAATCAAGGCAATTAAATGACTACTGCGATTTATTTTTTATAACATACTGCATCTCAATATAAATTGGTATCTTGGGAAACCAAAGGAATATCTGTTGCTCACAAGCAACCCATTTGACAGAAGCAGAAACCTCAGTTTGATATCAAAAAAAAAAAAGAAGGTAGAAGATAAATAAAACACATGTATTTTCCAAAAGCTACAACACAGAATACTCGGCCGCCAAATCAGAAGTTGCTGCCTCTTTACCTAGGCGACCGCAACTCTGAAGTGCAACACCCTTTCCCGTAAGGTGCCCGCATGGCAGATCGAATCACCTATCAGCAGTTGCAGCACGAGGACCGCATGACCATCGCAAGCATGCGCCAGATGGACTGCGCTAGGGCTTGGTGCTGACCATGCTCGACTGGAAGTGGCCGCCCCAGCGGATTGCAGGTACGCTGCAACGAGCCTTCCTTGGTTAACCCGAGCGCCACACGTCCCACGAAACCATCTACACAGCCATCTACGCGCAGCCTCGCGGTGAACTGCGCAGCCAGCTCATCGTCTGCCTGCGTCAGGGCCGCAGCACGCGCCTGCCGCGGCCAGATCCCCGAGATGGTCAGAATCCACGTGCGCCCGCAAGAGATCCCAGATCGCGTGATGCCCGGGGATTGGGAGGGCGCAGGCAAAAAGTCTTCGGTAGGCGTGCTGGTGGAACGCTCCACGCGACTGGTGTTGCTGGCCAAGATGCAGGACGCCACGGCGGCCTCGGCATTGGCGGGCTTCACAACCAAGCTCAATTCGATTGCCGCGCCGATGCGCCGCAGCTTGACCTACGACCAGGGCTAGGAGAAGAGTCGTCACAAGGAGTTGACCGCCAACCCGGGCGTGAAGGGATCCGCACAGCCCCTGGCCGAGCGGCACTTGCGAGCACATCAACGGGCTGCTGTGCCAGTATCTACCCAAGGGCACAGACTTGAGCGTCTACAGCCAAGACGAGCTCGATGCCATCGCCGACAGCATGAACAACCAGCCTCGCGCAACATATGGCTTCAACACCCCGTTGGCTGTGTTCGCCCATCTGTTGACCATCGCTCAGCAAACTCCGCCTTCTATTCAATAAACCACTTGTTGCGCTTGGGACTTGAAACCGCCCCACCCCACAAGAGAAGCAAAGAATCTCATATGCACGCCTAGCGCAGACTGAGGGACATGCACCTGCTCTCAGGGTAGACATCAGTGCGACGAATAAAAAAATCCTTCGAGCAAAAAACTATTCACTCATGATCCAGGTCATGAGATCACCCCAGCAATAGACAGATTTAAAGTCGCACCGGAATCCCGCGTTGTGCCATCAGCTGCTTGGCCTCCCCAACCGTGTATTCACCATAGTGAAAGATGCTGGCCGCCAGCACCGCATCAGCACCGCCCTTCTGGATTCCATCGGCCAAATGTTCCAAATTGCCAACACCGCCGGATGCGATCACGGGAACACCCACCGCATCGCTCACCGCACGGGTCAGAGCCAGATCAAAGCCGCTTTTGGTGCCGTCGCGATCCATGCTGGTCAGCAAAATCTCGCCAGCGCCGCGCTGGGCCATCTCGGTCGCCCATTGCACAGCGTCCAAACCTGTGTTTTTTCGGCCGCCGTGGCTGTACACATCCCAGCCATCGCCCACGGCCTTGCCGTCGGAGCCAATGCGAGCGGCGTCTTCGGCGCTGCGGCGCTTGGCGTCGATGGCTACCACAATGCATTGCGCACCGTACTTGTCGCTGGCGGCGTTAATGACAGCTGGGTTAGCGATGGCTGCAGAATTGAAGCTGGTTTTGTCGGCGCCCGCATTGAGCAAACGGCGCACATCTTCGACCGTACGCACGCCGCCACCGACTGTCAGGGGAATAAACACCTGGCTAGCCACCGCTTCGATGATGGGCAAGATCAAATCACGGCCGTCGCTGGTGGCGGTGATATCCAGGAAGGTTAACTCGTCCGCGCCTTGGGCGTTGTAGCGAGCCGCGATCTCGACCGGATCACCTGCATCGCGCAGCTCTACAAAATTAACACCTTTAACGACGCGGCCGCCGGTGACGTCAAGGCAAGGGATGATGCGTTTGGCAAGCATGGAAGGAGGTCTCTTTACGATGTAGTTTGGCAGGATTTGCGCCAGTCTAAAACCTTACCATGTGAAGGCGCAAACATCACGCCTCCCAAGAAAAAACCGCTGTAGCTCCCAAGGCTCCGCAGCGGTAAGTTGCTTGTGCGACAGCTCGCTTAATGCACGGTTCGACCCATGCCAATTTGCCAGCGCCACACATCTTCCATCATGCGGTCAATGCCCAGCTGCGGCTGCCAGCCCAAGAGCGCACGCGCTTGGCTGATATCGGCCCAACAATGCGCTGCATCGCCCAAGCGGCGTGGACCAACGCGGAATGGCACTGCGCGGCCATTGGTGTGCTCAAACGCACGCACCAAGCCAAGCACCGTGGTGGGCTCGCCCGATCCGATATTGATCTTGAGCAAACCTGCATGCCCGCGCAGATACTGCAGCGTAGCCACATAGGCGCGCGCCAGGTCCATCACGTGCACAAAGTCGCGCGCAGGTGTGCCGTCTGGCGTGGGATAGTCGTTGCCAAATATACGCAGGCAATCACGTTTGCCCGCCGCCACTTGGGCCAGGTAAGGCGCTACGTGGGTAGACATACGCGGTGGGTCTTCGGCGATCAGACCACTTTCATGACAACCAACGGCGTTAAAGCTGCGTAGCAAAGCCATGCGCCAGCGCTTGGGCGACGCAGCGTCTAGGCTAGAGATCACCTGCTCCACCATCAGTGCTGTCTGCCCGTAAGGCGTGCTGGCCGATAGCGCGGCATCTTCGCGCACGGGCGCGGGCTGCGGGTCGCCATAGACGATGGAGGACGATGACACGATCAGATTGCGCAGGCCCGCCGTTTGCATGGCTCGCAAGAGACCAATCGTGCCCGATACATTGTTGTCGTAATAACGCAGTGGCTCGCGTGCCGCGTCGGCAGACGATGTCAGAAAAGCGTTGTGGATAACCGCGTCAAAATGCTGCTCGTCAAACAACTGCTCGAGCATGGCTGTGTCACGCACATCGGCGTCGATACACGGCGGAGCAAACCCCAGGATCTTCTCCAGCCGTTGCACCACCGAGCGGCGCGCATTGCTGAAGTTATCCAGAATCAAAAATGGCAGCCCTGCCTCTGCAAGGGCCACACAAATGTGGGAGCCAACATAGCCGGCTCCGCCAGTCACGAGTATCACGGGGTGCTTTCTTACGATCAGGTGGAATGCCTATCCGGCGCTTGCTATGGATTTTGACAGTCCGTACGAGGCGCTATTGTCCAACACGCAAGGAAATTGCGGAGAATGTCTCACATATCATATGTGCCATGCGGTAACAACTGGCATTTGTTGACATTTATCAAACCAAAGAGACACCTGTGATCGTAGAGCGCAACGTCACTATCAAACAGCGTTCGACTGATACACACCGTGTTGCAATAAAAAAAGCCGCACAAGGTGCGGCTGGTTGCCAGGGTTTGGTGGTCTAGCTGCCATTCAGCGCATCGGCACGCGCCTGCCCAGCTTCAAAATCCAGATCGCCCGAGTAAATGGCGCGGCCGCATATCACGCCTTCTACGCCTTCGGACTCAACCGCGCACAGCGCTTCAATATCCGCCATACCCGACAAACCGCCGGATGCAATCACTGGGATCTTTATAGCTTGGGCCAGCTTCACCGTTGCATCTATATTGATGCCGGTCAGCATGCCGTCGCGGCCGATGTCGGTGTAGATGATGGATTCCACACCCCAGTCTTCAAAGCGCTTGGCCGTGTCGATCACCGAGTGGTTGGTGATCTTGCTCCAGCCGTCGGTCGCCACCATGCCGTCTTTGGCGTCCAGACCGACGATGATGTGCCCGGCAAACGCGGTGCATGCATCCTGCAAAAAACCCGGATTCTTGATAGCCGCCGTGCCGATGATGATGTACTGCATGCCAGCATCAATGTACTTTTCAATCGTGTCCAGATCGCGGATACCGCCGCCCAACTGCACAGGCAACTCGTCGCCAAACTCCTTCAAAATGGCCTTGATGACCGAAAGATTCTTGGGCTGGCCGGCAAAGGCACCGTTCAGATCAACCAGGTGCAGGCGGCGTGCGCCGGCGTCAACCCAACGGCGGGCAACCGCAACCGGGTCTTCACCAAACGTGGTGGATTGATCCATATCGCCTTGTTTCAGGCGTACGCAGTGACCGTCCTTGAGATCAATGGCAGGGATGAGCAGCATGGTGTTGGGCTGGGCAGTTTCAACAAAGAGGGTTAAGGGTTCCAGTGCAAGAAGTTGCGGTACAGGGCCAGGCCCTGGTCCGCGCTCTTCTCTGGGTGGAATTGTGTCGCAAAAATATTATCTCGGCCAATCGCACAAGCAAATCGCTCGCCGTACTCTGCCGTGCCGTGGCATTGTTCAGCATGGGCGGGTACCGCATAAAAGCTGTGTACAAAGTAGAAGAACGACTCGCTCGGCACACCTTGCCACACCGGGTGCAGCTGGCCGCCAACGGTCTCTTGGCGTACCTGGTTCCAGCCCATCTGCGGCACCTTGAACCGGCTGCCATCGGCCTGCGTACGGCCCGCCAGCTGGAACTTGCGCACCTGGCCGGGGATCAAGCCCAAGCCGGGCGTATCGCCCTCCTCGCTGTGATCCAGCAGCATTTGCATGCCTACACAAACACCAAACATCGGTTTGTTGCGTGCAGCTTCCAGCACGCTTTCTTGCAGGCCCGACGCTTTGAGCTCGGCCATGCAATCGCGTATGGCGCCTTGGCCTGGCAGCACGATGCGGGTGGCGGCACGCACCACGTCCGGGTCTGCCGTGACGACGACTTGCACCGACGATCCCGCCGCAGCCGCTTGCACAGCTTGCGAGACCGAGCGCAAATTGCCCATGCCGTAATCGACGACGGCCACGGTGTTGTTCTTAAAGTTCATAGCTGCTTGCGCCTATTGCTATTACGTTTGAGGATCAATTGATATTCAAATACTTGCGCACCGGGCGCTAGCAGCTCCTATTTACAGAGCACCTTTAGTTGATGGGATTACACCCGCCATGCGCTCATCACGCTCCAGCGCAAAGCGCACTGCGCGGGCAAAGGCTTTGAAAATGGTCTCGCACTGGTGGTGGGCATTAAAGCCCTTGAGGTTATCGATGTGCAGCGTAACGCCAGCGTGGTTGACAAAGCCCTGGAAGAACTCGTAGACCAGTTGCGTATCGAGCTGGCCAATGCTGCCAGAGGTGAACTTCACATCCATGTGCAGACTGGGACGGCCCGAGAAATCAATCACCACGCGCGATAGCGCCTCATCCAGGGGCACATAAGCGTGGCCGTAACGTCGAATGCCCTTTTTGTCGCCGATCGCCTTTGCAAAAGCCTGGCCCAAGGTGATGCCGATGTCTTCCACCGTGTGGTGGCCGTCGATGTGCAGATCGCCTGCGCATTCGATGTCCATGTCGATCAGGCCGTGGCGTGCTATCTGGTCAAGCATGTGGTCGAGAAAACCAATACCAGAGTTCAGCGCGGCCTTGCCAGTACCATCAAGGTTGATGCGCACAGCCACTCGGGTCTCGGCTGTGTTGCGCTGCACTTCAGCCGTGCGGGGCAAATCTTTGGCGACGGAGGGCACGATATGGTTCATAGGGATTCCTTCAGGGCCGCCAGCATCTGGGCGTTTTCTTCGCGGGTGCCTACGGTCAGGCGCAGGCAATTATTGAGCAAGGGGTGCATGGCCGACACATTCTTGACCAGCACGCCGCGCGCTTTCATCTCGGCCTGCACCTTGCCGGCATTGGCTACACGCAGCAGCACCATATTGGCTTCGGAAGGCCAGACTTTCTCCACACCCTTGATGGCGGTTAGCGCATCCACAAGCGGTTGGCGCTCGGCGCGGATAGCTGCGGCCTGTTTGGCGTACAGCGACTCGTGCTCCAGCGCAAAAATGGCGGTTTCGCAGTTGAGCACACTGATGTTGTAAGGCGGGCGCACCTTGTCCAGCTCATTGACGATGGCAGCCGGGCCCACCAGATAACCCAGGCGCGCACCAGCCAGACCGAATTTGCTGAGTGTGCGCATCAACAGCACATGGGCATTGCGATCAGGCTCCGCCTGCATCCTCGTAACCCAGCTACGACTGGCAAAGGGTTGGTAGGCCTCGTCCATCACCACCAGCCCACCAATCTGCGCGACGGCGTCGATGATGGCTTGCACCTTGCTCTCATCCCACAACGTGGCCGTGGGGTTGTTGGGATAAGCAATGTAGGTGATGGCAGGCTGGTGTTCGGCAATCGCCGCCTGCATGGCAGGTACGTCGAGGTCAAACTCCGCCGTCAAGTTAACCCCCACAAAATCCAGCCCCTGTAACTTGGCAGAGAGCGGGTACATCACAAAACCCGGCATGGGCGCGAGCATCTTGGCTCGCCCCTCAGCGCCAGGTTGCGCCGTAGCCAGCGCCAGCGCCAGCAACGTGATGATTTCGTCTGAGCCATTGCCCAGAATGACAGCGCTGCCTGCAGGTGCGCCAGCGTAGTCAGCCAACATGGTCTTGAGCACGTCAAGGCGCTCGCCGGGATAGCGATTGATCTCCAGCGCACCCAATCGCTCACCCAGCGCCTTTTGCAGATCGGCAGGCAGGCGGTAGGGGTTCTCCATCGTGTCCATCTTCAGCAAACCCTGCGAAGCCTGCACGTGGTAGCCCTGCATGGCGCGCACATCGGCACGAATGCGTTGGAGAGCTTTGGTTTGAGAGTCTTGGGAAGTCATGGGTTTCAATCTTTCACACACTGGGCTTGCATTGGCTGTTGCTGCTGGCACTCACAACACCTGATCTTTGGGCGCAGCCTCTTCCTGAGGATGCAGCACGGTCACGCCGCCAAACTCTGCACCATGCGGCAGATGCAAGCTCAGCATGTGGCTGCAGCCGCTGTGCTGGGCACAGGCGACAGCCAGGCAATCGCCAAAATTCAGCGCGTGGCGGGCTTGCACCGCCCAGGCCGTTTCCAGTGTGGCGGCATCAGTCTTCCAGGGCGTCCAGGTCTGGTAGCGGCGGATAGCAGCACGCGCATCGCCCTGGGGCATGGGCGTGGCTGCGGTGGTGACTTGCTCGTAAAACTCGACCAATGCTTGGTTGCTGGTGCGGCCTGTTCGATCACGCCACAGAACATCTAACCAAGCCAGAGTGGAAGTGTACAAATCGCCGCCTGCTACGTCCTCCGACGCGACCAGCACCGAGGTATCGACAAAAACCATGGTGATGGCATTCATTGCGCAGCCTTTGCCTTGGTGGTTTTAGCATTATTTGGGCCATCAACGCCCACCCGTTGGGCACTACGCGCTATGGTTCTGGAAGCGGCACCCGCCACATTACCCTGCCAGCTGCGCTCATCCGTGCGCCAGGCCAGATAGGCGCGCTCGTAGGCGTCTTCACGCTGCTTCATCTCGGCCATAAAATCGCCCACCATGCGCGAGACACTGGTGCCGCGGCGTGCCGCCTCTACGCGGGCCCATTCAAGCACGCCGTCATCAACCGTGATGGTGAGATTTTTCATAACCTCGAGTTTACACGAAATTCGTGTCACACGAATTTCGTGTTTAATTACCTAGCTTCACCTGTATCGGCTGCCAACATCTCGCAAGCTAATTCGCCAACAATCCTTAAGGCACCCAGGTGGCTGGCCGTCCACTCCCCGCCCAAGCCAATACGAATACAGTTACGAAAACGCCCACCTGTCGTAAACAGCGTACCCGGCGCCACCAAAATCTGCTGCGCCAAGCACAGCTCATGCAGGCGCACAGCATCCAGATTTTTGGGCAGCTCCACCCACAGGAGCAAGCCGCCAGAGGGATCGCTCATGCGGGTGCCACGCGGAAAATACTGCGTAATCACGCGCCGGGCATCATCCATGCGCACCGCAATCGCAGCGCAAAGTTGGCGCATGGCTGCACGGTGACCCGCCTGGGTAATGAGATCCGCCAGCGCCAGCTCCAGCACAGCGGATTGGCCGCCTGCCTGCATTTCTTTAATACGGCGTAACGAATCACTCCAGCGCCCCGCCTCTACCCACCCCAGGCGCAAGCCCGGTGCCAGCGTTTTAGAAAACGAGTCACACAGCATGACATGGCCAGTGCTGTCATAGGATTTAACGCTGCGGCACAAATCGCCACCACCCGCTAAATCACTATAGATCGCATCCTCAATCACAGCGACGTCGTACTGCGTCGCCATTTTGGACTAGCGCCTGCGCTCAGGCTGCGGCATACAACTGCCCAAAGGGTTGCTCAGTGTTGGCACCACAATCACGGCCTTCACCGGCTGGGTATCCAGCGCCAGCTGCCGCGCATCAAGCGAGATGCCATGGCGTGGATGGGTAGGTATCTCTAGCGCGCGCAACTGCAAGGCCTGAAGCACTTCTAAAAATGAGAAATGCGAAGGCGACTCCAGCGCCACCACATCACCCGGCTGGGTTACAGCGCGCAGACATAGTGCCACGCTATCCATACAGCCACCGGTGATCGTGATGTTGTCTGGATCCAAACTACAGCCCAAACCCAGCGCATAGCGGGCCAATGCACGTCGCGCCTCCACATGTCCATCGGACTGGGGATAGGTACACAGCAATTGCCGGTGCTGCTGTACCGCCCGCACTGTGGCCCGGCGCACACGATCTACATTGAGTAAATCCAAGCCCGGTGTTCCACTGCTGAACGAAACCATGCCCTCGGGTTGCTGGCGCCCCAGTACCCGCTGGCCCAACCAATCCAGAGATACCACACGCGGGCGGCGCATGGGCCGCGCCGTACTCGGCTCAGGCAGGCGCGCAGGCTGCGCCGCCACAAAAAAGCCAGAGCGAGGGCGCGCACTGATCAAGCGCGCATCCTCAAGCCAGTGGTAAGCCTGGACCACCGTGGTCTGCGCTACTCCATACTGCTGCGCCAACGCGCGTACCGACGGTAGTTTGTCTTTATGCGCCAGCGTGCCATTGCGAATCAGCTGCATGAGCCGCTCCGCAATCTGCAAGTACAAGGGAGTGGAGGCATTTGAATCCATGTCATCTATTCTGTACTAGCACCTAAAAAAACATGCAGTACAGATGCCATAAAACCAACCTGTACAGAACACGCCAACTGACGCAATGCACTCCACCACACTGGCAGCACCTGTAGCTGGCGGCGCCAACGGTACGCTCGCACAGTGAGAGGAATGAACCTCTCAACCACCCCCACTCACACGCTGCATTCAAGCACGGTGCCATGCATGCCCCTTGCCAATGCGAACCCAGGCACCCTCACCCTCCAGCCACGCGCTGCGGTGCAAACACTGTGTATCGCTGCTGACAGCACCCTATGCCTACGGGCCCACCCTGGCCCGGTGTGGATCACTTGCGAGGGCCTGCCTGACGACTTTTTCTTGACAAGCGGGGAAGCGCTTGTTTTCGCGGGGCCGGCACGCATCTACCTGAGTACAGAAGGAAGAGACACCACCACCGTGCACTGCACCCGAGCTTGACAATGTCCGTCTCGCCCAGCCAGGTATGCCATCATGCTTAAAAAACGCGCTCGCACCCCGTCCATGATCGAGACTACCCACTCCTCCATCCCCCATATCACCGACATCAAACACTTATTGCGTTTGCTTGGTGAGCACCGCCCATGGACGGTACTCACCGGTGCCGGCATCAGCACCGGCAGCGGTATCCCCGACTACCGCGACGAGCAAGGCGCATGGAAGCGCCCTGCACCCGTGAACTTTCAGGACTATATGGCGCATGCGGCTACGCGCCAGCGCTATTGGGCGCGTAGCCTGGTCGGCTGGCCGGTGTTCTCGCAAGCGCGCCCCAATGCTGCGCACCAAGCGCTGGCACAGTTGCAGACGACGGGCAGAGTGCAGGCCGTTATCACGCAGAACGTAGACGGCTTACACCAACAAGCGGGTAGCCGCCAAGTAATTGATTTACACGGCAGGCTAGACCACATCATCTGCATGGGCTGCAGCCACAGCAGCGCACGCAGCGCCTTTCAACACCAGTTGCTAGACGCCAACCCGACCTGGCAACACCGCGATGCGCCCGCCGCCCCCGATGGCGATGCCGACTTGGCAGGCGTAGATTTCGCGCGCTTTGTGGTGCCGCCCTGCCCACATTGCGGCGGCATCTTGAAGCCTGATGTCGTCTTCTACGGCGAGAACGTGCCGCAAGCGCGCAAACAACAAGCCATGAATGAGCTGGCCACCAGCCAGGCGCTGCTGATTGTGGGCAGCTCGCTCATGGTCTATTCCGGCTTGCGCTTTGTGCATGCTGCTAAGCAACTGGGTTTGCCAGTGGCTGCCATCAACCTGGGCGTTACCCGGGCAGATGCTTTACTGGACTACAAGCTGGAGCAGGCTTGCGCACCGGCACTTGAATCCCTGGCGGCAGCGCTGCGCGCTTGATTCAAGCATATGCTTTTCTATAGAAATAGCCGTTAGCGCCCGCCCTTTGGAGCACACCACTTCCCTTTTGATATCAAACCCTGGAAATGACAGAGGAGCTGTGCTGCGCAAGCTGACTGGTTTACCGGCGGTACTGCAGTAGCCAGCATAGGGAAGGTGTTGAAGGCCTCAGCGCCACCTGGCTCGCTATAACGACACACGGGCTCGTTCAGCCAGGCCTCAAACAGTGCCCAATCACACCAATATCATGGCCGTCGCCTGCGGGCCGTATTAGCACCATTGGCATTGCCTTCTCCTGAGAAGCAAAACGCCGCCATCCCTTGGCTGCTGCGGCGAAATCCATCCACCTTGATCTTGTCGCATGGCCATAAAACATGACCACCGCTGCGCAGGCTGCCCGACTCACCACGCACACGTCCTCCATGGCTACCACCCCTTACAGACGGTTGTTGCGGTTGCTTAAGTGCCTCTCACAGCGCATGCTGCGGCAGTCCACCAAGTGGTAGTTGCTGCCTAATCACTGCAGGTGCTCAGAGTTTGGCCCTTGCCCCCAGTAATGCGCCACGTCACATCGCCACGTGCCAACAAAATACCCAACTACTGATCTGCACGGGGCCCAGGGCATTGCGCATACTGTTGCCGCGAAATATTGGGGCTGCGACACATCCTGCGGACGCTCTGGCGTTACGCACACATTGCGTTGACCGCACTAAAGCGCACACACGGTCTTTGCACCATGGGTGCTACGCCACGGCAAACGATGCTTCCGAACCGCCGTGCGAAGACGGCCACGGCGCTGTACTGCAAACTCTTAAAGCCAAGGCCATAAACAAGCAGCCCCCACCTGTCAAATACGATGGCGTGGTTGGGCAATGTGTTGCGTCATGCGTGCGCCTTGAGGATTAGTTTGCCTGCAGTGCGCATGGCAGCGGCAACAACACGATTACTAAAACATCTTGAAATGGATGTGCGGCGCGCGCCCAAGAAGCCCAATCCAGCGAAAGCGGCTAACAAGCGGCCAACAAAAAACCGCGCACAAGGCGCGGTGTGTTGTGATGCAGCGATCAGCGCTTTACTTCTTCAAACGCATCTCCGCCGCACGCGCGTGGCCTTGCAGGCCTTCACCATAGGCCAGCACGGCAGCGGTTTTGCCAAGCACTTGGGCGCCAGCTTCGCTGACCTCGATGATGGAGCTGCGCTTTTGAAAATCGTACACACCCAGCGGCGAGCTAAAGCGTGCCGTGCCACTGGTGGGCAGCACGTGGTTGGGGCCGGCGCAGTAGTCACCCAGGCTTTCTGAGGTGTAGGCACCCAGGAAGATGGCGCCCGCATGTTTGAGCAGCGGCTCCCATTGGTGCGGGTCGCGGCTGGAAACCTCCAGATGCTCAGGTGCAATACGGTTGCTGATGGCGCAGGCTTCTTCCATGTCGCGCGTCAAAATCAGCGCGCCGCGGTCATTCAGGCTCTTGGCGATGATGGCTTTGCGGGGCATCTCGGGTAGCAGGCGGTTGATCTCGGTCTGAACCGCTTCGATATAGGCTGCGTCTGGGCACAGCAAGATGGACTGGGCCAACTCGTCATGCTCGGCCTGACTGAACAGATCCATCGCCACCCAATCGGGCGGAGTTGTGCCGTCAGCCAGCACCAGAATCTCGGACGGGCCGGCAATCATGTCGATACCCACTATGCCAAACACGCGCTTTTTGGCGCTGGCCACATAGGCGTTGCCGGGGCCGGTGATCTTGTCCACCTTGGGGATGGTCGCCGTGCCGTAAGCGAGCGCCGCCACCGCCTGCGCACCACCCACGGTAAAGGCACGGTGCACGCCCGCCACATAGGCAGCGGCCAGCACCAACGCATTCTTCTCTCCCTTGGGCGTGGGCACGACCATGATGATGTCACCCACACCGGCGACCTGCGCAGGGATGGCATTCATCAGCACACTGCTGGGATAAGCGGCCTTGCCACCGGGTACGTAGATGCCCACGCGGTCCAGCGGCGTGACTTTTTGGCCCAGCAAGGTGCCGTCTTCGTCGCGGTAGCTCCAGCTTTCGCCGTTGGCCTTCTTCTGCGCTTCGTGGT
>JAVXMM010000018.1:0-58825 GCA_036646255.1 Comamonas sp.
TTGGCTACGAACCAAGGGGTCGTGGGTTCGATTCCTGCCAGCCGCACCAAACGTCAAGCCTCAGAGTAGAAATACTCTGAGGCTTTTTCGTTTCTACGCTCAATCTTTCCAGCCACTGCCGCCGGACCGTTTTCTGCCATTTCAGAAGTTCCGTCACAGTAGGCCCCGGCTGCTAGGCTGGTCCGATGAAATCACTTCTGCCAGCAACCACCTCAAGCATCGCCCATCCACCATATTTGAGCAGTACTTAAGCTTGGAGTCCAATCCCAACGATAAGGACATGCAGTGGCTGGTTCCTGCCAGCGGCAAGCGCGGGCGCAGCCACACGTTCTCAGATACGGCCATCCAGTTCTGTCTGACCATCAAGTGCTTGTTTGGCTTGCCCCTACGGCAGACATTGGGGCTGGTGCAGTCGCTGCTCAAAATGGGGCCTACCTTGGGCAGCACCCGACTACAGCTCGGTGTGCCGCAGACAGAAAGGTTTAGATGTTCAAGTGCACTACCCAAAGTGGTGAAGGCTTGCACATGTTTGCCGACTCCACAGGTATCAAGCTCTTGGGTGAAGGTGAATGGAAAACCAAAAAGCACGGGGCTGAACGCCGTCGCCAGTGGCGCAAGGTGCACCTTGGTATCGATGCAGAAAATATGCAGATAGGAGCCATCGTGGTGACGACCAATGAGGTAGGTGATTCAGCGCCCAAGCCGATAACGAGTACGCCATGATCGATGCAACCATCGTGCGCGCCCATCAGCATAGCGCTGGTGCAAAAGGGGGATTCAAAACCACGCCATCGGACGCAGCCGAGGAGGCTTGAGCACGAAGATTCACGCCACCGTTGATGCTCTGGGCAATCCCACTGGCTTTCATCTGACTGCAGGGCAAAGCTCGGACCTAGAGGGAGCGGACGTGCTTCTGAGCAGCATCAAAGCAAATGTGGTGCTTGCAGATAAGGCTTACGACGCTCATGACCGGGTGGTTGCACCCTTACTGGCGCAGGGCAAGCAGGTGGTCATTCCAAGCATTCGTACACGCAAAGAGCAGCGCCCCTGTGACCGCCATGTCTACAAAGAGCGCCATCTGATCGAGAACTTCTTTGCTCGCTTGAAGCAGTACCGGTGCATCGCAACACGGTATGACAAGACAGCTGCCGCCTTTTTAGGCGGGATTCACTTGGCTGCTACTGTCATCTGGTTGATTTGATGACGGACCCTAGTCAAAATTCTCTTTTTGTCCCATTCAAGCGCCTAACGCCACCGCCCTCCCCTCTGAGCGGCGTTGTTGAATTACAGAGACTTCCCATAAAAGCAAGCGCTGATGGGAAGTCTCTGTAATGAAACAACGCCACGAGGAAAGGCAGATTTATTCTCAGTACTTTTAGCCCATGAGGCGTGTAATTGCCTCAGTCATTAGAACAAGGCAGAACGTATTTGCCGTTCCAGCCTACTAGGCGCAGCGCCATTTCCGTCATCTGCTGGCACAGTGCTTCGATGGACAGCTTGCCATTGGGCTGGTACCACCGGTGCGTCCACTGCACCATGCCGCTGATCGCAAAAGCGGTTACTTTTGGGTTACCCACCTCAAAAACGCCAGCCTCCACGCCATTGATGATCAGCCGCGTCACAAGCGCATCAAAGCCGTGGTACTTGCTGCGGATATCGCTGATTTTTTCCGGGCTCAGGCTTTTTTCCTCTTCCAGCAGGATGACGGAGAAGGTGCTCAGCTCGATCTTTCTGCGCGTGTAGGTGTCGATAAAAAACTCGAAGCGCCGCACGGGGTCCTCGTCCTCCAATTGCTCGCACCGGCTAACCGCTTCGTAAAGGCCGGCGAACACCTTGTCAAACAGGCGCTCAAGCAGCTCATGCTTGGATTTGAAACGCTTGTAAATAAAGGGTTTGGTCACACCAATCGATGCCGCAATCTCATCGAGCGTCGCGCTCTTGAAGCCGCGCTTGTAAAACAGCTCGGCAGCGGCATTGATGATCAAGGTGTCCTTGTATTCCTGGATCTGGTTTTTGGCGTCGCCTGCGTTGGTCTCGGTCGGTTGAAGCTGCACTGCTGAATTTCTCCTTGTGGGCGTGGGGCCGCCGTGGTGACTCGCGCCACAGGCGCCGGCTTGCAAAGCGCATGGACCCAAGCATAGTGGAAAGGCAATGCGTTTTGCACGGGATGTCTGCTTGGGGCATGCGTGAAATCCCCAATAGTACCAATTGATACTGATCAGTATCTTTGGGGTTTTTCACCGCTGGCTGGCGGTTTTGATGCAAGCGCTTCGGCGCCGCGCCAGCAGCACCTGAGCCCTTTGATACAGGAGACAAGCGCATGTCGAACGCAACCGCCACCGCTGGCGAACAGCTGAGTTACCAGATCGTCGATTTTGGCCAACCGCTGCAACTGGCGCGCCGCGCCATCGCCCCACCCCAGGGCGGCGAGGTGCTGGTACGCATCAGCGCCTGCGGCGTCTGCCACAGCGATCTGCACATGGCCGAGGGCTTTTTTGACCTGGGCGATGGCCGTCACTTCGGGCTGGAAAAAGTGCTCAAGCCGCCCCGCACTCTGGGCCATGAAATTGTCGGCACCGTGGCCGCCAACGGGCCCGATGCCCAAGGCGCGCTGGGCCGCTCGGTCATCGTCTTTCCCTGGATTGGCTGCGGCCAGTGCGCGCTCTGCGCCCGGGGCGACGAGCATATGTGCGCCCGCCCCGAAAGCCTGGGCACCACGCGCGATGGGGGCTTTAGCACCCATGTGCGCGTGCCCCATTCGCGCTACCTGATCGACCACACCGGCATTGACGCCGCCTTTGCCGCCACCCTGGCCTGCTCGGGGCTGACGGCCTACTCCGCACTGAAGAAAGTGGCGCCAGCTACAGAGCAGGCGCCACTGGTCATCATCGGCGCTGGCGGTGTAGGCCTGGCTGCTGTAGCTTTGGCCAAGGCTCTGCATGGCCAGGGGCCCATCGTGGTCGATATCGACCCGGCCAAACGACAGGCAGCGCTGGATGCCGGCGCCAGCCGCGTGGTAGACCCAGCCGAGGCCGACGCTGCCAAGACCCTGGCGCGCTCCAGCAGCGAAGGTGTCTCGGCCGTGCTCGATTTTGTAGGCTCCACACGGACCTTTGAGTTTGCCAATGCCGTCGTGGGCAAGGGCGGCAAGATCATCATCGTCGGCCTCTTCGGCGGTAGCGCCAGCATCCAGCTACCACTGATTCCCATGCGCGCCATCTCCATCGGTGGCTCTTATGTGGGCTCGCTGGCCGAGCTGCGCGAGCTGGTGGCGCTGGCCCAGCAAGGGGTGTTGCCGCCCCTGCCGCTCAGCAGCCGCCCTCTGGGCGATGTGCAGGCCGTGCTGGACGAGCTGCGTGCCGGCAAGGTCACCGGCCGTGCCATTTTGCAAAGCTGAATCAACAACAACAAGGAGCACCGCATGAACTACCAAATCCAATTGCTTATCGACGGCCAATGGCGCGACAGCAGCAGCCAAGAATGGCTGGACATCACCAACCCCGCTGACGAAAGCACCATCGGCCGCGTGGCCAAGGCTAGCCGCGCCGATCTGGATGCGGCGCTGGCCGCTACCCAGACCGGCTTTGCCGCCTGGCGCAAAACCTCGGTGATGGAGCGCTCGACCTACCTGCGCAAGGCCGCCGCGCTGGTGCGCGAGCATGCCGAAGAGATGGCGCTGATGCTGGTGCATGAGCAAGGCAAGCGCCTGACCGAGGCACGCATTGAGCTGTCGGGCGCCAGCGAGGTGCTCGAATGGTTTGCCGAAGAGGCGCGCCGCTGCTACGGCAGCATGATCCCGCCGCGCTCGCCCGAGCTGCGCCAGTATGTGCAGCATGAGCCCGTGGGCCCGGTAGCAGCGTTCACGCCCTGGAACTTCCCCATCAACCAGGCCGTGCGCAAGATTGCCGCCGCGCTGGCGGCGGGCTGCTCGATCATCGTCAAAGGCTCGGAAGAAACCCCCGTGGCGCTGGCCCGTTTTATCCAGGTGCTGGAGCAGGCCGGCCTGCCCGCTGGCGTGCTGGGCCTGGTCTACGGCGTGCCGGGTGATATCTCCGAGCACCTGATTGCCTCACCGGTGGTACGCAAGATCTCGTTCACTGGCTCCACCTCGGTGGGCAAGCTCTTGAGCGCGCAAGCGGGCGCGGCAATGAAGCGCGTATCGATGGAGCTGGGCGGCCATGCACCGGCCATCATCTGCGACGATGCCGATCTGGTGCGCAGCCTGAAACTTTTGGGCGTGCAGAAGTTCTGGAACGCCGGCCAGGCCTGCATCTCGCCCTCGCGTTTTTTGGTGCAGGCGCCCTTGTATGACGAGGCCGTCGCCGGTTTTCAACGCATTGCCGAAGGCTATGTAACGGGCAATGGGCTGGACAAGGCAACCCGCATGGGCCCCTTGGCCAACCCGCGCCGGGTGGCCGCCATGCAGGCGCTGGTGGACGACGCGGTAGCCAAAGGCGCCCGTATTGTGACGGGCGGCAAGGCGCTGCCAGGTAAGGGCTACTTCTATGCGCCCACCGTACTGGCCGATGTGCCGCAGCACGCCCGCATCTTCAACGAAGAGCCCTTTGGCCCGATTGCCGCCTTTGCCCGCTTTGACAGCGATGCACAGGCGTTGCAAGAGGCCAACCGCCTGCCCTGGGGCCTGGCCGCCTATGTTTTCACAGGCTCAGCCACACGGGGCGAATGGTTCAAGAACGAGATCGAAAGCGGGCTGGTCGGCATCAACTCGATTGCGATGGGCTACCCCGAGCAGCCGTTTGGCGGTGTCAAGGATTCAGGCTACGCCAGCGAAGGCGGCGCCGATGCACTGTCCTTCTACCTCAGCACCAAGTTCGTCAGCCAGACCATCTGAGCGCACGGGCTAAGGCCCTTGAATGCAGCACCGCGATTGAAGAAAAAAGGACATCCATGCACAAGGTATTGATTGCCAACCGGGGGGAGATTGCGGTGCGCATTGCGCGCACTGCCGCAGACCGGGGCATCGAGAGCGTTGCGGTCTATGCCAGCGACGACGCAGCCAGCCTGCACCGGCGCGCTGCCAACCATGCACGCGCGCTGGGCGCTCAGGGCGCAGCCGCCTACTTAAACGGCGCGCACCTGATCGAGATCGCCCGTCAGGAAGGCTGTGACGCCATCCACCCCGGTTATGGTTTTTTGAGCGAAAACGCTGCGTTTGCGCAGGCCTGCACAGCAGCGGGCCTGCGCTTTATCGGCCCCTCTGCTGCAGCACTGGAGACCTTTGGCGACAAGGCCCGGGCACGCGCGCTGGCCGAGCGTGAGCAGGTGCCGGTGGCTCAGGGCACGCACAGCGCAACCAGCCTGGCGCAGGCCAAAGAATTCATGCAGCAGTTGGGCGGGCCGGTGATGCTCAAGGCCCTGGCGGGTGGCGGCGGGCGTGGCATGCGTGCGGTGATGGCCCCTGCTGACCTGGCCACAGCCTTTGAGCGCTGCAGCTCCGAAGCCCTGGGCGCCTTTGGCCGGGGGGATCTGTATGTGGAGCAGCTCATCAGTGGCGCACGCCATATTGAAGTGCAGATCGTGGGCGATGGCAGCGGTGCGGTGCAGCACCTGTTTGAGCGCGATTGCACCTTGCAACGCCGCCACCAGAAACTGCTGGAGATTGCTCCCAGCCCGTTTATCAGCCCAGCGCTGCGCGCACAGCTGGTGCAGCACGCCTGCCGCCTGGGTGCGGCGCTGAACTACCAAGGCCTGGGCACCGTGGAGTTTTTGGTGGACAGCCGCAGCGGCCAGTACATCTTTATCGAATGCAACCCGCGCCTGCAGGTGGAGCACACCATCACCGAGGCCATCACCGGGCTGGACCTGGTGGCGCTGCAGTTTGCGCTGGCCGATGGTGCCAGCCTGCAGGATCTGGGGTTGGCCCAGGCACTGCCACTGCCCCACCAGTTTGCGCTACAGGCACGGGTGAACATGGAGAGCATGCAGCCCGATGCCCAGGCACTGCCCACCGGCGGCACGCTGGCACGCTTTGAGCCGCCTACTGGCCCGGGCGTACGGGTGGACAGCTTTGGCTACACGGGCTACGAGACATCGGGCAACTACGACTCCCTGCTCGCCAAGGTAATCGTCAGCGGCCCCAACCAGTTTGGCGTGCTCTGCGCCAAGGCAGACCGCGCGCTGGCCGAGTTCCATATCAGCGGTGTGGAAACCAACCTGGACTACCTGCGCGCACTGCTGCGCGATGGGCAGGTGCTGCACGGCAAGATCGACACGACCTATGTGGAACGCCAAGGCCCTGCGCTGCATGCGGCAGCGGCCGCATTAGCGGCGCAGCGCCAGCCCGATGCACACACCGCAAACCAAAGCGCTAAGCAAGCCAGCGCAGGCGCCGAGCCCGAGTTGCCTGAAGGCGCCCATGCAGTGCGCGCTGCGATGCGCGGGCGGCTGATTGCGCTGGAGAGCGATGCCGATACGGTACAGGCCAAGGGCGCCTCGGTGGCAGTGCTGGAGGCCATGAAGCTGGAGCACAGCATGGGCCTAGCCCATGGCGGCCGCTTTGTCGCCCGCACGGCGCTGCTGGGCGAGGTGGTGGCCGCTGGCACCCTGCTGGGCTGGGTGCTGCCCGATGCATCGGCCGATGCGCTAGCCACCGAACAGCAGCATGCCGATCTGGATGCCATTCGCCCTGACCTCGCCAAGGTGCTGCAGCGCCAGCAAGGCCTGATGGATGCGGCCCGCCCCGAAGCGGTGGCCAAGCGCAGGCGCCACGGCAAGAACACCGCACGTGAGAACGTGGATCAATTGCTGGATGCGGGCAGCTTTGTCGAATACGGCGGCCTGACCCTGGCCATGCAGCGGGGCCGTCGCAGCGAGGAAGAGCTGATTCGCCTCAGCCCGGCCGACGGCACCATCACCGGGCTGGGCCGCATCAACGGCCAGCAGTTCGGGGCCGAGCATGCACGCTGCGCGGTGATGGTCTATGACTACACGGTGTTTGCTGGTACGCAAGGCTTTATGGCCCACCGCAAGATGGACCGTATCGTGCACACCAGCGAACGCCTGGGCCTGCCCTTTATCTTGTTTGCCGAAGGCGGCGGCGGGCGGCCGGGTGATACCGACTATGTGGGGGTGTCGGGGCTGGAGTTCACCACCTTCACGCACATGGCTCGCCTGTCGGGCAAGGTACCGACCATCGGCGTTGTTTCGGGGCGCTGCTTTGCCGGTAACGCGGCCTTGCTGGGCTGCTGCGATGTGATCATCGCCACGCAGGATGCGAGCATCGGCATGGCGGGGCCAGCGATGATCGAAGGCGGTGGCCTGGGCGTGGTAACAGCCGACGAGGTAGGCCCGGTAAGTGTGCAAACCCGCAACGGAGTGATCGACCTGCTGGCCCGCGACGAGACCGAGGCGCTGGCCCTGGCACAGACCTACCTGGGATTTACACAAGGCAAGCTGCCACCAGGCGAGCATGAAGATCAGCGCAAGCTGCGCGGGCTGGTGCCCGAGAACCGGGTCAAAGGCTACGACATCCGCGCCGTTGTGCAGACTTTGTTTGACAGTGGCAGTTTTCTGGAGCTGCGCGAGAAATTTGGCCGCAGCGTGCTCACCGGCTTTGCTCGGCTTGAGGGCCAGGCCGTGGGCGTGCTGGCCAACGACGGCAGCCACCTGGGCGGCGCGCTCGATGCCAACAGCGCCGACAAAATCTCGCGTTTTCTGGAGCTGTGCGACAACTACGGCCTGCCCGTGATCTCGCTGTGCGACACGCCCGGTTTCATGGTCGGCCCCGAGAGCGAGAAGGCCGCCGCAGTGCGGCACTTTGCCCGCATCTTTGTGACGGCCAGCCACATCAAGGTGCCGGTGCTGGCCATCGTGCTGCGCAAAGCCTATGGCCTGGGCGCGCAGGCCATGCTGGGCGGCAACCTGCTGGTGCCGGTAGCCACGGTGGCCTGGCCCACTGGCGAGCTGGGGCCCATGGGCATCGAAGGCTCGGTGCGCCTGGCCTACCGGCGCGAGCTCGAAGCGCTGGAGGATACCGGCGAGAAGGCCGCCTACTTCCAGGCCAAAACAGATGAAATCTATGCCCAGGGCAAGGCGCTGAACGTGGCCAGCTACAACGAGATCGACGATGTGATCGACCCGGCACAGACCCGCGACTGGCTGGCCAGCATGCTTGCCAGCCTGCCCGCAGCCAGCCCGGGGCGGGCGGCATCGGGCGTCTCGCCCTGGTAAGCACCGAGCTAACGACTGCGACCCAGACCCCAAACACATAAGGACCGTAGGAGACACCATGACCCCCATCGCTTACCGGCAACAAGAAAAGCCTTTGCATGAGTACCTGCGCCAGCATGCGCGCGTGCAGCCCAACCAGCCGGCCTTTATCTGGTACGGCACCGCGATCAGTTGGGCGCAGCTGGACCAGATGAGCGACACCTTTGCCTGCCAGCTGCAGCAGCGCGGCGTGGTCAAGGGGGACCGGGTGGCGCTGTTCATGCAGAACTGCCCGCAGTACGTGATTGCGCACATCGGCATACAAAAGCTGGGCGCGGTGGTGGGGCCCTGCAGCCCACTGTTCAAAGGCCATGAGCTGGAGTACCAGCTCTCCGACCTGGGCGCCAAGGTGATCGTGGCGGCCGATGTGCTCTACGAGATAGTGCAGGCGGCGCGCCCCAAGAGCGCCATCGAGCATGTGTTCCTAACCCACTACGCCGATCTGCTGCCAGCCCAACCCAGTATCAATGTGCCCGCCGAGATCGATACTCCCAAACGCCATATTGAAGGCACCACCGATTTTCTGGACTGCCTGCAAACGCAGCTGCCCGCTCCTGATGTGGGGCCCTTGGACATGGACGATGTGGTGCTGATGACCTACACATCGGGCACCACGGGCCTGCCCAAGGGGGCGATGCTGACCTACCGCAACGCCTTGTTCAAGGCCCATGCCGCCGCCGACAACAACCCCATCCGCGATGACGACACCATGCTGGCAGTGGCACCGCTCAACCATATTGCGGGCATGCTCATCGGGCTCAATGTCACCCTCTACACCGGCATCAGCTGCGTGCTGCTGTACCGCTTCGACCCGGTGCAGGTGCTGCAGGCGCTAGCGCGCTACCGCGTGACCTGGTGGTACAGCGTGGCAAGCATGAATGCGGCAGTGATGCAGGTGGACGGTGCGCGCAACTATGACCTGGGCGCACTGCGCATCAACCCCAGCACCAGCTTTGGCATCACCATCAACCAGGCGCTGGCCGAGCAGTGGCGCGGCTTTGCGCCGCACTGCCAGTTGTTCGAGGTGACCTATGGCATGTCCGAAACCCATACCTGGGACACCTCGATGCCCGTTGATGCCATCAAATGGGGCGCGCACGGCATACCCATCAAAGGGGTGGAATGCCGCGTAATTGATGCCAGCACCGGGCAGGATCTGCCCGCCGGCCAGGTGGGCGAGCTGGTCTTGCGCAGCCCGGGCAACTTCAAGGGCTACTGGAACAAGCCTGAGGCGACGGCGAGCACCTTGAAAGACGGCTGGGTCCACACCGGCGACATGGCCAAGATCGACAGCGATGGCTACCTGACCTTTGCGGGCCGCTTCAAGGAGATGATCAAGGTCTCGGGCTACAGCGTGTTCCCTGAAGAGGTCGAGTCCATCATGATCAAACACCCGTCAGTGGCGCAGGTGGCGGTGATCGGCATTGATGACCCGCACAAGGGCCAGGCAGTCAAGGCCGTGGTGATAGTCCGCCAAGGTGCGCCGACAGTAAGCGCCCAGCAGCTGGTCGACTGGTGCCGCGAGCAGATGTCGGTCTACAAGGCGCCCCGGGAGATCGAGTTCCGCGATGCGCTGCCCACCACAGGGACCGGCAAGGTTCTGAGGCGCTTGTTGAAAGAGCCAGTGAAAGCGAGCGCCATATGAGCCAGCAACCCAACCCCGTAGTACCGTTGGATAACCAGACGTTGCTGCAGCTGCTGCAGCGCGATGGCGAACTGGTCACCGAGCGCCTGGCACACTGGGCGCGCACCAAGGGCGACCAGCTGTTTTACCTGTATGGCGAAGACGATGTGCGCCTGAGCTATGCCGAATTTGACCGGATCACCGACACCATCGCTGGCAACCTGGCGGCGGCCGGTATCGGCCGGGGCATGCCGGTGTCGGTGTTCATGCGCAACCAGCTCATCAGCAGCCTTGCGATGTTCGGCATCTGGAAGGCCGGCGCGGTTTTTGCGCCGGTCAATTTTGGCCTGACCGAGCGCCTGCTGGCCTACCAGATCGGCGACACCCAGCCGGTGATGCTGCTGGCCGAGCGCGCGCTGGTGCCAGCCCTCAACGCCATCAGCGAGCAGCTGGCTCAGGTGGCCCCGTTGGCCCATGTGATGGTCTATGAGCCGCCCGCAGGCAGCCATGATGCGGTGACAGGCGGCGTGGCCTACAACGGGCCGCAGCCTGAAACGGACTGGGCCGCGCTGCTGCAGCCCGCCCCCAAGCCGGATGTGGCCCTGGCCTATGACGACCTGTGCAACATCATCTACACCTCGGGTACCACGGGGCCCTCGAAAGGCGTGGTGCAAAGCCACCGCTGGATGAACCAGTACACCTATTTGTTCCGCCAGCTGCTTAATGGCAACGACGTGGTCTACAACGACCTGCCCATGTACCACGTGGGCGGCGCGGTGTTCAACGTGGTGCGCGCCGTGTGGGCCGGCAGCGGCCTGGCCTGCTGGGACCGGTTCAGTCCCGGTGATTTCTGGCGCCGTATTGAGGTGAGCGGCGCCACCAGCGCTGTACTGGTGGACACGATGATCTCCTGGCTCGCCAAGGCAACACCGGCACCCACCGACCACCACAACAGCCTCAACAAGGTCTACATGCAGCCGCTGCCCCAGCGCCATGTGGAGATTGCGCGCCGCTTTGGCTTTGACTTTGTGGCGGCCGGTTTTGGCCAGACGGAGTCGGGCATATCCTGCTTCACCATCATTGAAGAAACAGATGCCAGCTGCGAATCCCCACCCGCATACCGGCGTGGGCAGACGCGTGAGGCCATCCGCGCGCAGGCTGCAGCACTGGGTGTGGAACTGCTGGGGCCCGCACAAGCCGGCCAGGTGGGCAAGGGCTACCTGGGCCACCCCTATCTGTTTGTGGAGGCGGCCATACTGGATGAACGCGATGGCGAATGCGCCGTGGGCGTGGCCGGGCAATTGGCCTTCCGCTCCAAGCTGCCCTATTACCTGATGGTCGAATACCTGGGCAAGCCCCAGGCCACCGCCAAGGCCTTTCGCAATCTCTGGTTCCATACGGGCGACTCGGCCCTGCGCAATGCGGACGGAAGCCTGAGTTTTGTGGACCGCATGGGCGACCGCATCCGCGTGCGAGGCGAGAACATCTCGTCCTTCCACATCGAGGACATGGTCAACCAATACCCCGCTGTCGAGATGACCGCAGCATTCGCCATCCCTGCGCACGAAGGCGACGAGGACGATGTGGTCGTGTATGTGGTGGCCCGTGAACAGCAGACGGTTGACCCCCAGATGCTGCACGACTGGTGCCACAGCAAAATGCCCAAGTTCATGCGACCGCGCCATATCCGGGTGGTGGATCAGTTCCCGCGCACGCTCACGCAGAAGATAGAGAAGTTCAAGCTCAAAGCCATGATTCTGGCCGAGCTGCAGAGCCATCCCCCCGGCCCCAGCGCCGCCCCGGCAAGGAGTAGCACATGAGCTGACACTCCACCTCCACCCTAATCTGGCTATGACATTCGAGCTTAGCCGTGTGACTAGCCGCATCTGTTTGTGCTACCCGCAATACCGTGCCAGCCCGACTTAACCGTTGCCCTGCAACTTAACCCGTGGGCAAACCCGCTAGGCAGCGGCTGAAGAAAAAATACCAGGAGACCCTTTCCATGAAGTTCAAAACCACTTGTTTGACCACCCTGCTGGCATCTGTTGGCCTGATGTCTGGCGCATGCGCTCAAGGCATTTCCGACAACGTCGTGCGGATCGGCGTCATCAGCGACACCTCCAGCGCCTATGCCGATATCGGTGGCAAAGGCACAGTCGCGGCGGCCAATATGGCGATCAAAGATTTTGGCGGCTCAGTTCTGGGTAAATCGATCGAGCTGCTGTCGGTGGACCACCAGAACAAGGCCGACATTGGCGCCACCCGTGCCCGCGAATGGTTTGACCGCGAGAACGTGGACATGGTCATCGGCCTGGGCAACACCGCCGTGCACAACGCGGTGGCCACCGTGGCCAAAGAAAAGAACAAGGTGCTGATCAACACCGAGGCGGGCTCCAGCTCGATCACCGGTGAGAACTGTGCGGCCAACATCGTGCACTACACCTACGACACCTACGCCACGGCCAACAGCACCGTCAAAGCGGTGACCGAGGGCGGCGGCAAAAGCTGGTACATCGTGGCGGTGGACTACGCCTTTGGCCAGGCTCTGTCGAGCGACATCACGGCTGCCGTCGACAAGAATGGCGGCAAGGTGATCGGCACGGTCAAGCACCCGCTCAATGCGCCTGATTTTTCGTCCTACATGCTGGCGGCGCAGGCCTCCAAAGCCGATGTGATTGCACTGGCCAATGGCGTGAACGACACCATCAACTCCATCAAGAGTGCGCGCCAGTTCGGCATCACAGACAAGCAAAAGGTCGCCGCCGCACTGATGTTTATCTCAGACGTGCACGCGCTAGGCCTGAAGACAGCGCAAGGCATGTATGCCACGACTGCCTTCTACTGGGATCGCACCCCCGAGAGCCGCGCTTGGTCGCAAAAGTACTTCAAGGTGATGAACAAGATGCCGACTATGGCCCAGGCCGGCACCTATTCTGCGGTGATGCACTACCTCAAGGCCGTCGAGGCAGCTGGCACCGACGAGACCGGTGCCGTAATGGCCACGATGAAAAAACTACCCATCAAGGACTTCTTTGCCGATGACGGAAAAATCCGCGAGGATGGCCGAATGGTGCATGACATGTACCTAGTGCAGGTCAAAAAACCTGAAGAATCTAAAGCACCTTGGGATTACTACAAGATCATCGCCACCATTCCTGGCGCCCAGGCTTTCCGCCCCCTGTCCGAAGGTAAATGCCCGTTAGCAAGGTCGTGAATGGAGTCGATCAAAATGATGTAGATGAATATAAGGCTCGTGCTCCTGCACCGGCACGAGTCTTACTAAGCAGACAAGATTTGACTGAACTGCATCTTTAGATAGATAAAAAATTCATCGATGCTCATATTCATGGACTGCCCCTAGCCAGGTGGACGAACTCCGCCTCTCTTTGGCCTGACACGTCACGCACTGACAAGACAGAGAGCACTCTAAGCCAGAGGCGCACTGCAGTTGCCAGAGCAGTGACTCACTCTGCGGTGCTTCAGCGCCTGCATCACCAGCTGCTTCATCAACCTTACTTTTGCGTACCCAGGCACCGATGCCGGCGACGTGACAACTGAACCCAAAAGTGAGCGCTAAGTGGCTGTGGCTAGCCTTCATCCCCACGATTTGTTGATGGCCGGATCAGAGCACCTGCTTGATTGGCGCGGTGGTCTCTTGCATCTGTAAATATGAGGTGCCTAGTCAATGGGGGAGCTGCACTACAGCGAAGTACCCCAAACCCCGTACACACACTCCGGACGACAGGTGCACGGAATTTGCTTTTACCAGAGTCTCCGTAGCCGCTAGGCCACAAAAAAGCCGATGGACTTGCGTGCACATCGGCTTGGCTATCGGGAGACGCTCTACTTCAGTGGCCTGATCAATACGTACTGGGTCCACTCCCCACGGCGAAAGAGCACATTAACGGGCTTTGTCTTGTCTGCCTTGGCGACTGCGGCCTCAAACTGCTTGGCATCAGCAACCTCCGTGTTGGCAATCGCCAAGATCACATCACCTTGTTTGAGGCCTGCACGCGCAGCAGACTCTTCTGCCGAAACTATCTGAACCCCACCCTTTAAGCCAAGGGTTTTGCGCTGTGCATCAGTCAGATCACTGACCACCAAACCCAGCTGCGAGGCTGTCACGGATGACTTGGTTTTTTCAGGCTCTTTGCCTGCTGCACTCTTGGCTCCATTTTCCGATGGAATTTCGATAATGGTAATGGGCAAATCCAAAGTTTTGCCACGCCGAAAGACAGTCACTACACTCTTGGAGCCAGGCTTGGTATTACCCACCCAGCGCGGCAGATCGGCCAATTTCTCCAGTGGCTTGCCGTCAAACTTGGTGATCACGTCTCCGGCTTCAATGCCCGCTTTTTCTGCAGGCGAGCCACCCTCAATACCGGTTACCAAGGCACCTTGTGGCTTACCCAAGCCAATTGACTCAGCCACATCCTTGTTCACAGCGGAGATCTGCACGCCAATCTTGCCACGCACCACGCGGCCCGTGGATTTGAGCTGATCGCTCACCCGCACAGCCTCGTCGATAGGGATCGAGAACGAAATGCCCATGAAACCGCCGGAGCGTGAATAAATCTGGCTATTGATACCAACCACCTCGCCACGCATATTCAGCAGTGGCCCACCGGAGTTGCCGGGATTGATCGCAACGTCAGTCTGGATGAATGGCAGGTAATCACCCGTATCGCGCTGCTTGGCCGAGACAATGCCTGCGGTCACCGAATTCTCTAGCCCAAAAGGTGATCCAATTGCCATCACCCATTCACCAACACGCAAACGGTTTACATCACCAATTTTTACAGCAGGCAGGCCGGTCGCGTCGATCTTCACCACAGCAACGTCCGTGCGCTTGTCAGCACCAATGATTTTGGCCTTGAACTCGCGTTTGTCGGTCAGCGTAACGATCACATCGTCTGCGCCATCAATCACGTGCGCATTGGTCATCACGTAGCCGTCTGATGTCAGGATAAAACCAGAACCCAGACCGCTGGGCTGCTCCTCATCGCTATCTGGCCGCTGCGGGCGTTGCTTAGGAGCATTGGGTACAGGTAGACCAAAGCGTTTGAAGAACTCCAGCATGTCGGGATCCAAGCCGCTTTGTGCATTGCGGCTGGAGACTTTCTCCATCGTGCGTATGTTCACCACCGACGGACCCACCTGGTCCACCAGATCTGTAAAGTCTGGCAAGCCACGCACCACAGGGCTCGCGGGTGTCTGCGCAGCCGCAGGCAGCATGACGGCGCTGCTGATGGACAAGATGGCCGCCAGTGCACTGATCTGGAAGGGCTTCCAACGCTTTAAAGACATATCACTCCTTGATTTTTCACTCAGCATCGCTTGCTTGGCACTCACCTAGCAACAATGCACCGAGGTTTTGGAGGCGTCAAGCCTCCATAGGTTCCGCAGCATCTCATTGTCAGATAAGCCAGATATTCTTAGTTTCAAGCCTGCGTGCGTTGTATGGGCATAAAAAAAGCACCTGGCATGTGCAGGTGCTGGGATTTGCATAAAAGCCTGTCAGCAAAGACGCGATGCTTTATCAGGGCAGCCACCTGTTTGCTTTTCGGCATTAAAAGTCGCATTGCGCAAAAAACTGGCCGGCATTTGCAAGTTAGCAGTGCCGCCAATCTGGCCTCGTGCTGCCAGCAATTCATCCAGACGAGGGTCGCGTAGCATCACAGTCGCGTTTTGCCCCACGGTTACAGGCATTTGCACCAAACCTTGAGCGGAAGTAGGTGCTGTTCTTGCAACAGCGCCTGCACTGGCTACCTGCTGACCAGCATTCGGCGCTGGTGCGTTCCCCCCCAGCAAAGCCATGCTGTTCCAGCCCACCATCGCCACAGCAGCGATCGAGGCAAAGCCGGCCACCAACTTCCAACGGAAAACAGACTGATTAGCAGCCTCCGGACGGCGATCCACAGGCGCTGCGACTTGCACCTGTGGAACTTGCACCTCACCCACTGAAGGCTGTACCTGCGTAGCGAGTGGCGGCTCCTGCGCAAGCTTGGCATTAAGCGTATTTAAAAACGCGACACCCGAAACCTGCACCGAATGCACACCATGTGAGGCACGCAATACATCACCAATCGCCATGTACGACTGCACAGTCGCATAGCAATCCATATCACGGTCCAGATCGGGAAGCGCGCCCAGCAAGCTCTGCAGCTCATCCGCCGCCAGCTCACCATCCATCAGCACCGACAGTTGCTCCACACTCATCGCAGAAGCCTTGTTTGAAGATTGATTGTCGAATTTCATAGCCAAATTCCTAGCGGGCCCATACCCTTATAGCCAGTCATTAAATTTGATAGCTACCAACGCTTACCAGACTGGCGCTCAAGCATTGGCTTAACCTTGGCGGAAATCGCCTCACGGGCACGAAATATGCGCGAACGCACCGTGCCTATCGGGCAATCCATCGCGGCGGCAATGTCCTCATAGGACATACCCTCGATCTCGCGCAACACAATGGCCTGACGCAAATCCTCAGGCAAGGCATCCATTGCAGTGTTCACTGCCTGCGCTATCTCCTTGGCGGCGATGACGGTCTCCGGGGTTTCGTCGGTAGTTAGTTCTCTTCCCGGCAAAGAAGTTTCATCGTCGTCATCTTTTCCACGCAGCGCACTTTCCGTAATCACTGGGCTACGGTTTAGCTCCACCATCGCCTTTTTGGCGGTGTTCACCGCAATGCGATACAGCCACGTATAAAACTGCGCATCGCCCCGAAACTGAGGCAGCGCCCGGTAGGCTCGCAAAAAAGTCTCTTGAGCCAAGTCCGGCACCAGATCCACATCACGCACCATGCGTCCAATCAAGCGCTCTATACGCCGCTGGTACTTCATCACTAGCAGGCCATAGGCCTTTTGGTCACCGGCTACGGTACGCTGCACCAATTGCAGATCCGTGTCATTTGCACCGGGGGGACTGGCCGCGGGCGTTCCCGTCATAAAGTGTGCTTTCTCTCCGCGCTACAAGCATGCAGCTGTTGTTGTATTGATTGGCTGTACGCACCACACACTGATGGAATAGTCTAAAAGTGCTCTAAGAGGCATCAGCGGCAAGTGAAGAGTATAAAACCCGCCGAATATCCGGCCAGCGCTCAGGCTTGGATGCTCGCGTCAACAGAAGCCATCGCTGCTGCACCTGCACGGGGGCCACCCACTGAGCCTTGATCAGTAACCAAGTCTGGCCATCCATTGCCACTACTAAGCCACGCAACTCGCCCTCTTTTTGCCGCCCATCTACCGCAAAGCCCCATTTAGTTCCACTCCACTGCAAGAAAGTTCCCGTCATCCACAGGGGCAATCTCCATACGCAAGTCAGCGCCAACAAAATAGCGCCACCCATCGCAACAACTTGCCACGCCGTTGGTCGCGACGATGTCAGCCAAGCCAAACCCAGCAGCAGTGCAGCTAATGCAGGCAACAACAAAAATAATCGTAGCAAGCGAGGCGATGGCAAGGGATATATCAGCGGATGGCGCAGAGCGACATGCTGGCGTGAGCGACGATTAGGGGCAACATCCATATCCCACCTATTGTTGCGCCACAGTACGCACCTGCCACAGGACAAACCCGGCAAGCAACGTTAGAAAGCAAAAAGCCTCTGCACAGGCAGAGGCTTTTCACGCCAGATGAGCAAGTCGCTTACACGCGCTTGAACACCAGGGTACCGTTGGTGCCGCCAAAACCAAAGTTGTTTTTGACAGCAATTTCTAACTTGGCATCACGTGCCGTATTGGCACAGTAGTCAAGATCACACTCGGGGTCTTGGTCCACCAGGTTGATGGTTGGAGGAATTTTTTGATCCTTCAGAGCCATCACGGTGAATACACTCTCCAAGCCGCCCGCACCACCCAAAAGGTGGCCCGTCATCGATTTGGTTGAACTGACTACCAGCTTCTTGGCGTGATCGCCCAAGGCTGCTTTAATGGCATTGGTCTCATTCAAGTCGCCCAGTGGGGTTGAGGTGCCATGCGCGTTCAGGTAATCCACCTGCTCAGCATTGACCCCCGCGTTGCGAAGTGCGTTCTGCATGGCACGGCGTGGACCATCCATGCTGGGTGCCGTCATATGACCAGCATCCGCACTCATGCCATAACCCAGGAGCTCGGCATAAATCTTGGCACCACGGGCCTTGGCGTGCTCATACTCTTCCAACACGACAATACCGGCCCCCTCACCCAACACAAAACCATCACGACCCTTGTCCCAGGGGCGCGAGGCAGCCTTGGGGTCATCGTTGCGGGTGGACAGTGCGCGCATGGCAGCAAAGCCGCCTACGCCCAGTGGGGAGACGGTTGCCTCTGTACCGCCCGCGATCATGATGTCGGCATCGCCATACTCAATCAAGCGACCAGCTTCACCGATGCAATGCAAGCCTGTGGTGCACGCAGTCACCACCGACAGATTTGGCCCCTTGAAGCCAAAGCGCATCGATACATGTCCCGCTACCATATTGATGATGGACGCAGGTACAAAAAATGGGGTAATACGGCGGGCACCGCGGCGTTCGTACTCGCCATGGGTATCTTCGATCAACGGGAGACCGCCGATTCCAGAACCGATGACAACACCGATCCGCGTGGCCAGCTCCTCATCCAGCGCCTCGCCCGTGGCAAGACCTGCATCGGTCACTGCCTCTTGTGCAGCGGCGATGCCGTAATGGATGAAAGTGTCCATGGAGCGCGCTTCTTTGGCACTCATATAGGACTCAAGATTAAAACCCTTGACCTCACCTGCAATCTTGCAGCTGAAATCCGTGGTGTCAAACCTGGTAATGAGGTCAATGCCGGATTGACCGGCCAAAATATTGGCCCAGGCATCGGCCACCGTGTTTCCCACGGGACTGATGCAACCGAGGCCAGTCACGACGACGCGACGGCGGCTCATGCGTACAACTTTCTTGTTGATCTCTCGGAAATTACGACAAGGCACATCGCCCCTTGCGAGGGGCAAGTGCTTGCGCAATTAAGCCTTTTGGTGGCTGTTGGCGTAGTCGATGGCGTTTTGCACCGTCGTGATCTTTTCCGCGTCTTCGTCGGGGATTTCGATCTCGAACTCATCTTCCAAAGCCATCACCAGTTCCACGGTGTCGAGCGAGTCTGCGCCCAGGTCGGCTACGAATGCCTTTTCGTTGGTTACTTGAGACTCTTCCACGCCGAGTTGTTCGGCAATGATTTTCTTGACACGTGCTTCGATATCGCTCATGGTTTCCCTCTGGGGGTTGTGAATGAACCCGCGATTCTAGCTGCTTCAGCAATACCTGAGTGCAACTTGCCGTCGCGAGGAAACGGCATTTAACTTCTTACAAACCTACATGTACATGCCGCCATTGACATGCAACTCTTGTCCGGTCACATATCCGGCGCCATCTGACGCCAGATAAACCACAGCGTTAGCAATGTCTTGCGGCTGCCCCAGCTTACCTAAAGCGATCTGCGATTGCAGGGCTTTCTTCTGCTCTTCAGGCAATTGGGCTGTCATATCGGTTTCAATAAAACCTGGCGCCACGCAGTTTACCGTGATACCGCGGCTGCCCAGCTCTTTGGCCAGTGAACGCGTCATACCGGCCACGCCTGCCTTGGCAGCCGCGTAGTTGACTTGACCGGCATTGCCAGAAGCGCCTACTACGCTGGTGATGCTGATGATACGGCCAAAACGCTGCTTCATCATCGGGCGAATGGCTGCACGGCTAGCGCCGAACACGGCCTTCAGATTGGTGCCCAGTACGGCGTCCCAATCTTCGTCCTTCATGCGCATAGCCAACGTGTCGCGGGTAATGCCTGCATTGTTGACCAGCACGTGTAGGCCGCCCTGGCTCTTCACGATCTCGTCGATCAAGGCATCAACGGCTGCGCCATTGTTCACATCCAGCGCCACGCCGCGCGAGCCAGCGTAGGCCGACAGTACTTGCGAGATTTTGGCAGCGCCGTCTTCAGTGGTTGCGGTACCAATCACTTGGTAGCCAGCGTCGCCCAATGACTTGGCAATGGCTGCGCCGATACCGCGAGATGCGCCCGTCACTAGGGCGACTTTGGCGTTTTGAGTAGCTTCAGTCATGCGAATAATTCTTTGGTTTCTTGCAGGGTTGCGGGGTCATACATGGCAACACCCACCAATTCAGGATCAATGCGCTTGACCATACCAGCCAGCACCTTGCCCGGGCCGCACTCTACCAGATGGCTGATACCCATGGTACGCAACTTTTGCACGCACTCCACCCAGCGTACCGGACCAAAAGCCTGACGGTACAGCGCATCGCGGATGGCTGCTGCATCGGTTTGCACGGCTACATCAATATTGTTGAGCACCGGGATTTGCGGCATAGCCAGCTGTAAATCTGTCAATGCGGCCTTCAGCTTCTCTGCGGCAGGCTTCATCAGGCTGGAGTGAAAGGGCGCCGACACGGGCAGCGGTAATGCACGTTTCGCACCGGCCTCCTTCACGGCAGCGCTAGCGGCTTCTACAGCCGCTTTTGACCCTGCGATCACAGTTTGGCCGGGATCGTTAAAGTTCACAGCCTCCACCACCTCGGCGCCACCTAACGTGGCGGTCACTTCTGCACACACCGCCTTCACTTTTTCTGCATCCAAACCCAACACAGCAGCCATAGCACCGGCACCCACAGGCACAGCTTCTTGCATGGCAGCACCACGCAGACGCACCAGTGGCGCTGCTTGCGCGAGCGTTAGCACGCCAGATGCGACCAAGGCCGAGTATTCACCTAGCGAGTGACCGGCAACCGCCATAGGCAGTGCACCGCCTTCAGCGCACCACACACGCCATGCCGCCACGCCCGCCACCAGCATCACCGGCTGGGTGTTGGCCGTCAGCGCCAGCGTTTCTTTAGGTCCGTTGTGGATCAGTGCGCCAATGTCTTCACCCAGCGCGTCAGAGGCCTCCTGCAGCGCATCACGCACTGCGGGGTGATCTCCCCAAGCATCGAGCATGCCAACGGCTTGCGAGCCTTGGCCAGGAAATACAAATGCAAAGTTGCTCATCTCAAATATCGTTGATTGTTTTCTATTGAAAAAATAGCTTTAGCACCCAATCAATGGGGATTAGAAGCTACATTTTCAGGAGTACCGCACCCCAAGTAAAGCCGCCACCCACGCCTTCCAGCATTACGTTATTACCGGGTTTGACTTGGCCAGCCCGCACCGCATGGTCAAGCGCCAACGGAATTGATGCTGCGGATGTATTGCCGTGCTGATCGACCGTAACCACTACCTTCTCCGGCGCGAGCTTGAGCTTGCGTGCCGTACTCATCATGATGCGCAGATTGGCCTGATGTGGAATCAGCCAGTCGATATCCGACTCTTGCATATCTGCCTTGGCCAATGCAGCTCGGGCGGCTTTATCCAGCACACCCACAGCAAGCTTGAACACAGCCTGCCCATCCATGCGCAGCATGGGCGAGCCAATGATCTCGCCGCCCGAGACATTGCCAGGCACGCACAAGATATCTACATGACTTCCATCTGCATGCAACTCGGTCGCCAAGATACCAGGCTGGTCCGACGCCTCCAGTATCACAGCGCCAGCACCATCACCAAACAAAACACAGGTAGTGCGATCATTGAAGTCTAGGATGCGGCTAAACACCTCAGCACCCACCACCAGTACACGCTTGGCGGTGCCAGCTTTGATCATGGAGTCTGCCACAGTCAGTGCGTAAACAAAGCCACTGCACACAGCTTGCAGGTCAAACACCGGGCAGCCATTGGTAATACCCAATTTGTGCTGCAGGATGGCGGCTGTCGAGGGGAAGACCATGTCGGGCGTAGACGTGGCGACGATGATCAGATCGATATCGGAGGGCTGCAGCTTGGCGGCTTCCAGCGCGTTTTTCGACGCTTCAAGCGCCAAATCGCTGCTAGTCACATCGGGGGCAGCAAAGTGGCGGGCCTTGATGCCGGTGCGCTCGACGATCCATTCATCCGAGGTCTCCAGACCGCGTGTGGCCAGCTCGGCCGCCAGATCATCATTGGTGACACGGCGCGGAGGCAAATAGCTGCCAGTGCCGGTAATGCGGGAATAAATGCTCATCGATTTCAGGTAGGAATCTACACAGTTGCGGCAGCCGCCGGGGCATTTGCCGTCATCAGCAAGGGCGCAGCTGTCTGAATCTTGGTCTGCACACGCCCCAACAAATCATTGCGGGCGGCATCATAAGCACGGCTTAGCGCGTACCCAAAAGCCACCGCATCGGCCGAGCCATGGCTCTTGAAAACCAGGCCACGCAAACCGAGCAACGCTGCCCCATTGTAGCGGCGGTGATCCATGCGCTTCATCAGACGGGACAGTACAGGGTAAGCCACTAGAGCTGCCAACTTAGTCAGCAGGTTGCGTTTGAACTCTTGCTTAAGGCCGCCGGTAATCATACTGGCAACGCCTTCGCTGGCCTTGAGCGCGACATTACCAACAAAACCGTCGCAGGTCACGATATCAACCGTGCCTTTGAAAATATCGTTACCCTCGACATTCCCATAGAAGTTTAGGTAGCCCGACTGGCCCGCGGCGCGCAACAGCTCGCCAGCGCGTTTAATCACTTCGCTGCCCTTGATGGCCTCTTCGCCAATATTGAGCAGGCCGACGCTAGGGTTTTCGGACTCTTGCAACGCGCTGACCAACGCTGAACCCATGACAGCGAACTGCAACAAATGCTCGGCCGAGCAATCCACGTTAGCACCCAAATCCAGCACCGTAGTGGCGCCGCCTTTGGCATTGGGCAGTTGGGTAGCAATCGCTGGGCGGTCAATACCATCAAGCGTTTTGAGCAAATAACGCGCAATTGCCATCAGTGCGCCGGTATTGCCGGCCGACACCGCTGCCTGCGCCGCACCTTCTTTCACCTGGCTAATAGCCACGCGCATCGAAGAATCCTTCTTCCTGCGCAGTGCCACCTCCACCGGATCATCCATGGTGACGACTTCGCTTGCCGCTACAAAGGTAGCGCGTTCATGCTGAAATGCCTGCAACGCCTCAGGCTGCCCCACCATCAACAATCGGGCATCAGGGTGGCTATCTAAAAACTTCTTGCATGCCGGCAAGGTGATACGGATACCCGCATCACCGCCCATGCAATCCACGGCCAGTGTGATCATTCGCTCTGCAATTCTTTGACGTTGTGCCAACGGACAACATGGTAACTATTTCGCTCCATGCGTGGCAGTCTTGCAACGGAATAAAAAAAGCCCGCGCTACGCATGGGTAGCCGCGGGCCTTTGCGTACAGCTAAAGCTAAAGCTTAGGCTTCCGACTTGTTCTTCAGCACTTGGCGGCCACGGTAGAAACCGTTGGGGCTGATGTGGTGACGCATATGGGTTTCGCCAGTGGTAGGTTCCACAGCGATACCTGGCACGTTCAGTGCATTGTGCGAACGGTGCATACCGCGCTTGGAAGGAGATTTCTTGTTTTGTTGAACAGCCATAGTGGCTCCTGAGTCTTAAAAGGGTTGGTGACACAACCTGTACAAATGCGATGAATCGCCTGTACAGGCCTCAAGTAATTACGCGATCAGCCCATTAAAGACACGAGGGGTATTCGCGCGAAGCGTCAAATTATAGCAAAGATCGCGACAAGGCTTCAATGGTCTGGCAGAAGGCTTAACTTTTATTGATACGCAGCGATGCCAAAGCTGCAAAAGGGTTGACCTTCTCGGTAGGCGCATCGTCGAAATCCTGGGTAGCGGACTCCAGCTTTATATCTACCGGACAGACATCGTGCATAGGCACCATGGGCAAGGCCATCAGCAGCTCGTCCTCAATCAACTCGTGCGCATCAAAGTATGGTGCCAGCACCAGCACATCTTCATCGCTCTCATCATCCAAGGCTTCGGCCATAGCCTCGTCTTTGACAAAGCGGAAAGCCCGCTCTGTCTGCACGGCAATATCGGCGGGTTGCATGCAGCGCTGGCACTGCAGCTGCACTACCGTATCTGCATTCAAATAGAGCCAAGCTTGACCAGTGCCACCACTGGCTTCGCGCCATTCCCCCTCTAACACCCAGCGCACGGGCTGGGCTGCAGCGGCGTCGCCACGCAAGTCCTCGGACAGCAAACGCTGGAGCTGACCCAGCGGCTGCTCGCCATCCAGATAGCCTTCTTGCTGCGCAAAAGCCTTGACATCAAGGCGGTTGACTGAAAATTCCTTTGTCATGCGCGCCAGTGTAAGAGAATCTGGGCATGTCTGAATCCCCCACGCCCCGCACCCTTATTTTGGGCTCGACCTCCCGCTACCGCCGGGAGCTGCTCACCCGCCTTCGCCTGCCATTTGACTGCGCATCGCCCGATGTGGACGAAACTCCACAGCCCGGCGAGACCCCTGCAGCACTGGCATTGCGCCTGGCCCTGGCCAAAGCCCGAGCTGTGGCCGCACAATATCCGGACGCCATCGTCATCGGCTCGGACCAAGTCGCTGACCTGAATGGCCAGCCCCTAGGCAAGCCCTTGGTGCACGACAAGGCCGTGGCACAGCTGCGCGCGATGAGCGGCCAATCCATGCAGTTCCACACTGCTGTCGCCGTAGTTTGCCAAGCCACCGGCTTTGCACAGGCCGACACAGCCGTGGTGCGCACGATATTCCGCAGCTTGAACGATGCCGAGATTGAGCGCTACCTGCGCGCCGAGGAGCCCTACGACTGTGCAGGCAGCGCCAAAAGCGAAGGCCTGGGCATCACTCTGCTCGATGCGATTGAAAGTGATGACCCCACAGCACTGATCGGTCTACCACTGATCCGCACTGCACGCCTATTGCGCGCCGCCGGAGTGGTAATGCCATGAGTACAAACAAGCAATCGCCCAAGGGCCGCCTGTTTTTAGTGCCCACACCGCTGGATTTTGGCTGCGCGACCGAGGCACCGCTGGCCGATGCACTGCCACTGCACACCATTGAGGCCGCCGCCCGCATCACCCACTGGGTGTGCGAAAACGCCAAAAGCTGCCGCGCCTTTTTAAAGCGCATTGATACTATTACCCCGCTTGTCGCGCCACTGCAGCAGCAAACCATTACAGAGCTGCCGCGCGAAGTGCACAAAAAAGGCGACCACAACCCCCAATCTACCGGCAATGCCGATGCAACGGCGCTGATTGCCGCCGCCCTACAAGGCCATGATGTGGGCTTGGTTAGCGAAGCTGGCATGCCCGCCATTGCCGACCCTGGCAGCTCCATCGTGCGCGCCGCACATGATGCAGGGGTTGAAGTAGTTGCATTGGTAGGCCCATGCTCGCTGTTATTGGCATTGGCAGCAAGCGGCCTCAATGGCCAGAATTTTGCCTTTGTGGGCTATGTACCCAGCGATGCAGGCCAGCGCACCGCCCGCCTGCGCGAACTGGAGCAACTGGCGTTGCGCAACGGCCAGACGCAGATCTTTATCGAAACACCCTACCGCAACCCCGCGCTGTTGCAAGCCTTGATGCAAACCTTGCAACCTAATACGCGGCTGGCTATTTCTAGCGGACTAACGCTTTCCGACGCGCAAACCCAGAGCCGCTTGGTTAAACAGTGGAAACCGCTGAACACGACACTGGATAACCGCACGCCCATGGTGTTTGCCATAGGCCGCTAAATAAGCATTTTCACAAACAAAAAGCGGTGCTAGCGCACCGCTTTATTGCATAGCCTGCTACGAAAATATTAGCGCAGATCGGGCACCATCGAGCGCATGGTACTCACCGCACCAGCACCCACCGAGGCGCCAAACTTCTTGGCAAAGCGCTCGGCCACATTCTCGCGCCGGGTGTAATCCACCACGTTTTCAGCACCCACCACATCACGGGCTACCTGGTCAAGGCTACCCAAACCGTCGGCCAGGCCCAACTTGACAGCCTCTTGCCCCGTCCAGAACAGACCGCTGAAGGTGTCGTCGGTTTCTTTCAAGCGTTCGCCACGGCCATCACGCACCACCTTGATAAACTGCTGATGGATCTGCCCCAGCATTTGCTGTGCATAGTCTTTTTGTTTTTCGTTCATGGGACTGAAAGGATCCAGCATGCCTTTGTTACTACCCGCCGTCAGCAGTCGGCGCTCTACACCCAGCTTTTCCATGGTGCCCGTAAAGCCAAAACCATCCATCAGCACACCAATGCTACCCACAATGCTGGCTTTATCCACATAAATGCTGTCGGCTGCCGCTGCGATGTAATACGCAGCGGATGCGCAGGACTCCTCAACTACGGCGTACATGGGTTTTTTATGCAAAGCCTTTAAGCGCACGATTTCATCGTTGATCATGCCGGCCTGTACAGGGCTGCCACCAGGCGAGTTGATCAGCAAGACAACAGCCTTGGCGCCATCGTCTTCAAACGCGGTGCGCAAGGCGGCGATGACGTATTCCGCACTGGCATCAGCGCCGGATGCAATCACGCCTTTCAGCTCAACCACGGCTGTGTGCTCGGTCGACGCGGTGTTGCTGCTGGTTTCCGAGTTGAACAAATACGCCAACAAGGCGATGAAAGCTGCCAGCCATGCGAGGCGGAAAAAATTCTTCCACCGGCGGGCTGCACGCTGCTCTTTGAGCGTGTCAAACGCCAAACGCTCCAGCACCGATCGCTCCCAGCCCGGCGACTGCGTAGGCGCAGCGCTTGCAGCGGCCGTGGGCGCTGTATTACCCCACAGGTCGGGCGCCGGTTGCGGGTTCTGCTGGTGGTTGTTATCCATCGGATTCATCTTAAAACTCAAGGGGTTGAAGGCGGTAATCCGTGTGCCAGTACACGATGCCACCTTGTTCACTCAGCGCAATTTTGACCAAACCACCACGGCATGGCCCGCCCGCGCAGGCTCCAGTATCAGGCAGGTAGGCTGCGCCATGAGTAGCGCATAACAACCAGTTACCCGTATCATCAAAAAACCGGTCGGGCTGGTAGTCCATCTCCATCGCCACATGGGTACATCGGTTGAGATAGGCGTGCACCTGGCCTTGGTAGCGAATGGCAAAGGCTCGGCAGGTCTGGCCTGTAAACACGACATCAAACGGCACGGCGCGCCCGCCATTGCTCAAATCCTTGCTATTACAAAGTGCAACTGCTTGGTCTGCCACGTCTGCCATACCTGCTCCTGCTTCAGTCAGCTACTGTACAAGCAAACAGTGGTTTAGGCATTTTCAGTCATCCAATGTTGCAGATCGGCAACAGAATGAGCAATGAACAAGGGCTTGGAGACCTCAAAGCCATCCGGCTGGTGCGCACCATAGCTCACGGCGACACTAGCGCAGCCAGCATTCACCGCCATTTGCAGATCGTGCGTAGTATCCCCCACCATCAACAGGCGCTCGGGCGCCACATCCAGCTCGGCCATCAACTCTTGCAACATCAGCGGATGGGGCTTGCCCGCCGTCTCATCTGCCGTGCGCGATGCGTGAAACCGGCCTTTGAGCAAGGTGGAATCCAGCACTTCGTTCAGCCCACGACGGTTTTTGCCGGTGGCCACGGCCAGCAAGTGACCACTAGCAGTCAGCTGATCCAGCAGCGGCAGCACACCGTCGAACAAGTTAACGTCCTCTTGCCGCTTTAAATAGTGATAGCGGTAGCGGTTGGTTAAATCCACCATTCTGTCAGCAGGCACATCGGGCGCAGCATGCTTTAGAGCGCCTTGCAGGCTCATGCCAATCACATATTTAGCCGCCTCTAACGTGGGCACGGTACCGCCTACGTCACGCACGGCGTCTTGGATAGACAGCGCAATTGCGGCGGTGGAATCAAACAGGGTGCCATCCCAGTCAAAGGCGATCAGGTCAAAGCGTCGTGGCATGGGAATGCATCCTCTATCAATTCAGGAGCTGCTAGCGCCCGATGCGTAAGGGTTTCAATATGAAAACATATTAAATAACCCATACAGCAGGCGCTAGCAGCTATGGTTTTATGAATCGCTTGTCACAGCGGCAGCTACAAAATCGGCCAACTCCTCAGGCAGTTCTGCGCCGAGCTGCACGCGCTCTTCCGTCTGCGGGTGGTTGAACTGCAAGCGCCAAGCATGCAAGAACATGCGTTTCAGTCCGTGTTTCACCAGACGCTTGTTCAGCTCAAAATCGCCATACTTCTCGTCGCCCACAATGGCATGGCCCTGGCTGGCCAAATGCACGCGGATTTGATGGGTGCGACCAGTTTTGATGGTTACCTCCAGCAAACTCATAGCAGGCAAGCCTTGCCGATGACGCGCCGGCAGCAGTTTCTGCACCTTCACCAGCGACACCGAGCGCATCCCCTCTGGGTCGTCCGCTGTGGTGGCACGCACGCGGCGCTCACCATCTGGCAACAAATATTTACGAAGTGGGGTATCCACCACCTTTTTATTTGCAGGCCACTCGCCAATCACCAAGGCCAAATAGGTCTTACCTGTCTCACGCTCGCGGAACTGGTCTTGCAAATGCGTGAGCGCCGAGCGCTTTTTGGCCACCAGCAAGATCCCAGATGTTTCGCGATCCAGCCGATGCACCAGCTCTAGAAACCGGGCATCTGGCCGCGCGCGGCGCAGTTGCTCAATCACACCAAAGCTCACGCCTGAGCCGCCATGTACGGCTACGCCTGCGGGCTTGTTGATGGCGAGCACTACCTCGTCATCCAGCAACACGGGGAACTCGCGGCCGGGGATGGCGCGCTCCGCCTCCTCCGGTTTGGCGGATACACGCACGGGCGGGATACGCACCACATCACCCGGCTGCACGCGCGCATCGGCCGAGGTGCGGCCTTTATTGATGCGCACCTCGCCATTGCGGATGATGCGGTAGATATGGGTCTTGGGAACGCCTTTTAAGTGGCGCATCAGAAAGTTGTCCAGCCGCTGGCCTGCATCGTCCGGATGGACTTCGACCAGCCTTACGGCCACTGGGGGTGCTTGCGGACTACGGGCTTCGCCCGGTTTGCCCCCTATAATGTGTTTCACCTGCGCGATAGAGTTATTGGTTTACCGGTGAGCAGTTTAATTCACCCACCAGTACCCGCACAGGCCGGTCGATGTCTGACCGATCATCTTGCCCGGTGCCTGCATACCAAGAAATTGCGCAGGCCACGCAAGCAAATCGGGTGGGCAGACACAGTGAAACAACGAAACTACAGATTTTTGACGGCAGTTGCCGCAGCCGGTGCGCCCTTGCACACCTTGCTCAACTGACCGCATACACACGACATGCTAATTTTGTGGGCTTGGATGGCAACTCTCTGGCGCAGCAGCTGCTGCGCGCCAGTGCGCCGCTCCGTGCCTGCGCAACGTATGTTCTCAGGGCAGTCCCTAGAGCCTGTTGCAGCCATTCGCTGGCTGGCCGGCTATTTATATGCCCTCTCCCGCGTGCCAAAGCTCCTTGTGCTGACATAAGTGAATTACCAGCAAACATGGCACGCTCTGTGATCTCTTTCGTTTCCCTGCGTCTGTTCCGGCATCTGTGGCTCCAGTAAGAGCCTGTTTATTGTTGGGGATTGGAGGCTGGTGCCCGTTTGACAAAGGCCACCAGCCCCGCATTACGAAGGACGCGCATCATGAAACGGATGCTGATCAACGCCACGCAAGCTGAAGAGCGACGCCTCGCCATTGTTGATGGTCAAAAGCTGCTGGATTACGAGATCGAGATCGAAGGCCGCGAACAACGCAAAGGCAATATCTACAAAGCCGTTGTTACCCGAGTCGAACCCAGCCTGGAAGCCTGCTTTGTCGATTACGGCGAAGACCGCCACGGCTTTCTGCCGTTCAAAGAGATCTCCAAGCAGTATTTTGCTGAAGGCGTATCGCCCAGCCAAGCGCGTATCAACGATGTGATCCGCGAAGGCCAGGAGCTGCTCGTCCAGGTTGAAAAGGAAGAGCGTGGCAACAAGGGTGCAGCCCTCACCACCTTTATCTCGCTGGCTGGCCGCTATGTGGTGCTGATGCCCAACAACCCCCGTGGCGGTGGCGTATCGCGCCGTATCGAGGGTGATGAGCGTGCCGAGCTGAAAGAAGCCATGGACCAGCTGGAGTACCCCAAGGGTATGTCCATCATCGCGCGCACTGCTGGCATTGGCCGCACCGCACCTGAGCTGCAGTGGGACTTGAACTACCTACTGAAACTGTGGAATGCCATCGACGGCGCCGCCAAGGGTGCAAAGGGCGCCTTCCTGATTTACCAGGAATCGAGCCTGGTGATCCGCGCCATCCGCGATTACTTCAACAATGAAATCGGCGACATCCTGATCGACACCGACGACATTTACGAACAGGCCCAGCAGTTCATGGCGCATGTGATGCCTGAGCACGCCGCTCGTGTGAAGCGCTACCGCGACGATGCACCGCTGTTCAGCCGCTTCCAGATCGAGCACCAGATTGAATCGGCTTACTCGCGCACCGTGACCCTGCCTTCGGGCGGCGCCATCGTGATCGACCACACCGAAGCTTTGGTGTCGGTGGATGTGAACTCTGCCCGCGCCATCAAGGGCGGCGATATCGAGGAAACCGCAACCCGCACCAATCTGGAAGCCGCTGACGAAGTGGCCCGCCAGATGCGCCTGCGCGACCTGGGCGGCTTGATCGTGATCGACTTTATCGACATGGAAGAGTCGAAGAACCGCCGCGAAGTGGAAAACCGCCTGCGCGACGCACTCCGTCAGGACCGCGCCCGCGTGCAGTTTGGCACCATCAGCAAGTTTGGTCTGATGGAGATGAGCCGTCAGCGCCTGAAGCCTGCGCTCTCCGAAGGTGCCCACATCAACTGCCCACGCTGCGGCGGCTCCGGCCATATTCGCGATGCGGAAAGCTCGGCCCTGCAAATCCTGCGCATCATTCAAGAAGAATCGATGAAGGACAACACGGCAGCCGTGAACTGCCAGGTGCCAGTGGAAGTCGCCTCGTTCCTGCTGAATGAAAAGCGCACAGAGATCCAGAAGATTGAGCTGCGCCAGCGCGTCTCCGTCACCATGGTGCCCAACAAGGCACTGGAGACACCGCACTACAAGCTTGAGCGCATGAAGCACGACGACCCACGTCTTGATTCGATGGAGGCAAGCTACAAGCTGGCTGACGCTGAAGAAGAACAAGTCGGCTTTACCCGTCGCTCGCAAGAACCTACCAACAAGCAAACCCCCGTCATCAAGGGCGTGCTGCCCGATGCACCCGCGCCGATTGCTGAACCACGCCCTGCGCCTGCGGCACGCAATACCGCCGCCAAGCCTGCAGCTGCCCCAGCGCCTGCCGCACCCGTGGCAGAGACTGGCCTGTGGGCTGCTATCAAGCGCTTCTTCGGTTTTGCAGCGCCAACACCTGTCGCAGCACCCGCACCAGTTGCTACAGAGCCCGCCAAAGAAGCCCGCCGAGAAGGCCGTGACGGACGCCGCAACGAACGCACCGGCCGCAATGGTGATCGCAAAGACGGCAACCGCAACCCACGCACTGACCGCGGTGAACGCACTGAAGGCGACAACCGCGGTAACCGGAACGCCAATGCCAACGCCAGCAATGGCGACAGCAACGAACGTCGCAACCCACGTGGCGAGCAAGAGGCCCGTGAAGGCCGTGATGGCAACCGCGACAGCCGCAACGGCCGCCGCAACGAGCGTGGTGACCGCTCCGAACGAGGCACCCGCCGCGATGAGCAAAACGCCCTGCCCGTGGACAACAACGCTCCACAAGACGTTGAGCGCCAAGAACGCGCACCACGCCCCGAGCGTGCGCCGCGTGAAGGCCGCGACAACCGTAGCGAAGAGCGCCGTGAACGCAATGACCAGCGCCAAGATCGCCGCCCAGCCAACACGGACGAAGCCCCACGCGAGCTAAACGCCGTGGCAGCTGCACCGGTGGACACAGGCGCCGTCATCGCCTCCCTGCCATCTCTGGATCTGAATAGCGACATGAACACCCAGCTGCCTGCAGCCGATGGTGAGAGCGCCGCTAACCCAGAGCGCCGCGAACGCCGCTCACGTGACCGCTATGGCCGTGACCGCCGCAACCGTGGTGAGCGTGCCCCGCGTGACGAGCAAAACGTCGACGCACTGGCTGCAGCCCCCTCGGTCGTGGTAGATACCCCTGTCGCCGCGCAAGCAGGCGATGCCGACGAGGCGCCCGTCGCACCGCGCCGCAGCTACTTTGATGCAACGCCCACGGCCAACAGCGCAGCCCCCGTGGCAAATGCGGCACCCGTATATGCCGCTGCGCCTGCAGAGCAAAATACGGCACCAGCGCCCGCCAGTCAGGCGCCAGTAGCTATAGAAGCTGAAGCAACGGTTGCCGCGCCAATCGCAGCGCCCATAGCTGCACCTATCAGCGCGCCGGTGCCTGCTCCTACCGTAGTTGAGGCCGCTGTGCCCGGCATGCCCAAGGTGGCCAGCTACGTGCTACCGCTAGCCGAGATGCAAGCCATTGCATCGGCTGCCGGTCTGCAGTGGGTGAACTCTGACGCCGACAAGATCGCCGCCGTGCAAGCCGCTATTGCCGCTGAGCCCAAGCCCGTGCATGTGCCACGTGAGCGCCCACCGGTTGTGGCGTTGGATGAAGGTCCACTGGTGCTGGTCGAAACGCGCAAGGATCTGTCCAACCTGGTCCTGCCGTTCGAGCGTGAAGCGCAAGACGCTTAAGCCTAGGCACTAAGCCCCACAGGCCGGATTCATTCCGGCCTGTTTCATTTGATGGAGATGTAGAAGACATGCTGTTTTTGCTGTCCCCCGCAAAATCGCTGGACTACGAAACGCCGGTTCCAGCCGAGCTGCCACACACCAAGCCCCAATTCATCCCGCAATCACAAGCGCTGATTGAGGTGCTGCGCCAGCAATCTCCACAGCAGATTGCCAAGCTGATGGACATCAGCGACAAACTAGCCACCTTGAACGTAGCGCGCTACGAGGCTTGGTCGCCCAAGTTCAGCACCAAGAACGCCCGCCAGTCAGTACTGGCTTTTAACGGCGATGTGTATGACGGCCTTCAGGCCGCAACGCTGAGTGCCAAACAACTGGACTGGGCGCAGGCCCATGTCTGTATTTTGAGCGGCCTGTATGGCGTGCTGCGCCCGCTGGATCTGATGCAGCCCTACCGGCTGGAGATGGGCACGCGCCTGGCTACTGAACACGGCAGCAATCTGTACCACTACTGGGGAACGCAGATTGCTGAATACCTGAACCAGCAGCAGGCCGACGAAGACAAACCCGTCATCATCAACCTCGCCTCGCAGGAGTATTTCAAATCGGTAGACCGTAAGCATTTGCGTGCCCAGGTCATCGACTGCAGCTTTGAAGACTACAAAAACGGCCAGTACAAAATCATCAGCTTCTACGCCAAAAAGGCACGCGGCTTGATGGCACGCTATGCGATTGAACACCAGGCCAAGACACCAGCAGCGCTGAAGAAATTCAACACTGATGGCTATGCCTATGCCAGCGATATCTCCACTGCGAACCATTTCGTCTTCCGCCGCCAAGTAGGCGCTTAAAGCTTGGTGCACAATGGCCGCGAAAGGACAGTCATGACAGCCTCGCAACCCCTCACCCCGGAATTGCGCGCCTGGATTATCGAGCAGGCCAGCGCCGGCGTCAGCGCCGAAAACGTCTTCAAAGCCATGTGCGATGCAGGTTGGAACCCGGATGTCGCCGAAACCGCGATGGAGAAGGTGCTGACCGAACACCTGCAAGGCATCCACGGCGCCAACACTGAAATCGCCTCCCCGCTGCACCGCCCTTTGCCCGAACCCGCACTCGGTGATTCGCCCGGCACCATCAACGTGGGCGACCGCGATGTCAGCGTGCTTTTGGCCGTTAAACATCCACGTGTTGTAGTGTTTGGCAATTTACTGTCAGATGATGAATGTGACGCCCTGATCGCCGCTGCCAACCCACGCATGAAACGATCGCTGACTGTCGAGACCAAGACCGGCGGTGAAGAAGTGAACGCCGATCGCACCAGCGACGGTATGTTCTTTCAGCGCGAAGAGATACCGGTCGTGGCTACCTTGGAGCGCCGCATTGCCAAACTGGTGAACTGGCCCGAACACTATGGCGAAGGCCTGCAGGTGCTGCACTACCGCCCGGGTGCCGAGTACAAACCGCATTACGACTACTTTGACCCTAGCCAGCCCGGCACGCCGACGATCTTGAAGCGCGGTGGCCAGCGCGTAGGCACCCTGGTGATCTACCTGAACAACCCCGAGGCTGGCGGTGGCACTACGTTCCCCGATGCCCTGCTGGAAGTTGCGCCGCGCAAAGGCAATGCCGTATTCTTTAGCTACGCTGCGCCTGATCCTTCCACCAAAACCCTGCACGGCGGCGCACCCGTAGTGCGTGGTGAGAAGTGGATCGCCACCAAATGGCTGCGCGAAGGTGAATTTAAATAAAACAACGGTTAGCGCCCAGCCACTGGACGCTAACAGCTCTCATTTTGATAGTATGACTTTTTCTTCTCAGCCCGAGCAATCGCCACTTGGTCAGCGCTCCGCCTATATCGACCAGTACGATCCCACCCTGCTCTTCCCGCTGCCACGCGCTGGCAAGCGTGATGAGCTGGGCTTGGCAGCCGACAAACTGCCCTTTTTTGGCGCCGATTTATGGACTGCGTATGAGCTCTCCTGGCTCAACCTGCGCGGCAAGCCGCAGGTGGCGCTAGTGAGCTTCACCATCCCTTGCGAGACGCCGAATATTATCGAGAGCAAGTCCTTCAAGCTCTACCTCAACAGCTTTAACAACAGCCGCTTTGCCACGCCCGAAGAAGTGCGCGCCAAGCTGGTGGCCGATGTGTCCGAGGCCGTATGGCGCGGCGCGCCGCACAGTGCCAGCATAGGAGTCAAGCTGATCGACCCCGAGCTTTTTGACACCCAGGCAGTGCAAGAGCTGGATGGCGTGAACCTGGACCGGCTGGACATTGACTGCGACCGCTATGCGCCCGCTCCCGATTTACTGACCGCCGCTTTTGACGAGCCGCCCGTGACTGAAAGCCTGACCAGCCGCTTGCTCAAAAGCAATTGCCTGGTCACCGGCCAGCCGGACTGGGGCAGCGTGCGCATCAGCTACCACGGCCCAGCCATCAACCAAGAACGGTTGCTGCAATATATCGTCAGCTTTCGCAACCACAACGAGTTCCACGAGCAATGCGTGGAGCGCATGTTTGTCGATATCCAACGCCAGTGCAAACCGCTGCGCCTCACCGTCTATGCCCGCTACACGCGCCGTGGTGGCCTTGACATCAATCCCCTGCGCACCAGCCACCCAATGGCGCTTCCGCAGAACGTTCGTACAGCGCGCCAGTAATCAATCCTCGTTAAAAAGCGGCAGGGTGTAGGGGTCACAAGACCGATCCCTCGCCGTGCTGCGGCTGGCTGCATCTGTCGCTCTAATAGCTTGTGCATCGCCCACCAACCCTTGTGACATGGCTTGGTCAAGCGGCAACAAATTGCCCACGCGCACACCTAGCAGTCGCAGGCGTTGATCGAGTGGCGCACGCTTCAAACACTGGCCTGCTGCCATGCGAATGGCCTTGGCATCGTAGGTGAACAGCGGAAGACTGTGGTCACGCGTAGCGATCTTGAAATCGGTATAACGCAGCTTGATTCCAATGGTGCGGCCCACATAGCCCTTGCGCTGCAAATCTGCCGCCACGCTCTCGCATAACTCAGTAAAAATCGCACCCAGCTCGGCCTTGTCGCGCACCGCATGCAAATCACGCTCAAAGGTGGTCTCGCGGCTCATTGATACAGGCTCACTCTCGGTCACCACCGGGCGGCTGTCACACCCCCAGGCTGATGCATGTAACCATGCACCAGTATTGCGACCAAACTGCGCCACCAGCCACGCAATGTCTTGCTGCGCCAGCTCGCCAATCGTGGTAATGCCCAGCGCTTGCAGCTTGGCATCCGCCTTGGGCCCTACACCATTGATCTTGCGGCAGGCCAGCGGCCAGACCATGCTCTGCAAATCGGGCTCCAGCACAATCGATACGCCGTTGGGCTTGTTGAACTCACTCGCCATCTTGGCTAGCAACTTGTTAGGCGCCACGCCGACCGAGCAAGTCAGGCCCGTAGCCGCAACAATGGCCTGCTGTAGCTGCAGGGCCAGCGTGCGCCCACCCTCATGCTGGCCGCCCTCTACGTGAGTGAAATCGATGTATACCTCATCTACCCCGCGATCTTCCATCTGCGGTGCAATCCCGGTGATGATGCTTTTGAACTGGCGCGAGAACTGGCGGTAGCGCGCAAAATTCACAGGCAGCAAAATGGCCTGCGGGCACAGCTTGGCTGCCTTCATCATGCCCATGGCCGAGCCCAAGCCAAACAGCCGCGCCGGGTAGGTAGCCGTCGTAATCACGCCGCGCCCCACATAGTCTTTGAGCTGAGGGAAGGCACTGACCGGGATCTGGTCCAATTGCCCGCCAAAGCGTGCGGCCAGCGCGTCATCCTCCGCGCTGCGACCGCCGCCAATAATGACAGGCAAGCCTTTGAGCTGCGGGTAACGCAACAGCTCTGCGGACGCGTAAAAAGCATCCATATCCAGATGCGCAATACGTCGACGCGGCGGCAAAGGGGGATCAAAATCAGGGCTCACCGGTTGATTGTCGCCGCCAAAAACAAACCCGGCACCCTTGCCGGGTTGTGCACTTGAGTTTTCCTGCTAATCAGCGGTCGTGGTGCAGATAAACTGCCTGCTTGGGTAAGCGGAAGCTGAACAAGAAAGCAATCACCATCATCACGGTGACGTACCAGAAGAAGGCGCTCTCATGCCCGGCATTTTTCAGCGCCAGGGCGACAAACTCCGCTGATCCGCCAAAGATTGCGTTGGCCACCGCATAGGCTAACCCCACACCCAGTGCACGCACTTCTGGCGGGAACATTTCCGCCTTCACAATCCCTGAAATGGAGGTGTAGAAACTGACGATGGCCAGCGCAATAACAATCAAGAAACCAGCCATTTCAGGTGAAGATGCCTTGTGCAGGCTCGTCAAGATTGGTACGGTAAAAATAGCTCCCAGTGCGCCGAAAAGCATCATGCTGGTACGGCGCCCAATCCGGTCTGACAACGCACCAAAAAGCGGCTGCATGCACATGTAGAGAAACAAGCAAACCGTCATCACGTAGCTGGCTGTTTTGATGGGTAAACCCACACTGTTAACCAAGTACTTTTGCATGTAGGTGGTAAAGGTGTAGAAGATCAATGAGCCACCTGCGGTGTAACCCAGCACCGTGACAAAGGCGCGCCAATGGTACGTAAACAAATTACGCAAGGTACCAGTTTCTTCGCTATTCATCGCTGATTCTGATTGCGTCTCATGCAGGGTGCGGCGCAGCAGCATCGCTACGACAGCGGCCAACGCACCGCACATAAATGGAATACGCCAGCCCCAAGCTCGCAATTGCTCGTCAGTCAGCAAAGCCTCCAAGATCACAATCAATAGAACGGCCAGCAGTTGCCCACCGATCAAAGTCACATATTGAAAGGATGAGAAAAACCCACGTTGACCCTTGAGCGCAACCTCGCTCATATAGGTGGCGGTGGTGCCGTACTCCCCCCCTACCGACAGACCTTGAAACAAGCGGCACATCAGCAGCAAAAAAGGTGCCCACGCGCCAATTTGCGCATAAGTAGGCAAACAGGCAATGACCAGCGATCCCGCGCACATCATGGTCACCGAGATCAGCATGGATTTTTTACGCCCATATTTGTCCGCAACGCGGCCAAATAACCAGCCTCCAATTGGGCGCATCAAAAATCCGGCCGCAAACACCCCTGCTGTGTTGAGCAATTGAACGGTCGGGTCGCCTTTGGGGAAGAAGGCCGCAGCAAAGTAGATGGAAGAAAAGGCATAGACATAGAAGTCAAACCATTCCACCAGATTGCCGGATGATGCAGCCATGATGGCGAAGATGCGGTGGCGCTTTTCCTCGGCACTGTAGTGCGGGGGCGTGCTGCCGCTATCTATGCTGCTGGGTGTTGCTGTAGTCATTGGAGGCCCCATCAATAGATGGAGCCATGATGCGCCTCAGGCCAAGACTACTTTTGTCAGACGGCTGCTACAAAGGGCCCTCAAAACTGGGTACAGATGATGACAATACCCACCAACACCAAGGCAATGCCCCATTTCTCATTCAGCCGCAGTTGCTCTTTCAAAAAACGGCGCGAGACGATATAGCTAAAGATCACCTCGATCATGCCCAGGGTGCGCACCGACGCCGCATTTTGCAATGCATAAGCACTGAACCATGCCAGCGATGCTGCACTGCCCATGCAGCCCGCCACCATAGATACGCGCCAGGCCTTGGCAATGCGAGCCAACACCGCCGGATCGCGCCACACCAACCATACCCCCATAGCCAGGGTTTGCATGCACTGCGCGGTGAACACGCCCCACGCACCTGATAGCAAGGCGCTAGGCGCTTTCAGCTCGACCGCTGCCCCCCGAAAACCCACCGTCGCGATAGCAAAACACGCGCCGCACACCAGGCCATAAAACGCAGCCTTGCTACGCCATTCAAACTTGGCACCTGCCTGGCGTGGAGGCATTGACAACAAGGCCACGCCAATGGTGGCAATGACCATGGCCCCCAAGGCCCAGCTTGTTGGCAGCTCATGCAAAAACACTGAACCAAACAAGGCAATTTGCAGTACCTCGGTTTTGGACAGCGTGACCGCCACCGCAAAATTGCGCTGCTGCATAGCCAGCAACAAAGCTCCTGTTGCCGCAATCTGGAAAAAGGCGCCCAGCGCAATCCAGCCGAAGTAGGCCCAACTCCAATGCACAATTTGGGGCGGCCTCTCCGGCACGACATACAACAACACCAAGACCAAAGCCGCCAGCGGCAAGCCATACAAAAAGCGAACCAGGGTTGCAGGCCAAGTACCTAGCTCACTTGTCAGCGAGCGCTGAGCCGCGTTACGCGCTGTTTGCGCAATTGCAGCAAAAACCACCAGCAACACCCACCAACCACCCCACTGCACGCCATCCGCCATACCAAACACCTTATTCTTGAACCAAGCCGCCATGCTAGGTGAAACCAGCTGCTACGGCAGCCACATTTGACGATGCAGGCCAGCGGCATCCGGCACGATGGCTACCGGCGGGCAAAAAAAGCCACCGCAAGCGGTGGCTGGTTGGTGTGGATAGGCGCTGATTTAGTGGGCGCGCAGCACCACATCCACGCGGCGCGATGCGGCATTGTTCGCGCCTGCGTCGGAAGATTCTGCTGGTTTCTCTAGCACGGAGCGATCAGCAGGCACGCCAGCAGCCGTCAGCGCATTTTGTACGGCCATGGCACGTTGCTTGGACAGCTCGGCGTTCTTCACCGGATCGCCTGTTGGATCATTGAAGCCAGAGACTACAGCTTTCATGTCTGCATGCGATTGCAGATAGGCCACCAGCGCTTTGGACTTATCAGCAAACTCAGCCGCCACATCGGTCTTGCCCGAATCAAAGAACACTTGCAGCTTGGGCACCTCTTGCACCATGCTGTCCAGCACTGCAGCACCAGTGGGTGCGACATTGCTGGTAGATGCGGCGGGTGTAGCAGCCGGCTCTTGGGCCGGCGCAGGCACCGGTGTAGGTACTGGCTCTGGCGCCGGAGCAGGTGCTGGCACAGGGCTGGGTGCTGGCGCAGTAGCCGCTGCAGGCGGGCTATCAGGCGTTTTTTTACCGCAATAGCTCACGCCCAAAGCAACGATTGCTGCGCCAACCACCCAAGGCAACCATTTACCCATACCGCCACCGGCGGCAGCCGCTGTGCTGGTTGCAGTAGACGCCACGGACGACGCAGCCGAAGAAGCCGCTGCAGCGCCTGCGCCCACAGCCGCCGCGCCAACGCCCAATGCGGCAGTGCCAGATGACACCAATCCACCCAAGAGCGACTGGCCACAACCAATCAGCGCCGCTGCCTCCGCAGGCAAGGATGTGGGTACAACGCCGCCAGGTGCCAAACGCGATACCAGCATCGGCAGCACAGCACCTACGGCCGATGTGGCTGCGTCGCGCGGCAAGTGCAGCTTATCGCTCAGGCTAGAAAGCAAGCCGTCTGTGCCACCGAAAATCGACTCGACCTGTTCGTTATTAGGCGGGATAGATTTGTCCGTATCACTGAGCCAGCTTGCCACCAACTCGCTCATTCCCCCACTGCGAAATCGCTCTAACAGGCCAGACAAGCCACCCTTGGCAGGATCGGTTGCATAGGCAAGCACCATGGAAACCATGTCCTTGGCCTTATCGCCCAGCCCATAGCGACCGGCCATCTCGCGGATCAGCGTATCAAACATCTTCGTCCTCCAGTTGTGTGCAGCGCCCATGGCGGCTACCCGTTAGTGATCGAATCAGTTTATGAAGCCGCAAGCCCCAGACCTGTAGGACGTGACGCTAGACCTCTCGAATATTTTTGAATTCTTCAAGAGTGACAAATACTTGCAGGGCAGGACACCATGCGGCACCTGCCCAGCAAAAGTGGGCATCAATAAGGCAGCGGGAAGGTGCCGGGCACCAAAATGCTGCGATCCACCGTATTGATATTGGTGTGGCCACAGAATGCCATGGAAATATCCAGCTCTTTTTGGATAATTTGCAGTGCCTTGGCCACACCTTCCTGGCCAAAAGCCCCCAGACCGTACAAAAAGCTGCGGCCGATCAAGGTGCCCTGCGCGCCCAAAGCACGGGCTTTGAGCACGTCTTGCCCGCTGCGAATGCCACTGTCCAGCCACACCTCAATATCCTTGCCCACAGCTTGTGCGATGGAGGGCAACGCATCAATGGTTGCCGGGGCGCCATCCAGCTGGCGACCACCATGGTTGCTGACAATCAGTGCATCAGCACCCGAGTCCGCTGCGCGGCGCGCGTCTTCCGCCTCCATCACACCCTTCAAGATCAGCTTGCCGCCCCAGCGCTTTTTGATCCATTCCACATCATCCCAGTTCAGACTGGGGTCAAACTGGTCAGCAGTCCAGGACGACAGCGAGCTCACATCGCCCACACCATCCACATGGCCGACGATGTTGCCAAAGGTGCGGCGGCGGGTAGCGAGCATGCCCATGCACCAGCGCGGCTTAGTGGCCAGATTGATCAGGTTTTTGATCGTGGGTTTGGGTGGCGTGGACAGGCCATTTTTGATGTCTTTATGGCGCTGACCCAGGATTTGCAGATCCAGCGTGACTTGCAGGGCCGAGCAATTGGCCGCCTTGGCACGGTCAATCAAGCGCTCCATAAAGCCACGATCGCGCATCACATACAGCTGGAACCAAAACGGATGGCGATCAGTATTGGCAGCAATATCCTCCAGCGAGCAAATGCTCATGGTCGACAGGGTGAACGGAATGCCAAACGCCTTGGCAGCCTTGGCGGCCAAAATTTCGCCATCAGCGTGCTGCATGCCAGTCAGGCCCGTCGGCGCAATGGCGACAGGCATGGCTACTTCATGGCCTGCCATGGTCGAGCGGGTGCTGCGGCCCTCCATATTGACGGCCACGCGCTGGCGCAGCTTGATGCGCTTGAACGCCGCTTCGTTGTCGTGGTAAGTGCCCTGCGTGTATGAGCCCGAATCCGCATAGTCATAAAACATGCGCGGTACGCGCCGTTCAGCAATCACCCGCAAGTCTTCGATACACGTGATCTTGGATAAATCAGCCACAAAATTTCCTTTGTTGATGTTGCTTAGCGTCTGTCGCTGGCTGGCAGATAGGTGAGCGGATCGGTCGCGCCGAAGCAGATAACCTGCAAACCAAATGTTACGTCGCCATTATCCCGACATTCGGTCACGGCTCATCGCAGAAAGCCTGCCTGCGTGTCGCATAAAAAAAGACCATGTATTCATGGTCTTTCAAGAATTTAACGCCCTGCTGTCGGGCGTTAGCAGTTATGTTTTTTATAGCAGACCTTCAATGCCCGCCTATATAGGAGAACTTGAACAAAAACAGGCCTGCAATGATCCAGACCATCCAGTGCACCTCTTTCCCCCGGCCAGTGAACAGCTTGATTGCGGCATACGAGATAAAGCCAAATGCCAAGCCATTGGCGATGGAATAAGTAAACGGCATGGCCAAGGCCGTAATGGCAGCGGGGATGGCCTCGGTCGTATCGTCCCACTCGACCTCGATCAGCTCTTTGAGCATCAGGCAAGCCACAAACAACAACGCGGGTGCCGTCGCGTAAGCAGGCACTGACCCAGCCAGCGGAGCGATAAACAAGCAGGCCAAGAACAGCACGGCCACAGTCACCGCCGTCAAACCCGTGCGGCCACCAGCTTGCACGCCAGATGCACTTTCTACATATGCCGTAGCACTGGATGTACCCAGAAGCGAGCCGGCAAAAATCGCGCCGCTGTCTGCCAGCAGCGAACGGTGAAAACGCTCCATCTTGCCGGGCACCAATAGGCCAGCACGCTTGGCTACCCCCATCAAGGTGCCAGTCGCATCAAATAGCTCAACCAAGAAGAACACCAGCACCACATTCAGGAAGCCGGTGGACAACGCAGTTTTAATATCGAGTTTGAAGAGAGTTGACTCTATCGATGGCGGCGCCGAGAACACACCATGGAACTGGTTGCCTCCCCAAATAAATGAGGAAACAGTCACCGCCAGAATACCGATCAGAATAGCGCCTGGCACCTTGAGCCTGTCCAGCACAATGATCAGCAAAAAGCCCAGCGATGACAAAATCACGGGCGCAGAATGCAGATCACCCAGGGTCACCAATGTCTCTTTATTCCCCACTACCAGCCCCGCATTTTTAAGTGCGATCAAGGCCAGGAATAGACCAATACCTACGGTGATCGCCACCCGTATCGACTGAGGAATTCCCTTGATGATCTGGTCGCGTATCTTGAACACGGTCACCAGCAAGAACAAGCAGCCTGAGACAAAAACTGCCCCCAGCGCTGCCTGCCAGGTGTAGCCCATGCCCAGCACCACCACATAGGCAAAGTAGGCGTTCAGCCCCATGCCCGGTGCAACCGCAATCGGGTAGTTGGCATACATGCCCATCAAGATGGAGCCTAGCGCAGCAATCAGGCAAGTCGCCACAAACACCGCCCCCTTGGGCATGCCGGCATCACCCAAGATCGATGGGTTGACGAACATGATGTAGGCCATGGTGAGGAAGGTGGTCAGACCCGCAAGCAGCTCAGTGCGCACGGTAGTGCCATGTTCCCCAAGCTTGAAGTACTTTTCTAGCCAGTTCATCGCTGCGACTCCTTGTAATGGATCGTTAAGTTAAAACGCATCTCGATCACTCCTCTGCACCCAGTAAAAAGGCGGCGAGTATCGCAACAGATGCCCGCCCGTGCTGGGCCGCGCCATTAAGCCCCCGCTTGCACCGCATCTATCGCGGCCAACACTGATTCGGGCGTTGCTGGTGCGCGCAGTGGCGGGCAGCAACCCGGCGCGCCAGCTGCTGCCACCGCATCGCGGATCGCAAAAAACACCGAGAACGGCAGTAACAAGGGCGGCTCACCTACAGCTTTGCTGCGGTGGATGGTGTCATGCGGGTTGGCACCATCAAACAGCTGCACATTCAGCACCGGCGGGCAGTCGTTGGCCGTCGGTATCTTGTAAGTGCTGGGTGCATGGGTCAATAGCGCGCCGCTTGTGGGGTGCCACACCAGCTCCTCCATCGTGAGCCAGCCCATGCCCTGGATGAATGCACCTTCGACCTGACCAATATCCACCGCCGGGTTCAGCGATTGGCCCACGTCGTGCAACACATCTGCGCGCAGCAGTTTGCTCTCACCCGTCAAGGTATCGACCACCACCTCACTCACCGCAGCGCCGTAGGCAAAGTAGAAGAAGGGTCGACCTTGCATGGCCTTACCATCCCATGACAAGCCCGGTGTTGCATAGAAACCATCTGACCACAGCTGCACGCGGTCAAGGTAAGCCTCCTTGACCGCATCGCTAAACGCTAGCAGCTTGCCGTTCACCAACACCTCATCATTGGCAAAACGCACATCGCTTGTGTTGCCGCCATAACGAGTTGCCATACACACGGCTAAACGCTCTTTGATTTGGTGCGCCGCATCTTGCGCGGCCTTGCCATTCAGATCAGTGCCTGTCGATGCTGCGGTGGCCGATGTGTTGGCAACCTTAGTCGTGTCAGTAGCAGTCACGCGTACACGCTCAAAGGCCACGCCCAACTCATGCGCAACCACCTGGGCAACCTTGGTGTTCAGGCCCTGGCCCATCTCCGTGCCACCGTGGTTGACCAAGATCGAACCATCGGTATAAACATGAACCAAGGCGCCTGCCTGGTTAAAGTGTTTGACGTTGAACGAGATACCGAACTTGACGGGCGTCAGCGCAATGCCGCGCTTGAGAACGGGGCTTTGCGCGTTATACGCATTGATCTGCGCACGCCGCGCACGGTAGTCGCTTCGCTCCTCTATTTGCGCAACCAGCTCGTGGATGATGTTGTCGTCCACGAGCTGCCCATAAGGCGTGGTGTTGTTGCTGGCCTTACCGTAAAAATTGATGCGGCGTACATCCAGTGGATCCTTGCCTAGTTGGCGAGCAACGGTGTCCATGATGTTTTCCATCACGATGGCGCCTTGCGGGCCGCCAAAGCCACGGAACGCCGTGTTGCTTTGCGTATTGGTCTTGCCCATGTAACCCTGCATACGGACATGTGGCAGCCAGTAAGCATTGTCAAAATGGCACAGCGCCCGCGTCATCACCGGCGCAGACAAATCCGCCGAATGCCCGGCTCGCGACACCATGGTCACCTCAGCGCCCACAATGCGGCCTTCGTCGTCATAGCCGATGTCGTACTCGTACCAAAAGCAATGCCGCCTACCGGTAATCATGAAGTCGTCATCGCGATCCAGGCGCAGCTTGACCGGGCGCTTGAGCTTGCGAGCAGCCACTGCAGCCACGCAGGCAAACAAGGCCGATTGCGACTCCTTACCCCCAAACCCGCCCCCCATGCGGCGGCACTCCACATGCACATCATGGGCCTGCACACCTAGCGCATGGGCTACCAAATGCTGCATCTCGCTTGGGTGCTGGGTAGAGCAATACACATGCATGCCCTGCCCCTCTTTGGGGATGGCGTAACTGATCTGCCCTTCCAGATAGAACTGCTCTTGCCCGCCAACCTCCCAACTACCCTGCAAGCGGTGGGCTGCGCTTGCAATAGCTTGTGCAGCCGTTGTGTCATCCACATTTCGCACCAGATGCATTGGTGGCTGCACATACTGGCCAAGCGCATGCGCTTGTTGCGGCGTCAGCACCGGCTCAGCAGCGTCTACCTTGGCAATTTTTTTGGCCAGTGCTGCGGCTTGGCGCGCAGCCTGCCGGGTCTGCGCCAGCACGGCAAACAGCGGCTGTCCCAAGTAACGAATCTCACCATCACACAAAATCGGGTCGTCATGAATGATGGATCCGCAATCATTGACGCCCGGAATATCTGCTGCCGTCATCACCGCCACCACGCCAGGCAAGGCACGCACCACATCCAAATCAAGCGCCAGCAAGCGGCCATGGGCAATGGGTGACAGACCCAGAGCGCAGTGCAGTGTGCCTGCTAGCTCGGGCATATCGTCGATATAGGCAGCCTCGCCTGCCACGTGCAGGGCAGCCGATTCATGTGCACGGCTGATACCTACGCGCTGGCCTTGCTGCAGGGCCCTTAATTCATGCGCAGCATCAATGCGCGCTGCCTGGTTGTCGCGATAGTCAGCAAAACCATCGGTGCTGTCGAGCAGCGTGGTAGGGATGGCTTGGTTCATCTCAAGCTCCTTGTACTGCTGGAATGCCTGTGTCGTGCGGCATCACCGACCAAACCGTGGTGGCGCGGGTAGTCAATGGCGTATCCACACGCGTCTCCAGCCACAGACGCTGCAGCAGGTTTTGCGCCACTTTTAGGCGGTAGGCGCTACTGGCACGCATATCGGTCATGGGTTGGAAATCCTGCACCAATGCGGCCTGCGCTTGCTTGACGGTATCTTGGCTCCAAGGCTTACCTTGCAAGGCAGCTTCCGCCAACGCCGCGCGCTTGACGGTAGCCGCCATACCGCCAAATGCCAAACGCACATGCACAACCTGCCCTTGCGCATCCAGAGCAATCGCCAAGCCTGCGCACACAGCAGAGATATCACAATCAAAACGTTTGCTGATTTTGTAGGCCCGCACTTGTAGCTGCGGTGCAGCGGGTGGCACCAGCAAGCCTTGCACAAACTCGCCCGCCTCCATCTGGTTCTTCATATAGTCCAGATAAAAATCTGCCAGCGGCATGCGGCGCACGCGCTCGCCTTTGCGCAGCTCAATTTGCGCATCCAGGGCCATTAGCACGGGCGGAGCATCTCCGATCGGTGACCCGTTGGCCACATTGCCGCCCATGGTGCCGGCATGGCGTACCGGCGGCGACGCGAAGCGCAGCCATACATCGACAAGACTGGCATGGCGCTGCACCAGAGCAGACCAAGCCGATTCCAGCGAGGCTCCAGCGCCTATGTACAGGCCTTCATCACGCTGCTCAATTTGCTGCAACTCGCTCACTCGGCCTATGACAATCAAGTCGCCCACATCGCGGAACTGTTTGGTAATCCACAACCCCACATCGGTGGTGCCCGCAATCAAACGCGCCTGCGGCATTTGCACGCACAGCTGCGCCAAACTTGGCAGACTTGCAGGCGCATAAAAATGTGCTTTGCCATTGCTGTATTGCCAATCTTCGCCACTCTGCAGCGACTGCAAGGCAGCAACCACAGGCGCTGCGTCTAACTGCTGCTTTGGCAAATCCAGCATGCGCTGGCCTGCATCCAGAATCGGGCGGTATCCGGTACAGCGGCACAGGTTTCCAGACAGTGCATCCGCCAGTTGCTGGCGTGTGGGCGCTGCACCGCCATGCGCTTGTTGCTTTTCATAAACCGCCCACAGCGACATCACAAAACCCGGTGTACAAAAGCCACATTGCGATCCGTGGCAATCCACCATGGCTTGCTGCACAGGGTGCAAATTGTTGGGCGCAGCGCTTGCTCCACATGCAGTTTTCAGATCCTCAACGGTGAACAAGGCCTTGCCATGCAAATTGGGCAGCAGCTGAATGCACGCGTTCACCGTTTGCAGGCGCAGGCCTTGCACCGCTTGCGCATCACCGGGCTCGGCCAGCTCAGCAACCACCACGGTGCAGGCGCCACAGTCACCCTCATTGCAGCCTTCCTTGGTGCCCATGCAGTGTGCGTCTTCGCGCAGCCAGTCCAGTACAGATCGAGTTGGAGCAGCGCCTTCCACCTCGGTAACGCGGCCTTGGTGGTAGAAGCGGATCGGCTGGGTAGCAATACTCTGGGACATGGTGGGCGACAAGGCTTTTTAGGGGATCTGCACCAGCGTAGTGTGCCCCGCTGCAAGCCGCATAACAAGCCACCGATAGCAGCTATTGCGCGGACCATATATTTCTGGGTTAACCCCTAGAAAATCAGCTATGGAAACGTAAGCAATGCTCGACACCGCAAGGGTTTACCAGAGTGAAGTGCTTCCAAAAAGGTATATTGCGCAGCATGATCTTTCGCCGTACTCCATCCGCCCTTCGCCCCTTGATGCTGGCTGCCAGCCTGGGCCTTGTCACTACCGCAACCCTTGCACAAAACAGCGCGCCACAAGAGCCTCCGCAATTGAGCACCGCAGAGTTCCAGTCATGCCTGCACGAGCTGCGCGGCACCAAGGCGTTTGCCAACATCACGCCCGCCACCTTCACCCAGTACACCGAGCACCTGCAGCCGGACGCCACCGTGCTGCCACTGCTCAACCGCCAACCAGAGTTCAGCATGCCGGTGTGGGACTACCTGGCAGTGCTGGTTGATGACCAGCGCGTAGCCGATGGCCGCGCTGCATACGCCAAGTGGAAGGACACGCTGGACAAGATTGCGCAAAGCATCGGCGTGGCGCCGCAGATCGTGGTGGGCGTGTGGGGGGTTGAGAGCAATTTTGGTCAAAACCTGGGTGGGCGATCGCTGGTGCAGTCACTATCCACCTTGTCTTGCTTTGGCCGCCGTCAAGCCTACTTTCGCGGAGAATTTGCCAGCGCGCTGCGTATTTTGCAAGAGGGCCATATTGCTGAGCCCAAGCTGATCGGATCGTGGGCCGGCGCTTTTGGCCAAACGCAGTTCATGCCGTCCACCTTCTTTCGCAGCGCGGTAGATTTTGACGGCGATGGCCGCCGCGACATTGTTGATAGCGTGCCCGATGCACTGGCCTCCACTGCCACATTTTTGAAGAACGCCGGCTACCGCACCGGCCAGCCTTGGGGCTTTGAAGTTAAGCTGCCCGCCGGTTTTGACACCAGTGATGCAGGCCGCAAAAACAAAAAAACTGTGGCGCAATGGCGAGCAGCAGGTGTTACCTTGGTCAATGGCGAAACCATCCCTGACAGCCTGCAAAGCGCGGGCCTGATGATCCCCGCTGCCGGTGGCCCAGCCTTTTTGGTGGGGCGAAATTTTGATGCGCTCTACAGCTATAACGCATCCGAGAACTACGGCCTAGCCATTGCACAACTCTCCAACCTGGTGGCCGATGGCAGCAGCACCCAAACCGCGTTCGTAACGCCATGGCCAACGGATGACCTGGGCCTGTCGCGAGCACAAAACAAAGAGCTGCAACGCGCCCTGCTGGCCCGTGGTTATGACATTGGCGAGGCCGACGGCATGATCGGCGCCAAAACACGTGAAGCCATCAAGGCCGAGCAAACACGCCTGGGGCAAAAAGCCAACGGCCGTGCCGGGCAGCAGCTGCTCAAAGCCATTACTGCCAATTAAACAATTAAGGGATTACACATGATCGTCACCACCACACCCAGCATTGAAGGCAAGCGCATCACGCGCTACTGCGGCATCGTCAACGGCGAAGCCATTTTGGGTGCCAATTTTTTCAAAGACTGGTTTGCAGGCATCCGTGACATTGTCGGTGGCCGCTCGGGCACGTATGAGAAAGAGCTGCAAAAAGCACGCGACATTGCACTGCAAGAGCTGCAAGAGCGCGCCGCCAAATTAGGCGCAAACGCGATTGTGGGCATTGACCTGGACTATGAAGTGCTCGGCCAAGACAACGGCATGCTGATGGTGTCCGCCAGCGGCACTGCTGTAGTGGTTGAGTAAACTATCCTTTTAATAGCTGCTAGCGCCCATTACTCAGGCGCTAGCAGCTTTTTTCGCTATTATTTTTTGGATTGTTTGACACCTGCGCCGCGTACTTCCAGGCGGATAGTGTCCAGCACATCACCCTTGGCATTGACCAGCTCAATCTGGTGGCGCCCTGGCCAAGGCATCCACGCCCAACGCGCGCCACGTGCCACCTCTTTCCCATCCATGCGCCAACGCACACTCGCTTGGTCGGCCACAAATTGCAAGCGCTGGCGATCTGGCGGGATGTCCGGGTCGACCGCCACAATCGTGCCGTTAGCGGGTGCCACAATGCGCGCCAGGCTCACCATAGAAGCGCCGTTGTGGCTGGTGTTGACAGCCCTCCCCCTCACACGCCCGCTGGTCATTTCATCCATACCACTAGCTTGCTCGTCCAGCGCAAACTGCGCTTGCGCCGTGCCTGCTAAAAACCATTCTTGGCGGCGCGCTTCTAGCGGGTAACCGCCCCCAGGCTGGCCCGTGGGAGCGGGGCCAAAATCCACCCAGCGCTCTTCTACACCGGCGGGCGCTCGCGGCGCTCGGCTGGAGCTGTCTTTGTGCAAAAAGGCCATCATTGCAGCCCACACGGGCGCCGCGCCACTGGTACCACTGACCGAGTGCATGGCTTCGCCACTGGCATTGCCCACCCATACGCCCACGGTGTAGCGGTCGGACCAACCCAGCGCCCAGTTGTCGCGCATGTCTTTGCTGGTGCCGGTTTTGACCGCTGTCCAGCTGCGCGTGCCCAGCACGCTGCTGGTGCCAAACGTGCGCACGCGGGCATTGCTGTCGGCCAGCATATTGCCGACGATGTAGGCAGCACTCGCGTCCATGGCTTGTGTCGTTGCAACAGGCTTTTTGCTGCCTTGCTGCAAGCGGTAGGCTACGGGGCTGTAGCGCCCGTCATTAGCTAGTGCTCGGTAGGCATTGGCCAGCTGTAGCAGCGGGATTTCGGGGCTACCCAGCGCCAGGCTGTAACCGAAGTAGCTACCGCTTTCACGCAGTGGCATGCCCAAGCGGCCGAGCTGGTCAAAGAAGTCATCCACACCCACCATCACCAAGGCTCGCACCGCAGGCACATTGAGCGATGCACCTAATGCCGTGCGTACTGTCACCCAGCCTTTAAAGCTGCGGTCGTAGTTTTGCGGAATATACAAGCCACTGGCGGTAGGGATGCGGGCTGGTGAATCCTCGATCAATGATGCGGCCGTCAGCTTGTGTTCCGCAATCGCCTGCCCATATAAAAATGGCTTGAGTGTGGAGCCGGGTTGGCGCGGCGCCAGCACTGCATCCACCTCTTGCGCTTGGCTGAACGCGCCTGACGAACCCACCCAGGCCAGCACCTCGCCACTGGCGTTGTCCAGCACCACAACAGCGCCGTCTTGCACATTGCTGGCACGCAACTCTTGCAAATGTTGGCCTAAGGTATCAACGGCAAAGCGTTGCAACGGTGCGCTGATGGGTGTGCGCACCGTGGCCGCAGCAGTCTGCGTACGCGGCTGGCTTTGACGTTGCTCGCGCAGCGCAATACGGCTGAAGTGCGGCGCAATGCCATCGGTAGCATCAAAGGCCCGCTTCTTGAGCGCTATCTCGGTAAAAAAAACAATCGCTTCGCAGTCCACTGACTGGTTGCTGCGCATCTCTTTAAGTACACCACAAGCACGCTGCCCCACTTGTACCGCACGCGCATTCGGTGCACGCACCAAGGCAGCAGCCACGGCGGCTTCTCGGTCATCCAGCCCGTGCGGCGCCTTATCAAACAAGGTGCGTGAGAGCGCATCAATACCCACGACCTCGCCACGGAAGGGCACCAGGTTCAAGTACGCTTCCAAAATTTGCGTCTTGCTCCAGCGCCTGTCCAGCACCTGTGCAGCCACAGTCTGCCCGGCTTTTTGCACCACCGATCGACCACCGCTGCCGCGCCGCCAATCACCGTCCAGCAAACCTGCCAGCTGCATCGTGATGGTGCTGGCGCCGCGTGTGCGCTTGTTCCATACATTGCCCCAGGCCGCTGCCGTAACGGCTGCCCAATCCACGCCGCTGTGCTCATAAAAGCGGCGGTCCTCACTCAACAGCATGGCTGTACGTAGCGCGGCAGATACATCGCCCATCGCAACCCAGTCGCCCCGCCGTACGGTGGCGTCGGTGCGCACACGCTGCAGCAGCTCGCCTTCGCGCGATAACACCCGGGTTTCAGACGATCTGAAGTCCTGCTGCACCTCGGCAAATGTAGGCACCGCCTGGGCCAGCGGTGTATACGCCAGCCAGGCCAAGGCCAGCCAGCGTACGGTGGTGGGTAAACGCATCATCACTTGGCTGCAGGCACCACCGTGATCTTGCCGTTGGGCGCCATTCCGAACATCTCTGGTGCGTACAGCGCTTCAATGCGGGTGGATGGCAGGGCAAACTCGCCTGTGTTGTTGACCCGGTAGGTGTATTGCAACGACATCTTGCCCTGCGGCAAGTAACCATAGTAGGCACGGTAGGCTTCAAAAGAGCGCTCTTCAAATGCCTTCCAGGCTCCGCCGGTGCTCTTTTCGCCATCAGTCGCCAGTGCAGAATCACGCCCCAAACCGCCACCCAGGATGGTGGCGCCACCTGGCACCGGATCGGTGATCGCAACCCAGGTCATATTGGCGCTGGCATTGACTTCCAAGGTCACGCGCAGCAAATCGCCACGCGTGTACTGGCCAGCAGGCAAGCTCTTGTTGGCCTGCTCTATAGCATGCACCGTCTTGCTGATGGTGTAGCCCGCCGACAGCGCCTCCTTCAGCGGTACAGCGGCTTGCGACTGTATCGTCAGCCATGGCTTGCCCGTTCCCTTTTGCTGCACCTTCAAGCTTTGCTGGCCACTGCCCCATGGCAAGTCCATGGTGTTGTTCAGCCATTGCGCCAGCTGCTCCGTCGGGCCAGTGCCGCGTTTGCCGCCTTGCGCCAGTACTTCGATGGAGTCCTGCGCCTTGGTCACCTTGCTCCAGTCCACCGCCTCGGTTTTGCCACCCAGCGTGGCCTCGGTCATTCCAGTGACCGGCGTGGATTCGTAAACGCGCGAGAAACGCTCCAGCGCCATTGCACCCCACAGGTTGGCTGTGGTGGTCGTCCATGCCCCGCTCTTTTGGCGGCCGATAAAGCTGCTTGCCAAGCGCGGCATATCGTCCTTCCAAGCGGGATCGCCCATGATGACGAGCAGGAAGCGCGCCAAAGTGGTGTCACCGTTGTGCATCAGCCACCAATAGTAGTCATTGCTCTCATTGGCAAACATGACTTTGGTGCCCTGGTAGCTCAAACGCGCCCGCAGAATCTGGTTGGCCTCCTCCATCAGCTTGGCACGGTTGGGCACGTCCTTCATGTTCTGGAGAATCGACAACCAATCCACCACGGACTGCGTAGGCCAGTCGTTGGGTGCAATATTGATACTGGTGAGCATGCGAGGCTGGGCCTTGCCGTATTGCGCCAAGGCTTGTACAGCCGCCAGCTTGCGGATATCTAAATCGCCACGCGGGCTCCAGAACTTGCGCTCAATCTTTCCGTCCACAAATTTGACCAGGGCATCGCCCATGCGATCAAGCGCCGCTTGCGGCAGGGCGAACTGAGCGTCCAGTTTCTTCATCTCAAACGCGGCATTCAGCAAGTAGGCCGTCAGGCTGTCACTGCCCGTATTGCCATTGCCCGGCTGCGGCGGGAAGTAGTTGGCCAGGCCATCGCCATCCAGATAGGTCGGAAGGCGCTCCATGGTGTTCTTCCACATCGATGCATCACGCAGGCCAATGGCCTTGCTGGATTGCTGCTCCAGGCAAGAGTACGGATACGACATCCACCAATCGCGCACACCGGGCAGGCCTTCTGCCAAACGCGGCACCAGCGACAGCTTGAGCCCACCGCGCCCAGACAAGGCACCGGCAGGTGCGCTCACCGGCATGTCCAACACGCCATCCAGCTGCACCAAGGTGGCTTGCATGGTGGTGACAGCTACTGCTGGCACCACACGCTGACTGATCTTCAACGCATCCGCAGCATCACCATTTTTGTCCTTCGCGCTGATCTCCCACAGCAGCTCGCCTTGGCGGCTTTGCGACATCTCGACAGGCGCTGTGACAGTCCACGACACCAGCTTGGCATCGTTAGCAGGGATCTCTACGGTTTGCGGATCCAACTGCAGCAAAGTGGCCTTGGGCGTAACCACCACTTGCATGGGTTTGGATGTGGTGTTGCGCAAGGTCACCTGCGCCTCATACTTGTCGCTGTCGCGCACCAGCGGCGGCAAACCGCTGATGATCTGCAGATCTTGCGAAGTGCGTATGCTGGTGCTGCCCGTACCAAACAAATCCAATCCGCTATCAGCCACCGCCACAATCTTGAAACTGGTGAGTGCATCGTTCAGAGGCACATCCACTTCTGCACGGCCATTGGCATCCAGCACCACATCAGGCTTCCACAGCAGCAAAGTATCCAGCAGCTCGCGGGTTTGCCCGCCACCGCCGCCACCGCCCGCCGCTACCGCTTTGCGGCCATAGTGGCGCCTGCCAATAATCTCCATCTGCGCGGTCGAAGTCTCCACGCCCCAAGCACGTTTTTGGTACATCGCGCTCAGCAGATCCCAGCTGTCATTGCTCTTCAGCTCTAGCAATGCCTGGTCCACCGCAGCCACCGCCACATTGGCGCCAGCAGCTGGTTTGCCATTAGGTAATTTGGCCTCAATCGTCACCTTGGCGGTGTTGCGGATGCGGTAGTTTTCCTTGTCGCTCTTCACTGTCACCACCAGCTTGCGGTCGTCAATACCTACACGGATTTCTGCCGCACCCAGTCGGTAGGCGGGCTTGGACAAATCCACCAAGGCGGTTGGCGCCACATACTCCTTGCCCTCATACCAGAAGGCCGTCCACCACTCGCGTGGCGATTTAAAGCCCCAGGTAAAAAAGCTGTACCAAGGCACATCGCGCAAGCGGCCGCGCAGGGCCATCACGCTCACATACACGTTCGGGCCCCAGCCCTCTTGCACCTTCAGGTTCACGGTCGGGTCATCGCCGGTAAGTTTCATCACCTGGCTGTGGACAATGCCTTCGCGCTCCACCGTCACCAAGGCCGTGGCCTCGCGGAAGGGCATGCGCACCTGAAAACGCGCGCTCTCGTCCACCTTGTACGATTTTTTCTCGGGCAGCAGATCCATGCGGTCGTTGTCGTCACCACCAAACCACAGCTCACCCTGCTTGGTTACCCAGACGGATGTCGCGGCTTGCGACTGACGGCCTTTGTCGTCAACCGCCTCAGCGATCAACTCTACCTCGCCACCATCTTTCAGCTGAGTTGTGCATTCCAGCAAACCCTTGGCGTCGCTCTTGCCGTTGCACACGACGCCCATGTCTTGAAAACTCTCGTGGTTTTCATAACTGTAAAAGCCGCCCACCATGCGCTTGCGAGTGGAGGTAACGATGCGCGACACCGCGCGTACCTGCAGCTTAACGCCAGCCACCGGCTTGCCTGCCGTTGTGAGCGCCAGCGCCTGGAAGGCCAGCTTTTTATCGGTAGAAGCCCAACCCTCAGCCTTGACACCGGCCACCACCGCAGCCGGCCAGATCACGCTGTTATTGCTGATGGTTTGCACCTCACCATTCGGGTCGGAGAAGCTGGCTTCGAGCAGCAAATCCTGTGGCGCTTTGGAGGCAGGTACTTTGTCAATGCTGGCCGTGCCAACACCGTTGCCATCTAAGCTCAGCGGCACTTTGTCAGCGATTACGCGGCGGTCATTGCTGTAATCCTCTGCATCATTGCCTGCGCCTGGCAACTTGCGGCTGAGATATGGGCGGCCAAACGAAAACTGCTCGTAGTCCTCAAACCCTACATAGTGCGACTGTACAGCCGCGGACACCGTCACCGCTTGGCGTGCGGCGGCGCCCCCCGACATATACGACAGCTGCACCTGCGCGCCCAGCTTGTCAGGCTGAACAATGGGCGCCGCAATATCCGGCGTGACGCTGCCCTTGAACACGGGCAGGCGGAACTCCTCCACCCGGAACGACGCTGTGCCCATTTGCTGCTCGCCATACTTTCCATCTCCACCTTTGAGTGTGACGTTGTACACACCTAGCTTGGCAGATTTGGGAATCTTGAACTCGTTCGTGGCCGCCAAGCCATTGCCTGGGCGCTTCCACACCAGCGGTAGCTCAAATTCATCATTGCTGCCCTGGTGGGTGATTACAACCGCGCTTGGCAGATGTTTGCTACCAGGCGCACCCAAGCCAGCCATAGTTTGCGAGCGGATCAAGTGCTTCATCGACACCGTCTCGCCCGCGCGCAGCAAGCTACGATCGAGCACAGTGTGGGCTACCACATCAGCTTGCGGACTGCTCTCGGTATCTAGGTTGTAGCGCCAGCTTTCAATACCGCGCTGCCAGTCGGTCCAGACAAAGGCCATGTCAGGCTTGCCATCGACCGTGGCACGGGCACTCACAAAATAGGCGCTTTCTGTGTCATCGCTGCCGGTGCTGCAGCGCACTTGCTTTTGCGTCTCCAGCTTGTCAAAGCGGGCAACGCCATCAGCGTCGGTCGTGGCCTGCATCAAAGTTTTACCGTCGCAGGTGGACACGCGTACTTGTGCATTAGGCACAGGCTTGCCTTTGTCCAGTGAGGTTACCCAGGCCATGGAGTTTTCACGCCCTAGCTTGAAGTGCACGCCCAAGTTGGTGACCAAGGCCGAGGTGCGTACATACATCACACGCTTGGCGGCGTCATAGCCTTCGTTCAGCAACACATCACCCAGCATGGGCGATGCAATCTCCACCACATGAAAGCCAGTGGGCAGCGGTATGCCGACTACCTCAAACGGACGAGGATCTTTGCTGTCCGTCTTGGGCAAGGCCAGCTTCTTGCTGGCGCCATTGCCATCCAGCAGCGAGATCATGCGGGTCTCAACCGAATCTTTGTCACCATCGGGCAACACATTGGGCAGCGGCGTTTTTGAATCTCGGGCAGCCTGCTTGCGCGGCACCTGACCCCAGCCATCGTATTTTTGCACCTTGCGGTACCAACGGATGATGTCGCTATCGTTTTGCAACTGCAAGGTGGCGACCGTACCCTTGTCCTCGATCGAGATACCGGAGACCTTCAGATCCTGCTCCACATTGCGCAGCGTGACAGGCAGGATTGCCGGGCCGTCATCGCCTTCGGCAAAACGCTCCACTACGCCAAACGGCGCAGCGGCAAATTTGGCTAGCGGTGGCATCAGCCCAACTTGCACCTTGAGTGGGAACAGATTGGCGTTGCTGAGCGGGCGATCCAGCTCATCGCGAAAGCCCGATGGCAGCACGATGCGCGCCGACTCCTTCTCGGCAAACGGCGGCATGAACTGGATGCGGCTGATCTGTTCAACATTGTCGGCATCCTGAAAGCTGGGCTTGACGCTGCCCTTGGATGTCTCCAGCCGTATGCCCTCAGCCAGCTTACGCGGCACCGGTGCATTCAGCCACACTTCTAGTGGGCGAATAGGCAGGCAGCCCGCCTGCGCATTGGCGCGCTCACAGCTGAACTCGGCGGTAAACGGCTGGCGCACTCGATAAGCGAACCGCTTTTCGCGCTTTTGCACCACGCCGTTATCGGTGCTTACACCCGCACCTACCACTAAGCTCATCTCGGCACCTTCGGGCAAGGCGCGCTGACATTGCAGAGCCACATAGCGGCGCGGCTTGGCCTTCACCGCGTCTTTTCCGAACTGGTTTTCGATAAATGCCTGCGCGGGCGGCCCACTCAACAGTTTGACGGGAATGCGCTCACCAATACCCTTGACCGCGCACCAGCTGCTGTCCACCACAGTTTTGGTGATCACATCCGCGTTAAACTGCAAACCAAAAAACTGCTGAGAATCCAGCTCCTGGTACTCATACGGCGCACTGCGCACCACCGATGGCCCACCCGTTGCAAACCGGTACTTGGCGGCACCTTTCACCGGCGCGCCAGCGGCATCCTTCAGGTTTGGTTGCAACTCTACACTGCAGCTCACACCGGGCGGTAAGTCGTCCGCCATGTCGTAAACCCACTCTTTGGGGCCCGTCCAGCGGCCTGCGGATTGGCTCAGCACAAATTGGTTATCGCAATCCACTTTCACGGGTGCTGCGGCCCGCAGATCGCCCATGGGCACCACGGGGGCGTCGAATTTGACAACAATTTGCCGCACGCGGGCTACCTCGCCTTGCGGCGATACCGATGTAATGGCCGTGGCATGCGCCGAGATACCCAGCGCAGCCCAACCCAGGCCCACCAAGCAGTTTTGTAATGTGTTTTTCACGGAGCTCTCTCCTTAGATGGCGAGAGCGTACCAAAAATATGCAGCTCAGCCCCAGCAAAATGCTGCAACGCCGCATCCGTTGCTATCTGCAACGGTTAATGATTTTTACGATTTATATAAAAAAACCGGCTATCGCAAGATAGCCGGTCGCTAGAAGCTCCTATTTCAGGAGCATCTGATCATCCTGTATTTACAGTGGCTTAAAGCCGCTTTCCTGAATAATCCGCTTCCACACCGCCGTGTACGCCTTCTCACGCGCCAGCAGTTGCTCAGGCGTCATATAGCCCACCGTCAGCCCCATTGCGACGAGTTGCTCGTGCACATCTGGTGCGGCCACCGCCTTGGCCACAGCTTGCGATACCTCGGACACCATTTCAGCAGGTGTGCCTGCCGGCGCATACATGCCGTAGTAAGGCATATCTTCCAGGCCCTTCAAGCCCAGCTCTGCAAAGGTGGGCACATCAGGCAGTGCCGCCTGGCGCTTGCCACCCAGCACTGCCAGCACACGGATCTTGCCCGCCTTTTGATGCTCTATAAAGTCTTGTACCGATCCAATGCCCGCCGGGATCTGGTTCCCCATCATGTCCGCCAGCATGGGCGCGCTGCCACGGTAAGGCGCGGCCAGCAGATCCATGCCGTAGCGCTTGTTGATGACTTGCACCAAGAACTCCGGCGTAGATGCCGGCGCAGGGATGCCCACCGCGCTCTTACCGCCCTGCTTTTTGACCCACTGCAGGTACTCATCAAAGGTTTTGACACCCAGGCCCGTAGGCACAGCCAGCGCATTCACAAAGCTGGCAAAGCCCGCTACCGGCACAAAGTCGGTATGCGGATCAAAACCCGGCTGCTTGACTACCTGCGGCAGGATAGAAATGGTGTGGTCATGCGTGACGAAGAAGGTCAAGCCATCGGCAGGCGCGGCTTTCAGCATCTGTGCAGCAATCTGTCCACCTGCACCGGGGCGGTTATCCACCAGCACCGTGGTGCCCAGGCTGTCCTTCATCTTCTCTGCCAGCAGACGGGCAATCGCATCGGTACCGCCACCGGGTGGGAAACCCACCAGCAGCCGTACCGGCTTGCCCTTGCCGTAGCCCGCTGCCCAGCTGGGCAAAGCGGCCATGCCTGCTGCCGCCGCACCAGCGGCCAGCAGTTGTTGGGAGAAGTGTCTACGGCTCAGTGGCATACAGGCTTTCTGCAGTGAAGATGGATGCTATCTATCAAGCCAGGCGTGCCTGGTGCTTGGCCAGTTGGGCTCGTACTTGGACAGGCGCAGTGCCGCCGAGCGTATTACGGGCGTTGAGCGAACCCTCCAGGCTCAACGCTTCAAACACATCGGCTTCGATGTTGGGGTTGAAGGCCTGCAGCTCTGCCAACGGCAACTCGGTCAGGTCCACCCCCTTCATGGTGGCCAGCTTCACAGCGTGGGCCACAGTTTCGTGGGCATCGCGGAAGGGCAGGCCCTTCTTGACCAGGTAGTCCGCCAAGTCCGTCGCAGTGGCGTAGCCCTTCAGAGCCGCAGCGCGCATGTTCTCGGCGTTGACGGTAATGCCGCCTTCCTTCTTGCCTGTGGCAGGGTTGAGCTGGCCGCCAATCATTTCAGCAAAGATGCGCAAGGTGTCTTTCAGCGTATCAACGGTGTCGAACAGCGGCTCTTTGTCTTCCTGGTTGTCCTTGTTGTAGGCCAGCGGCTGG
>JAVXMM010000019.1:0-53797 GCA_036646255.1 Comamonas sp.
CCCACGGCCAGCAGCCCCTCATCCGCCAGCTTACCTGGGACAAGGCAGGGCGCCTCTCTGCTATGCAGTGGGCAGGCCTGGAGTCAGGCGGCAACCGGACCGATATGCTGGACAGCCTGCCCGGCGGGTTAGCGCTCAACAGCCACAGCATCGCCAACCCAACTCGCCCCCCGCAGGCCATGGTGGGCGCGCTTGCCTCCAAGCACTACCACTACGACAGCCTGGGCCAGATGGTGGGTATCCAGACGCCGATGGGCATGAGCCGCTTTGCCTACGATGCCGCCGGGCGCCTCACGGGCTCTGAGACCCCGCAGGCGGGGGTGCAGCGCTGGCAGTTTGATCCGGCAGGTAACCGCTCGCCTATCACCGGCCCTACAACAGCGCCCACGGCCAGCGAGGCCATTACGGGAGAGTTGAACGAAACTGACCGAACAAGAGCCCAGCAGCGGGCCAGCAATAACGCCAGCCCGGTCAGCAAAGAGCAGATCGGACACAGCGACTTCAACGCGCTGCAAGGCAAAGAAGCCAACGGCCACAACCCGCAAGCCACGCAAAAATGGGCGGGCAACCGCGTGGCCTACTACGAGAACCGCGAAGACGCGAGCAGTGAGGGCGCGCGCATCCACTACCAGTACGACAGCCGGGGCAACCGGATTGCCTGCGCTGAGCACTCCCCCGCCTATCACGCGTACAACGCCAAGCACTCCAGCAATTATTCACACGATCTGAGCCAAGCTGACCGCGCAACGGCCAGCGCATTCACCCAGCTGCACTACGACGCGGGCAACCAGCTGGTGCAGGTGGTGGTGCGTGATGCCAGCAGCGCGCCCCTGATCCAGCGCTACCGCTATGACGCGTTTGGCAGGCGCTTGGCCAAGTACCGCCAAGATGCCGCGCAGGCCGCTAAGGCTAGGCGAGAAGGCACTCCCCCAGCCGCGCAAGTCGACTACTTTGGCTGGGACGGCGACAGGCTCGTTCACACCGAGCGCTTTAACAGCACCAACCCAGTCGATGACAGCGGCGCGCCACAGCCAGAGGTCATCCACACCCTCTATGAGCCCGGCTCCTTTACACCGCTGGTGCAGCTGCGCCGCGCCTCGAAGGCCCCGCCCACCATGGCCGATGAGCTGTTGGGGCACATGCGCTCGCAGCCAGGTCTGGTGCAAGATGCATTGCGCGGCTTCCTCACGGAATTCAGCTCCACCCAAAAGCTCATTGAAAGCAAGCTGGGCACTCTTGGCATGGATGAGGGGGCTCAGAGCTTTATCCGCGAGCAGATGCAAGGCTATGCGCAGCTGGTTCAAAGCCAAGAGACAGAGAGCGCCAAAGCGATTGCGCTAAGCTATTACCTGTGCGATCACCTGGGCACGCCCCAGGCGCTGGTGAGCGCGCAAGGCGCTGGTGAGTGGGCCGCGCAGCTTGACGCTTGGGGCCATGTGATGGCCGAGTACAACCCCCATAACCGCTACCAGCCCATCAGGCTGCCCGGCCAGCACGAGGACGAGGACACGGGGCTGTACTACAACCACCACCGCTACTATGACAGTGTGGTGGGAAGGTATATTAATCAGGACCCTATTGGGCTTGAGGGTGGGGTGAATAAATTTTTGTACTCCATATCAGACCCAGTTAATTTGACAGATGCTACTGGTCTCGAGCCAAAGCTTGAAGAGGCCCGAAAAGAGTCGGAAAAATTAAAACAATCTAAAGATGCTGTTCAAGGGGCGAAGAAAATAAAAGATGGAGCAAACAAAGTAAAAAATTCTCATGATAAAAGGTATGACATCGGATCGTGCGTATTAGAGCCGACCACTTGCAAGATGACTGGGGAAGAAATGCAAATGAAATACGATCAATCAAAAAAAGAACTCAAGGATGGATATAAAGATATTGCAAATGGGTCTGTAAGCGTTTATGAAAATACTCCTGGAACACTAGGAAATGGAGGCAGGCCAATAAAATGAAAAAATTGATATTTATACTATTCATCGCTTTCAAAGCAGGTGCCACATACGGAGAATCAATATCAATAAATTCAGTTGATATAAAAATGCCCCTTAATTGCAACTTGCTAAAATATCCAAGGCAAGGATATTATTGCAAGGAGAATTTAGGTGAATTTTATATTGGATTTAAATACATAGATGACATTGAAGATGTCATGAGAAAGCATGATAGAGAAAAGGAAATATTTAAAATCAATGATGACACTCTTTACAGAATGACGATTAATGATATTCAGTATGGTTTTATGTATTTAAATGCTTGCAAGATCGCTATTCATAGCGATGATGTAAGATTAATTTTCAAGTTCAGGGATCTCATAAAGAATACAAATAATAAATGTGGCACCTAGAGGGTTCTGTCGACTTTGTTTCACAAATCCCCTCGCCCTAAAATCATTTCTCCGACGACAGAGAGCGCCAAAGCGATTGCGCTGAGCTACTACCTGTGCGATCACCTGGGCACGCCCCAGGCGCTGGTGAGCGCGCAAGGCGAAGTTGAGTGGGCCGCGCAGCTTGACGCCTGGGGCCGTGGATGGCCGAGTACAACCCCCAAAACCGCTACCAGCCCATCAGGCTGCCCGGCCAGCACGAGGACGAGGACACGGGGCTGTACTACAACCGCCACCGCTACTATGACAGTGTGGTGGGGCGCTATATTAATCAGGACCCTATTGGGCTTGAGGGCGGGGTGAATATATCTGCTTATGTAAACGATCCTGTTTCATTTTTTGATGCGGTTGGCCTTAACCCTGATTTAGATGGTCTTAGAAAAGCAGGGGAACCAATAAAAAAAGCTAAAGAAACAATTGAAGGGGCAGCAAAAGTAAATGATGGTGCAAATAAAATTAGAAACGCCAGGCAAATAGAAGCTGACATTGGCGATTTTATCCTTGCTGGAGCAGCATGCAAAAAAACAGGTGAGCAAATGCAAGAGGAACAAAAAAATGCGAAGAAAAAAGAGATTGAAGGGTATAAATATGTTGCAAATGGATCCGTTAAAATATACAAAATGCACCTGGCACATTGGGCAGCGGCGCTCCAGGTGTTAAATAGAAATTTAATTAAATATTTAAAAACAGCTTCCCTACCCCCGCTGATCCTCCTATTCTCCCTCATTAATGACAGTTATGCAAAAGAGTCTAATTTTGTAATCAATGACGTCTCCATTGAAATCCCCCTGGAGTGTGAAGTAATTAATTTTCCGAAACATATATTAAGCTGTCAAAATGGAAATATTAATTCTTATCTCTCATTTAATACTGGAGATTTGTTTAAAGATAATATATTAAACTCACACAGGGAGAGATACATTCAAAAAATAAATGACAAATATTTAGCCAGACTTGAGGTCTGGTAATGATTATTTTTATTTTTTATATCTAGAAAAATGCAATATTGTTATTCATGGGAAAAATGTGAATTTCATATTTGAAATTGCTACAAACACCAAATTAAACAATAAAGTATGCCAATGATAGGCGTTGTTGCACAAATACCGGTCATGGCTGCGGTAGGCTGGGGAGATGAGTGAGACGAACTGGGGTCGGCGCAAATACCGCACAACAAACTGGAAGGCGTACAACGCAGCGTTGAAGGCGCGAGGGGAGCTGAGCATCTGGCTCGATAGGGACATGCAGTGGCTAGCTCCGCCCACGGGCAAGCGTGGTCGTTGCCAGAAGTTCTCAGATGCGGCCATCCAGTTTTGCCTGACCATCAAGTGCTTGTTTGACCAGCCCTTGCGCCAGACGCTGGGCCTGGTGCAGTCGCTATTGCGTATGGCAGGCCTGCCTTGGCCAGTGCCCGACTACAGCACGGTGTGTCGCAGGCAAAACAGCTTGAATGTGCAGGTGCACTACCGAGCAAGCGAGAAAGGCTTGCACCTGCTGGCCGACTCCACGGGCATCAAGTTCTTGGGCGAAGGTGAGTGGAAAACCAAAAAGCACGGTGCCGAGCGCCGCCGCCAGTGGCGCAAGGTGCATCTGGGTATTGATGCCCAGACACTGCAGATTCGGGCCATCGCAGTCACAACCAATGAAGTGGGCGACTCGCCCATTGCAGCTGACCTGCTAGGTCAAACCCCAAGCAATGAAGAGATAGCTAGCTTTACCGGTGATGGGGCGTACGACACGCAGGATGTACATAAGGCGTGCTACCTGCGGGGAGCCATTGTAATCAACCGCGTGGCCTACTACGAGAACCGCGAAGACGCGAGCGCACAAGGCTCCAAGACCCACTACCAGTACGACAGCCGGGGCAACCGCACCAGCAGCTTTGACGAAGCCACGCGCCGCAAGATGACGCTGTCTTGGGACAAGGGCAACCAGCTGGTGCAGGTCATCGTGCAAGAAGAAGGCAAGCACGGAGTTGCTAAACACTTTACGCAAAAAAGCTACCGCTACGATGCGTTTGGGCGCAGATTAGCCAAGTACAACGATCCAAACAATATTGGAGAGGCAGAGGAAAGCGGGGCGGACTACTTTGGCTGGGACGGCGACAGGCTCGTTCACACCGAGCGCTTTAACAGCACCAACCCAGTAGATGACAGCGGCGCGCCACAGCCAGAGGTCATTCACACCCTCTATGAGCCCGGCTCCTTTACGCCCCTGGTGCAGCTAAGAAAAAAGAAACAATCAGAGTCTGACCTAGCAGAAGAGCTCATAGCGCACCTACAGCCAGGCGTAGCGCAAGACGCGCTACGCAGCATGCTCAGTGAAATCGGGGCAACAGCGGGCATGGTCAATGCGGGCTTAGGAAACCTGGGCATGGCCGCTGAAGCGCAGGATTTTATTCGGGAGCAACTCAAGGGTTTTGAGCAGACGGTCAACAGCCAGCGAGAGGAGAGTGCGAAAAGCGTAGAAGTCCGGCATTACCTATGTGACCACCTAGGCACGCCCAATGCTCTGGTGAGTAACAGTGGGCATATTGAGTGGGCGGCAAATTTGGATGCTTGGGGGAATGTGAAGCTAGAACATAATCCAAAGAGGCTGTATCAGCCTATTCGATTGCCGGGGCAACACAGGGACAATGCCGCTGATATCTACTACAACAGATATCGGTACTATGACATGAGGTCAGGGAATTATGTTGCCCAGGATCCAATTGGTTTAAATGGTGGTGTTAATATTTATTCGTATGTATCAAACCCAATGCAATGGGTTGATTTCCTAGGATTGGAAGGGTGGGCTTCAGTTCCAATTTTTAACGGATCTTTGCCTGGGAATCAGTCCACATTGAATCAGGCAAGAGCAACAATTGAAGATTTGACAACATGTGGGAGATGCGGATGCGCCCCTAAATCTGAACCATTTTGGAATGAAAATAGATTGCAGTTTGTGGCGGACGTTGGATTGCCAAATACAGCTGTAGGTTGGTCGGATGTTTTTAGTAAGACTTCGACCTGGGCTGGAGGAATTGCAACTGTTACTGGGGCAGTGGGTCAAGCTGAAATTGCTATTCCACTAGGGGCTTTGGCTCTTGGCGCAGATGCGACAGCAAAATATTTAAATCCACCACCACCTTTTTCTGCGGTGTCTGATGCGGCAATTGATATTATTGGAAGTGCAATGCCGGCCCCTGGTGGATGGGGCGTCGGAAAGGATATGACATTAAATATATATAAAAAAGTAATTTCTGATGAGGTTGATAGAAAAATTCCAAAACCTACACCTATAAAATCATCAGATTCGTGTTGATAAAGATATATTAATATTAGTCAATAGGTGTTAATTATAGATGTACCTGACTTCCATAATTTGCGTTGCAATTATTTATTTTTTCATATTTAATTATTTTTTGAATTTAATTTTTAAAGAAAAAAAATTAATTAGAATATTTTTTATAAATTCATTTGGATTGATTGCCTATGGATTTTTTGCATATTTACCTATTTTTTCTGGTGCGATTGTTTTTTTTTCTGGAAAACCAACTGATTTTTTAATAAAGCTATTAGGCAATTCTCCCGTGTTAATAAAATTGATTTTTATTTATTTTATTGCTTTCTTGCCTGTACTGTCGATAACTTTGTTGAGTGTTAGTTTTGCTTTATTTCTTGTGAAAAAAAAATATTAATATAGATTCTTTCGCTGAAAGGCACTATTGCATAAATCCCGGTCTCAACTGGAGTAGTCCCGGATTTGTGCAACAAAGCCCTCGCGATGGTCATGCGGTCCTCGGGCCCCAACTGCTAGTAGGTGAGTCGATCTGTCATGCGGGCACCTTACGAGCAAAGGTGTTGCACTTCAGAGTTAAGGCCGCCCAGTTATTGGCTATCCACCACCTTGGGCACTCGTGGTGCCACGGCGCACATCAACTCGTAACCTACGGTGCCAGCAGCCTGAGCTACCTCGTCGATTGCTAGCACGGCGCCATTGGCGGCGCGGCCCCACATAGTCACTTCGCTGCCAAAGCCAGTATCGGGGAGGTCGGTCAGATCGACGGTAATCATGTCCATGCTGACGCGGCCCACCAGGCGGCTGCGCTGGCCGTTGATGAGCACGGGCGTGCCTGTGGCGCAGTGACGTGGGTAGCCATCGGCATAGCCACAAGCCACCACGCCAATGCGCATGGGTTTGTCGGCAACGAAGGTCGATCCATAACCCACGGTGTCGCCTACCTTTAAGTTCTGCGTACCAATGATCTTGGCGGACAAAGTCATGGTGGGCTGCAGGCCCCAGTCAGCTGAGGTTTTCTCGGGGAAATCAGGCGCGCTGCCGTACAGCAAGATGCCACCGCGCACCCAGTCACCGCGCTCGGCGGCGGACATGCCGGGATTGCGTAGCATGGCGGCGCTGTTGCAGATACAGCGCTCTCCGGGCAAATCGCGCGTGGCCTCGTCGAACACAGCCAACTGGGCGCTGATGCCCTTGGCAGCATCGGCGTCGCTGAAGTGGGTCATGAAGGAGATCTCATCCACCTGGGTCAAGGCATTCAGCCGCGCCCAGGCCGAGCGGTAGCGGTCTGGCGTAAAACCCAGACGGTTCATACCCGAGTTCATCTTGAGAAAAGCGCGGTGCGGCTGCTGCGTTTTGTGCGCCGCCAGCCAGTCGATCTGCTGGTCACAGTGCACGGCATGCCAGACGTTCAGGCGCGAACACAGCTCCAGATCGCGAGCATCAAACACACCTTCCAGCAGCAAAATCGGGCCACGCCAGCCCAGGCTGCGGATGCGTTCGGCCTCCGACAACTCAATCAGCGCAAAGCCATCCGTAGCACGCATGCCCTCAAACACGTTTTCTATACCATGACCGTAAGCGTTTGCTTTCACTACACACCACAATTTAGCGTCATGTGCCGCTTGTTGTGCACGTACCAGGTTATGTTGCACGGCGGCGGTATGAATGGTGGCTAGAATGGGACGCGGCATGGCAGAGACTCACAACAAGATTATGAAAACCCCTAGCATTCTGTCACCGAGCCGCTAAACCTGCGTGCTATAACCACGACTCCCTACCCGCAGGTCACATATTTCTTGCGCCATTAGCGCTACTGATAGATCCATATCGAATGAAGCGCGGTTTCTACACCATCATGTCGGCGCAGTTTTTCAGCTCGCTTGCCGACAATGCCCTCTTTGTCGCCGCGGTGGCCTTGCTCATCAACGCTGGTGCTGCCGAATGGCAACGCGCCGCCTTGGTGCCCATGTTTGCCCTGTTCTATGTAGTACTCGCCCCGTTTGTAGGCGCCTTTGCGGACGCCTTCCCCAAAGGCAAGGTCATGTTTGTCAGCAATGCCATCAAGGTGGTGGGCTGCCTGCTAATGCTTTTTGGCCACCACCCGCTACTGGCCTATGCCGTGGTGGGCTTAGGGGCAGCTGCTTATTCACCTGCCAAGTACGGCATCTTGACCGAGCTGCTGCCACCCAGCCAGCTGGTACGCGCCAATGGCTGGATTGAAGGGCTGACGATCACCTCCATCATCCTGGGTGTGTTGCTGGGCGGTCAATTGATCGGCCCTGCTGTCTCTGGCTGGTTGCTGTCGTTTGATTTCCCGCTGGCAGACACGTCTATCGATTCGCCCGCCGAGGCCGCCATCTGCGTCATCGGTATTTTTTACGTGATCGCCGCATGGTTTAACACCCGTATCCCGCGCACCAATACGCCGCTGGTGCCGCTGCGCCAAGATACGTCGCGCAGCCTGACTGCCAATGTGCTTGATCTACTGCCCGATTTTTGGCAATGCAACAACCGTCTGTGGAAGGACAAGCTGGGCCAGATATCGCTAGCCACCACCACCTTGTTCTGGGGCGTATCAGGCAATCTGCGCTACATCGTGCTGGCCTGGAGCGCTGTGGCCTTGGGCTATAGCACGACCGAGGCTTCTGCCCTGGTGGGAGTGGTGGCGATCGGCACGGCCGTGGGTGCCGTCTTGGCGTCTATGCGCATGAAGCTGGACAGCGCCACCAAGGTCATCCCTCTGGGTATTGCCATGGGCTTGCTGGTGGTGTGCATGAACTTTATCCACAGCATCTGGCTGGCCGTACCGTTCTTGATCGTGCTGGGCGGGCTCGGCGGTTTCCTCGTCGTGCCAATGAATGCGCTGTTACAGCACCGTGGCCATAACCTGATGGGATCGGGCCGCAGCATTGCCGTGCAAAATTTCAATGAGCAGGCCTGTATTCTGGGCTTGGGTGTTCTCTATAGTCTGTTCACTAAGGTAGGTATGTCGGCCTATGGCGCCATCACCTGTTTTGGCCTGATGGTGGCGGGCATTATGTGGTGCATTGGCCAATGGCACCGCAGCAATTGCAAGCGCCATCCAGAAGATATTGCGCGACTACTAGAAGTAGCCCGCCGCGACGACGGCCACTAGGGAGAAGCGGCAGAGGCAAGCCCGGGCGCACATCATTGCCCAGCTTGTCGTAACGCGGCTGGCACCTTCGGTTCGGTACCTAGTCTGCGTGCTGGCTTCTGCCATCTTCCATCGTTAACACTAAAAATTCATAGCTGCTATCGCCCGTTGAACAGGCGCTACAAACGTTTTCATGCAAGCTGCGCTGCCCTTTTTCGCCCTGATGACTAACGCCCTGATCTGGGGCACGATCTGGTGGCCGTTCCGCCAGTTGCAAGCCATGGGCGTGCATCCAGTGCTGGGCACGGCGCTGGTATACCTCATCTTGTTTTGTGGGCTGATGATGCTCAAGCCCCATGCCGCCAAAATAGCGCGCAAGCACCCACTTCTATTACTGCTGGCCTTCACATCTGGCACCACCAATGTGCTGTTCAATTGGGCAGCCACCACCGGAGATGTGGTGCGCGTAGTACTGCTGTTCTATCTCATGCCTGCTTGGTCGGTGCTGCTGGCTTGGTACTTTCTGGGCGAAAAGCCCAACAAATACTCCATCCTACGTTTGATCCTGGCTTTCAGCGGCGTGCTGATTGTGATGATTCCCGCAGGCGCCACCTGGGCCAGCATGACGGCCAATATGTCGCTGCCTGATCTATTGGCGATTGCCGGTGGCTTTACCTTTGCTGGTACCAATGTGGTGCTGCGCAGCCAGTACCGCGTGCCTAGTGAAGCGCGCATGCTGTCCATGTTCTTTGGTGGCCTGGTCGCTGCAGGCGCCATGTCCCTCATCGGCCTGCAGCTGGGCGCCATCCCCGCTCTGCCCAGCCTGCAACTGCACTGGCCGCTGATGGTACTGGTGGTGGCCGTGCTCATCATGCTGAGCAACTGGACTTTGCAATACGGCGCTTCCCGCCTGGCCGCCACCACGGCAGCGGTGGTGATGCTGTCCGAGGTGGTGTTCGCCAGCGCATCCAACGTGCTGATCGAAGGCACGGTGCTGTCAGGCCGCTTGCTGCTGGGCGGCGCGCTGGTACTGTCGGCTTCGCTGATTGCAGCATTTGAGTCCAAACTGCCCTGATTGCGCGGGCAACCGCCCCGCTATCATGGCTGGCATGCAGCGCCCCTTTCGCAAGCCCCTCACTATCCGCCGCCTTCAACACCTGCTGAGCAGCATTGCACTGCTCGTCACCCTGCCAGCGATGGCGCAATCGCTGGCGTTGACCTTTGATGATGGCCTGAACCCCGTCACTCAACAGCAAGCTGGGCAGTGGAACGCACAACTGCTGCACGATTTGGATGCACTGCAGATCCAGGCGGCGCTCTTCCCCAGCTTAAGCCGCATAGGCAATGCCCAGGGTTTGGCGTTAGTCGCCAACTGGGCTACAGCCGGGCATATGGTGGGCAACCACACCGCCAGCCACCGCAGCCTGGCCAGCCCCGAGGTCAGCCTGGATGCATTTACCGGCGACGTGCAACTGATGCACCACGCCTTGCAAAACCTGCCTACCTTCACACCGCTTCTGCGCTTCCCGTATCTGAAGGAGGGCAATACCGCCTCCAAACGCGATGGCATGCGCCAATGGATGCATCAGCACGGCTACCGGGCGGCGCCTGTGTCGATTGATGCCAGCGATTGGTACTACAACCAAATCTACAGCCAGCAATTACAGCAAGGCCAGGCGCAGCAGGCGGCGCAGGTGCAGCAGGCCTACATCCGCCACCTGCTGGATCGCGCCCGCTACTACGACCAGTTGGCCCAAACGGTGCTGGGCCGCAGCCCCGTGCATGTGCTGCTACTGCACACCAACCAGATCAACGCGGCCTCCCTGCCCGCCATCGTGCGAGGGCTGCGAGCCGAAGGCTGGCAGATCGCATCTGCCAGCCAAGCCTTTGCCGACCCGCTGTACCGCGAGCAGCCTAACACTTTGCCCGCTGGCGAAAGCGTTGTTTGGGCGCTGGCCAAGGCACAAGGCTTACCTAACTTACGCTACCCTGCAGAAGACGCCCGGTACGAAGCGCCCTTGCTGCGCGATGCCGGTTTGCTTCCTACAACGCCTTAAACCGCCATGTCCACCATCCACCAGTTCAACCTGCACGATGCCAGCGGCCAACCCCTTCCGCTGTCACGCTACCAAGGCCAAGTGCTGCTCGTCGTCAACACCGCCACGGCCTGTGGTTTTACGCCACAGCTAGCGGGGCTTGAGGAGTTGCAGCAGCAATACGGCGCGCAAGGCCTGCAGGTGCTGGGCGTGCCATGCAACCAGTTTGGTGCGCAGGCGCCAGGCAGTGATACAGAGATCGCCTCGTTTTGTGAATTGCGCTTTCAAACCAGCTTCCCCAGTACGGCCAAGGTGGAGGTGAACGGCGAGCGCACTGACCCACTGTTTGCCTGGCTAAAAGCAAAAGCGCCCGGCATTGCGGGCACCGGGCGTATCAAGTGGAACTTCACCAAGTTCTTGGTGGGGCGAGATGGCGCTACGGTGCAGCGCTTTGCACCACTGACCAAGCCCATCAAGCTGCGTGCCGCGATTGAGCGGGCTTTGGCCGCAGCTTAAAGTAGTTATTCCAAGATCACCGATTCCAAACCAGCCGCAATGCTGATCAGCCCGGCAATCACGCAGATGACGCCCCAGAGCTTGCGCAGGCGCTGTTTGTTTTTAGGGACAGTAGGCATGGTGCGCTCCTGTTGCTGGCGACTGCCAGTGTGATGGCTACAGTGTACGCCTAGTAAAAATTCATATAAAAATAGCTGCTGGCACCCGACAGTCGGGCGCTAGCAGCTATTAATTAGTGAGTACCTAGTGTTTACTCAGCGTCGTCGCTGGCTGCTTCTTCCGCAGGAGCAGGTGCAGCAGGTGCAGGCGCTGGTGTTTCGGCAATCTTCTTGATCTGTGCGGCGCGTTGCAGGTGGCGCTCTGCAGCAGCTGGGTGCATGCCGTACATGTCGGCAAACTCGGCCACGCTCTTGCCGCTGGCGGCAAAGGCGGTTGCCAGGGCTTCTGCCTTGGCGTCGAATTCAGCCACTTCTTGCATCGCGGCGGCTAGCAGGGCTTGCGTGGCTTCGTCCTTGACTTGCACGCGGGCCAGGAAGTCGTCGCGCGACAGATCCGACGCAACGTACGCCATGCTCATACGGCGGCGCAGCTTGACTTGCAGGTCTTCGCCATCACGCGGCTTGCGGCGGCGGAAGGCTTCGACCAGGGCATGGAACACGTGCTCTGGTGCCATGGCTTCCACCACATTGCCTTGCAAGTCGTGGCGGGACTCGCCCATGGCCACGGCGTTCAGGTAGCGTGTCGATCGTGTGTGCAGGCCCAATGCCACCTTCAGCTCGTTCTTCTCAAACGCCTCGGGGTGGGCTGCCATCAGATCCTGGAAGATGCCGCGCTTGAGCGGCAGAGGCTGGTCACCAAACAGGGCGGGGTACATGCCAGCCAGCTTCTCGACCACAGGGTGACGTGGGCGAGGAGGTGCCTTGGGCGCTGCGGGCGCAGTTTGTGCATCGCGGCGAGGGCCACGGTTGCCGCCGCCGTTGCCATCACGGCGGGCGCCGCTACCGGGCTTGTTGCTGCGGCGGGGCGCATTGTTGCTACGTGCAGGGCGATCGCCTTGGGGGCGAGCAACCGGGGCTGCCTCAGCGGCAACGGCAGGTGCCTCGCCCACTTCCAGCTCGTGGCCCTTGGTGGCCGCACGCAGGGCATCAGCCATGGCCGAGTTCATCAGCGGCTTGGCGCCGCCTTCGCTGCGCTGTGGGCGGCCGCCCTGGCGCTCGCCTTGCTGTGCGCGCCCTTGCCCGGCAGCAGGTGCTGCGGCGGGGGCAGCAGGTGCTGGTGCGGGCGCATCGGAGGATGGTTGTTGGGTCGGTTCAGTCATAAACAGGGCAAGCGCAGAAAAAAGTGCAGACCCGCCAACAGCGGCTGCACCGGTAAAAAGCAAAACGCCCTGGAACACCCAAGGCCGGTCTGTAAGTATAGCGAATCACCAGTGCCACCAAGTAAGCAGCTGCAAACTTGGGGTTGTGGTTATCCAGTATTCAACGGCAGTCCCACCACGCGAGGCTTCAACACGGCCCAGTCCATCGCAGATGGGCAGCACAGACAAGGCGCAAACCCGTAGAGACAACACCTAAGTGCGACAAGGGTGAGCAACGTAGTCTGCAAAGCCGTGGTGATGCCGCCTAGTAGGTGCCTGGGTATTCACCTCCGTCTATCAGCCAGCTTTGGCCGGTGATGTAACCCGTATGGCTAGACGCCAAATATGCAATCAGCGCGCCCACCTCGCCAGGTTTGCCAAAACGCCCCGCCGGGTTGCCCGCCTCGCGGCTCTTGCGAACCTCATCGACGGACTTGCCAGTTTGGCGCGCCAATTTATCGATATGGCGGGCCTGGGCATCGGTATCAAAGGCGCCGGGCAGCACGTTGTTGATGGTGACGTTGTAGCGCACTGTCTGGCGCGCCAAACCTGCCACAAAACCCACCAAACCAGATCGCGCGCCGTTAGAGAGGCCCAGCTCGGCATGCGCTACCTTCACGCTGCGTGAAACGATGTTAATAATGCGGCCAAACTGGCGCTCTTGCATGCCATCGACCACGCGGCGGATCATGTCGATGGGGCCAACCATCATCATGTCCAGCGCCTCATGCCACGTCTCATCCGTCCACTCGCGGAAATCACCAGGCGGATAGCCGTCCGAGTTGTTGACCAAGATGTCGGGCTGCGGGCAGGCAGCCAGCGCGGCCTCGCGCCCGGCTTTTTTGGTGATGTCGGCCGCCACATAGCGCACTTCGCGCCCGCATTCGGCGCTCAACGCCTGTGCTGCGCTTTGCAAGGTGGCCTCGGTACGCGCTGCGATCACCACGTTCATACCTTCCAGCGCCAGTTGACGCGCCGCCGCATAGCCCATGCCCTTGCTGCCCCCCCACACCAGCGCAGATTTACCGCTTAGTCCCAAATCCATTTTTTTATTCCTCGTTCAGTTCGGCAACGGCTGCGGCTTCGTTCTGGAAGATAAAGCTGTCGCTGTAAATCTTGTCCATGGCCGCGCCTGACAGCGCCACCATGGCCTTGGCATCCTGGATCATATGGGGCGATCCGCACAAATAAATCGAGTGCTCGGACAGGTCCTCGAAGTCCTCTGCAATCGCGTCCTGCACATAGCCTCGCCGGCCAGTCCAGCTGTCAGATGCGCGCGATAGCACGGGGATGAAAGTGAATTCGTACAAGCGGCCGGCCCATGCGGCAATCTCATCCAACAGGTACAAATCCGCCTCGCAGCGCATGCCCCAGTAAAAGTGAATGGGCGGGCAATCGCCATCGTCCAGCAGCGATTCCAAGATCGCTTTAATCGGAGCAAAGCCGGTGCCGGTCGCAGCAAATACCATGGGTTGGTAATCTTTGGCACGGTAGTAGAAGCTGCCGTGCGGCATCTCCAGCTCTAGCGCATCGCCAGCTTGGGTGGTGGCCAGCACGGTTTCAGTAAATCGGCCACCGGCAATCTTGCGGATTTGCAGGGTAACGCGGTTGCCCACAGGGGGTGACGACATCGAAAAGCTTCGGTGCTCGCCATCCGGCAGGCGGATGTTCAGGTACTGGCCTGCCGCATATTGCACGCCATGGCCCTCTGGCAGATCAAGCGCCAGGTGGTAGATATCAGGCGTGTGCAGGCGGATCTCAGCTACCGTGGCGCGCAGCACGGTAGGCGCTGAGCAGGCTGGCCCTGTCTCCACGCTGATAACCAAGTCGGACTGCGCACGTGCCTGGCAGGCCAGCGCATAGCCCTCGGCATGCTCTTCATCCGTCATGGCTAAAGGCAGCTCACCATCGGCATAGGCAACACTGCCCTCTTCCACCTTCATGCGGCAGGTGCCGCAGCCGCCAAAGGTACAGTCGTGCGGCAGATCAACGCCCTGGCGCATGGCGGCGTCGAGCACCGATTCATCGGCGCTCACCTCAAACGATTGCTGCGTTTGCATCCACAGTACGCGGTAGCTCATAGCGGCTCCATTTATATAAAACAAGTCGCTAGCGCCCGTCTGTCGGGCGCTAGCAGCTCACTTTTTGATATCTGCTTGGACGATCACTTCGGCTGTAGCGCCCAGGTGGTCGGCCAGCGCTTTCAAAGCTGCCACGCCGCATGCCGTGTCTTGCTCGCCATTGCCGCCGGACAAGCCCACGCCGCCAATCACTTCGCCGTTCACCACGATGGGGTAGCCACCCACGAAGACGGCAAACTTGCCTTCAAAGCTCCACTGGATACCAAAGGCCTCATTGCCGGGTAAGGCCGGGCCATTGGGGGCAGTGTTAAACAGGTGCGTAGAGCGCTTGTGGCCTGCAGCGGTGAAAGCTTTGTTCCACGCGATTTGTGGGCCGGTGACGCGGGCGCCATCCATGCGCTCCAGCACCAAGGGGAAGCCGCCCTCATCGGTGATGCATACGGTCTCAGGCACGCCAATCTCCTTGGCCTTGGCCAGGGCGGCGCGGGCCATGATGCGGGCTTCTTCCAGTTCCAGTTTCAGTGCGGATTTCATGTTGGTTTTCCTTTTCTCTTTAAGCTTTTAGACGCCGCGATAGACGGTTTTCAATTGCGTGAAAAATTCCAGCCCTGCGCGGCCCGATTCGCGGAACGTCGATGTGCTGGAGTTCTTCAAGCCGCCAAATGGCGCGTTCACCAGGTTACCGGTGGTAGTGCGGTTGATCTTGACGGTGCCGGACTGGATCTCGTTAGTGAACTGGTGCATGTAGCGCGGGTTGTTCGTCACGATGGAGGCCGACAGGCCGTATTCGGTGTCGTTGGCGGTGGCCAAGGCGTCGTTAAAGTCAGCCACTTCGATGATTGCCAGCACGGGGCCAAAAATCTCTTCTTGCGCAATGCGCATGCTGTTTTTCACATCAGTGAATACAGCGGGTGCCACGTAGTAGCCCTTGTCAAAATCACCACCAGTCAAGCGCTCGCCGCCGCACAGCAGGCGCGCTTCGCTCTTGCCGATGGCGATGTACTTGAGCACGGTTTGCAGTTGCTTTTCAGTTGCCAGCGGCCCCAGGTCCATGCCGGGCGCCATGCCGTTACCGATCTTGAGCGCGGCTACACGGGTTAGCAACTTCTCGGTGAACGCGGCCTTCACGCTGGGCACCACCAGAATGCGGCTGGTGCCGGTGCAGGCTTGGCCGGTGAGCGAGAAGCCACCCTTGATCGCCAGGTCCACCGCCACGTCCAAGTCGGCATCCTCCATCACGATCAGCGGGTTCTTGCCGCCTAGCTCCATCTGCAGGCGCGTTGTCAAATGAACGGTGCGGTGGATCTGTGTGCCAGCTGTGGTCGATCCAGTGAACGAGATAGCGCGGATATTGCTGGAATTGGTGATGACGGGGCCCACTTCGCCAGCGCGGCCGGTAACGCAGTTCACCACGCCTGCGGGCACGCCCGCTTTCTCCAACGCCTCCACCAGGCGGATACCGGACAGCGGTGCATCAGACGAAGGCTTGAACACGACGGTGTTGCCGGTGATCAGCGCTGGCGCCAGCTTGCGGGCGGGGATGGATGCGGGGAAGTTCCAGGGCGAGATCACGGTCACCACGCCCAGCGGCTCGCGATGGCTGAACACATGCATGTTCGGGTCATCTTGCGGATACGTCTCGCCACCATAGGTCTGACCTTCGGTAGCGTAGAAGCGGAAGGTCTGCGCGCAGCGCAAAAACTCGTCCTTGGCTTGCGACAGCTGCTTACCCTCTTCACGGGTCAGCTCTTGGGCAAATTGGTCCGCGTTTTGTTCTAGATAGGTTGCAGCGTCATTCAGGATTTTGGCGCGCTTGCCAATCGGCGTTTTGCGCCAGGCATCAAACGCTTTTTGGGCGGCTTGCACCGCAGCCTCGGCATCGGCGGGGCCAGATGCCTGGAAGCGGCCGACCACATCACTGGTATCGGCTGGGTTGAGGTTGTCAAAGGTGCTGCCCAGCAGGCAAGGCACCCAGGCACCGTCGATGTAGTTCAAAAACGTTTGTGCTGTCTCAGCCATGATTTTGATTTTTTGCGTGATGTGGAGGGAGAGGATCACCGCTGGCGATGGTGGCCAGCGGTGGGGCGGGCACATGCCCGCAGCAACACAGCGTGTTGCCGGTAGTGCGGCTTAGGCCGCGACCAGATCTTCTGCGGGGATCTGCAGATCTTGCGCCACGTAGTCGTGGTAGAGCGCTGTGGTATACAGCAGGCGCATTTGTGCGCCGATTTCGCAGATACGCAGGCACTGTGCTTGCAGCTCAGGGGTATTGGCGTGCTCCAGCACGATCTGGTAGCCACGCTCGCCATGGATTTCATCCGAGACGATGTGCAGGTCGAAAAACTCCACTTCCTCGTCGGTGAAACCGTACTTCTCGCGCAGCGTAGGCGTTTGCTTGCGGTAGATGGATGGCACTTGCGACTCCAGGCCCACCACCAGGCCAGCTACGGCAACCACGGGGTCTTCACGCATCGCCACGCTGTAGCACCAGGCCTGCAGGCCACGGGTGGTAGGCGACATGTTGTCCGGGTCGGTCACACGGGCACGGGTGGTGCCACAAGCTTCCGCAAAGCGGATCAGCAGATCGGTGTGGCGATCACCGCCAATTTCTTCCTCATACATATTGGCCAGCAAAAAATCCTTGGCTTCGACCATGTGTGCAGGGGTGCGGGCATACAGGTAGCCCAGGTAATCGGCAAAAGGGCCCACGTAGTGGTAGTGGTTCTCGGCCCAGCGTGCCAGGTGCTCGCGGCTCAGGCGGCCCGATGCCCAGGCCACGCTAAACGGTGCCTTGTTGGCGCTCTTGCCCTTGATGGCGTTCTCGAGTGCAGCGCGGAATTCGTCGCGGTTCATCAGTTTGTTCGTCATGGCAGTTCCTAAGGGTGTTCTCTGTTGATAGTCGGCGCGTCGCTAAGTCAAACAGAGCCAAGCGACACGATCAGAATACTGTATACAACATACCAAGTCAACGAATCCAGCCAGAATCAATATGGGTAGTTTCCCGAGTCTCAGCGACTCACTCAGCACCCAACCACACCCAACACTCCTATAAAGAAACCAGAAAACACATCAACAAACCCACCAGAACCCCCAGCAAGAGACAGGAAGACATCGTTATTCTCGTAATCCCTAATTTCACAAAACAGCTTTATTTGTATACAGTATTCATTAATAGATTGCAAAGGAAGCACCATGCCACTGATCACGTTTCACAAGAACGGCCAAACCTACCAAGACGAGGTAAAGGCTGGCTCCAACCTGGTGGTGCGCGCTGGCATCAAGCAGTACCCATACCCCCACCTGGCCTACCAATGCGGCATGGGCAAGTGCGCCACCTGTGCCTGCAAGATCATTGCCGGCGCCGAAAACCTGCCAGCGCCTAACTGGAAGGAGAAGAAGCAGCTGGGTGATCGTCTGGAGCAGGGCTTTCGCCTGGTATGCCAACTGTGGCCCGAGCACGACCTGGAGCTGGAGCAAATCCCCGCAGATAACGCGGCCGCCGCAATAGCAGCCAACAGCCCCAGCGCCACCAACCCCACAGCACCCGCCGCCTAACCCGAGAGCACTCCTATGTTTGTCATCCTGACCAGCAAACCCGGCCAGTACCGCACTACGCCCAGCGCAGATATTGAGTTGATTGAGGCCTGGGACTATTTGTTTTATGGCCGCCTGCAGGCGCACTTTGTTATCGGCAAGCTGCTGCGCGAGACCAAGGTACAGGTGGTGGAGGACGATGAATCTGGCACCGTGAACTGGGTGCCGTCCAAGTTTCTGGAGCGCTTTGACTCCATGGCGCAAGCCCACCGCGAGCTTCAGCACCTGTGCAATTTCGGATCGCTCGATGCCAAGCTGATCGCCGTGCCCGTGGCTACCGCCGCCTGACCCAAACTGAGTTTTTGTATGCCCACCATTACCTTCGTCACCAACGACAACAAGGCCGTTGAAGCACCAGACAACAGCAACCTGCTGCGCGTATCGCTGCGCGAGAAAGGCGGCATCCCCTTTAAATGCGGCGGAGGCCTGTGTGGCACCTGCAAATGCAAGATCGTGGACGGCCTGGCCAATACTGACACCATCAAGGCCAAAGAGCGCAAGCACTTCACCGAGGAGCAATTTGCCGAAGGCTACCGCCTGGCCTGCCAAACCTTTGTGAATGGCGACATCAGTGTGAGCTGGGCGCTGCCTGCATGAGTGCCTGGGCCGCCTTTGCCGACAGCCTGAGCGCCAGCAGCTACCTGGCCATGGGTGTGATGGTGCTCGCCGGTGCGGCTATGCAAGGCGTAGGCGGGCTGGGTTATGCCATGTTCTGCGCACCGTTGGCAGCCATATTCTTCCCCGAGCTGGTGCCCGGCCCTCTGCTGGCCGTAGGCGCCCCACTGGCGCTGCTGGCTTACCTGCGAGAGCGCGATGCACTTAACGGCCGCGTCGCCGCCGCCACCTTGGTGGGCCGCGTAATTGGTACCTTCGCCGCTACCGGTTTGCTGGTGTTTTTCAGCGCCAGCGCCCTCTCCATCTTGTTTGCAGTGTTGATCTTGATAGCAGTCACCCTCAGCACCGTGGGCTGGCGCGTGCAGCCCACGCCCGCCAATCTATCGATTGCAGGCGTGGCCAGCGGCATCATGGGCACCATCACCGCCGCGGGGGGCCCGCCTTTTGCCATCGCCATGCAGCACCTGCCGCCATCCACCATGCGATCAACCTTGGGCGTGGTGTTTTTTGCCGGCACCATCGTCTCGATCTCCGCACTGGCCTGGGTGGGCAAAATGGGCGCCACCGAATGGCTGTACGGCCTGGTACTTCTGCCATGGATGCTGGCTGGCTTTTTTGCCAGCAACACCCTGGCCCGCCATATCTCCAAAACCGCCATCCGCCAGTGGCTACTAGGGACCGCAGCCGTCAGCGCCTGCGTCATCCTGCTCAAAATCTGGCTGTAGAGCGCAGGTTTCTTCTGAATCAAAACAGATTGGCCCAAGCCCCAAAAGGTATGCGAACCACCACCCACGCAGCCCAGCGAGCCTTGGAGCCCAACACCCCAAGGCGAGACACCTGCATAAAAGCAGCTGGCACGGCCCAGAAAAGTAAAAATTTTTGGTGGAGGCCAGGCGTGAAGCCGCAGGCAGTACCGGCGTACGACGAGGCGAAACAACGGCGCATCAAGGGCGGTGTTAGCCGCTCCAAGCGCGACATCGTTGGCGCAGACCGTACCGTTGGTACGGCAAGCCATCGCAACAAAGCCTACCCCGACCTCTCTCCACCTCAAAACGAAAACTCTAAACGTCTACACAGGCATCCTTCGTCACACTGTTTGAACACCACCGTTACACGCTCTCATCCCTATCCACACCATGCTGCACATTACTGATGCCATGGTGGACACCTTGGTGTCCACCGACCAAGCCCTCTCTTGCATGCGCGATGCCTTCGCCGCCTTCGGCCGGGGCGATGCCGCCATGCAGGCGCGCGAACGCACCGACGCAGGCGGCGTCAAACTCTCCACCCTGGGTGCCGTCATCCCCACGCTGGGCATCACGGGTGCCAAGGTCTACACCACCATCAACGGTCAGTTCAACTTCGTCATCCTGCTGTTCTCCACCGAGACCGGCGCGCCGCTGGCCACCATGGAAGCCAACGCCATCACCCGCCTGCGTACCGCAGCCACCACAGTACTGGCAGCCGAATATTTGGCGCCCGCAAAGCCACAGCAACTATTTTTGTGCGGCGCAGGTGTGCAAGGCATTGCTCACGCCCAGCAGTTTGTTCACCGCTTTGGCCTGCAACGCATACAAGTGTTTGACCCTTACGCCAGCGCCGATCTGCAAGCACGCTTAGAACAGCTAACCGGCGTAGCCGTAGAACGCGTGGACACCACCGATGGCGTAGCCAACGCCGACATCGTGATCACCGCCTCGCGCTCCAAAGAGCCGCTGTTCGCTGGGCAGTGCATCCGGGAAGGCGCCTTCGTTGCCGCCATTGGATCCAGCCTGCCCCACACCCGTGAGCTAGACGATGCGGCTCTGGCCCGTGCATCGATGATCGCCGTGGAATGGAAAAAGCAGGCCCTGCAAGAAGCAGGCGACTTGGTGCTAGCAGCCCCCAGCCTGAACGTAGCCAGCAAAGTGGTGGAGCTAGGCGACCTGGTAAGCGGCAAGCTAACTGCGCCACGCACCAGCAAAGGAATCACCCTCTACAAAGCCGTAGGGGTGGGGCTGGAGGATATTGCGCTTGCTGGTTTGGCTTACCAGAACCGTTGTGTTGCCCGCTCAAGCTAAGACCGATTTACCCCTAGCCATACACCCAATTATTTAAAGGCCTCCATCGGGGATGGCTCCAAGCACAGTGAAGCGCTTCAGGATGGAGCGCGCATATTGAGCACAAACGATCAGGCTAGCCTGGGCCTTCAATGCTGCGCTGCGCGCCTTCTAATTTGCAGCCATCGGCCCAGTTCTCTTCAGTCATCCGGTGACGGCTAGCGCAGTGGAGGATTGGAGTGATGTAACAGCGCCTTCTTCGTCCATCCACGTCGCTGGGGCTATTCACCTCCCGTAGCTCGAGGTGCCACCAACATAGGCATATGTGCCTTCTGGGATAGCGCCTAACCAAGGCGCAACTGCCTTCGCTGGGCCGCTGAAATGATGACTCCGCAGAAGCGGTTTTCTGGGAAGTTGCGCCTAAAGCGAGCTAGCGTCTTCCTCCACGCGTTTGCGTCGCTGTTTCTCCAAACGCTTTGCGATATGCCCGGGAAAATTCGCCAAGATGCGTAAAGCCAAAACGCAGGGCCGTTTCGCTTATCGAGTGAGTGTCGTCAGCCTGCAAGGCATGTCTGATCGCTTGCAGGCGCTGTATTCGCAGCCATTGCAGAGGGGACACTCCACACTCATCACTAAAAAGCGCCTGCAGATGGCGCACCGACAGGCCGCAATGGCTGGCCACCAACCCCACAGGGAGCGAGCTATTCATGTGCTCCAGCATGTAGGCTTGCGCACGCCGTACAGCTGCAGGGACAGAAGGCGAGGGAGCAGGCCAAAGGTGCTCCGTCCTATTGTGCGGTTGATGCAGCAACAGCGTGGTAGCCAGCAGCATTTCGGTCTCCGCCAGCAGGACCGTTTGAGCGCCATTGCGCCCATGCTCAGGGACGCTACAACGAGCTACCCATTGAAGCATGGGCATCAGTGCCTGCCATCCAGCAGTCTGCGAAGGAATCTCAGCCTCAAAACAAATGAACGGCGCTTCATCGTGTGATGTCAAGCGACGCCATGCGTCATCAATGGCCTTGCGCTCAAGGCGCAGCAGAATTTGCTCGTAGTCATTGCTTGCAGTGAAGCGAAAACGCTTACCAGGGCTGAGCATGACAGCGGATTTCGGTGACACGTCAAAGCTACTCTCGCCGAACTGGAATACTGCATTTCCTCGCGTTGGCAGCACTATCAAGTAGTACCCGTCTAGGGTACCGCTGTGGGGATCAATGCTGATATCTGCGCCGTACCCATGCCTCATCCGGATCAGCGAAATAGCACCACAGGACAACAGCTCCAGCCTACAGTGATCGACTTGGCCACGCACGACCCGCAGGCGATAGGGGCTGAGCACATTGCCAATGAGATGCTGGGCCTCTTCGAGGTCTGCCGTGTTGATCAATCGGTGTCTGTCGAATGGGATGTTTGCGAACAACGACTCGAGCATGGAGCTCCTTCGGGCGCAGAGCGCTTCGTGTTATGGCCTGTTCAGGCTTGTGAATCTCCATGTGACCGCGCGTTCCCGATAAGCGCAGCGCAAAACCGATAGACGGCGTTGGCATGGAACAAGAAAATTGAAATTGAACTGACTGTTCATAACAGCCCCAACGAGATGCTCGAGTGCAGTGCGCACTAGGGACACGAAGCCAATAACCCCTCACCAGTATTTTAATCTCATGCATTTTTCCGAACTTTTGTCGCTCCGCCAGTTACTGAGGAAGTTACTGCAAACCCTTGCGCTACTGCTAGCCTTGGGCGTGCCCAGCCTGCATGCCGCAACCGCCTTGCTGCTGAGCACCGATGAGATCAAACCCGACACCATAAGTTATATGAGCGCAGCGCTCGACTCCTTGAACAAGGCGCTTGGGCCCACCAAGGTGACAGACAAACGGGATGCGCTCAGCAATTCTGCAACGGTCAGTCTGAGTGATGCGGATTTCCAGGGGCAGAACATCATCTTACTGGTCACGGGTTACGAAGCGATCGATGCTGCGCGCTGGGCCGTGGTGAAGAACCAGTTGTTCACCAACCCTGACGCCATCTTTCTGTTCTTTGTGGATGGCTGCTGCAGTAGTGCAACCAACATGGAGGAAGTGACCAAGGCGCTTGATGCGGCAACAGGCCTCGGCCTGACGACGGCGCGTTACAGCAACACTTTCTACGTCGAGTCACTGCTCAACCGCAACAGTCCTTACAGCAGCGATTTCGAGAGCCAACCCGCCATCTCGGGCCTCGATGCAGCACTGATCTCCAACGTCCCCTCGGAGCTCGCGTTGTATCTTCCACCCGATGCAAGCACGCTCACGCCCGGTGCAGGCGAGCGCGTAGACGCATTGGGTTTTCTGGTGCCTAAGGCACTCAATCACGGTGGTCAGGGCGCTTGCTCCTTCGTACTGGCTGACTCGAACGCATTTGACTGGAATGCGCCGCTGATGATCGGGAACTTTGTGCGAGCTGCTCTTAATCCAAATGGCGCCTGCCAGCTCAGCTTTCCCCACGTGGATTTGTCCGTGTCGATAGCACCGACCTTTTCCACACCGGTGAACACGACGCTGACACTACCGATCGAAATCCGCAACCGAGGTGGTGAGGCGGCTTCGGGGGGCAAGGTGCATATCGAGCTGCCAATGGGTGTGCGTGTGGTGGAGGGCAACATGCCTTCCAGCTGTGTGCTGCAATCTGGGATACAGGAAGATGAGCCACAGGAGTTGCAGTGCAGCGTTTCGGCACTGGCCCCCCAGGCCACCCAGACCATTGCCTTGCCTGTACTCGGCAAAGCCGCCGGTTCATTCTCGCTACAGCTTGAGGTCGAAGCGCTCGACGTGGACGGTGACCTGACAAATAATCGCGCAGCCAGCCGGATCCAAATCGGCAATACCATTGCCTCGCCACATTCAGTACCTGTCAATGGGCTTTGGTTTCTGCTGGGGCTGTCCAGCCTGATGATTTTAGGTTGTGCGAACGCAAGCAGGTTGCGCGGTCATTGAGTACCGCTCCCACATGGCATGGCTGATAACGCAGCTACGCCGCCGCGCATCTCCTCTGCCACTCTGAAGCAGGTTTATCTTGTAGTACTCCGCACCTGACTTCACTTTGCTGGAACGCATGTCAATGCCGGTGCCGGTTGTAGATCGGCACCAATGCATGGAGCTGTCTTTATGCTCTCAAGTGCTTGGAGTTTTGTGGCAGCGGAAAACTGGAAAAAGGGCTGCAGAACTTGAGCTGGAAAATTATCGAATGCCAGCGTTCTGCGCATACTGCGGCCCGGGCTCCCCAATCCGACTGACAGCGCCCAGCCGCCTGAATCGGTTTGCAAAGGAAAATACCGGTCGCCTGCTGCGGCCCGGTAAGCCTTCATCTGCGAAAGAGATGTATAGACATACTCTTGAGAACGATGCTGGTATTTTCGCCATTTGCGCCCGCTGGTAAAGCGCTGCCAGCTATCTATTTTGCAACTGGCATAAAGCTTTAGCGGCACCAGCAACCGCTATCACTTGAAGAGCTTTAGCGCCCATCAATCGGGCGCTAAAGCCTTGCTCATCAATAAAATCAAGGCTCCATCCCCGCAGCGTTATAGATGTGACGGGCGGCCAGCAGGCCAGCCAGTTCAGGGTCGCCTTTGATGACGGCGCGCAGGATGGCGGCGTGTTCTTCCCAGTTTTGGGGCGCGCGCTCGCGACTGCGGGGGGCAAATAGTACAGCGGTGCGGTCACGCAGCGACAACATCACTTCTTGCAGTACCGAGTTGGCGGCCACTTTGCCCAGGGCGCTGTGGAACTTCTGGTTCAGCTCGCCCAGCACTTCGGCATCGCCCGAGTGGGCATTTTTAACGCCTTCGGCCAGCAAGGCCTCTAGCTCGGCAATCTGAGCGGGGTCGTGCCGCTTGGCGGCCAGGCGGGCGTTCAGGGCCTCTAGCGTGGCGCGCACTTCAACCAGCTCACGCAGCAGATCACCGTGGAACTTGGCAACCGATGCGCCACGGCGCGGCTCGATGATGACCAGGCCGCTGGCCGACAGCTGGCGCAACGCCTCGCGTACGGGCATACGGGATACGGCGAACTCTTCGGACAGACGCTCTTCCACCAGGCGCTCGCCAGATGCAAGCTCGCCTGACATGATTTTCTCGCGCAGGGCCTCGACCAGCTGCTGGGTAAGCGGCGAGTGGTTGAGTCCTGTTTTTTTGTCTCCGTTGGCTATTGGCATGAAAGTCTGTCCGATTGGTGCATGTCAGGCCCCAACCCGAGCGCCGGCACCAGTGGGGTGCAGCGGCTGTGTGGAGGCTACGCGGCAGATTGGGCCGCAACGCCAGCCCACACAGGGGTGAGGCAGCGCACCAGTTTACATGGCCCGCAGTGCGCCACTGTGTTCTGGATACAGAGCCAAGAGCCTAGTTGACGATTTCAGCAACAGAAGTACGCGAATTTGTATGCAATCTGCCGTGAGAGAACCTGTCAGCTGGCGATTTAGGAGCCTCTTAACGCGTGGAGCGTCGAATTTCAGCCAGCGAGCGGGTGTCTTGCATGGCCTGAGCCCACAGGCGGCCAGCAGACATTTCAGCTAAGCGCTTGGCTTGCCAGGCGACAAAGGCATTTTCGATACGTGCCAGCCAGCTGAGTGATGCAGGCAACACGGGCTTGACGGCGGCGGTCAGCACCTGGATTGCGGCCTGGTGCGATGGGGCTTGGATAGCAGCTTGTTTCATAGAGCATTGTCCTCGTAATCTCGGTAGTTACCCTAGTGTATCCAATGTACGAAGTCGTCTTGATGACGCAAGTCAATAACCCTACGCTATACAGGCGCACGAATCTTCCTCTTATCTGATTTATAGATCACTGATTTTTATAAGAATTACCGGAATTCAAAGGGAATAATTCTTATCCTTATCACAGACACTCACAAAGGATCCATCGCCTTTGAAACATTAATTTGTATACGAAATTAATTAAATAGTTTATTTCACCCAGACAAATTACATGTTGCATTGCACGATATCTGGTTATCCCTGATGATTTTTTGCATTTATGTATTTAGTATACAAATTGGCTGTTTAAATTCATACCAAGGAGTAGCCACGATGGATCCGTCTGTTTCTATAGGCCCAGCGCACTGGGCCTACCTGGCCGGCGTGCTGGTCATCATTCTCACCATGGCGTTCCGCGCCAACGTTGTGGTTCCCTCAGTGCTGGCGACCGTCGTGGTGGCTTTCGCGTGGAGCGGTAGCCTGATCACCGGTATTGGTAGCATTTTTAGTGCCAGCATGGTGGCCGCCAAGGAGCTGTTCAATATCTTCTTGATCATTGCGCTGATGACGGCACTGCTGAATTCGCTCAAAGCGCTAGGGTCGGACATACGAATGGTCAAACCCTTCCGCGCGGTGATGAAGAACGGCCATATCGCCTATTTCATCCTGGCCTTGGTGACGTACCTGATCTCGCTGTTCTTCTGGCCCACGCCAGCGGTGCCGCTGGTGGCAGCTGTGCTACTGCCTGCCGCCATTGCCGCAGGCCTGCCGCCCATTGCAGGTGCGATGGCGATTGCGATTGCCGGCCAGGGCATGGCTCTGTCCTCGGACTATGTAATTGGCGTGGCGCCAGGCATCAGCGCCAAGGCGGCTGGTGGCATCAGCGCGATGGCGGTAGCTGACAAAGCGCTGCTGCTGTCGTGGGTGGTGGGCTTGATCGCGCTGTTCCTGTCATACATCAAGGTCCGCAAGCTGGTACTACCTGGCAGCACGGATTTGCTGGAGCGCTGGGAGTCAAGCCCTGTGGGCATGAACGCCCAGGTGGAAGGATCGGGCGCATTCGACAAGGCAGAGATTGCCCGTGGCACTGCGCGTGAGGAAGATCTGGGTACCAACTCCGAGCTGGAAGCAGCACTGAAGAAGGACAAGAGCCTGGAGGGCGCCTCGAAGCTGTTTGCCATCGTCACGCCACTGGCATTTTTGCTGGTGATCTTGGTGATGCTGGGCCCCAAATTTATTGATGGCGCGCCCGACCTCAAGGGTGGCGACGCAGCCATGCTGATTGGCGGTGTTGCGGCGCTGCTGATGATCTGGGCAACCACGGCCGCACTCGGCTTTCGCAAGATGCTGGACGGCGCAGCCGACCACGTGACCGATGGTTTTGTGTTTGCGTTCAAGGCAATGGGATCGGTGCTGCCGATCGCAGGCTTTTTCTTCATCGGATCGAGCGAGACAGCGGGCTCCATCTTGGGCATTGCACCGGGCCAGGCCGTGCCAAGCCTGCTGTTTGAGCTGGTGCAAGCGAGCCAACACTTGATCCCTGACAGCAAGCTGCTGGTGTCGTTTGGTGTGCTGATCATGGGCATGATCACGGGCATTGATGGTTCGGGCTTCTCCGGCCTGCCTCTGACGGGTACTTTGTCTGGCGCACTCGGCCCGGCATCGGGCATGGATGTATCGGCACTGGCAGCGCTGGGCCAAATGGGATCGGTCTGGACGGGGGGCGGCACCTTGATTGCCTGGTCATCATTGATCGCGGTTGCGGGCTTTGCGCGGGTGAACGTGCTGGAGCTGGCGCGCGCACTGCTGGTGCCCGTGCTGATTGGTCTCATCGCATCGGTCTTTACCGCAGTTGCTTTGTGGGGCTGATATGGCAGATGCGCAAACCCTGGGCGTGACGGGCGAACATGCCATGGTGGCCACCGGCCATCCGCTGGCAGCGCAGGCCGCCCAGGCCATGCTGCAAGCCGGCGGCTCGGCGGTAGATGCCGCCATCGCCGCCGATGCCGTACTGGGCGTGGTTGAACCCATGGCTACCGGCATTGGCGGCGATCTGCTGGCCATGCTAGTGCCGCCGGACACAGCACCCATTAGCTACAACGGCACAGGCCGTGCACCGCAGCGCTTGACCGCAGACATGGTTGCCAAGCTGCCTGATCAAAAAATCCCCGAGCGCCATCCCTTGAGCACAACCACACCCGGCGCCGTGCGCGGCTGGTGGGATTTGCACCAGCGCTATGGCAGGCAGCCCTGGGCCAGCCTTTTTGACTCCGCCATTACTGCAGCGCGCAATGGTTTTGTGGTGGCCCCGGTGGCGGCGCGCGAATGGGCTCTGTTCCGGTCCGTCATCGCCAAAGACCCGGCCAGTGCGGCGCTGTACCGCGCCAACCAGGTACCCAAGGCGGGCGACACCTTCTGCAACCCGGCCTTGGCGCAGCTACTGGCTGAGATTGCCGAGCGCGGCCCAGACGCCTTCTACCAAGGCCGCATACCGCAGGCCGCTGAAGCGGCCATGAAGCGCCACGGTGGCGTGCTGGCGGCGGGTGATTTTGCAACGCACAACGGCGAGTTCTGTACGCCGGTAACCGCCTCCTTCCAAGGCGTAGATATTTTTGAGTGCCCGCCCAACACCCACGGTGTGGCCGTGCTGCATGCATTGACGACGCTAGACAGCCAGCCGCTGGCGATCGACAGCCCCGACACCACGGTTCGCATGGTGCAAGCCATGGAGGCGGCAATGGACTACGCCAAACAGACCGTGGCCGACCCGGCAGGCAATACCGTGTGTACTACGGTAGTCGATGGCGATGGTTTTGCCATCACCTTGATGAGCAGCATTTTTAAACGCTTTGGCTCGGGTTTTGCAGTGGCCGAAGGCGGCTTTGTGCTGCAAAACCGGGGCCATGGCTTTGCCCAGCCCGGCCATATCAACGGGCCTGCGCCAGGCAAGCGCCCCTACCACACCGTGGTACCAGGCGCTGCCACGAAAGATGGCCAGTTTTTAGCGGTACTGGGTGTTGTGGGTGGCGCCATGCAGCCACAGGGCCAGGTGCAGCTGTTAGCCCGCATGCTGGCCGGTGGTGAGGCACCGCAGGCCGCCATGAACCAACCTCGCTGGCGGCTAGAGGGCAACCGCGTGCTGGCGATTGAAACAGGCACTGCTGACGATGTAACTAGCGCGCTACGCGCTGCGGGCTACCGCGAGCCATCCGGCGAAGGCGAGTTAGGCGGGCGCAGTGATTTTGGTGGTGCGCAATGCATTGTGCGCCTGCCCGATGGCCGCTTGTGCGGTGCATCCGACCCGCGCAAGGACGGCATGGCTTTGGCCATAAATACCATCTAGCGCATACTACATAAAGATTGTTTGCTATGACTTTAAAGATCTACGGCATTGCTGCATCGCGCGCCATCCGCCCGCTGTGGGCGGCAGAAGAGCTGGGCCTGCCTTACGAGCACATCAACCTGCACTACCAAGCGCCAGAGCTGAAACAAGCGCCCTACCTGGTGATGAACCCCAACGGCCAGGTGCCCATCATCGACGACAAGGGGCTGGTGCTGTACGAGTCGCTCGCCATCACCTTGTACCTGGCCCAGCAGTACGGCCTAGGCACGTTATGGCCCGGCGATGTGGCAGGCCAGGCGCAAGTACTGCAATGGACTTTGTGGGCAGCCACCGAGGCCGAACCACCAGCGCGCCAGTGGTTCCAACACACCCAGTTTTTGCCGGAGAACAAACGCCAGCCCGCGCTGGCAGAAGCAGGCCTGGCCAAGGCGCGTGAGAAAGTGCAGCTACTGGACAAAATACTGGCAGAGCGTACCTACCTGGCGGGCAATAGTTTTACTGTGGCGGATTTGAACGTCTCCGCCGTGCTGCAGCGCCTGCCCGCTATTGCTGGCAGCGATGCGCCGCACGCACTGGCGTGGCACCAGCGCTGCTTTGATCGCCCTGCGGCACAGCGTGCTTTTGCGCTGCGCAATAAAAACTAGATTTATTGACGCAGCTCCGGGAAGTCGTCTTCCCAGAACGCCATCGCGGCGCGATCCTTCGCCTGCACGCTCGCCTCTTCTTGCTTTCGCAGGAGGTTGCGCTGGATCTTGCCGGAGATGGTTTTGGGCAGCTCAGAAAACTCAATACGGCGTATGCGTTTGTAGGGCGACAAATGCTCGCGCGAGAAGCGCAGGATGGACAGCGCTGTGGCGCGGTCAGGCGCCACACCTTCACGCAACACAATAAAGGCTTTGGGCACCGACAGGCGCTGCGCATCAGGGCTTGGAACCACGGCAGCTTCAGCCACGCCGGGGTGCTCTATCAGCGCCGACTCCAGCTCAAACGGGCTTAAACGGTAGTCGGACGACTTGAACACATCGTCTGACCGGCCCACGTAGGTGATGTAGCCATCGGCGTCTTGTTCCGCCACATCCCCGCTGCGGTAGTAGCCATCGCGCATGGCTGTGCGTGTGCGCTCCTCATCACCAAAATAGCCTTCCATCAAGCCCAGTGGCCGGCGCTTTAAATCAATGCAGATTTCGCCCTCCGTGGCGGGATTTCCATCGATATCAAGCAACACAATCGGGTAACCGGGCAAGGGCCTTCCCATGCTGCCCGGTTTAACAAGTTGTCTGGGCGAGTTGCCAATTTGGCAAGTTGTCTCAGACTGGCCAAAGCCATCACGGATCGTCAGGCCCCAGGCGCTCTGGACGCGGTCAATAACCTCGGGGTTCAGTGGCTCACCTGCACCAATAACGCTACGCAGTTGTACCGGCCAGGCCTGCAGATCCTCTTGAATCAGCATGCGCCACACGGTGGGCGGTGCGCACATGCTGGTGATGGCCTTGTCCACCAGCACCTGCAGCAACGCCTTGGCTTGGAAGCGGTTGTAGTTGTAGATAAAAATGCAGGCCCCAGCATTCCACGGTGCGAAAAAACTGCTCCACGCATGCTTGGCCCAGCCGGGCGATGAAATGTTGAGGTGCACATCGTCGGCCCGCAGCCCCATCCAGTACATGGTGGACAAATGGCCGACCGGGTAGCTTTGGTGGGTGTGTAGCACCAGCTTTGGCTTGGACGTAGTGCCCGAGGTGAAGTACAGCAACAGCGGATCAGTAGCCAGTGTCGGCCCATCGGGCGTAAAGGCTTGCGGGGACTGCTGTGCATCGGCAAACGACTGCCAGCCTGCGGCTTGGCCGACGACGATGCGGGTGAAGTGCAAGTTCAACCTCTCCAGCCGCTCGACCGAATCCTCACCACAGATTACATGGCGCACCTGACCGCGCTCCACGCGGTCGCGCAGGTCGGCACCGTCGAGCAAGGTCGTGGTCGGTATCATCACCGCGCCCAGCTTGATCAGCGCCAGCATGCCCTCCCACAGCGCAATCTGGTTACCCAGCATCAAAAGCACGCAGTCACCTCGACGCACACCCAGGCTGCGCAGCCAGTTGGCAACCTGGTCAGAGCGGGCAGACAGGTCGGCAAAGCTGTGCTTAGCATCGCGGCCATCTTCCTCACAAATCCACAATGCGGTGCGAGTGTTGCCTTTGGCTAGCGCGTCGAAATAATCGAGTGCCCAGTTGAAATGGCTCAACTGCGGCCATTGGAACTGAGCGTAAGCCGTGGCGTAGTCGTCACGCTGGGATTGCAAAAAATCGCGGGCCTCTACAAACCGCTTGGTAGCTTCGCTCATGGTGTCTCCTGGCTGGTGTTTCTGCGGCCAACGGGCAGTACAGCTATCTAGCTACCCCTAACTGGCCAGATCGCCAACCCATTTTGCACACCACACGCCAACCGACAAGCCCTGACGCCGTGCACGATTGCACGCCCCAGGTGCAGCCGTGCAGATGGTCTACACAGCGCGGCGCTGCAGAGCCTCGTCGATCACCTCAATCCAGTGGCGCACCGGCACATCGGTGCCCGCTTGCAAGTGGGCAATGCAGCCGATATTGGCGGACAGAATGGCAGCGGGTGGGTTGTCCGTGCATGCCTCGTTCAAGGTGTTGATCTTGCGCTCACGCAGCTGGTGCGATATCTCAGGTTGCAGCAGCGAGTAGGTACCTGCCGAGCCACAGCACAGATGCGACTCCACGCGCGAGACGCGCACATCAAACCCTAGCTGACGCAAGCCCGCCTCTACCCCGCCGCGCAGCTGTTGGCCATGCTGCAAAGTGCAAGGTGGGTGATACGCGAACGGAGCAGTCGTGGGCTCTAGCTGGCCTTGCAGGCGCTCGGCCAGCTCGGGCAACATGGCTGGTAGCAGCTCGCTCAAATCACGTGCCAGCGCGCTGATGGCGGCGGCGCGCTTGGCGTAGTCTTTGTCGTGGCGCAGCAAGTGGCCGTAATCTTTAACCATGACGCCGCAGCCCGATGCAGTGCTGATGATCGCCTCGACTTGCTGCTTGGACACCCAGGGCCACCAGGCATCGATATTGGCACGGGCTTGCGCCAGCGCGCCTTGCGGGTCACTCAAGTGCTGCTGCACCGCACCGCAGCATTTGGCGGCGGGCGTGACCAGGGTTTGGATACCGACTGCATCCAGCACGCGCGCCGTTGCGGTGTTGATATTGGGCAACATGGCGGGCTGCACACAGCCGGCCAGCATCATCACCTTGCGCGCATGCTCACGCGTGGGCCAGCGGCCAGCGCGGGCGGCTTTGGGCAACTTGTCCTTCAGACTGGCGGGCAGCAGCGGCTTGGCAATGCGGCCCAAGGTAATGGCGGTGCCAAAGGCTTTCGACATCATCCCTTTGCGCAGGGCCCAACGCTGCAGGCGCTCGCCTATAGGGCGCTCTACTTTTTCATCGACGATGTGGCGGCCAATGTCCAGCAGCTTGCCGTATTGCACGCCGCTGGGGCAGGTGGTCTCGCAGTTGCGGCAGGTCAGGCAGCGATCCAAGTGCTGCTGTGTTGATCGCGTGGGCTCTTTACCTTCTAGCACCTGTTTGATGAGGTAGATACGACCACGGGGGCCGTCCAGCTCGTCACCCAGCAATTGGTAGGTGGGGCAGGTGGCGGTGCAAAAACCGCAGTGCACGCATTTGCGCAAAATGGCCTCGGCCTCTTGGCCTTCTGGGGTATTTTTGAACTCGGGGGCTAATTGGGTTTGCATGAGCAGGGGTACCTGGATTAGCGGGTGTTAACTCAAGGCCCAGTCGCCCAAGCGGCCGGGGTTGAAGATGCCATGCGGATCGAACGCGTGTTTGACACGCTGCTGCACCTGGCGCAGCACTGGCGACGCTGGAGCCAGGCCAAAGTCACCCTCTGACACCCATTGCACGCCGCTGCCAGGGCGAAAGCACACCGCACTGCCACCCACGCTGACGGCCAGCGCGTGCAGGGCCGCTGCATGCTGCATGGGCGCTTGCACCCAGCGCAGGGCGCCGCCCCATTCGATCAGCGGCTGCACGTTAACCTCGGTACACGGCAAGGCGGGCGTGGTAGCGGGAACGGATACGCGCCACAGCGCGTGGTCGGGCTCCATATCGGTAAACCAGGGCAGTTGTTGCTCGCGACAGGCGAGCCAGGCGCCATCGGCCTGGGCATGGTCCAGCATGGTTCCGCCCATCCGGTCTAGTGCTGCCTCTACCGCAGCCACGGCTCCGCGCAGGCGCACCAGCAAGTGGCCACTGGTGGCGCTGCCATCGGATTGCCACAGGCTGGCGTTGATAGGCAGCGGCAGGGCGCGCCATTGCGACAGCATGTCAATCGCTTGCTGGGCCGTGCATTCGTAATACAGCGTGGCTTGCGCGCGCTGCATGGACAGCACCTTGATGCTGATGTCAGTCAGCAAACCCAAAGTGCCCCAGGCGCCCGCCATCAGGCGAGATACGTCATAACCGGCGACGTTTTTCATCACCTGACCGCCAAAAGTCAAATGCTCGCCCACGCCGTTGATCATGGACAAACCCAGGATGTAGTCGCGCACCGCGCCCGCCGATACCCGTGCCGGGCCCGACAAGCCCGCCGCAACCATTCCACCCACGGTGGCGCCAGGGCCAAAGTGCGGGGGCTCAAACGGCAAGCATTGGCCGCGCTCTGCCAGCAGTTGCTCTAGCTCCAGCAGTGGCGTGCCGCTGCGCGCAGTAACGACCAGTTCGCTGGGCTCGTAACTGTCAACGCCGCTATAGCTGCGCGTGTCGAGCACGTCGCCGCCCAGGCGCACGCCATAAAAATCTTTGCTGCCACCGCCGCGAATGCGCAGCGGCGTTTTGTTCGCATGGGCAGTGCGAACACGCTGCTGCCAATCTTGTACGGTGGGGTGATGAGGGGAAGCCACGGCTTGGTCCATGGCCCGATGGTAGCCGCAGTTGCACCTTGCCTGCAGCGCAGCAGTTAGATGGGCGACTAGAAACCGTGCTCTAGTTCACGCCAAGGCTGCGTCGGCAGGCCAGCCACGCCCACGCGCATGGCAAATACGCAGCCAGACTGCGGCAGGTTGGCCAACTCGTCTTTGCTGCGGCCAAGGCGAGCCGATGTGACGTAGAGCGTGCGCCCATCTGCCCCGCCAAAGCAGGGCATGGTGGGGCACAGTGCCGGTGTGTAGTGCTGGGCCAGCATATCGCCGCGTGGCGATATTTGCAGCACGCGGCCACCCTCATACATAGCACACCAGTAGTTGCCGTCTACATCTACCGCTGCGCCATCGGGCCGGCCGCCATAACCTGGTTCACCGGGGGACCAGCCATCGGGCTTGCCATCAAACTGGATAAACACCTCGCCCTCACCCTGCGGGTTGCCGTTTACATCGCAGGCAAAGCGTTTTACGGTGTGTGTGGGCGTGTCAGCCCAGTACAGGGTGCGGCGGTCGGGCGACCAGGCCAGGCCATTGGCATTGGCCACTCCGCCCAGCACTTTGCGCACCGTAGTGGTGCCACTCAAGCCATCCACGCAGTAGAGCGCGCCCACGGGCTGCCGCGGGCCGCTGACAGGCTCATGGATGGTGCCCACCCAAAACCGCCCCTGCGCATCGCAGCGGCCATCGTTGCCGCGCTCGGTGGCCGGGTCTATGGGCAGTCGGCCAATGTCGTGCAGATCGCCACCCCAATCGGTCGCGCGGCAGATGCGGTCGCGCAACACCACGATCCAGCCATCCTGCGCACCGCCGCTGCGGGCCGGAGCGATGCAGCCGGGCTCGGCTGGCATCTCCCAGCAGTCCAGATAACCGGAGCCTGGCATGGTGCGCCATAGCTTTCTGCCCGCCACATCCACGCCATACAGCACACCAGCGCTGGCTTGCCAGAAAGGAGACTCACCCAACGCAAACGGCTGGCTCACCACGGTATGCCAGATCATGGCTTTCCTTTTGAAAAAACTGAGGTCATGGGTATACCCTTGCATTTTCTGTGCCACCGGCCCAGATTCAGCGAATATAGGACAGCGGCAGCGCCGTGGTGAACTTGAGCTCTTCCATTGCAAAGCTGGACGACACATCAAACAACTGGGTATCGGCGATCAACCGCTTATAAACCTTGTCGTAGGCCGCGATGTCAGGCACCACCACGCGCAGCAGGTAGTCCACGTCGCCGCTCATGCGGTAGAACTCGACCACTTCGGGAATGGCCTGTACCGCGCCCCGAAAACGCTCAAACCATTCCTGGCTATGCGTGCTGGTACGCACCGCGACAAAGACCGTCACACCGACATTCACCTTATCGCGATCCACGAGCACCACCTGGCGCTTGATAACACCAGCCTCCTTGAGCCTCTGGATGCGGCGCCAGCAAGGCGTTGCAGACAGGCCGACCTGCGCCGCCAGATCAGCGATCTGAGTCTCGGCATCGGCCTGCAGCAGATCTAGTATTTTGCGATCAATAGAATCTAGTTTTATTTTTTTCATAATATTTAGAATTTACTTCTAAATATACTGCCATAAACAGCAAAATTTGCATACGCATACCCCGGGTTTAGTTTGACAATTTGCGTATGGAAATCTACCTCGACGCCAACGCTACCACCCCCGTGCTCCCACAAGCCCGCGCCGCCGCTCTGGCGGTAATGGCCGATGCCTACGGCAACCCCAGCAGCATCCACGGCAGCGGGCTTAAAGCCCGCGCGCTGCTTGACGAAATCCGGGCTGCCGCGCGCCGGGTGCTGAACGTTCCCACGGGCCAGCTACTGTTCACCAGCGGCGCCACCGAAGGCATCCAAACCGCCGTACTGTCGGCCCTGACTGCGTTGCGCCGCCGCAAAGATGCTGGCGAGACTACTGCGCTGCAGCTGTTGTACGGCGCCACTGAGCACAAGGCGGTGCCCGAGGCGCTCAACCATTGGAACGCGGTGCTGGGCTTGCATCTGCCCATCCAAGCCATTCCGGTCGGTATCGACGGCCGCCACGATCTAGCTTGGCTGCGTACGCAAGTGCCTTCAGCCGGGCTGGTCTGCACCATGGCGGCGAACAACGAAACCGGCGTGGTGACCGACCTAGATGGCATCGCCGATGCACTGCGCGGCAGCTCGGCGCTGTGGCTGGTGGACGGCGTTCAGGCCCTGGGCAAGCTGACGCTCAACCCCATCGAGCGCGGCATTGACTACGCACCGTTTTCCGGCCACAAGCTCTATGCCCCCAAGGGCGTCGGCATGCTCTATGTGCGCGAAGGCGCACCGTTCACCCCACTGCTGGCGGGTGGCGGTCAGGAAGGCGCGCTGCGCGCTGGCACCGAGAACATGGCTGGCATCGCTGCGCTGGGTGCAGTGCTCCAAGCACTGCAGGACGGCACTACCTTTGCCGACGCTGCCAAGCTGGCCAACCACCGCAGCCAGCTGGAGTCAGCTCTGCGTGACGCGTTCGCCAGTCTGGTGTTCAATGCGCCCCCAGCGCTCTGCCTGCCCACCACGCTGAACTTCGCGGTGCCGGGCCTTGAATCCAAGCTCCTGCTCGACCTGTTCGACGCCGCAGGCCTGCGCGTCAGCGGTGGCTCGGCCTGCAGTGCATCGAAGGCGCAGCCCAGCTATGTACTTGAAGCCATGGGCCTGCCCGCGTGGCAGACCGCCGCCGCAGTGCGCATGTCCTTTGGTGCAGCAGACTCCACGGCGATGATCGAGGCTGCCTGCAGCCGTATCCGCGCCTGCGGGGCAGCCCTGCGTACCCATTGCCTGGTCGAGGCACCGCAAGCCACCGAACACGACGCAGCACCGCTGCTTACGCGCTTTGTCATTGATGGAGCTTGTTGCTACCTGGTGGCCGATACCGCCAGCCAGCGCTGCGTGGTGATCGATCCGCTGCCCGAGCTGGTCGAACGCTTGGCACAGTGGGTGCGCTGTCGCGGCTACACGCTGGCTGCGGTGCTGGATACACACAGCCACGGCGACCACCAGTCTTCTACACCTGAGCTACGCGCGGCGGTGCCGCCTGAGCTGCTAGCCGATGGCACGGTGGATGCATTGGGCTGGCCCGAGGACGTTGCACAGATCGATCTGGGCTTCCACCGGTTGACTCGCCTGGCGCTGCCTGGCCACACCGCCGACTCCACCGCCTACCTGCTGCATGAGGGTGCAGATCTGCGCCTTGCCTTTGTGGGCGACACGGTGCTGCCAGGGGCACTGGGGCGCAGCGACTTTGCCCAGAGCGAGCCCCTTGCCTATGCCGGCTCGCTGCACCTGCTGGTGCAGGCTGTGGGCTCACACACGCTGTTGCTGCCAGGGCACGACTACGACAACCACTTCGCCTGCACACTCAGTGTGGAATGTGCCGCCCAGCCACTGCTCGCCAGCGCACTGCAGGGCCGACTCGATGCAGTGGCCTTTGCTGCCGCCAAAGCGGAGCTGGAGCACGACCTGGCTCCCACTGCGTACCAGACCATGGCCTGCGGCGCCCGTGTGGATGTCTGCACGCAGACGGTGAATGTCGAATTGCCGGCGGATCAAGCCCAGGCCTTGCAGCAGACGGGGGGCGCTACGCTACTGATCGATGTGCGTGAACCCTACGAGCAGCAACTAGGCGGTGTGCCCAATCTGCAAGACGGCGATCATGCGCAGGCAGTGCCGCTGTCGCGCCTTTTGAATGCGCTGCCACAGTGGTTGGCGCTGCCCGCCGAGACAACGGTGGTGTTTTATTGCCGAAGCGGCAACCGCAGTGCCCAGGCAGCGCGTGCATTGCGACGCCTGGGACACCACCAGGCATTCAGCCTGGCCGGAGGCTTGGCGCTGTGGCCACAGCCTGTAGCGGAGTAAAACAGGCTCCACTGGCTCACTCCGCTTAGCGCTTGCTCCGAAAAAGAGTCGTAGCCTCTGGCTGAATGCGCAAAAAAGGCCGGGCAGGTGTGTCACCCGCTCGGCCTGCCAAGGAGTATGTGAAAGAATCAGCGGCCGTAGGCTGCCTCGCCGTGGCTGCTGATATCCAGGCCCTCACGTTCTTCTTCTTCCGACACACGCAAGCCAATGGTGTACTTGCAGATGGCGAAGGACACGGCAGCCACTACACCCGACCACACCAAGGTCAGCAGCACGCTCTTGACCTGCACCCACACCTGGTGCGCCATGTTGTAGCCCTCAGGCTCTACGCCACCCAGGCTGGTGGCGCAAAATACGCCCGTCAGCACCGCACCCAGAATACCGCCCACACCGTGCACACCAAACACATCGCAGGTATCGTCCGCCTTCAAGATGCGCTTGAGGCTGGACACGCCCCACAGGCACAGCGGGCCAGCGATGAGGCCCATGATGATGGAGCCCATGGGGCCTACAAAACCAGCTGCTGGCGTAATGGTGACCAAACCAGCCACCGCACCCGATGCAGCGCCCAGCATGGACGCCTTGCCCTTGTGCAAAAGCTCCACCACAATCCAGGCCACCGCAGCAGCACCGGTCGCCAAAATGGTGTTGATAAAAGCCAGACCTGCGATGCCGTTTGCGGCACCGGCAGAACCTGCGTTAAAACCAAACCAGCCCACCCACAGCAACGATGCACCGACCATAGTCAAAGTCAGGCTGTGCGGTGCCAGTGCCTCACGGCCAAAGCCGATGCGCTTGCCCACCATGTACGAGCCCACCAGACCCGCCACCGCCGCGTTGATGTGCACCACCGTGCCGCCTGCAAAGTCCAGTGCGCCGTCTTTGGCCAGAAGGCCGCCACCCCACACCATATGCGCCATAGGGATGTAGCTGAAAGTGAACCACAACACCGAGAACAGCATCACTGCCGAGAACTTGATGCGCTCTGCAAACGCACCCACAATCAGCGCCACGGTAATGGCTGCAAATGTGGATTGAAATGAGACAAAGACGAACTCCGGAATCGTCGGCAAATTGGCCGACAAGGTATCGTGCTTGATCCCCGCCAAGAACGCCTTGCCAAAGTCACCGAAGAAATTACCCTCCCCCGAGAAGGTGAGCGAGTAGCCATAAATGGCCCACAGCACGGTGATCAGCGAGAAGATTACAAACACCTGCGCCAGCACCGACAGCATGTTCTTGCTGCGCACCAAGCCACCATAGAACAGCGCCAGTCCCGGCACCACCATCAGGATCACGAGCACGGTCGAGGTCATCATCCACGCCGTATCGCCGCCGTTGAGGACTGGCGCATCCGCCGCCACGGCACTGCCCGCTGCGGCCATGGTTGCAGCCGCTACTCCTGCCAGAGTTAGAAGTCTTCGCATCTTGATCACACCTTAGAAGATAAATTCGACTCTAGCGCCCGACTACCGGGCGCCACCAGCTATTACTTAAATAGCATTCACCCCGGTCTCGCCGGTACGAATGCGGACCACCTGCGTAAGCGACGAGACAAAAATCTTGCCGTCACCAATCTTGCCGGTTCGCGCCGCGCTCTCAATGGCCTCGATCACGCGATCCACCAGGTCCTCGCTCACGGCCACTTCCAGTTTGACCTTAGGCAAAAAATCCACCACATATTCCGCGCCGCGGTACAGCTCGGTGTGGCCTTTTTGGCGACCAAAGCCTTTGACTTCGCTCACCGTAATACCTTGCACGCCAATATCAGACAGCGCTTCACGCACCTCGTCGAGCTTGAAGGGCTTGATCACGGCGACTACCAGTTTCATGTTCATATCGTTTCCTTTCGGTGCGGAGACAGGGCAGTCCCCATCAGAAAGTTTTGTTCAGCGCCACAATGGCGCGGCCCTTGTTCACAAAGCCAAAATAGTTGCTTTTGTTGGCCCCCACCCAGGCGGCACTCAGCGACAAACCATCCCCAAAGTCATAGGCGCCGCCCACGCTGTAATCCACATAGTTGGGCACACCCAGATCCTTGATATCACTAGCAAAGCGCGTATAGCCCACCGCCAGCTTGAGCGTGGTCTTTGGTGCCACCTCTTGCGAAAACGCCACGTTCAAATAGCCCGTACCCCGGCCTTTGCTGCTGCTGTTCAGCTGGTTGCCAGCCCAGCCAAAATAATCTTTGGATACGGTGTGTGAATACTTCAGCGTGATGGGCCCATACGTGCCCGCGCCATATAGCTCGGTCGTGTTGCCCGTGCTGTTGCCGGGGTAGACATAGGTAAGCGCTCCCACATCCCAGTCCACATCCGCGGCCTTGAACTTGTAGCCGCCGTAAAAATCCATCTCCAGCTTGTTGCCGCTCAGCCAGTCAACCGTGGAGTTCCAGTTGCCCACATAAAAGCCAGAATCGCCAAATGTGTAATCCACACCGCCCTGCAACGCTGGCTTGATCCAACGGGCGCTGGTACTCTTTTGGTCCTGTCCACGGAACTTGTAGTTCGTCGTCACGCCCACATTGGCCGACAGCTGTGCGCTCGCCACCATCGGCATAGCCGCACAGATCGCTGCAGCTGCCATCCACCACGCCTTGTTGCTTTTCGCCATTGCCACACTCCTTGTTGCTAATCTCGCTGTGGGCAACACAAAGCACAGAGCGTGCCAAGCAAATAACAAAATCGGCGCTAGCACCCATCCAGCATTCGCTAACAGCTATTGTTTTTATATAAGCAGTTAGCCAAGCCGTGGTGGAATGGCCTTACCGCAACGCCCGCCCCTTGCCGCAACGCGCCAGATTCGCCATGCTGGCTGCATCGGTGCGCGAAACCACGCACCTGACCGCACCAATTTAGTGCAACAAAGGAGATCTGCATGAGTCTCGCCGTGGTGCACAGCCGCGCATTGCTGGGTTTAACAGCCCACCCCGTCTCAGTCGAGGTGCACCTGGCCAATGGCTTACCCAGTTTTACCTTGGTGGGTTTAGCCGATGTTGAGGTGAAGGAAGCCCGCGAGCGCGTGCGCTCAGCGCTGCAAAACAGCGGGCTGGAGTTCCCCCACAACAAGCGCATCACGGTCAATCTGGCGCCTGCCGATCTACCCAAAGAATCGGGTCGTTATGACTTGGCGATTGCCGTTGGTATTTTGGCCGCCTCTGGCCAGATCGACGCCAGCCAGTTGGCACATTACGAGTTTGCGGGCGAGCTGTCCCTATCCGGCCAGCTGCGCCCCGTGCGCGGCGCGCTCGCCGCCAGCATGGACTTGCACCAACGCGGCGCAGCCGTGCGCCAAGTGCTGCCACCGGGCAGCGCCGAAGAAGCCGCCTTGGTGCCCGATGCCGAGGTCTACCGCGCAGCTCATTTGCTAGACGTAGTGCAGCACTTTGCACCCGCTGGCTCCCGGTCCGATACCGCAGAGCACCGCAGCCAGTGGCAGCGCCTGACCGCGCAGCCGCACATGCCGCAACCCAATGTCGCCGACATGCAAGATGTGAAAGGCCAAGCCGCCTCCAAACGGGTTTTGGAGATTGCCGCCAGTGGCAACCACAATGTGCTGATGCTGGGCTCGCCGGGTGCTGGAAAATCCATGCTGGCCCAGCGCTTTGGCGGCCTGCTACCAGCAATGACGGTGGCCGAGGCGCTGGAGAACGCTGCCCTGCACAGCCTGGTCGGCAAGTTTGACGCCGCGCATTGGGGCCACCGCAGCACCATGGCACCACACCACACGGCCAGCGCCGTGGCTCTGGTGGGCGGCGGTAACCCGCCCAAGCCGGGCGCGATATCGCTGGCTCAAAACGGTGTTTTATTTCTCGACGAGTCACAGGTTACGATGCCGTGGCTTGTATGTATCGCTCCTTTGAAAGGACTGGAGTCATATAAGAGACCCTACGTTCGTCTGGAACGCAACAACTAGCCACACGTCAGAGTTCACAAACGCTATGCATGGAAGGCTTACCCAACTGCACCTAATGCATCATTGAGCGCTGTATTTTTCAAAGCAAGATCAACGTACATTCTCCTTAAACGCTCATTCTCAATTTGCAAGCTACGGATTTGCGGAAGGTTCACGCGGTCAACCTGTGCGTATCGCGCTCGCCAGCGATAGAAGGTAGTCTCACTTATGGAGTGCTTTCTGCACACCTCCGATACTTTTGCACCAGCCTCAACTTCTTGAAGAACGACCAGCACATCCGCCTCCTTCATTGTTCCTGTACTCACGACGCAACCCTTACTTGAACGCATCTCAGCAACATGGATCGCCTGTCCACCTGCTCTACTTGCAAAAAAAAATTCACCCATACGTCCCTGACGCCAGAGAACCATAAAACTTAGAATTGTTGCATATAAGTAGGCAACTTTTAAGAAGACTTCTTTTGGTAAGTCGACTTGTGGAGAGGAGACTTAGAGACTCCTGGGGATGCCAATCCCCAAGAAAGACAAACCCAGACTCAATATCTCTGGGAAACAACTGCTCGCGGCCAATGTACTGCGGCTCCGTCGAATGAAGCAATGGACCCAAGAAGAGTTGAGTTACGAGGCCGGGCTTCACAGGACGATGGTCGGGCAGATAGAACGTGAGCGCCGAAATGTGACTCTGTCAACAATGGAGGCTCTAGCTGCAGCGCTGGAGGTCGACATAGAAGAACTACTGGCCAAATCGCCTTCAGATGAGATGCAATCGAAAACTGCTCCGTACTGACTGGTAAGCAGGGAAATCTACTGAAAATTCAAACTGAATCGCCCCAGTTTTGAACTGTCCCCCAGGCGTTGGACGGTTACGGTGCCGCCGAGCAGGCGGTGTTTCTCAGCCGGTATTCCACAGGGCTGAGCCCTTGCAATCCCAGCTTGATACGCTCGGCGGATGTAATCATGCACACCCGCTTCGAGTACATCAATGCTGCTGGGCATACGAGATGCAGATACTCTGTCTTCAGCGTGCCGAAGAAGCTCTCAATCACCGCGTTGTCGAGCCAGTTGCCCTTGCGGCTCATGCTCTGCGTGATTCCCTTGCGCGTGAGCATAGTCCGGTAGGGCCGCATTTTGTAATGCCAGCCCTGGTCCGAATGAACAGTAAGACCGTTGATCGACTTCGATTGCGATAGCGCTCTGCCCTCCGCGTATCAGAGACCAGTTCGAAGACAGGCCGTCTGGCCATCCGGTGCGCGATGATCTCGCCGCTGTAGAGATCCATGCAGGCTGATAGGTAGAGCTTGTCCCCGGCTACGTTGAATTCGGTGATGTCCGTCGCCCATTTCTGATTGAGAGCCGTGGCGCTGAAGTCGCGTGCCAGCACATTCGGCACCTGCACATCGATCAAGCCGATGAGGCGTTGAGTCTGCTTCTTGGCCCTGATCAACGCGCGCAGCTCCATCGACTGCATCAACCGCTGCACGCACTTGTGGTTAATGGGCTTGCCCGCGGAACTGCGCAATGCCGCAGTGATTCGCCGGTAACCGTACCTACCCCCTTGTGCTGCTCATAAATGGTGCGAATCCTGGCCTGCAGGTCAAGATTGCATCGGCCCTAACAACGAAGATGAATTGCTTCAAGCGCCTGGGCGAGAAAGTGATGGCCAAGACGTTTGAGCGCCAAGTGGCCGAGCTCAATATCCGAGCATCCATTCTCAATCAAATCAATTCACCGAACTGGGCACGCCCCAGACGGTGGCCGTGGCATAAATACGTCTGGGGTTTGGGGAGACTCGGTATCAGACCGGTTTATGCAACAAAGCCCTTTGGTTTACGAAATGAAGCCGTGTTAATAGAGATTATTTAGTGAAATTTAATTCTACCAAGATATTTCAATCGATTCTCCAGCTAAGGCTCGTTAAACTGGGATCCTCAAGAATCATTACGAATAAATATGGTGGCAGAGGTGATACTAAAAAATAGGGGAGTTCATGGCTCGAATCATTGAACATCCTCCGAGTGCGGCCAGTCTTTCAGCCACATTGCGCGATCTGGGGTATTCGCTTGAAACGGCTGTTGCCGATCTTGTGGACAACAGTATCTCGGCCGGAGCAAATTCCATTCAAATTGTTTGCGAAATTTCTGGAAATGATCCGTGGCTGGGCATTTTTGACAATGGAAGAGGGCTCACTTCGGAAGAGTTGATCGTCGCCATGCGGCATGGTGCGAAGAATCCTAACGACAAGAGAGACCTAAAAGATCTAGGGCGCTTCGGGCTTGGACTAAAGACTGCTTCATTTTCGCAATGCCGCAAACTCACGATGGCCACCAGAAGAAATGGGCAAACGAGCGCAGCGACATGGGATCTCGATCTGATCGACAGCGAGGACGAGTGGCTGTTGCAGATTCATGAAACCAGCGAAATTTCTCTTCTACCGTCTATCTCAAGCCTTGGGCCCAGCGGAACGGCTGTCATCTGGCGCGTGCTAGATCGACTTGCAGAAAGTGAATCTGGAGTGCTGCGTGAGGAAATCATCGCGGAGAAGCTTGAAGTACTGAGGCAGCACCTGTCTCTCGTCTTTCATCGATTTCTTGCTGGTGAAGTGTCTGGTTTTGAGCCGCTGTCTATTTTCGTCAATGGATTGAAGCTCCGGCCATTTGATCCGTTCTGCAGAAAGAATACATCGACCCAAGTGCTCCCAGAGGAAGTTGTGCATTTCGGAGGCGAGCAAATACGGATGCAGGCCTACATCCTGCCTCACCATAGTCGACTCAGCGTGAAGGAGTTCGAACTATACAGAACTCGAAGTGATTTCATTTCCAACCAAGGTGTCTATGTATATCGAAACGGGCGCCTGATGATCTGGGGTGACTGGTTTCGTCTCGTGCCCAAAGGGGAAGCAACGAAGCTTGCCCGTGTCCAGATCGATTTCTCCAATGTCTTGGACGAGTACTGGACCATCGACATCAAGAAGTCGAGGGCTCGGCCGCCAGTGCTGGTGCGCGATCGCCTCCGCCAAATCATCAATTCGATCACAGGACGAAGCATTTCAGTGCACCGAGGTCGTGCGGTGCGGCTTCATCAGGAGCAAAAATCTCCAATGTGGGAGAGATACGCCGAGCGAGAGCGCATCCGTTTCGCGGTCAACAGCTCGCACCCGCTGATTGCGGAGCTGCGATCGAGTCTGAATGACGTTCAGAGCGGGCAATTGCAGCTTCTCATCGAGTCTGTTTCCGCCTCACTGCCCGTGGAGATGATCTATTCGGATTTCTCGACCAGCCCCAAGGAAATGGCGGAAGGTCAGGCTGATCCGCTATTGGCGATGGAGCGCTTGCAATCCATCAAGCAGGAAATGTTTGGCGGCGGACCTAGTAATGCTGCCTTGTTCCGCAAGGTGACACTGTCCGCCAAGCTGTTCGAAGATTGTTCGGAAGTCGTTGAAAAATTCATTGCGGAGACATTCAATTGAGTCAGCGTATTTATTCAGAAGAGAAGAATTTCAAGAATGCGCTAATTGCGGGGATGAGCAATTCCCCTGATACGCCTACGCGCGAAATGGTGGAAAGCAAAGCGAAGGTTATGGCAGATCTTTTCGAGTACAAAGGTGATCTGCAGAATGTGATCATTGAAACGCTAATCGCGATCGAGACCCGCATGGGAATCGGAGAGTCGCTGATCGATACAGAATCGATCCACGATGATCAGTGGGTGCAACGAAGACCACAGAATGCGTGGATCTATTCACAAGCCTACTTCGATTTCCTTGAAAGTGAAGGCTGGGCTCCGAAATTGACGCAGACATTGGGTGACGTGACCGAAAAAATTCTTGGGCACCTGCAGGATCCGAGAGCCGAAGGAACTCAATGGAGTCGTCGAGGGCTGGTGATTGGACATGTTCAATCCGGAAAGACAGCGAATTACACGGGAGTCATCGCGCGGGCTGCTGACGCGGGATACAAATTGATCATCGTCATTGCGGGAATTCACAACAATCTTCGTAAACAGACCCAGGCGCGCATTGATGAAGCGTTCATTGGTCGATCCAGCGATCCGAGCAAGAAGCGCGTCCCGATTGGCGTTGGAATGCAGAAGGACTATCCCAATCCGGCCACGCTCACGAACATTAGGGATGATTTCAACAAGAACACGGCTGCCAAGAGTGGTTGGAAGATCAACGACTTCAGCAAGCCGATCATTCTGGTCATCAAGAAGAATGTCTCCACGCTGGATGCACTTCATGATTGGCTGAAGGGGCTCAATGCCAACGGAGGAAGTCAGATCCGGGATGTGCCTATGCTGTTGATCGATGATGAGGCGGACAACGCTTCGATCAACACGAACAAGGAGGAGCTGGATCCCACGCGCACCAACGCGACTATTAGGCGCATCCTAGGTTTGTTCGCGAAATCCTGTTATGTGGGCTATACGGCGACGCCGTTCGCGAACATCTTTATCAATCCGGATGAACTGCCTGACAACGTGCCGGATGAGCTGTTTCCGCGCGACTTCATTTATTGCCTCGATGCTCCAACGAATTACTTCGGTGCAGAGAAGGTGTTCATCAATGATGAGACCAGCAAGAAGGCTTTGCGTTTCATTGACGATGCCGAGGAACTGCTGCCTCTCGGACACAAGAACAACTTCGAGGTGAAGGAGCTCCCAAGCAGCCTATATAGGGCGTTCGATGAGTTCATCATTGCGAGAGCGATTCGCAATCTCCGAGGACAGCATCGAAAGCATTGTTCCATGATGGTCAATGTCTCTCGCTTCGTCGTGGTCCAGAAGCAGGTTCGCGAACTTCTCAGGCAGCAGGAATTGAAGGTGCGCGCAGCAGTCGGCATGTATGCGAACATGCCGGATGAAAGCGCTTCGCGTAATCCGCTTATGCAGTCACTGAAAGAGGCATTTCTCGACGAATACATTGATGCCGGTGTTTCGTGGGACGAAGTGAAGAAGGAGCTTCCCAATGTCTTTACTCGCTTCGGCCTCTATGTCATCAACAGCGGCAGCGACGATATTCTCGAATTTGTGGATGACGATAGTGGTGGACCTGGTGTGACGGCGGTCGCTGTTGGTGGCCTGAGTCTTTCGCGTGGCCTGACGGTCGAGGGACTCACCATAAGCTACATGTACCGTAATACCAAGATGTACGATACCTTGATGCAGATGGGACGCTGGTTCGGCTATCGCCCAAACTTCGAGGATCTGTGTCGAGTCCACATGTCAGGCGACAGCGCGGACTGGTACGCTCACATTGCCGAGGCGGCGGATGAACTAGTGCTGCAGGTCAAACGCATGCGGCGCGACAAACTGAGCCCTAAGGAGTTTGGGTTTTATGTCCAGAACCATCCGGATGTTCTCTCAATCACCGCGGCGAACAAGATGCTCAGTGGCGAAGAGGTCGTGGTTCAGAAAAACTACAGCGGAAAGCTGATTGAATGCCATCAACTCTCTACCGACGATTCAGTGAATGCCGCCAACATGAAGTTGCTTCAGGATTCATGGAGCGCAGGATTTGGAGGAAGCACAGGTGAGGAGACGGAAGCCAAGGACTTAATTTCCGGAAAGGTGCTGGTTCCCAGCAAGGGCTTGATCTTCAGAGATGTAAATATCTCTGAAATCGAAAACTTTCTGCGTGGGTTTGATGTTCACAGTGAGTTTGAAGGAACAAAAAAAGTCGCAATTGCATACCTGAGTGCAATTGCTACAGCCAATCCGCGTGGGGATGTGGTCTTGATCTCTCCTGGTGGTATTCCGGAGCAGGCCTTTGCTCTCAATACGCAGAAGCGCAGCGCACAATCCAATACCAATGAAGGTCAAACGGTGAATCACATCGTGGGAACCAGTTGGAATCTTCCCAAAGGACGTGTCGCATCCAAGGGCGACGAACGGTTGGGGCTTTCGAAAGAGCAATTGGAACGCGCTGAGATGAATGCACGCACGGATGCCTTTCGCGTGATGACAGAAGGCAAAACGGAGAAAGAACGAGAAAATGCCGCGATTCGTGTTGAAAAGGCGGATGCCGGACGTCCCGTTGTATCTGACTGGTTCTATCGTGAGCAGCGTGCGAAGCCATTACTAATGATCCACAGTCTTGAACCAACAGGCAACGACGCGTTGAAAGGGCCGATCATCTCATTCGGGATCAGCTTTCCTCCGGGTGACTACGTGACATCTGTCTCCGTGGTCGCCAACCGGATCTGGATGAGGAAGTCTTCGGACACTGAACTGATCTGGGAAGAAGAAGATGAGTACGATGTCTAAGCGATCGCCGTGGGATCAGATCACGGTGCCTAGACAGGATCGCAACGTCAAGCTCGTGGAAGGTGTCGCAGCCGTACCGTGCTACTGGGCGCGAAACGCATCGGGGTCCTGCCTGTTCATCATCGAGCTAGAAGGTGACTTCCTTGAAATGATGCGGGCCAACTGGATCCGTATGAAGGGCATCAAAATCGATCTGCTTTCGGTTCGAAAAGGACTGCAACAACTGATCCTTGAGTTGCAGAAAGAGGGGGATCATGACCTATTCGAAAATTTCTGCAGAGCTCTTGTTAACTCTCTGACAAAGGCCGAGAACTCGGAAGCTGCCTTCGTTATTGCATGGGGCCACATTCGTCGCTGGAAAGCATTTTGGGGTGGCAGTGTCCAGCATCTGTCGCCAGAGTTGGTTCAGGGACTTTTTGCTGAACTGCTTTTCCTGAAGCAGCGGATTGCGGAGGATTCCATTGAAGATGCTATCGCGAGCTGGATGGGACCTGACGGAAGCCAGCAGGATTTCATCTATGGAAAAGTTGCTGTTGAAGTGAAATCGATGATGGGAACTGCACGCAACTCCGTGCGAATTTCTTCGTGGGATCAGTTGGAGTCATTACAGGAGCGCCTGTACTTGCGCGCCTACCTGCTACGAAAGGCGTCTGACCCAACAAGCGGCACTTCATTGAATCAGTTGGTGGATGATATCCGTGCTTTATTCGCAGGTTCCCCAGCCCTAGATGACTTCGAGCGAAAACTCTTTGAGTTGAGATATCAGCCGCTGCCAGATTACGACAAGCCGCAATTCTTGATTTCTGAAGTCCGGACTTACCAAGTGCGCGAAGACTTTCCTCGACTGATCCGATCTAAGCTGTCGCCTTGGCTTGCCAACGTCTCATATGACATCAAGCTCGAAGGCTTAGCGAAGTACGTCTGCAATGACGTGGAATTGAAGGAGAAAAATTGATGGAACAGACGATGGAGGCATTCTTTGAGGACTTTCTGAACGAGCGGGCCATCGGCGCACAGTCGAATGGCAATTTCGCGTTAACAGAATTTGTGGAATCCTTTGGGCGCGAGCTTGTCGACTCCGGATTCGTTGATGGCTTTGAGTCCTGTGACTATCGCTCCCCAGCGCCTCGTGGCCCGAGGGTCGACGGATATTGGTTTGGTGATGACGGCGTGCTTGATCTGTATATCGCTGATTTCGAATCGCGCATGGAAGTCGCATCGTTGTCGAAGGCGCAAGTAGACGCGGCTTTCAAGCGGCTTTCCAAGTTTTTTGAAATGAGCTCGGATGCGAGCTTCGTTGATGGACTGGATATCGTCACTCCTGTATTCAGCCTCGCGCGGCAGATTGCTGATCGAGGGGCATCCATTCACAAGATCAATCTATTCCTGTTATCCGAGAGAGTCCTGAGCGAGCATGTCAAGTCGCTCGACGATGGAGAAATAGATGGTGTACTTGCCTCGCATCAGGTCTGGGATCTTTCCCGCCTGAAACGACAGCGCGAAGCGCGCGGCCACAAGGAGCCGCTAGACCTCGATCTGATGGCAATGTTCGGCAAGGGGCTGCCGTGTCTGCCAGCCAATCTAGACGCTGATGGTTATCAGTCCTATCTGATTGTCATTCCTGGCGAAATGCTCGCGACGCTTTACGAAAGGTTCGGATCGCGTCTGCTGGAGCAGAACGTGCGGACGTTCCTTCAAGCGCGCGCAGGAGTGAACAAGGGCATTCGGGCGACAATTCTCAGCGAGCCAAAAATGTTTTTCGCCTACAACAATGGTGTGACCGCCACCGCGCAGTCCGTTGACGTATCAGAGTTAGACGGACGCCTGACCATCAATAGATTGACGGATCTGCAGATCGTCAATGGCGGCCAAACGACGGCCTCCCTCTTTCATACCCGCAGAAAGGACAAGGCTGACCTATCCAGCATCCATGTGCAGATGAAACTCTCCGTCGTCGAGAACGGGTTAAATGAAACCATCGTGCCAAAGATCTCGCAATATGCGAATACGCAGAACAAGGTAAGTGAAGCTGATTTCTTTTCCAACCACCCCTTTCATGTACGCATGGAATCGTTCTCAAGACGAATGTGGGCTCCGGCGAGCAACGGTGTGCAGAAAGAAACTAAATGGTTCTATGAACGCGCACGCGGTCAGTATGCAGATGCACAGTCGGCATTGACTGCTGCGGAGCAGCGAAGATTTCTTCTGGAGTTTCCGAAGATCCAAATGTTCACGAAGACTGATCTGGCCAAGTTCGAGAACGTCTGGGAAGATCATCCTAAATGGGTCAACCGTGGCGCTCAGAAGAATTTCGCACAGTTCGCCGTGCGAATCGGAGAGGAGTGGGAGCGTTCCGCGAGTGATTTCAACGAATTCTATTTCCAGCGTACCGTCGCGCGTGCACTGATGTTTAAGGCAAGCGAACGAATAGTTTCGGATCAGCCTTGGTATAGCGGCGGTTATCGGGCGAACATCGTCGCCTACACGCTCGCTTTGCTGAATGAAATCGTCAAGAGCAAGTACAGGAGTGTCGATGTGCAGCACATATGGAAGATGCAGTGTGTCAGTGATGAACTGACGACCGCTATCGCGATCATCGCCAAGGCTGTGCATTCCGAAATCGTCAATCCACCTAATGGTGTTTCGAACGTTACTGAGTGGTGCAAGAAAGATGAATGTTGGGACCGTATCCGTGCTCGAAGCGGCCAAGTCAGAGATTCTCTCGCGTCGGAATTTTTTGATTCGTTGGTTCGAGTTGGGGCACAGACGGATGCTTCGAAAGATGCGAAGCAGGTGCAGAAAATCGATGATGGCATCGAAGCGCAGAAGCTTGTTTTGGCGCGGCCTGCACAGTTCTGGTTTCAAGTCTTTCAGGCACTGAGCCTCAAGGGCGAGGTGACCGACAAAGAGGTTGGTGTTCTCAAGATAGCTTCGCAGATTCCTAAAAAAATTCCAACCGACAAGCAGAGCGTTTTGTTGCTTGAACTACTTGAGAGAGCTAAGCAGGAGGGGGTGGCTGTCTAGCGAATCTTGGGCTGTTCACATCCAGCCTAGCAAGCCGAAAAAGCCTATGTGGAGCGTTTCAACAGTACGGTTCGCTACGAATGGTTGCCCCAGTAATATTGGAGTGACCTTGATGAGGTTAACAAGTTCAATACGCGGCGGATGTGGCGCTACAACCATAAACGTCCAAACAGGCATTGCTGTTAGTGCCGATGCAAATCTGGTCAGCTGGTGGTCAAGATTTCATCGGCCCTAACAAGGCATTGGGCGATATTACCCAAAAACAGCGGCAGGCCATGCCCGCATAGTGCTACATCTCAGAACTGCGGAAATAGGGGGAATTACCCTCCGATCTGATCTAGGTTAGATCAAGTCAACATTTTGACGAATCCAAAAAGTCAACGACTACCTCCGCGATCTGACGCGCAAGAAATGGCGGGACAGCATTCCCTACTTGCCAATACTGTTGTGTGCGATTGCCTTCGAACAGATAGTTGTCCGGGAATGTCTGTATTCGAGCCGCCTCACGCACTGTCAAGCTTCGACACTGTGCTGGGTCGTAGTGAATGTAATAGTGACCATCCTTTGCGATATGCGAGACGACAGTCGTCGCTGGCTGATTACCAACTTGAACCCGGAAGCGGTCTATAAACGGTATCTGCTCCGCGGCCATATTACCGTGGGCTGGAAGCAACCGAGGAGGAAAGAGTGGCAGCGTAGGTGAATAGCCCTGAACTTTTGCAAAACATGATGCAAACATGTATCTATCGAGATCGGAACGCATGTGAGAACGCGCCTCGTGCTGGATCACACCGCCGAGCCTTGGGTCTCCAACCCAGTCCCGTAAATTCTTAGGCATGTCGACGCCTAGAGGTACGGACTGCTTAATAAATCGAGCTCCAAATGAGCTAATAGCTTGTGACTTGCACAATGCTTTCGCCATTTCATCTTCTATTTTCTCGCGCAGTGGAGCACACCAATCCTTCAGCCCCTTTGATGCATTTTTGACAACCGACAGCCATGCCTCTCGGCTGTCTGGCTCACGCGAGAGACGACTGCGCAAAGCAGGTAAACCTGCAAGCGCATCACACACTCCTACAGTCCTTCCGGCTTCTTTCAATAGAAATTTACTAGGCTCTCCCAATAGCCTCCAAGCAGATTTCGCCAAGTCCGATCGGATGCCAAAGAGAATCACACGATGACGTGCCTGAGGAAGTCCGAACTTCTCCGATTGAATAAGATAGTCCATAGGAGATGGTTCTTCGCTGCCGACTACAAACGAGCGCACCTGATATTTGAATCCATTACCAGGATCTCGCAAATCATTGATGATCCTGTCAAAAATTGGTGACCCCCCATGCTTCGAGCTCAGAATCCCTTTCACATTCTCCATCACAAAGACCGCAGGCCCAAATTCCTTGATGATCCGTAAATATTCGGTATAGAGAAAGTGACGTTTGTCCTTTTCGAATTTTTCGGAGTCGCTTGGTCGCATACGCGAACGCCCGGCTAACGAATAGGCTTGGCAAGGAGGTCCACCGATTAGCACCCACTCCTTAACTCCGTCCAAAGCATTCCTGATCCACCCATCGATCTCTTGGTGTGGAGTCACCCCCAGCTCTGCACACTTAGCCTCCTGAGCAGCCAGTCTCGACTCTTCCGGTATGTCTGGATGATTGAACAGTTCTTCACGAGTGATGGAGCCACGAAGGTAGTCGTAATAGCAATCTGGGACATGCTCCTTGGGGAAAGATCGGAAAAGTGCTCGTAGCGACAGCGTCCGATGTGCAATTTCCTCTTTCTCAATCGAGACCGTCACATCGAAGCGGCGACTCCCATCTTCGTCAAAAATGGAGGAGAAACCCTCGCCCAAACCTCCAGGCCCAGCGAATAAGTCGATTACAGGTATTTTCTTGCGCTGCATTTATCGTAGTCAATTTTCAGTTTGCGCGCCAAAAGTACTGATCGACGCGAGAGCCGCCAGGTTAACGCAAAAAATGCACCACTAAAATGCAAATCATAAATTTCTTCGTATGCAACACAGGTTTAGGCACTCACTTTAGAAATGAACCGATGTGAGATCACTATCTCCACAACTTCTCAAAGAGCGCCGGATTTGTCGCCGTATAGCGCACCGTATGCTGAATATTGCGGTGCCCCAAGTAATATTGAATCAGTCGGGTATCCGCCACACGGTCCGCCAGCGCATAACCGCAGGCATGACGCATGCAGTGCGGATGCGCCTCCACCAAAAGCTCCGCCTTCACCCCATAGCCGCGCAACATCACCCATATCGTACGCCGGTTGATCGGCGTTCGACGATTCGACACAAACAGCGCATCACAGCTTGGTGCCATCCGAGCTCGAACTGCCAACTAGGCCTTTAAAGCCCGTATCTCATCGGAGCAAAGAGGATGGGTCGTGGACAATCCTTTTTTGAGACGCTGCACATGCAGCACCCCATCCTCTATGCCCACCTGAGACAGCGTCAAGCCGCACGCAGCCAGGCGCCGGTACATCAGCAGCAGCAAACAACGATCACGCACCTCATGAGTCGCGCCTTTGACGGCCTCCAGCAGCTTGGCCACTTCGCTTTGCGTTGGATGTTTGCGCTCAGTCACTGAAAATCATTAAATACGCCAATACGTCTGTTAGCGCCGATGCAAATCTGATCAGCTAAACCACAAAGTGCCGATGCAAAAT
>JAVXMM010000020.1:0-52523 GCA_036646255.1 Comamonas sp.
CGACCGCGTGAAGGGCCCCATCAAGTCCATCACCGACTTCGGCGTGTTCGTGGGCCTGGCATCTGGCATCGACGGCCTGGTGCACCTGTCTGACCTGTCGTGGAACGAAACCGGCGAAGCCGCTGTTCGTAACTACAAGAAGGGTCAAGAAGTTGAAGCCATCGTGTTGGCAGTTGACGTTGACCGCGAGCGTATCTCGTTGGGCATCAAGCAACTGGACAGCGATGCCTTCACCACGTTCGCTACCGTGAACGACAAGGGCCAGATCGTGACCGGCAAGGTCAAGACCGTGGACGCTAAGGGCGCTGAAATCGACCTGGGCGACGATATCGTGGGTTACCTGCGCGCTTCCGAAATCTCGGTTGACCGCGTGGAAGACGCACGCTCGGTGCTGAAGGAAGGTGACGAAGTTACCGCCGTGGTGACCAATGTGGACCGCAAGAGCCGCAGCATCTCGCTGTCGATCAAGCAAAAGGACCACGCTGAGCAACAAGAAGCTATTGCTACGCTGTCGCACCAGTCCACCAAGGAAAACGCTGGTACCACCAGCCTGGGCGCTCTGCTGCGCGCTAAGCTGGACGCCGACAAGTAATTGTCTGCCCGCTACCGGCTTGGCACACGCCTAACCGGTAGCCAGCAAAATGGGTGGGCGCCTTGTGCGCCCACCCGCACTTTGCGGTGTTTACACTGCATCTTGTTTACTGAAGATTTCCCCTATTCGTTATGACCCGATCTGATCTGATTGAAGAGCTTGCCGAAAGGTTTCACCAGCTGACACAGCGGGATGCGGAGCAGGCTGTCAAAACGATTCTCGAGGCCGTAGAAGACTCCCTCGTGCGCGGCCAGCGTATCGAGATCCGTGGATTTGGTAGCTTTACCATTACCCACCGCCAGCCCCGTCTGGGCCGCAACCCCCGCAGTGGCGAAGCCGTGCAAGTGCCCGCCAAACGCGTAACCCACTTCAAGCCGGGCAAAGCTCTGCGCGAAGCCGTGGACGACCCAGCCAACATCTTGGCGTCGGGCAACAAGTCCCACAATGACGAATAAAGGCCGCTGCGCAACACGCGCTCGCCCAATACGCAATCAACGCTCCTAGGGAGCGTTTTTGTTGCCCGCATCTTTACGCAAGCGACAAACCGGTGCTGCCCAACCTCGTTATGCTGCTCAGTCACTGCTCCAATAAACCGATAGCAAACTATGCAGACACAGCAAGCGCCAGCAGGTATTTTTACAGAAGCCTCTCGCCGTCAATGGCTGCAATGGCTGGCGGTCAGCACGCTGGGTGGCGCCCTGCCCACCAGTTACGCCGCCTACAGCACGCCATGGCCGGTGACTGATGACTTGTTTGGTTTGGGTGTTGCCAGTGGCGACCCTAGCAACGATGGCATGGTGCTATGGACACGGCTAATGCCCAGCGCCCAGCACCCACTTCTCGCCTCGCAAACGGTGCATTGGCAGCTGGCGCACGATGCGCAGTTCACCCACATCGTGCAGCAAGGCGAGGCCGTGGCCGACCCCACTTGGGGCCACAGCGTGCATGTAGAGCTGCGCGGCCTGCAACCCGACCGCTGGTACCACTACCGTTTTACCTGTAATGGCCAAGTCAGCCGCACTGGGCGCACCCGCACTGCACCCGCCGATGGCACGCTCACCAGCCGCCTGCGCCTGGTATTTGCATCGTGCCAGCGCTGGGAGCATGGCTACTACGCCGCCTGGCGCCATGCGCGTGCCGATGACCCTGATTTGGTGCTCTTCTTGGGCGACTACATATACGAATACGCATCGCCCAAGGCCAGCAACACCAAACAGCTGGCCGAACTAACCCGCCTGCAGCCCCTGCCCTACCCGCGCAGCCTGCAGCAGTACCGTGACCGCTATGCGCTGCACAAAAGCGACCCCGACCTGCAAGCCATGCACGCCCATTGCCCCTGGGTGGTGACCTGGGATGATCACGAAGTAGAAAACGACTATGCCAACACCGAAGCAGTGGGTGATGCAGTGGCCTTTGCCTCCAAGCGCCTGGCCGCGCAGCAAGCTTATTGGGAGAACATGCCCTTGCGAGCCGCTGTGCTGGCCAAGCGCCGCAGCGGCATGGTTGATGGCCTGCAGCTCTACCGCCGCCTGCCTTGGGGCAATCTGGCGGATTTGCTGGTGCTGGATGCACGCCAGTACCGAGACATTCAGGCTTGTCGTACGCCGGGCGAGAAAAACGCTGGCGCGGTACATCCCGGTGATTGCCCGGACTTGGCACGCAATACGCGCAGCTTCCTGGGATGGAACCAAGAGCGCTGGCTGGCTGAGCAACTTAAAAATAATAGCGCTTCGCGCTCGTCCAGCAAGCGCTGGACCGTGGTTTGCCAACAAACGCTGTTTACCGAACGTCACTACCCCAGCGGCAAAGTACCTACCGATAGCTGGGCTGGCTACCCCGCCGCACGCGACCGTGCCATACGCGCTATCGCCGATGCCGCCCTGCGCAACACGGTGCTGCTGGGCGGCGATATCCACCAGAACTACGTCTGCCGGGTGGAAGACCCCAGCGCCAGCGGCCGCCAACCCCGCGTGGTGGCCAGCGAGTTCTGCGGCACCTCGATCACGTCGCACTCCGGCACCACGCAGGCCAAGGTAGATGCCATCCTGCGCCACAACCCACAGGTGCTGCTCGCCCGCTGCGAGGAGCGTGGCTACGGCCTGTGCGACATTTCTCCTCACTTGTGGACGACCCAGTTACGCGTGGTGGATGACCCCATGCGCACCGACAGTGGCATCCATACCCAAGCCCGCTTTGTGGTGCAAGACCGGGTGGCCGGGCCGCAAATCGCGTAGTAACACATCGCCTTGGGCAAAGGCATGCAGCAGCAAGGCTGCACATACATTCTGTAATGCTCGCATGCCCTGCCCCACTGCAATACGGCGCGCAAAACCGTTACGATGCCCAAGATTGCCAAGCAGAGAAGGACAACACCATGCAACACCAAACGCTACAAGCCATTACTATCAAAAATAGAGCTGTTAACGCCCGCCCAGTGGGCGCCAGATGGGCATTACAGCTAAGCGCCGTTGCTACTGCAGCTCTGCTGGCCGCCTGCACCAGCACGTCCACGCTCCACTACACACCGCCTGTCGTGGCCGACCAGCCCGAGGGCAGCTCTGGCTGGACTGACAAGCCCGGCTGGGCAACTGAGAAGTTTGCCGTAGCCGCCGCCAACCCACTGGCGACAGATGCGGGCTACCAGGTGCTGAAAGCCGGCGGCAGCGCGATTGACGCCGCTATTGCCGTGCAATTGGTGCTGGGTCTGGTGGAGCCACAATCGAGCGGCATCGGTGGCGGCGCCTTCTTGCTGCACGCCCAAGGCAACAAGGTAGAGGCCTATGACGGCCGTGAAGTCGCCCCCATGGCCGCTGACGAGAACCTTTTTATGAAGGACGGCAAGCCTATGGCTTTCCACGATGCGGTGGTCGGCGGCCGATCGGTCGGCGTGCCCGGTGCCATCCGCATGCTGGAGTTGGCCCACAAAGAGCATGGCAAGCTACCTTGGGCCACGCTGTTTGAGCCCGCTATCCGGCTGGCAAGCGACGGCTTTAAAGTCAGCCCGCGCCTGAATACCCTGACCGCGCAAGAGAAGTTCCTGGCACAAGACCCGGTTGCCAGCAGCTACTTTTTGGACAGCACTGGCAAGCCTTGGCCTGTAGGCCATGTGCTGAAGAACCCCGAATATGCGGCTGTGCTGACGGACATTGCCCAAAACGGCTCCAAGGCCTTGTTAGAAGGCCAAGTCGCCGATGCGATTGTGAAAAAAGTACAAGGCCACGCCACCAACCCCGGCAAGCTCAGCACGGCCGATTTGGCAGCTTATCAACCAGTCAAGCGCGATGCGCTGTGCAGCGACTACGCCCCACAGGCCCACGGCGTGCAGTCCAGCAGCCCCGCATCCACTCGCAGCTACCGTCTCTGCGGCTTTCCGCCCCCTAGCTCGGGCGGCATTGCGGTGGCGCAAATCCTGGGCATCTTAGGCAATACCGATGCCAGCCGCATGCGCCTGGGCGCCGACGGCCTGCCCAGCGCCGACTGGCTGTACTGGTATGCCGAGGCATCGCGCCTGGCCTTCGCCGACCGCAATCAATACGTGGCCGACCCGGCCTTCGTCAAAGCGCCTGGTAACGACTGGCACAGTATGCTGCGCCCTGGCTACCTGGCCGAGCGCGCCAAGCTCATCGGCGCGCAAAGCATGAAGCTCGCCCAGCCAGGCCAGCCCGCCGCCGTGCAAACCGCCTACGCCACCCAGCCCTACCAGCTGGAATACGGCACCAGCCACATCAGCATTGTGGACAGCTACGGCAACGCCATTGCCATGACCACGACGATTGAAGACCAATTCGGCTCACGTCAAATGGTCAACACGGGCCGGGGTCTCTCCGGCGGCTTTTTGCTGAACAACGAGCTGACCGACTTCAGCCTGGCCCCACGCGACGCGAAAGGCCAGCCCATCGCCAACCGCGTAGAGCCCGGCAAGCGCCCCCGCTCATCGATGGCGCCCACTCTGGTGTTTGACAAAGCGACGGACAAATTAGTGGTGAGCGCTGGCAGCCCCGGCGGCGCGTGGATCATCCACTACACCACTAAAACGCTGTACGGCATGCTCAACTGGGGCCTGATGCCCCAGCAGGCCATCAACCTGCCTAATTTCGGCAGTTTGAACGGCCCCACCGTGCTGGAAGAAAAGCGATTTCCTGCAGCCACCGTCGAGGCACTCGCCAAGCGCGGCGCCGAGGTAAAGGAGCAAAACCTCACCAGCGGCCTGCAAGCGATCTCGCGCGGCGAAGCGCATGGTAAGTCTTGGTGGTTTGGCGGCGCGGATCCTCGGCGCGAAGGGGTGGTGATGGGGCAGTAAAACCTCGGCACGCTACAAAAAAGGAGCCTCTCGGCTCCTTTTTTATTGGTATATCAACTTCAACAGCGCAAGTTTCATTGCTCGGCAATCACATCAATGAACACCAGTGGCTCGGTGCCCGTTGCCGTAAGACCATGCGACTCACCTTTGCGCACAATGGTCACATCGCCCGCCTTCACCGGCACATCCTTGCCATCCTTGTCCTTGAAGATGCCAGTGCCCGAGACGATGATGTAAGTGTCCTCATTCGTCGTGTGCGGGTGGTAGCCGATGGAGTCGCCAGGCTTCAAGCTCAGCCAGCTGATTTCCTTGATTGCCTCGTCCTTCTTCGCCTTGTCGCGGGTGAAAGCATATTCACCCAACAGCACGCCCTGGCCGCCACCAGCCTTATCCTTTTGCGCCTTGAGCATGCCTTCCTTCGAATAGACCTCAGAATGCGCTCTTACGCCCACCAATAAAGCGCCAGCAGCTATAAAAAAAGAAGTACCTAGCCAAAGCAGGCGGCGAGAGGAAGCGCTTGTGGTGTGGAGCATGGCTCAATGTCCTTATCAATCAAAATGGTGCTGAACCTAGCCACTCTAGGCACTGCACCCAGCGTCGGCCATTGCGGCAAACCCGAGCGACACCCTCCCACACCCCTCAGCTTTCAGCCAGTGCTACGCGGCATGCAACCAGGCGGCAGGGCCAGCGCTGCAGTAGTCGTACGCACCATGGCTTCGAAAATTTTTGCGATTTCGGTCAATGGAACGTCATTGCGTCTGACCGTGCAAATATTGCGAACCACCGTTGGCGCCTTGAGCAAGGCAAAGCGCAGGCGTGGCTCCAGCACCCGGTGGGCAGCCAAGGCAGGCATGAAGGCGATCCCCATGCCCTGTGCCACCAACGCAGCCTGTGAAGTCGTGCTTGAGGCCTCATAGAACGGAGTGGATGCATTGGCCGGCAAGTCCGTGCGCGCTCGCAGCAGGGCCAGGATGCCGGTTTCATCCACCACACCCACCGACTTGCAAGCGGCCAGGCTCTTCCAGCGCACATAGCCTTCAGCGCCAGGAACTACTTGCGGATCATCAAAGCGATAAAGCACGCCAAACGCATCGTCTACGAGAGGATCAAATTGCAGCCCCTGTGAATCGGCCCAGCGGCTGGTGATGCCGAAATCCACCTCGCTGGCCAGCACCTGGCGCTGAATGCGGCCAGAGTTGTCGTCGCGCAGGTACAGCCTCACCGCTGGATAGAGACGGGTGAACTCTGCTGCTGCAGGCGCCACCAGCTCAGTAATCACCGAAGGTGCTGCCGAAATACGCACCTTGCCAAACGACTGGCCACCATAGCGCAGCACGTCTTCCAGCACTCCGTCGAAATCAGTCAACAGGCGCATCACCCGGGGCAGCAGATCGCGCCCCACCGGACTCAACCCCACCTTGCGGCTGCTGCGCTCGAACAACCGGGTGCCAAGCGCCGTCTCCAACTGGTGCACCAAGGTGGTAACCGAGGACTGGGTCTGGAACAAGCGAGCTGCCGCCTGGGTAAAGCTGCTCTCCTGCGCCACCATGGCAAAGGCATGGAGATGCTTGAGGGTGATGTGCTTGGGCAGTCGATTCATTTCAAAACCAGATAGATCAATTACTTTAAAAAATTATTGTAATGAATGCTGCGATTTGATAATCGCCTCCCATGAACGTGAATATTGCAAACAACGAGACCACGGCCCCCTGCAAGCTGACCGATGCTGCGCAGCCCGTCTGCGCGCCAAGCGGCGCCAAGCTGGATCTGATCATCGAAGGCGGCTGGGTGGTCGATGGCAGCGGCGAGCAGCGTTATCGCGCCGACGTTGGCGTGCTGGACGGCCGCATTGCGGCCATCGGAGAGCTGCATCAGCACACAGCCGTGCGACGTATCGATGCCCGCAACAAGCTGGTGGCACCAGGCTTCATCGATGTGCATGGCCATGATGACCTGATGTTCATCCAGAAGCCTGGCCTGCCCTGGAAGACCAGCCAGGGCGTAACCACGGTGGTGGTGGGCAACTGTGGCGTTAGCGCATCTCCCGCTCCACTGCCCCACAACACAGCCGCATCGCTGGCGCTGCTGGGCGACATTCCGCTGTATGCCGACATGGAACGCTACCTCGCCACACTCGAGTCATTGCAGCCGCAGATCAATGTAGCCGCCCTGGTAGGCCACGCCAACCTGCGGCTTGCCATCATGCAAGACCCCGCGGCCGAGCCCACGCCGCAAGAGCTGCAGGCCATGCAAGCGCTGCTGCGCCAGTCGCTGGCAGCAGGCGCGGTGGGCTTCAGCACCGGGCTGGCCTACGAGCCCGGCTGCTACGCATCGCAAGCCGAGTTGGAAGCACTGGCCCGCGTAGCCAAGGAATTCGAAGCACTGCACACCAGCCACATCCGCAACGAAGGCAATGAGGTCGAACAGGCGGTGGAAGAGGTACTCAGTGTCAGTCGCAACAGCGGCTGCGCCATGGTGATCTCACACCACAAATGCATGATGAACGCCAACTGGGGCAAGAGCGAGCGCACGATTGCCAATATCGATGCCGCGCGCGCGCAAGGCTCGCAGGTGGCCATGGACATCTACCCCTACTCAGGCAGCTCCACCATCCTGATTCCTGAGCGCGCCCACCTGATTGAGCGCATCAAGATCACCTGGAGCACGCCGCACCCCGAGTGCAATGGCATGTACCTGGCCGATATTGCCGTGCAATGGGATTGCGACAAAGAGGAGGCCGCCCGCCGTCTGCTGCCCGCCGGCGCCATCTACTTTGCGATGGACGAGCAGGAGGTTCAGCGCATCTTCCAGCACCCTTGCTGCATGGTGGGCTCGGACGGTTTGCCCAACGACTCCAACCCACACCCGCGTCTGTGGGGCACCTTCACCCGCATCCTTGGGCGCTATGTGCGCGAGGATCGCCTCCTCAGCGTCGAGCAGGCAGTGCGCAAGATCACCACCTTGCCAGCTTCCGTCTACGGATTAGTCGAGCGCGGCCAGATACGCCCGGGCTATTGGGCGGACCTCGTGGTGTTCGACCCCGACACCATCATCGACCGTGCCACCTGGGATGAGCCGACGCTGCCTTCCGAAGGCATTGAAATGGTGGCTGTCAACGGCCAGATCGTCTTCCCCCCTCCCGGCCCTGCCCAAACACCAAGCACAAGGCCTGGCCAGGTGCTGAGACGCCAGCCACCAGCCTGAAGTGCCGGGCGGCATACCAACCCCATAGAACCCGATTCCACGGGCCATCGATAGATTACAAGGAGAAACAACCACCATGTCTGCCACCATTGATGCCTCACCAGGCAAACGCTACGCGGCCATCGCCGTCTTCCTGCTCGGGCTGGCTATCGCCATCACCACACACTTCACCATACCGGGGCAAACCAGTCTTTGGGGGCTGACACCAGTGGTGGTGTTCGCCATCATCGCTTTGCTGGGTGTGGATATTGTGCTTTCAACGATCGGCGCCATCGTGCTCGGCGCCATCATGACAGGAACCTCCCCGATAGGCATGGGCAAGCTGCTGGCCGAGTCGCTGGGCTCGTTCATTGCAGTAGTAGGCCTCATCATCGTTCTGGGCGCGGGTGTGGGCGAGGTGGCTGCGCGCACCGGTGCTGCCGAGCAGATGGTGCGCGCCATCGTGCGCAAGATCGGTCTGTCCAACCAACTGCGCGTGCGCCTGGGCATCATGGTCACATCCGTGCTGATCTGCGGTGCCCTGGGCACTTTGGCTGGCGGTAACGCCATCATTGCAGCGGTGGTGATTCCCATCGCAGCGGCCGTGCGCCTCTCGCGCCCTACCGTGGCCGCCCTGTTCCAGACCGCAGGCTCTGCAGGCCTGGTGCTTGGCCCCTTTACCCCCAATGTGGTGACCGTGACTGGCCTCACCGGCCTCAGCTATGGCGAGTACCTGCTGGTAGCAGGGCTGCCCATGGCAGCGGCAACGCTGCTGGCAGGATGGTTCATGGCAGGGCGCATCCAGAAGATGAGCGAAGCCGATTTCCAGTACGAAGAAGCCAGCCTGGGGCAAGCCGCTTTTGACATGAACAAGAAGGCCGAACCGTCGGCCGTGCGCGCCGCCTGGGGCTTTTGCATCACCATCGTCAGTCTGGCGATTGTCGGTGTACTGGCCAAGGCGGGCTTTGCATTTGCAATCGTGGTGATGGTGGCGCTAGGCGCGGTGACTGGCCTGGCCGGTGGCATGCGTCCCAATCAGATTCTGCAGGCCATGTATGCCGGCGCAGGCAAACTGATCTGGATTTTCTTCCTGTTCTGGCTGTTCAACCCAGTGCTGGTACTGGTCGACAAACTTAACGCCTATCACGCCCTGCTCGATGCGGTTCAGCCCTACCTGCTGGGTGTGAGCGGCGCGGCGCTGTGCGTGATCATCTTGCTGTTCAATGTGATCGGCCATATCCCCGGCGCAGCCGTGGCGCAGATGACTTTCACCGCCAAGATCTTTGGCCCCTTGCTCGCAGCCGCGGGCGTGGGCCCAGCGGCCACGACGGTAGTGATTCTGGGCAGCTCGCAGATCGACTGGTTCGGCCCCTTCCCCAGCTCCGATATGTTCGGCCAGATGGGCCTGGCGCGCTCGAACCAGCTTAAGTACATGCTCTATAACGGCTGGGCGGTGATGATCGTGAACATCCTCGTGCTCTCAGCCGTGCTCTACGTGATTGTGTAAGGATGCCCATGGAGCCCACCAACGCCCATCTCGAGGGCCAGATACTTGCCCTCGCCCGCCAGCGGCTCAAGGCCGATGGTGTCGGCCTGTCGCTGTGCCTGATGGAGCCCTGCGGAAACGAGCTGCTCAGCATTGGCGCTGGCCAGATCAAGCCCTCGGCCAGCACCATCAAGCTTGCCATCCTGTTGGCCTTGCTCGAGCAAGTCGATGCAGGCCACCACCAGTTGCACGAACGTATCGCCATCACGCCCGCTAACCGCGTGGGCGGTACCGGTGTGCTGCACGGCCTGCCCAGCGTGGCACAGCTCACGCTCTCCGAGCTGTGCAGGCTGATGATGGTGGTAAGCGACAACACCGCCACCAACCAGCTCATCGACTTGCTGGGCTTTGGAGCCATCAACCAGTGCCTGCAGGTCGCAGGCCTAGGGCACAGCGCGCTGCGCCGAAAGATGATGGACAGCGAAGCGCAAAAAGCTGGCCGCGACAACACCACCTGCGCCCGCGATCTGTGTCTGCTGATGGCCCGCTTGCAACGCGCAGATTCGCTCAGCGCCGCCATGCAGAGCTTTGCGCTGGATCTGATGGCTACCGAGCGGCACCAGCCCCTGCTCTGCGCGGCGCTGCCTGCAGGCGTGCAGGCCAGCAACAAGACCGGGCAATTGCCCGATCTCCGCAACGATGCAGTTGTTTTTACATATGGCGAGCGCTCGCTGATCCTGGCCGTAATGGCTACTGGTTTTCAGGATGCGGTCACCAGCACCAGCATCTATGGCGGCCAGGGCGAGTTGCTGCTGGCAGAGATCGGCGCGCTGGTCTGCCGTACATGTCTAAAACCATAAACCTCGGGGAGACTTTCATGCGTATTCGAATCGCTGTATTGCAGATGAACAGCGGCACTGACTGGGAGGCCAATATCGAGGCCTTGGAGCAAGGCGTAGCTGCAGCCGCCCAAGATGGCGCGCAACTGGTGGTGAGCCCGGAGTACACCGACATCCGGGGCGATGCAGCCACCATCGCCCGCCACGCCTTGCCGCTGGATAGTGCCCTGGTGCCGCGACTGGCGCGGTTAGCCAGCCGCCACGGCATCTATCTGCATGTAGGCTCAGTACACGAGAAAGTCACCGCACAAAACAAGCTGGGCAACACCGGGTTGACCTTTGGCCCCGACGGCCGGTTGCTGGCCACCTACCGCAAGCTGCATCTGTACGATGCGGTGGTAGGCGGCCAGCCGTACAAGGAGTCAGATGACTTTGTGCACGGTGACGCACTGACCCTGGTAGACATGCTGGGCATGCGTGTCGGCATGAGCATTTGCTACGACCTGCGCTTTCCGGAGCTATTTCGCAGCCTGCGCGCGCAAGGCGCCCATGTCATCGTGGTGCCAGCCGCCTTCAACGTACGCACCGGCCGCGACCATTGGGAGCTGCTGCTGCGTGCACGTGCGGTAGAAAACCAGTGCTACGTTATCGCCGCCGCCCAGATCGACGGACCCGGCCCTGCGCTGCCGTGCCTGGGGCGTAGCATGGTGATCGACCCCTGGGGCACTGTGATGGCCTGCATGCCTGATACCACCGGGCATCTCTGCGCAGACATCGACCTGGGGCGCATTGCCAGCGTCCGCGAGGCGCTCCCTGCCTGGAGCCACCGCCGCACGGATGTCTACAGCAGCTGACGTCCGTACGGCAGCTGCCCCCTCCCCGAAGATGCACAGCGCCCTCGGCATCACACATCGATGGCGTCTGCGGACCCCGCCTGTTTGCGCAGCTCAAACTTCTGGATCTTGCCGGTGCTGGTTTTGGGCAGGTCGCCAAAGACCACAGCGCGTGGCACTTTAAAACCGGCCAGGTATTTTTTGCAGTGGGCAACGATGTCTTCCGCCGTGACGGACGCACCGGGCTTGATCTCGACAAAGGCGCAAGGGGTCTCGCCCCACTTGGCATCGGGCTTGGCAACAACGGCGGCCGCCAATACAGCGGGGTGGCGGTAGAGCACATCCTCTACTTCGATGGACGAGATGTTTTCCCCACCAGAGATGATGACGTCCTTGCTGCGGTCTTTGATTTTGATGTAGCCGTCTGGGTACTGCACAGCCAGATCGCCGGTGTGAAACCACCCGCCGCTAAAGGCGTCGACGGTGGCCGTCGCGTTCTTCAGGTAGCCCTTCATCGCGATGTTGCCGCGCACCATGATCTCGCCCATGGTTTCACCGTCTAGCGGCACGGGCTGCATGGTGTCGGCGTTGATGACGCGGGCATCGCACTGCAGGTGGTAACGCACGCCTTGGCGAGCGTTTAAGCGGGCGCGTTCCCCTACGTCGAGCGCACCCCAGCCATCCTGGTGGGCACACACCGTTACAGGCCCATAGGTTTCCGTCAGGCCGTAGACATGGGTCAAGTCAAAGCCCAGCTCCTCCATGCCCTCGATCATCGATGCAGGTGGCGCAGCGCCTGCCACCATGCATTTGACGCCAGCAGGCAAGCCCTCTTTCAAATCTGCCGGGGCATTAACCAGCAGGCTGTGCACAATGGGCGCGCCGCAGTAATGCGTAACGCCATGGTTCTTGATAGCGCCCAAGATACCCTGTGCATCCACACGGCGCAGGCAGACGTTGACGCCCGCACGCAGCGCCACCGTCCACGGAAAGCACCAGCCATTGCAGTGGAACATTGGCAGGGTCCACAAATAGACGGCGAACTTGGGCATATCCCATTCCAGCACATTGCTGATGGCGTTCACCGCCGCACCGCGGTGGTGGTAGACCACGCCCTTGGGGTTACCGGTGGTTCCGCTGGTGTAGTTCAGCGCAATAGCATCCCACTCGTCGCCGGGCAATTTCCAGTCAAACCCCGAATCGCCTTGGGCCAAAAACTGCTCATAAGTCTGCTGCCCCAAGCGCTCGCTGGCTTCGCCATAGATAGCATCCTCCACATCAATCAGCAACAGCGGCGCGTTGGATTGGCGTAGCTTGAGCGCTTTGGCAACAACGCCTGCAAATTCCGGGTCCACAATCAGCGCCTTGGCTTCGCCGTGGTCCAGCATGAAGGCGATGGTTTCCGGATCGAGCCGCGTGTTCAGCGCATTCAGCACCGCGCCCGCCATGGGCACGCCAAAGTGGGCCTCCACCATCGGCGGCGTGTTGGGCAGCATCACAGCCACAGTGTCATTCTTGCCAATGCCATGCTGCTGCAAGCTACTAGCTAGCTGGCGGCAACGGGCATAGGTCTGGCCCCAGCTTTGGCGCAAATCGCCATGGACGATGGCCAGGCGATCGGGATAAACCTCGGCCGTGCGCTGGATAAAGTTCAGCGGGGTTAGCGGCGCGTGGTTGGCTTCGTTGCGCGCGAGCTGCGTGTCGTACATGCTTGTCATTTATCTTTGTCTCCTTTGCAACTACTCTGCCACAGCTGGCTGACATGAAAATTGCAAATGACTGGGTGATTGCCCTTGGGCGCATGTGGGCGAAAATCCGCCGCAGCGCGGCCACTATTTATATAAAAACAGGCCTTCAGCGCCCTACCAGCAGGCGCTAGCAGCTATCTAATTTGCAGCAAAATAATACTAATACTTTGTTGAATTTGCCACTACCCGGCCTGGTACGACAACGCCATCGTGGACAATAGCTCCCGTGTCCATCCCCCAGTCATTTATCCAAGAGTTGCTGTCCCGCGTCGATGTGGTCGATATCGTGGGCAAGTACGTGCAGTTGAAAAAAGGCGGCGCCAACTTCATGGGGTTGTGCCCTTTTCATGGCGAGAAGTCGCCGTCGTTCAGCGTCAGCCCATCCAAACAGTTCTACCACTGCTTTGGCTGTGGCAAGAACGGCAATGCTATTGGCTTTTTGATGGACCACACCGGCATGGGCTTCCGCGAAGCAGTTACCGACTTGGCCCAAAGCGTGGGCCTGCCTGTGCCCGAGGACGATGTATCCCCCCAGCAGCGCGAGCGTGCCGCGCAAGCACGCGAGAAGCAGACATCGCTCACCGACCTGTTGGAAAAGGCCGGCGACGCCTACCGCAAGCAACTGTCGCAATCTACCCGGGCAATTGACTACTTTAAGCGCCGAGGAGTGAGCGGCGCCACCGCCAAGCGCTTTGGTCTGGGTTATGCGCCTGAAGGTTGGCGGGCGCTGGCCAGCGTCTTCCCCGCGTATGACGATGCCCAGCTGGTTGAAGCAGGTTTGGTGATTGAAGCCGAAGGCGAAAACGGTGCAGATGCCAAGCGCTATGACCGCTTCCGCGACCGAGTGATGTTCCCTATCCGCAATGTGAAGGGCGAATGCATTGGCTTTGGTGGCCGAGTGCTGGGCGATGAGAAGCCCAAATATTTGAACTCGCCCGAGACACCCGTCTTTCACAAAGGGCGCGAACTGTATGGCTTGTTTGAGGCCCGCACCGCCATCCGCGAGCATGGTTACGCCTTGGTGACCGAAGGCTATATGGACGTGGTGGCGCTGGCCCAGCTGGGCTTTCCCAACGCAGTAGCCACCTTGGGCACAGCGTGCACGCCTGACCATGTACACAAGCTGTTCCGCTTTACCGATACTGCGGTGTTCAGCTTTGACGGCGACGCCGCTGGCCGACGCGCGGCGCGCAAAGCGCTGGACGGTGCCCTTCCCTATGCAACGGACACGCGCAGCATCAAATTCCTCTTTCTGCCTGCCGAGCACGACCCAGACAGCTTTGTGCGCGAATACGGTGCCGACGCCTTTGCCCGTCACGTACACGACGCCACACCGCTGTCACGCTTTTTACTAGAGGCCGCTGCTGATGGCTGTGATTTAGGCCAGGCAGAAGGCCGTGCGCGCATGTCCAGCAACGCCCGTCCGCTATGGAATTTGCTACCCGATGGTGCCTTAAAGCGCCAACTTCTGGCCGAGCTGGCCGACAAAGCACAACTACCCAGCCATGAGCTAGACAGCCTGTGGCAGAAGACCACTGCGCAAGAGCTAGCCCGCCAAAACGCAGGCGGAGCACCGCGCCCCTCCGTACCAAACACAGCCAACAACAGCTACAGCGCCCCAGCATGGGATGGCGCGATGGAGGCCATGCCCGTCTATGCCGATGCACCACCATGGGAGCAAGACAACAGCGGAATGGACCGCTTCCCCGGGCAGCGTGCCGATGGCTATGGCCAGGGCGGCCAACACCGCACAGGGTTTGAACAGCGTCCCGGGGGCAATAACTGGGGGGGACGCAGCAAATTTGGCGGCAAAGGCAATTGGAAGGATAGACCCGTGCCCCAGCCACCTATGCCCAGCGTCGCTGTCACCCGGCAAGACCAGGCAGCGCGCTTGCTGCTGTCGCATATGGCATTTTTAGAGAACTTCTCGCCTGAGGACACCGCGACCCTGGCCCAGCTAGACGCCCCCTACGGCGCGCTGTTTGGCTGGATGGAGCAGCAATTTTTGGCGCACGGCGCGCAATCCTGGGCCGTGCTGCGCGAGCATTTGCGCGGCCATATGATTGAAGAATTTGCCACTCAGCTGATGCAAGGCCATCATGCGCAGATTGATGGGCCCTTGGATGAGATTCGCGCCGAGCTGCGTGACTCGCTCAGCCGCATCGTGCTGGATCAGTTAGAGGCACAGAACCGCCTGTTAATTACCCAATCAAGCGACCCCGCAGCGCTGAGAACCTATCAAAGCAACTTCCAGCGTATTGGCCAACTTAAACGCCAGGTCAACAAATAAATGTCAACAACCTCTTGACATTGGCTAAAAAGGTATAATATTTGTTGCATCGGCAAGAGCGACAGCAATACCTCCGGACCGGGCCCACGTAAAGACTTACGTGATTTGCCACCAGCGCAAGTGCCCAACATACCGCAAGGACTGCACTCCAAATGTTCGCCCAGACATCTTGCCAAGAGGCGTTGCGCCTCGTGTGACGTGCCAGCCCCTGTAGTGGCAGGCAGTCATATTTTATTTATGCGCCGGTGATGGCGCTTGCCAGTTTTCTTTGTGAGTTTTCTTTGATCTGAGGGTGTACATGCCTGCTACAAAGTCCGCGAAGTCCGTCAAGTCGCCAACCCAAGCCAGCGCTGCTAAAAGTGCCAAGGCCTCCGCAGCCACAACCGCAGCCGCTAAACCAGCGGCCAAAGCGGTCTCTGCGGCGCCCGGCAAAACCGTGAAAACAAGCGCTGCCGCCCCCGCCAAAGCCGAGGCAGCGACAAAAAAGGTTAGCTCCGTGTCCGATAAGAAAGCCGATATTTCCGGTAAACAACGCATGTCCCAGGCTGAGCTGTTGGCCGCCGCCGATGCGCTGCTGAATTCCTCCGCTCCCAAAAAGCGCGCAGCCAAAAAAACCGCTGACGAAGAAACTCCGGTGAAGGCCAAGGCTGCAACCAAGACTGCGCCCAAGGCAACCAAGGCTGCCGGTGACAAGCCCAAAGCAGCTGCCAAGAAGACCGCCGCCAAAGCCAAGGGCAAAGCGGGTGCAGAAGAGCTTGACGACGATGCTGATTTCTCCGACATCGAAGACGATCTGCAAGGCGATGAAACCACGGAAGTGGAAGTCGCGACCACCAGCGACGCTCCTGCAGAAAAGGTCAAGCCGCTACGCATGAAGGTCTCCAAGGCCAAAGAACGTGCGCTGATGAAGGAATTCGGCTTGGACGAGGCAGTCCTGACCGAAGAGGAAATGTTGACCCGCCGCCAGCGCCTGAAGGCTCTGATCAAGCTGGGTAAGACCCGCGGCTACCTCACCAATGCCGAGATCTCTGACCACTTGCCCGATAAGCTGGTGGACGCCGAGACGCTGGAAGTCGTGATCTCCATGTTGAACGACATGGGCGTGGCGGTGTACGAGCAAACGCCTGACGCCGAAACACTGCTGCTGAACAACACCGGACAATCGGCCACCACCGAAGAAGAAGCGGAAGAAGAAGCGGAAGCCGCTTTGTCGACCGTGGATTCGGAATTCGGCCGCACGACCGACCCTGTGCGTATGTATATGCGCGAAATGGGCACGGTGGAGCTGCTGACCCGCGAAGGCGAAATTGAAATCGCCAAGCGTATTGAAGGCGGCCTGCAAGACATGATGCTGGCCATCAGCGCATCGCCAGCCACGATTGCCGAAATCCTCGCCATGGGCGAAGAAATCCGCCAAGGCAAGGTCGTCATCTCCACCATCGTGGACGGCTTCTCGGACTCTAACGAGAACGATGACTACGTGGCCGAAGAAGATTTCGACGAATACGACGAAGAAGACGACGACGACGGCAAGGGCGGCTCCAAGGCCATGACCCGCCGCCTGGAAGAGCTGAAGAACGAAGCCCTTTCGCGCTTTGACAAGCTGCACAGCCTGTTCGAGCAGTTGCACGCGGCCTACGACAAGGGCGGCTACGGCACAGCCACCTATAAAAAGGTGCAGGATGAGTTGTCAGCCGTGCTGATGACCATCCGCTTTACCGCCAAGACGATTGAAAAGCTCTGCGACCTGCTGCGCGAGCAAGTCGACAGCGTGCGCCAAAAAGAGCGCGCCCTGCGCAAGATCATCGTGGACAAGTGTGGTCTGCCGCAAGAGAGGTTCATCACGCTCTTCCCTGCCAACCTGCTGAACCTGCAGTGGATCGAAAAAGAAGCTGCCGGCACCCAGCCGTGGAGCGCCATCATGGGCCGCAATATCCCGCCCGTGCAAGAGCTGCAGCAAAATCTGATCGACCTGCAAGCCCGCGTGGTGGTGCCACTTGATGAGCTCAAACTCATCAACAAGCGCATGAACGACGGCGAGCGTGCATCGCGCAACGCAAAGAAAGAGATGATCGAGGCCAACTTGCGCCTGGTGATCTCGATTGCCAAGAAGATCCAGGAAGGCAACATCGGCCTGATGAAGGCGGTGGACAAGTTCGAATACCGCCGTGGCTACAAGTTCTCGACCTATGCAACATGGTGGATTCGTCAGGCTATCACCCGCTCTATCGCGGATCAGGCCCGTACCATCCGCATCCCGGTGCACATGATCGAGACCATCAACAAGATGAACCGTATCAGCCGCCAGCACTTGCAAGAGTTTGGTTTTGAGCCTGATGCATCCATCCTGGCTGAGAAGATGGAGATCCCTGAGGACAAGATTCGCAAGATCATGAAGATTGCCAAGGAGCCGATCTCGATGGAGACGCCGATTGGTGACGATGATGACAGCCACTTGGGTGACTTCATCGAAGACAGCGCCAACACGGCACCTGTCGATGCAGCCATGCAAGCCGGTCTGCGCGACGTGGTCAAGGACATCCTCGATGGCCTGACGCCCCGCGAAGCCAAGGTGCTGCGCATGCGCTTTGGTATTGAAATGTCCACCGACCACACGCTGGAAGAAGTGGGCAAGCAATTTGACGTGACGCGCGAGCGCATCCGCCAGATTGAAGCCAAGGCCCTGCGTAAGCTGAAGCACCCAAGCCGCTCCGACAAGCTGCGCAGCTTCATCTAAGCGGATCACACCCACACAAACCCCGCCTCTGAGCGGGGTTTGTTTTGAGGTCTGGCACTACCGTCACTGCTATCAATGCAGAAGCATCTCGCACCCATCCAGGGTGCGCTATACACTGTTTTTACTCAAAAATAGGCTTGCCATGGATTCCGCCTCACCCGCCCCCGTTCTACCCCTGCCTGCCACTGTCCTCACACTTGGTGACAGCACGCTGCGCATGGACCTTATCGCTGCCGAGGTTCCGGTGGCTTTGGTCTTCAACGGCATATCACATGCTGTGATGATGTGTACGCCGCAGAACCTAGAGGCATTTGCGCTGGGCTTTGCGCTGTCTGAAGGCATCATCGACAGTGCGGCTGACTGCTATGGCATCGAGGTAGCTGCCACCAAGGCTTGCGAGGGCGATCTGGAATCGCCCGGTATCGCGGTGGAAATCACCATCGCCACCCGTTGCTTTGCCCGCTTAAAGGAAAAACGCCGCGCACTGACTGGGCGCACTGGCTGCGGCATCTGCGGTATAGATTCAATGGAAGCGCTGGACCTGGTGCCCGAGCGCCTCCAACTGCCCGACTGGGCAGCAGCCCTTGGCTTGCCCCAGCTGCAAACCGCATTTGCTCAACTGCCCGCACTACAGGTACTCAACCAACAAGCGGGCGCTATCCACGCCGCCGGCTGGGCGACTGTCGATGGTCAATTGCAAGTCGTGATGGAAGATGTGGGCCGCCATAACGCGCTCGATAAATTACTAGGCCATATGGCGCAGCAACAATTGCTGGGCCAACCCGGCATCGTGGTGATGACCAGTCGCGCCAGTTACGAACTAGTGCGCAAATGCGCACGCCTGGGGCTGCCGGTGCTGGCCACCATATCAGCCCCCACCACATTGGCGATTCAGGTCGCACGCCAAGCCAATATGCGGCTTTTTGGTCTTTGCCGGGGCGAACGCGCTATTGTCTATACCGATTAATTTATAGACGGCGCAGCACCTATCTACCTGCCTAATTGCTCTATAGCGCCCCAGCAATGGCGCTTTAGCATTCAAAAACCGTAGCAATTCAGCAACACTTATAGGGCCTTTGCGCCACATTCAGGGCTTGCGCCTATACACGGCGGATCAAGAGCTATTAAACTTGTAGCAGATATTTCTCGCAGCTATGGCTGCGGCCGAGTATTGTGGAATTGAACGCAAGAGCTATCCTCTTGCCTCTCAACATAGCGCAAGGAGAACCATACATGAGCGCCAAGGAAAATACCGCCATCAACCAGCTGTTTGAACGGTTGGAATGCCGATACGCTTTGCGCGTGCTGTGGGCATTGCGTGATGGTCATCCGCAGACCTTCCGTCTGCTGCAAGACAGCGTGGGTGGCATCACTCCCAATACGCTGAACACCCGTATCAAGGAGCTGCGCGAAGCAGGCTTTCTCGATCACAACAGCGATGGGTACACGGTCACGCCTTCCGGCCAAGACCTGCTCAAGCGCCTGTCAGATGTGCAAGCCTTTGCCACCCGCTGGGTCGCCGCACAAACCAAAAAGTAAGCTGCAAACAAGTCGCTAATCACCCAACCCGCTTTATGCGGGTTTTGTGTTTTACCCTGTTGACCGAATAACGCGCAGGTATGATCGGCGCTCGCATTTACCAAAGGATATTCATGGCAAACGTTACTACCCCTAGCGGCCTGCAGTACGAAGACACCGAAGTCGGCACCGGTGCAGAAGCTGGCAAGGGCCAACAAGTTACTGTGCATTACACCGGCTGGCTGTTCAACAATGGCGAGCAAGGCGCCAAGTTCGACTCCAGCAAGGACCGCAATGACCCCTTCGTGTTCCCTCTGGGCGCGGGCATGGTCATCAAGGGCTGGGACGAAGGTGTGCAAGGCATGAAGGTGGGCGGTAAGCGCACCTTGATCATCCCCGCAGAGCTGGGCTATGGTGCACGCGGCGCAGGCGGCGTGATCCCTCCCAACGCGACGCTGAAGTTTGATGTGGAGCTGCTGAAGGTTTAAATCCTTCTCGCTTTACGTATTTAACCAAAGCACACTGCACCAGGCGAAAGCCCGGTGCAGTTTTTTTATGTCTTGCGCGATCTGCGACGCGACAAGCAGCTCACCGCCCACGTCACCACCACCCCCACCGGTACGCCAAACACCGCAGCCTGTGTGGGTTGTATGCCCCACCATAAATGGGCCGGGTAGCTGTGGTCCAAAGCAAAGGTGCGCAGCGATGAGGTGTTGACCACCATGTAGTACAACGTAACGCCCAGGCCCGCCAACATGCCCCAGACGGCGCCCTTGCGCGTAGCACCCTTCCAGTACAAGCCCAACAGCATGGCAGGCACAAAGGCCGATGCCGCAATCGAGAACGATGCCGACACCAGCACCAAGATGCCCGAGCTGCGCACCGATGCCACTGCCGCGGCGCACAACGCCACCATTAGCAAGGTGAACTTGGACAAAATCACCCGCTGCTGCGGCGTGACGGATTTACCCCGCTCCACCAGGTACAAATCACGCACCAGGGCATTGCTAATCGTCAGCAGCAGGCCATCAGCGGTGGAAAGCGCTGCCGCAAGCCCGCCTGCCGCCACCAGGCCCGACACCACATAGGGCAAGCGCCCTAACTCTGGTGTCGCCAGCATGATGAGATCGGCCCCCAGCCGTATCTCGCCCCACTGCACAATGCCGTCGCCGTTTACATCTTCGACCGACAACAGCGAGCCATCCACCCGCGACCACTGTGCTATCCAATTGGGCAACGCATCAAAATGGCTACCCACCAGGGTTTGCATCACCTCTAGCTTGACCAAGGCAGCCAGTGCCGGCACACAGCTGTACAGCAGCAGAATGAAAAACAGCGTCCATGCGACTGAGCTTCGCGCTGCCGCAGGCGTGGGCAGGGTGTAATAGCGTGTCAGCAAATGCGGCAGACCTGCCGTGCCCAGCATCAGGCAAAACATCAGCGCAAAAAAATTGCGACGAGACATATCCTCTTGCTGTTGCGCGCTCTCTGGCAGACCTGGTATGGCTGCATACGGTACGGTGTGCTGCGGCATGCCGCCCAGCGGGCGGGCGCGGGCATAGTTCTCATGCATGGCGGCAGTCCACTGCTCGCGCGCAACGGCCTGGTCTTGCGGCAGCGCCGCCAGCTCGCGCCCAGCAGCCAGCACCTGGCCCAGATCAGCATTGCTGATGCGCAATTGGTGCACTACCTCGCGCAGACGATCGCGCTCCGCCTCTAGCGCAGCGGGGATATTGCGCAGGCGCGACTCATACACCATGCCGCGCTGCAAATACACCATCTCGACATCGCGCTCAGCCGGGTCGTTCAGCAGTGCTTTTTCGTGTTCGGCAATCTTGTCCAGCTCTTGCGTATAGGCCACCGCCGCAAGCGGGTTACCCAAGCGCTGGTAGGCCAGCCACGATACAGGGATTAAAAACGCCAGTAACACCACCACATACTGCGCCACTTGCGTCCAGGTAATCGCACGCATGCCGCCCAAAAACGAGCAAACCAACACCCCCCCCAGCCCCAACATGATGCCAATCTCAAACTGCACGCCCGTCAAGCGCGACGCAATCAGACCTACTGCATAGATTTGCGCCACCACGTATGAAAACGAGCACAATACCGCCGCCAACGCCGCAATCACCCGTGGCCAGCGCCCGCCATAGCGCAGCTGAAAAAAGTCGGGCAAGGTATACAAATTAAGCGCCCGCAGTTGCGGAGCTATCAACAGCGCCACCAGCACAAAGCCGCCCGTCCAGCCCAGCAAATACGCCAAACCACCCGCCTGCTGGCTGGTGCCGGAAAAGCCCTGCACATACAGCGCACCTGACAGGCTGATGAACGAAGCCGCGCTCATCCAATCTGCCGCCGTGGCCATGCCGTTGTAGACCGGCGGTATGCTGCGCCCGGCCACGTAGTACTCTTCCGAATCCGCTGTACGCCCCCACACGCCAATGCCCGCGTACAGCATCACCGGCAAAAAAAGGAAGATGGGCCCAATCCACTGGCGCGACAGACCGGCATGCTCCGCCCACCCCATCAGGGCGATAAAGCAGGCCAGGCCCAGCAGGTACAGCGCAAACAGTTTGTGGGTTTTTCTCATGGTGGATGGCTACAGCGCTACTGCACGTCCTTTTCGGGGTGGCGATGCATATACCAAGCGTACAGCGCTACCAGCACCACATAAAGCACCAACAGGCCCGATGCGGCATAGCGATAGGCCGTACCCGCACCCCAGCGCGCATCCATCTGCGGCGCAAAGTACAGCACCCCAAAAGTGCTCACCGCCAGTACCAGCAGCAAACCCAGCTTGACGGCATTCAGCCGCATGGGCGTAAAGCCGGGTGTATCTGTGGTATTGGGTGGGGTGGGCATAAGTACAAAAAAAGCTATCAGCTGATAGTACGCAGGTAAGCCCCCCATTTTGTCGCAGATGGGACTGATTTAGGCACCCCCTAGGGGGAAGCACGGTGCTGCAATGCAGCGTAGCTTTTGATAATCAAGCGCTAAGACTTACTAACCTGTCACTAATAAAGCGAAACCAACATGACACCACACCACTCCATCGCCGCAGCAGCCATGCTGGCCTGCGCTAGCCTTGCTGCCCAAGCTGCAGGGCTGTCGGACGACAAAGTCAAAATCGGCGTGCTGACCGATATGTCCGGCCAGTACGCCGACTCGGGCGGCAAAGGCTCGGTCGAGGCTGCCAAGATGGCCGTCGAAGACTTTGGCGGAAAGGTACTGGGCAAGCCGGTAGAAGTGATTTTTGCTGACCACCAGAACAAGGCCGACATTGGCGGCACCAAGGCACGTCAGTGGTGGGATGCCGAAGGCGTGGACATGATCATGGACCTGAACAACTCCGCCATCGCGGGCGCCGTGTTCACCCTGGCCAAAGATCGCAACAAGGTTGCCATCAGCACGGGCGCCCTGTCTACAGCCCTGACCAACGAGTTCTGCGCACCCACCACCGTGCACTACACAGTGGACTCGTACTCGCTGGGCAAGTCCGCGGTCGATGCCGTTATGGCACAGGGCAAGAAAGACTGGTTCATCCTGGCGGTGGACTATTCCTACGGCAAGGTAACCGCCGCCACGGTGACCGATTTTGTCAACGAAGGTGGCGGCAAAGTGCTGGGAACGGTCTACCACCCGTTCAATGCCAGCGATTTTTCATCGTTTTTGATGCAGGCTCAAGCGTCTAAAGCGCAGGCCGTTGCACTCGCGAACGGCACGCAAGATACGGTTAACTCCATCAAAGCTGCACGCGAGTTTGGCATGACCAAGAGCATGACGTTCGTGCCCCAGCTCGTCTACATCAACGATGCCCACGCCATGGGACTGCAACTGGGCCAGGGCCTAACTTTTGCCACGGCCTTCTACTGGGATCGCAACGACGAATCCCGAGCCTGGTCCAAAAAGTACCAAGCCCGCATGAAGAAGATGCCATCCATGAACCAGGCCAGCATCTACTCCGCCACCACCCAGTACTTGAAGGCGATTGAAGCCGCGGGCACCGATGAAGGTGTGGCCGTGACCAACCAGCTCAAAAAGATGAAGATCAACGACATGTTCGCGCAAAACGGCTTTGTGCGTGAAGATGGCCGCATGGTGCACGATATGTTCCTGGCGCAGATGAAGACACCCAAAGAGTCGAAGGGCGCCTGGGATTACTACAAGATTCTGGACACCATCCCCGGCGATAAAGCCTTCCAGCCGCTGTCTAAGAGCACCTGCTCACTCGTCACAAAAAAGTGAGCTGGTAGCGCCCGCCCGCTGGGCGCTAGAGGCGATTTTTTATATAAACCCCTGATACCTACAACGCCCCGTTAACCCGGGGCGTTGTGCTTTACGGCATCAAGGCATTACAAACGCATACAAATCCAGATCAAGTATTTAACCCCATCCGTACGCCTGCACCGATTCAGTAACCGCCAACCTTTTACTACCGGAGCAAGCCACCATGCCCAGCCTTACCGCCCTGCGCCATTCTTCGCACAGCCGCATTTTCACCGCACCCCTGCTCGCTGCCGGGCTGGTTTTTGCCAGCATCAGCCAGGCCACTCCACTGGCCGGTGTGCAACTGGTAGAGCGCAACAGCGGCCAGCGCCTACCCATCTACCAGCACCAGGGCGAGTACTGGGTAGCAGGCCGCCCCGGCGCCAACTACGCCATTGACATCACCAACCACACCGGCCGCCGCATTCTGGCGGTGATCAGCATCGATGGAGTCAACGTGCTCAACGGCCAAACTGCATCGGCCGCACCAGATGTCGGCTATGTGTTTACTCCGCACCAGAACGGCTCCATCACCGGCTGGCGCAAAAGCCAAGCGCAAGTAGCAGCGTTCTACTTTTCCGAAAGCGAAGCCTCCTATGCCAGCCGTACCGGCCGCTCGCGCGATGTGGGTGTCATCGGAGTCGCCCTGTTCCGCGAGCGCATGCCCGAACCCGTGCTCCCCATGCCCCCAGTTACGCGCCGCAGCCAGCCGCAAGATGATCGCCCAGGCAACGCCGCCCACAAATCCACCGCCGACAGCACCCCGCAAGCAGGTACGTTGCCCGCGCCCATAGCTCCTTCTGCGGCAACAGCCCCCGCCGTGCCTGCATCCCCAGCTACCGAGTCCGCAGCACCTGCTGCCGCAGACATCGCCATGGAATCCGAAGCCATCACCAAGCCCAACTCCAAACGCGTACCTGCAGCGCAGGCAGACAAAACCACCAGCATGGCGGCTCGCTCACCTAGCTTGGGCACCGGCCACGGCGCGTTAGAGTCTTCACACAGCCGCACCACCAGCTTTGACAGCGCCAGCCAGCAGCCCGAGCAGATCGTGCGCATTCGCTACGACAGCTACGCTAACCTGGTTGCCAAAGGCGTGATCCGCGCAAGCCGCCCCGCGCGCGAGCACAGCCCCAATGCCTTCCCCGCTGATCCACAGCGCGGCTATGTACCCGATCCACCCCGCTACTAATGGCTGGATACGGCCAGTGATGCCCAGGCCGCTGCGCTCCTTAGCTGTACGATTTTCTCCACAGCGCAGTACGGCCCACGCCGGTCTTTGCATAATCGGCGGGATGGTAGACAACGACCACCGCACCGACGAAGCGCTCATGCTGGCCTACGCCAGGGGCGATGCCGCTGCGTTTACGCCGCTGTACACCCGCCACAGCCCCCGTATCTGGCGCTACTTTTACCGCCACACTGGCAATGCCGCTCTGGCCGATGACCTGGCCCAAGAAACCTGGTTTGCCGTGGTGGACGCCGCCCCGCGCTACCAGCCCCGAGCCAAGTTCAGCACCTGGGCCTTCACCCTGGCCCATCACAAACTGGTGGACCACTGGCGCAGCCACAAAACCCACACCAGCCTGGATGCGGAGACGCTCGAAGGCATGCAACTGGCAGAAACCTTGTTCGCCCACTCCGGCTTTAACCCCGAGCAACTGCTGGGGCGCAAAGACCTGGCCCGCGCTTTGCTCGGAGCCCTGACAGAACTACCCTCCGAGCAGCGCGAAGCCTTTTTGCTGCAAGCCGAAGGCGATTTGAGCGTGGCCGACATCGCCAGCGCCACCGGCGTAACGGCCGAGACCGCCAAAAGCCGATTGCGCTACGCCCGCAGCAAACTGCGCCAAGCCTTGGGCGCAGACAATACCGAAGCCCAACAGGTGCCCGCATGACTGACCGACGCACCTCACACCATCCAGCAGAAAGCAACCCGCCGGGCAACCGCGAGCAGGATGTGCTCGTAAAGCTCTACCACCGCGCCAACGCCGAGGACGCGAGCGCCAGCGGCCCCAGCACTGCCAGCAGCGAGCGCGTACTGGCCTACGCCCAAACAAAAGCAGCGCAACGCGCAGCAGCCACGCCCCAAGACGCTGCAGAGCCCACTGCGCTGCAAGCCGCGCCCAGCTTACAAAGCACGTTTAACGGCGAACCTGCCAACGACCGGCGCTGGCTGCGCAACGCCCTGGGCAGCCTGGCCGCCCTCGGCCTGGTCGGCCTGCTCACCCTGCAGCACCTGAATGAACCCGGTGCCCCTCAGCTGGACAGCCCCGCCAGCGCACCACGCGCGCCAACGCCCGCACCATCGACCGAATCTGCCCCCATCGCCGCCAATGCGGCAGCTACGGCGAGCGAAGCAGAGCATACCGAAGAAAAAATGGCTGTAACGCCCGCCATTCGGGCGCCTGAAACGATCAAACCAGAAGCACTTCAAGAGCGCCGACAGGCACCAGCCGCCCAGCCGCACACTGGCAACAGTGACAAAGACAGCCACCGATTCAGCCCCACAGGCTCCGGAGCATCTGCGCCGGAACCCGCCCAAGCGCCTGCATCGGCCAGTGGCCCGCCCGCCCAGCGCCCAACACCACCGGCAGCCATCGCCCACACTTCTGGCTCTCCAGGTGACATCCAAGCTGACGCCTCGGCCGTCACATCTGCATCCGCCAGCGCGGACATGGCCGCGCCACCAGCACCTGCAACCCTCCCAAAAAACAAGGAACGCATGGACGAGCTAGCCACACTGAATGCAAAATCCACCGCCAAGGCCGCCAGCCTCAAGCCACTGCCCTACTGCGACGAAAAAATGGACGCAGAGGCCCAGTCCGAACAAATCCGCCGCATAAAGGCCCGCGAGCAGGCCAAAGTTGCAGGCAAACCCCTGCCCGAGCCTGCGCCAGTGTGCAAACCGCTCCCCAAAAAACTAACGACACCTGAAATCACACCGGTGGACAGCCGATAGCGCTGGCGAGGTCTCCACTCCCCTGCCTGCGCCAGGGCAATGCCTGCACGCTAGCTGCAGACGCACAGCTCGCAGCGAGGTAAAGGCCAGGCCAGCCATGCGCGTTGTCACAAAACCCTGCACTATAAAAATCAAAATTAATAGCTACTAGCGCCCATCTGACGGGCGCTAGAGCATTAAGGTATCAATTCAATCCACAGGAACTGCGTTACCTAGCCTCTTGCTGTGCGCCACCTATCCATAGCACCCAAGTGCAAGCGCAGCCCTCACCCAAGCGCCATCAGCCGGCTTTAACTAAGGCTTCAGCAAAGGCTCAGCGCCATAAGCTTTGTGCAAGAGTGCGATGAAATCAGGTGCAGACGGGATGACTGCAGCGCCAAGTTTGCGCACCGCAATACCCGGCGTCCAAGAGTTCATTACCGCAGCACCTTCAATTTGGCTCAGCGTATGTTGCGTAACTATCTGGTGGCGCTGCGGGATACCTAAGCGCTCAAGTTGCCGCATGACGATACCCATAGACGTACCACGCAGCATTGCGGCCTCGGGCCACACCACAGCATGGCCATCCCAGAAGACAAGATTCCAAATAGATGCTTCGCTGAATCGCCCATGACGATCAACAAACGCAGCATCATCAAACCCTTGCGCAGCAGCTTGGCGCATAAACCATGTCTTCGCGACTTCACCCACATGCTTGATCTCGGGCAGGATGCGCTCGTACTCAAACACGGCCAAGCTCAGAGGCCCGCCAGGCCCGGATGAAGGAGCCATCGTACGAACCAGGATCTCTGGGGGCTTCCCCGTTGCCTCTGCCGTAAATTCACCTGTAGATGAATACATTGTGGCGAGCAAGGAACAATCAGACGGCGATGCAGAAATGCCTGCTCGTATTGCGTTGCGCACGGTCTCATCGAGCAAGGCTTGGCCAAACATGGATTGCGAAGCACTGCGCAATCGGTTCAGGTGCAAGTCAAGGCCACGCACACCACCGCTACGCACTTGCAGAGCCGTAAAGTGCGCGTAACCAGCGAAAGCAAGCGGGATTAAGTCCTCCGCGGTGGCGTCGCGCGCATTGCGTTGCACACAGAAAGACTGCGGTTTTACAGAGTCAATACGGTTCAATTTTTTCTCTCCAGTTGTGGAGTGCGTAGACTATTCCCTGACAGCGCTGTCAAGGTCAAGCAAACAAACGGAGAAGCTTTATGCGCATAGGAGAGCTGGCAACTCGTACGGCCATCAGCGAAAGAATGCTGCGCTATTACGAGCAGGAAGGCCTGCTGCGCCCAGCACGCACACAAGCTGGTTACCGCGACTATGGGGATGCAGAAGTTCAGGCGGCTTTACGTATACGCTTGTTAAGTGCTTCGGGGTTGAAAGTGGAGGCTATACGCGTGCTATTGCCGTGCATGGTCGACGACCAGGCCTCGTTCATGCCATGCGACGAGATACGAACGACGCTCTGCAGCGAACTCAAAAAACTAGATGAAAAGATCCAGAACCTTGCAGAGAGCCGCCGGATAGTGGCGCAGTTTCTCGCGAGCTTGCAAGCGTAAACACGAGCCATTCAATCACCCTCGATGGCAGCCAAACACACCCTATTCGGATGACTCATTGAGGCTTGCCCGTCCGTATAAAGCAAATCTTGCAAGCTGAAGGGCGAATCAGATACAGGCAACACTGGCCTCCCGCAGGCAGATACCTGGCACGGTCTATAGCCGCTGGCCTTGGTGGAGCCACTTGAAATAGAACTCAGGCCCCAGCCGCCGCTCATGGCCACGACGCATCACCTCCACCGCGCCTCTACGATTTACAAAGACGAGGCTCGCCCCTTGCCAGCCCCACCCAGCGGCGCTCGTGCTAGCCATGCCACACCCCGCCCAACTCAGCACTCTCTGGCAAAAAACTGACCATAAAAGAGCAAATTCACCTTATCTCGCACTATTTTGGTGCGAAATAAAATCAAACGCAACTTCTGAAATTTTCAAACAAAACGATTTATAGCTACTTTTAATAGCTTTTAACAACTTTAGATATCAAATTTACGCTCAGGCAAACGTTATGCATGAAACGTTAAGCGCCATGCATAACTTGAATCCATAATTGCGTCTAATGCCCTGCCCCGAGAATGCTGCTGTAAATCTTGGGTCCAGGGCGTTGCCACGTCTGTGCAAGGCTGGAGCATGTGCATGCACCAGCCCTGGCTGCTACGCGCAACCCACCCAATACTCCACTCTCTCGAAAGTTGACCATGCGTCAAGAACAAGACTTCATCGGCATCAAGACCATCCCTCCCGACGCGTACTGGGGCGTTCACTCCGCGCGCGCCGTGGAGAACTTCCCAATCACCGGCCATTCGGTGGCAAACATGCCCGAGCTGATCCGCGCATTCGCCTTTGTCAAAAAGGCCGCAGCCCAGGCCAATCTGCAGTTCGGCGCTGTCAACATCAAGCAAGCCACCGCTATTTCCCAAGCCTGTGACGATCTGATCGCCGGTCAGCTCCATGAACAGTTTGTGGTCGACGTCATTCAAGGCGGCGCTGGTACCTCCACGAATATGAACGCCAATGAGGTGATCGCCAACCGTGCCTTGGAGCACTTGGGATTGCCCAAAGGCACCTACGACGTGATTCACCCGAACGATCACGTCAACGCCTCACAAAGCACTAACGACGCCTACCCCACTGCCGTCAAGCTCGCCACCTATGCAGGTGTGCAGAAGCTGTTGATCGCCTTGGCCGAGCTGCGTGGTGCTTTTGAAGCCAAGGCCAGCGAATTCACTTCCATACTGAAAATCGGCCGCACACAATTGCAAGACGCTGTGCCCATGACGCTGGGCCAGGAGTTTGCCGCTTTTGCCGCCATGATCGCCGACGATGAAAAGCGTTTGCGTGAATCCGCCTACCTCATGACCGAAGTGAACATGGGCGGAACTGCCATTGGCACCGGCATCAACGCCCCCGTGGGTTACGCTGATTCTGTGATCAAGGCGCTGGCTGAGCTTTCTGGCGTGCCTGTGGTCAAGGCAAGCAACCTAATCGCTGCGACTGGCGATACCGGATCTTTTGCCGATATTTCCGGAATTTTGAAGCGCGTTGCCGTCAAGTTGTCCAAGATTAGCAATGATTTGCGCCTGCTATCCTCTGGCCCACAAGCCGGTGTGGGCGACATCAAGCTGCCCGCACGCCAAGCAGGCTCCTCCATCATGCCGGGCAAGGTGAACCCGGTGATCCCCGAGGTGATGAACCAGGTCTGCTTTGAAGTGATCGGCAACGACGCCGCCATTACCATGGCCGTAGAAGCGGGCCAGCTGCAACTGAACGCCTTTGAGCCACTGATGGCCTGGGCTCTGCACAAAAGCCTGACCCACCTGTGCAGCGCCTGCAAGACTTTGCAAGTGAACTGCGTGGAAGGCATTGCGGCCAACGAAGCGCTGCTGGATGCCCGCATTGCTGAATCTGTGACCCTGGTGACGGCGCTGAACCCACTGATCGGCTACGAAAAAGCAGCCCAGATTGCCAAGACCGCCATCGCTAATGGCAAGCGCATTGCCGTCGTGGCCGAGGAGCTGGGCATCATGTCGCAGGCTGATATGGCCAAGTTGCTGGTAGCTGACAAGCTGACCCAGGCAGGCGCGCTGACGGCTGCTTGATCCAGGCTAGCACTGCTCCAAGGCGCTGATTTTTCGCCACGTAAAAAGGCATGTTCGCGTTGAACATGCCTTTTTATTTTTTATCAATTTAATAGCTAACAGCGCCTACCCATAGGGCGTTAACACACAAAAAAAGCCAGTCTTTCGACTGGCTTTTTGCAGCAATGTCTAGGCGCGTATTACTTGGCAGCCAGACGCTGCCAGGTATCAATCACGCTGTCAGGGTTGAGCGAGATTGAGGCGATACCCTTGTCGGCCAGCCATTGAGCAAAGTCAGGGTGATCCGATGGGCCTTGGCCGCAGATACCCACGTACTTGTTTTGTGCCAGGCAGGCGCTAATGGCACGCTCCAGCATCTTCTTGACGGCAGGGTCGCGCTCGTCAAAGTCAGCCGCCAGCAGCTCCAGACCCGAGTCACGGTCCAGGCCCAGGGTCAGCTGGGTCAGGTCGTTCGATCCGATCGAGAAGCCATCGAAGTACTCAAGGAACTCTTCAGCCAGAATGGCGTTCGATGGCACTTCGCACATCATGATGACTTCGAGGCCGTTGTCACCACGCTGGAGGCCATTGGCGGCCAGCAGCTCGGTTACGCGCTTGGCTTGGCCCAAAGTACGCACGAAGGGAATCATCACCTTGACGTTGGTCAGACCCATGTCGTTGCGCACGCGCTTCAATGCTTCGCATTCCATCTTGAAGGCTTCACCGAAGTCCTTGGAGATGTAGCGTGCTGCACCGCGGAAGCCCAGCATCGGGTTCTCTTCATCGGGTTCGTAGCGGCTGCCGCCAATCAGCTTGCGGTATTCGTTCGACTTGAAGTCGGACATGCGCACGATGACAGGCTTGGGGTAGAACGCTGCGGCGATAGTGGCCACGCCTTCGGTGATCTTGTCTACATAGAAAGCGCGAGGCGATGCATGGCCACGGGCCACGGATTCAACAGCCTTCTTCAGGTCGGCGTCGATCTGTGGGTAGTCCAGAATCGCCTTGGGGTGCACACCAATGTTGTTGTTGATGATGAACTCCAGACGCGCCAAGCCCACACCATCATTAGGCAGTTGAGCAAAGTCGAAGGCGAGTTGCGGGTTGCCTACGTTCATCATGATCTTGGTCTTGATCGGCGGCATTTCACCGCGCTTGACTTCCGTCACCTCAGTCTCGATCAAACCGTCATAGATGCGGCCAGTGTCGCCTTCTGCGCAAGACACGGTCACCAAGGTGCCGTCTTTCAGCAGATCAGTAGCGTTGCCACAGCCCACAACCGCGGGAATACCTAACTCGCGCGCGATGATGGCAGCGTGGCAGGTACGACCACCGCGGTTGGTCACAATGGCCGCAGCCTTCTTCATCACCGGCTCCCAGTTCGGGTCGGTCATGTCGGTCACCAGCACGTCGCCAGCTTGCACTTGGTCCATTTGCGAGATGTCAGACACCATGCGCACGCGGCCGGTGCCAATCTTTTGGCCAATAGCGCGGCCTTCAGCCAACACATTGCCGGTGCCTTTGAGCTTGTAACGCTGCTCAGCCTGGCCTTTGGACTGGCTCTTCACCGTCTCAGGGCGAGCTTGCAAAATGTAGAGCTTGCCGTCAGTACCGTCCTTGCCCCACTCAATATCCATCGGGCGGGCGTAGTGCTTTTCGATCACCAGCGCGTACTGCGCCAGCTCTTGCACTTCGGCGTCGGTCAGCGAGTAGCGGTTGCGCAACTCAGGAGTCACATCAGTGGTTTTCACCAGCTTGCCGTCAGCAGCTTTCTCTTCCGGCGTAGTAAACACCATCTGGATCAGCTTGCTGCCCAGGTTGCGGCGAATCAGCGCTTGCTTGCCCGCTTGCAGCATGGGCTTGTGCACGTAGAACTCATCGGGGTTCACAGCGCCCTGCACCACTGTCTCACCCAAGCCGTAGCTGGATGTGATGAACACCACCTGGTCAAAACCAGATTCAGTGTCGATGGTGAACATAACGCCTGCTGCACCCTTGTCCGAGCGCACCATGCGCTGCACGCCTGCCGACAGCGCGACCACATCGTGCTCAAAGCCCTTGTGTACACGGTAGCTGATGGCACGGTCGTTGTAGAGCGATGCGAACACTTCCTTCATCTTGTGCAGCACATCTTCAATGCCCACCACGTTCAGGAAAGTCTCTTGCTGGCCAGCAAACGATGCATCAGGCAGATCTTCAGCTGTGGCAGACGAGCGCACGGCAAAGGACGCATCGGTATTGCCCGCTTGCAGCGTAATGAAAGCTTCGCGGATCGCGGCATCCAGATCAGCCGGGAAAGGCTGCTTCTCCACCATGGCACGGATCTCGGCTCCCACTTGGGCCAGGGCACGCACATCATCCACATTCAGCGCCGCCAGTTTGGCGCTGATCTTGCCAGCCAGGCCTTCAAAAGCCAGAAACTGGCGGAAGGCGTGGGCCGTGGTGGCAAAGCCAGTCGGCACGCGCACGCCCTGTGGCAGTTGCGAGATCATTTCGCCGAGCGAGGCGTTTTTGCCGCCTACGACCTCGACGTCAGTCATTCTCAGGTTCTCAAACGGTACGACCAGGGCGTCCTGGCTGTAGAGGTTAGACATGGTGAAGCTCCGGAGTTTAAAAACTGGCAGTTACGCCCACCGCCCGTTGCTGGCAGGTGACGCGCATGCAAATACTCCTTCCCGGCCACTGCTGGCTCAGGAATCTGGCTTTGTATTTGTACTTGTAGGCCGGAGTACATGCGGTAAATTCGGAATAATGGGCGCCATTGTAGGCGCCTCGCCGGCAGTTTGCTTGTTACTTGGTTAACCCTGGGTTCGATATCCCCAGCATCTCAATATGCACCAACGCACCATTTTCTTTATCTCTGATGGCACAGGCGTGACAGCCGAAACCTTTGGTCGCGCCATCATGAAGCAGTTCGACATCACTACCCGTGCGGTGCGCCTGCCCTTTGTAGACACCGTGGACAAGGCCCACCAAGCCGTGCGCCAGATCAACCACACGGCCGAGCAAGAGGGTAAAAAGCCCATCGTCTTCACCACACTGGTCGAGCCCGACACGGTGGCCGTAGTGCACGAACACTGCAAAGGCCTGGTGATGGATATGTTCGCCACCTTCGTCAAACCGCTGGAGGAGGAGTTGGGCGCCAAATCACACCACCGCATTGGCCGCTTTACCGACATCAGCGAGAGCAAAGAGTACTTTGACCGCATGGAGGCGATTAACTTCAGCCTGGCGCACGATGACGGCCAGACCAACCATGACCTGGCTGGCGCCGATGTGATCCTGGTGGGCGTCAGCCGCAGCGGCAAAACCCCCACCAGCCTGTACCTGGCTATGCAGTTTGGTCTGAAAGTAGCCAACTACCCGCTGATCCCCGAAGACTTTGACCGCCAGCAACTCCCCCCCGCCCTGCTGCCTCACAAAAAGAAGATCTTTGGCCTGACCATCTCGCCTGACCGCCTCTCGCAAATCCGCAACGAACGCCGCCCCGACTCCAAATACGCCAGCCTGCAAAACTGCCGCAACGAAGTCGCAGAAGCCGAGTCGATGATGCGCCGTGCAGGCATCCAATGGCTGTCCACCACACACAAGTCGATTGAAGAGATCGCGGCGGTGGTATTGCAGGATTTGAAGGAAGACGAGTAATCCCGCACAACTTGAGGCCATGGCCCGCAGAAAAGACTTGAAAAACATTGCATCCGGCCTTGCGGGCCATGCGATGAGCCGCAACAACGATATCAACGGCTACTGGAGCATTGGCATGCTGTGCCTGCATGCCTTGCATCAAGGTACGTCGCAAGTCACCATGCATCTTTGGCCAGCGGCCATGGCGCCTGCAAACCCAGTTTTTGATAGCAATCTTCGCCTGCTTAGCGATCGCTTACGGCTGCAAATGGCAAAACAAGGCATTACTGAAAGCTGGATACACAGCGTCTGCCTTGCGCTGGATTTTGACGCACCATCCAAATCCGCCTTGCGGCCGTTTCAGCTACAGGTCACCATCACCGATGATCACGCTCGCGCGCATTGTGTAAGTACAAGTGGACTGTGCAGGCCCCACAACCCACGCCAAGAGTCAAAAAGCAACCGCCGAGCATAATCAGCATGGCTCCACACGTTGTTGCATTGCACAGTCGCAAACGTTAAGCCAGCCTGCTATAAATCCATATTGCCCGCAACCAGTTGATGTCCTGCGGGCCAGGAAATATCCATGAAAGCGCTCTCCCTACTCGCAAGCTGCGCCACGTTACTGGCAGTACTGTTGACTAGCACCTCTGCTCAGGCCGCACAGCCCGGCGCCTACTCCGTTACGGAGACCAAATCCGCGATCGGTAACAAGCCCGCCAAGCCACCGCGCACCAAAGATCGTTGTATTGGCACCGATCAAATGGACAAAGATGGTTTTTTGTACCCAGACCAATTGCTGTCTCAGCACTTTAGCCAGTGCCGTATCAAGGACAGCAAGCTGGTGGGCAAGAACACCAAGGAGTGGACGGTGACCTGCGGCAAGATGCTGACTGCACAGGCCAACCAGGTGAACACCGGTGGCAACTTTCATCTGCATATCGATGCCAAGCTACTGGGCGGATCGCTCAAGCAAACGCTGGAGTATGAGGCTACCTCGCTCAAACGTGCCTGCACGGCTGAGGATTCGCCACTGGATTGATGGCGGGCCAAGACATATCGCTTACCTAGCCGTTTTACCTGACAAAGCTGCCGCGCAATGTAGCGAGATACCACGCAGTTGATAGCATCCGTCGCCCGGTCAAAGGCAACGGGCGCCAGCAGCACTGTCTATCAAGAGCCCGAAAACAAATACTGCTGCGTTCCATCCGGTGCCTGCGCGGCAAAGCAACCAACACCCCAGATATGGGCAATGCTTTGCGGTGTCAGCACCTCGTGCACCGGCCCGCACAGGGCGCCGCCTTGGTGGACGATGAGCACATCGTCGGCGTAGCGCAGCGCCAAATTCAAATCGTGCACCACGGTGATAACGCCCACGCCCTGCGCTGCCGCCCACTCGCGTAACAGCGCCATGGTGCGGTGCTGATGGGCCAGGTCCATGGCTGCAGTGGGCTCATCCAGCAGCAGCCAGCGCGGCAAGCCGTTAGCCGGGCCATGCCAGATTTGCGCTAACACGCGTGCCAGGTGAGTGCGGGCGCGCTCGCCGCCAGACAGGGTTTGCACACTGCGATGGGCCAGGTGGGTAACTTCAGTCGTAGCCATGGCAGCAGCCACGATGCCGGCCTCGTCGCTGCTGGGCGCCAGGCGGTGGGCGTAGCGGCCCAGCTCCACCACCTCCTGCACGCTAAAGTCAAAGGCAACCGCGCCGTCTTGCATCATCATGGCGCGGCGCTGGGCCAGCGCTGCGGCAGGCCAATTGCCCAGTGGCTTGCCATCCAGCAGCAGCTGGCCGCCTTGCTTGGGCCATTGGCCAGTCAAGGTGTTCAGTAAGCTGGATTTACCCGCACCGTTAGGCCCCAGGATAGCGGTCAGCCGCCCAGGCGCGATGTGCGCATTGACTGTAACCAAATGCCCGCCGCCAGGCACCCCCACACCCAGTTGCAGCAACTGCCAGCTTGCACTGGGATCGATGTCATCCGCTACTGATTGCATAGCTACTGGCGACCGCACAACAGGCGCTAGCGACTTAAAAGACTTGAACATACTTGGCAATCGCGCTTTAAAGTTGACGCCTGAACTGGCGCAGCATGGCTAAAAACAGCGGTACACCGACCAAGGCAGTCAGCACGCCCAGCGGCAGCTCGGCCGGGGCGACGACGGTGCGCGCAAACGCGTCGGCAAACACCACCATGGCTGCCCCCAGCAAGGCCGATGCCGGCAGCACCACGCGGTGGTCTGGCCCTGCAACCAGCCGCACCCAGTGCGGCGCTACCAGGCCGATAAAGCCCACCATGCCGCAAGCCGCCGTGATGCACCCCACCACCAGCGCTGCCACGATGACGGATATGCGCTTGCTGCGCTCCACCGCCACGCCCATCAGCGTTGCCTGCGCCTCGCCCAATGCAATGGCATTCAGCGGTTGCGCCAGCCGCATGGCAATCGCCATGGCCACAGCAACCACCGCGCAGGCGGTTAGCGCCACGGGCCAGCGTGTGCTCCCGAGGCTCCCCATCAGCCATAACTGCAGGTTGCGCAGTTGCTCGTCGGTCGATAGAAAGCTCAGCAGCCCCAGGCCCGCCATGGCCAACGCGTTGATAGCTACTCCGGCCAGTAGCATTACGCCAATGCGTGTACCGCCGCCGCTTTGCGCCAGCCCGTAAATGAGGCCGGTGGTGACCAAGCCGCCGCCAAATGCGGTCAGCATCAACGGCCAGCTTCCCAGCGATCGCGGCACGCTGGGGAACCACAGCGCGCCCATCACAATCAGCGCCGCTGCCGCCAAGGCTGCGCCACTGCTCACGCCAATCAAACCAGGGTCGGCCAGCGGATTGCGGAACAGCCCTTGCATCAATGCGCCCGCCAGACCCAAGCCCGCACCGGCCGCCAAGCCCATGATGAGGCGCGGCAGGCGGATGGTGGCAAATACCTGCTGCTCGGTACTCGCCATGCCCACGCCGCCTTGCCACCAGTGCAACAAGGCGTTCCAGCTGATAGCAGGCAGGCGCGCCGCATCAATCGCAAAAGCACCCTGCCCCGCAGCAAACACAAAGGCTGCCAGCGCCAGCAAGGCCATCAAGCCAATAGCCTGCTGTTTTTTAAGACGGAATACGCGCCTAGCGTCTGCTGGGCAAGCGCTAGCAGCTGCGGTTTTGATAGCAGACGCAGATGCGGGCTGCGCCGCTGCCTGCACTGCAACGCGGTGGCGCGCAGCACTAGCCGCATTCACGCGCAAGCTCTCGCTCATGCTTTGATGGCCTGCAGGCCCTGGTGCAGGGTTTGCACAGCCAGAGGCAGGCGTGGGCCAAAGCCCAGTAGTTGGCTGGCCTCAACCGCAATCAGCGCCTTGGTTTTGTAGGCCGGGGTCAGCGCAAGCTCTGGGCGCGCCCAGAACTTGGCTTCCCCTCCCACCGCCTCTATGCCTTGCGTGGTTGTCACAATGACTTGCGGCGCAGCCTGTGCCATGGCCTCGGCCGTCAGCGGACGGTAGCCACCAAAGCCATGCATCACATTGCTCGCACCACCCAGGCGCAGCAGTGCATCGCCCGCCGTGCCTTGGCCCGCCACCTGCGGCGATCCACTGTGTGACAGCACAAACAACGCGCGCGGTGCGCGGCCTGCAGCGACGGCAGCTCGCACCTGGGCCTGCGTGGCATCCCACTGTGCCTGCAGGCTTTGCGCCAGCTGCGTGGCCTGAGCCTGCTTGCCAGTGGCCTGGCCTACCAGAGCAATCTTGCGCAGCACTTCATCCCAGGTGTGATCCGACTGCACCAGCGCAATCACCACACCAGCCTGCGCCACCTGTTGCAGCACCACAGGGGGGCCCGCCTCAGTGGTACCGATCACGGTGTCAGGTTTGAGAGACAACACCCCCTCCGCCGCCAACTGGCGCACATAACCCACCTTGGGCATGTGGTTGGCTGCATCAGGGTAGTTGCTTGTCGTATCGCTGCCCACCAGGAGCGATTGGGCGCCCAACTGGTAGACGATCTCAGTCAGCGCACCACTCAGCGTGATCAACCGCTTGGCCGCTTGCGCAGGTTGAGCGTTGATAAAAGGCTGCAGCACGGCTTTAGCGCCTGCGTCTGCTACTGCTTTAGTAGCTGCTGGCGCCTGCTGGGCAGTCGCTAGCTGGCTAAAAGGCATCAAGGCAGCGCCGGTGGCTGCCAGCAGGCAGTGCCTGCGGTTGATCTGGGCCATGGCTGCCTCCTTATGCCGCTACGGCCTCAGCCGTTTGGCGTGGCAGGCCGCTAGCCAGCTCGCGCCAGCCAGCCAACTCAGGCTTGCCGGGTTTGCGCGCGCCAAAGAACATGGCCATCAGGTCGCCAAATTCATCAAACACTTCTACCGATGTGACGATGCCATCGCTAGTGGGCTTCTCCACCAACCAAACGTTTGCGATCAAATCGGTGCGCAGGTGCAGGTTGAACTTCTCATCCAGCACGTTGATCCATTCGGCAGAAGGCGTGCTCATGGGTTCAATGCGCTTGACCGGGCCGCTGTGAATCTGGATGCAACCGCCGCTGCTGACGAACACCATGATGGGCGTGGCGGCAAATGATGCCTCATTCAGCAACTGGGTCACAGCGCCCTTCTCCAGTGGGTAGGCAAACTGGCCTTGCACCAGGCGAAAGGACTGCTGGCGCTCGGCACCGGCCTTTTTGATAACACTGAAAAACTCGTGCGTGTCCTTCATTCCCGCCCAGGCGGTTCGCAGAGCAGGTACGTCAATACTGCTGTCTGCCGGAGCGGCCACGGGCTGACGCGCTTCGGGAGCATCAAAGCCTGGCAAGCTGGCGGCGGCGGTATCTGCAGGCAAAGCAAAGCGCTCGACCAGCGCGTTCCATGCGGCCAGATCCGTCGCCTCGCGCACAAACACCTTGTGCAAGGCGCGGCCGTGGCGGTTGTAGAACTGCAGACTGCGCAGCACCTTGTTGCCGCCGTGGGCCGATGGCTCGGTTACCGCATAGCCTGCGTGCCAACCGGCAAAGAACAGGCGCAGGTCAATATCTTCGCCCAGCGCAATACCCACCATGGGGCCCATCGCGCCACCGGCGCTGACGTTTTGATAGGTGCCGCTGCGCTCATGCACGGTGCCCACATTGCGGGTCAGCGCCATCACGGTGCCGCAGGCTTCTAGCGCTTGCAGCATCTCTACCCAGGCGGTGCCTAACGGGCGCACTTGCAGGCCGTCGGTGTCAGCAATCAGCTGCTGCGCATGCGCGGCAATGGCCTGGCCTTCAGAGCTGCCAGCAGCCTCGGCGGCCTCTTTGGCACGCAGGCCCTTGGCACGGTGAGCGGCAAATTGGGCGCGCAGATCGGCGGCTTGCTCAGCTGTCAAAGCGGTGGGCGTGTTTGTTTGTGCTGCGATGGTAGTAGTGGTGGTGGTCATGCGGATTCTCCGTGGTGGTATGGCAGGCGCCTGCAAGTGTTCTGAGGTACACAAAGCAAGCGGTTATTACTCATTCATGAATAGCTGCTAGCGCCTGATGGCCGGGCGCTAGCAGCACATTTCTCTTAAAAACCTAGAACTCAGCGACCAGGCTGATCTTGGCCGAGCGGCCTGGCTGGGTGTACGAATCGATGGTGGGCGAGCTAGCTGCAACACCGCGCACATCCGACCAGCGCCAGTACTTTTTGTCGGTAATGTTGTAGAGGCCGACGTTCAAGCGCAGGTCCTTGCGGATGCGCCACTGCGCCGTCAAATCCACCAACGTGGCCGAAGGGCTGAGGAACTGCTTGCCACCCGTGGGGTTGGTCGTATCCTGGGCTTTTTTGCCCTGGGTGTAGTTCAGGCCCAGCTGCGCGGTCCACTGCGCAGCGTTGGCTCGCAGGCCCACCGTCATGCGCTGCGGATCGATCGATGAAAGCGGCTCTGCCGTGGTGCGGTCATGGCCCTGGGTGCGACCCCAGGCAAACGGCGTGCTCCACTCAATACCGGCCATGCGGCCCCAGTCGGCGCGGCCTTTGACCTCGAGGCCGCTGATGTTCACCCTGCCCCGGTTGATGGATTGGAAGATCAGCGGATCGCCCGGTTTACCCGTACCGCCCACCTGCACCTGGTCGTCAATAAAGTCTTTGTACCGGCCGGTAAACGCCGCGACATCCAGCGACACATTGGCTAGACGACCACGCACGCCCAGCTCCAGGTTCTGGCTCTTTTCAGGCTTGAGATTGGGGTTGGGAATAGTTTTGTAGTTGCCTACCGGGTTCTCAAAAAAAGCATTCACCTGGCCTGCGTTAGGGGCGCGGAAGCCCGCCGCGTAGTTACCAAACACGCTCCAGGCCGGGTCCACCCGGTACATCACGCCCAATTTGGGCGATGTGGCATTGCCCGACAGTGAAACCGCTTGGGAGGCAAAGCCCTTTTGGTCAGCCTTGATCTGGAAATGGTCGTAACGCAAGCCGGGCGTCACTGTCCAGTTCCCAAAATTGATCTCATCTTGCGCGTATAGCGCCCAGCTGGATTCAGTGGTATCGGGGAAGCGCTTGAGCGGATAGGTCTCGCCCACAGGCGGAACCAGGCCGGTTTGCAGATTCTCAACATCGCTGCGGATGTAGTCCACGCCGTAGGTAATTTTTTGCGCTAGATGGGATCCATTGCGCAGCACTTTGCTGGCCTGCACATTGGCCTGCAAGGTTTTCTCCTGGTAAGTCACATCACGCGTACGGTCAGCGGCGGTGTAGCGGTCCTCGTAGATGAACTCGCGCGAATCGGCGTTTTGGTAGCTCAGCGTGGTTTTCACATCGTCAAACAGCGGCGTGCTCAGATTGACCCAGTCGCCTGTCCAACTGCCGCGTGTACGCTTCGTGTCAGTGGTCGAAGCGGAGTCGATAACCGAGGTGGCCGCATACGGCGGCACGGCACGGGCGGTATAGAGCTGGTAGTCGGCCTTTTTATCGACATGCTCCACGGTGAAGGTGTGTTTCTGGTCAGCATTAGGGCGCACGACAACCTTGCCCAGCAGCGAAGCATCTTTGTCGCGCTGCGGGTTGGGCGTGGTGCGGCGGTTATCCAGCGTGTCGATGTCGCCCATGTTTTTGAGCTCATGACTGCGGCCCAGGTTGGCGCCCAGCAGCCACTCCACGGTCTCATTGGGTTTGCCTGCCAGAGTCAGGCCCAAGGTCTTGCCCGTGTTCTCGGTGTCGTAGCCAACAGATGCACGGCCGCCAAAGGTTTTGCCGTCTTTGAGCAGGTTGCCGGGCTCAGTCGTGATGAAGTTGACCAAACCAGCCATGCCATCCGATCCGTACAGTGCTGATGTAGCGCCACGCACCACCTCCACCCGCTGCACCAGGCCCACATCCAAATAATCGCGGCCAAAGGCATTGGCGCTGAACACATAGCTGCGTGGCAAACGGATGCCATCCACCATCATCAGCACACGGTTGCCATCCAGACCACGGATATTGAAGCCGGCGTTCTGGTCCCGCCCGGTAGAGCCCGATGCCAAAGTAAACCGTGCAGGCGCACGCTTGACCGAGACGTTGGGCATATCGCGCGCAATATCTTTGATATCGCGCACCTGTTGCTCCTCCATCTGCTGGGCATTAATCACATCAATGCTCATGGGCAGCTCGTCCGGATCTTGCTCGTAGCGGGATCCGCTAACGATCATCTCCTTCATAGTCGGCCCATCTGCGGCAGCTACCAGCACGCGGGTATCCGCAGGCACGGTCGTTTGCGCAACCACAGGTGCACTGGCACAAGCCAGCAGCGCAACCAGCGCCAGTGGTGTAAGCGCCCAAGGCTGGCTAGCGCCATCCGTCAGCGATGGGGAAAAACGCGATGAAGACGCGGACGCAGCACGGCGCGTGCAAGCAGAAGTAGAAGCAGCCACAGACCTAGCTTTCTGACAACAGAGGTTGAACAAAAGAAAAAGCTGGCTGGGTCAACACACACGCGCTGCGAATCCGCAAACGCGCCTGCTCCGGGGCTGGCAACAGGCGGATTATATGAGAATAATTCTCATTCGATTTAAATAATTACTCCCGCAGGGTTTTGCGGCTCCATCGCTTGGCACTTGTCTCAACCAAAACACCGCCTAGCCCCTACTTGCCTTAAGAATTCACTTTGTTTTTTATAGCAAGAAAGCCAGCCAAGCCACGACAGGTTGCGAACTATCAACATCAAAGGGCCTTGGTGAAATCCATTAGGAAATTAATTTCCTTAAATTTTTCAATATGATTTAATTGAAAAATAATTACCCAAAGTATTACTCACTAAGGAGACTGCATGAACGCCCCCATCCCTCACCCCGTTTTAGAAGCTCTGCGCCAACCCGACGAGCACGCCCACCTGACCGAGCTGCGCCAGGATTTTCATCAGTGGCCAGAGATGGGCTTTGAAGAGAACCGTACCGCCGAGCGCATTGCCATGGAGTTGACCCTGCTGGGCATACCTTTCACACGGGGCGTGGGCCGCACTGGCATCGTCGCAGTGATTGCAGGCGAGCGCACTGACAGCGGACGCGGCGTTGGCCTGCGCGCGGATATGGACGCGCTGGCCCTGTGCGAGCTGAACACCTTTGGCCACAAATCGCGCACGCCCGGCGTGATGCACGCCTGCGGCCATGACGGCCACACTGCCATGCTGCTGGGCACAGCGCGCTATCTGGCAAAAAACCGCCGCTTTAACGGCACCGTTAACCTGATCTTCCAGCCCGCGGAAGAAGGCCGTGGAGGCGCGCAGGCCATGCTGGCCGACGGACTGTTTGAGCGATTCCCTTGCGATGAGATTTACGCGCTGCACAACTCGCCCGTGCTGCCGGTTGGCACCGTAGCCGTCGCACCGGGAGCGTGCCTGTCGTCCGCCGATATGTTTACCCTGCGCGTGATTGGCCGCGGCGGTCATGGCGCTCACCCGCATCTGGCGGCTGACCCGGTGCTGGCGGCATCACACGTGATATCCGCGCTGCACCACATCGTGCCGCGCAATGTGCCCCCCATGGAAGCAGCCGTGCTGAGCCTGTGCGCCATTCGTGGCGGCGATATGGATGCGCGCAACGTCATCCCCGATTTTGTCGAGATTGGCGGTACGGTGCGCACCTTCTCCAAGTCCATCCAGGATTTGATCGAACGCCGTATTGCCGAAGTGGCCCAGCAAACCGCTGCCGCTCATGGATCGCGCACGGAGCTGGAGTATTCACGCCTGTTCCCGCCCACCATAAGTACCGAACGCGAAGCCGCCTTTGCCGCGCAAGTCGCAGCCAGGCTGGTGGGGCCAGAACATGTGATCACCAAGCCCATGCCGTCGACCGCGTCGGAGGACTTCTCTTGCATGCTGGAGCAACGCCCCGGCGCATATCTACGCGTAGGCCAGGGCGGCAGCGACCAGGGGCGCAACCTGCACAACCCCAATTACGACTTCAACGACGCCATTTTGCCGCTGGGCGCCAGCTTGCTTGCCAGCTTGGCGATGGATGCACTGCCGCTGTAAATCACCATAAAAAATATCAGGAGACAACACCATGACAAGCACCACCCAGCCCCGCCACCTACGCCCCTGGCTACTGGCTGCCGCCTGCGCTGCAGCCCTGTCGCCCTTGGCACAAGCGCACAGCCTGCGCATGGCCAACCAGGGCGATCCTATGTCGATGGACCCGCACTCGCTGCAGGAGTCGTTTCAACTCGCCTTTTTGGGCAATGTGTATGAGCCGCTGCTTGGCCGCGATCGCAATTTTGCACTCACCCCGATGCTGGCCACCAGTTGGGAGGCGACATCGCCCACCACCTGGCGCTTTAAGCTGCGCGAGGGCGTCAAGTTCCACGACGGCACGCCGTTTACGGCTGACGATGTACTGTTCAGCTACCAACGCACGCAGTCGGATACCTCAGACACCAAACTCTACGTGGCACCTATCAAAGAGATGCGCAAGATCGACACCTACACGGTGGAGATGGTGACGAGCGACCCCTCCCCCATCCTGCCCGATCTGCTGTCAGGCTGGCTGGTAATGGGCAAGGCTTGGTCAGAGAAGAACCAAGCCTCAACGCCCGCCGATGTACGCAAAGGCACAGATAACTTTGCCACGATAAACGCAAACGGCACCGGCCCCTTCAAGCTGGCCAGCCGCCAGCCCGGCGTGCGAACCGTGCTCAAGCCTTTTGACGGCTGGTGGGGCAAAAAAGAGCACAACCTGACGGAGGTGATCTTCACCCCTATTGCCAATAACGCCACGCGCGTGGCGGCCTTGGTGTCGGGCGAGGTGGATCTGATGGAGCCGGTGCCGCTGCAAGATATACAGCGCATCCAGGCCCACCCTAGCCTTGCCGTGTTGCAAAAACCCGAGCTGCGCACCATGTACCTTGGCATGGACGTGAGCCGCGATGAGCTGCTCTACAGCAATATCAAGGGCAAGAACCCACTGAAAGATCTGCGCGTACGCCAGGCGCTATACCAGGCTATTGATATTGAAACCATCAAGAACAAGATCATGCGCGGCTCCGCCCAGCCTGCGGGCATCATCGTCGCACCGGGTGTGCGCGGCTATGAGGCTTCGCTCGACAAACGCCTGCCCTACGACCAAGCTGCAGCCAAAAAGCTGCTGGCCGATGCAGGCTACCCCAACGGTTTTGAGCTGGGCCTGCACTGCCCTACCGACCGCTATGTGAATGACGCAGCCATCTGCCAGTCCGTCACCGCGATGTGGACGCGCATCGGCGTCAAAACCACGCTGTACTCCGAGACCAAGGCGCTGTACTTGCCACGTGCTTTTAAGCGCGATGTTTCCGTCTTTCTGCTGGGCTGGCAACCGGCCAGCAACGATGCGCAAAACACCTTGTGGGCCTTGCTCAACACCATGGCTCCTGATGGGCGTGGCCGCTTTAACCTGGGCGGCTATAACAACCCCCGACTGGATGATTTAACGCGCCAAATTGGTGTAGAGATTGACCCCGCCAAACGCCAGGCGATGATGAAATCGGCATGGCAAATGGTACAGGCCGACATTCCCGTACTGCCACTGCACAACCAAAACCTGGCCTGGGGCGTTAAGCGCAACATCGACGTGGTACAACAGCCGGATAACAGCCAACCGCTACGCTACATCCATGTGCGCTAAACACCTTGCATCCACCGCCCCATCCACACCCCCTACGGCGGTGGAGCAAGTACGCGCGCAGTACGGCACCATGACCAGCAGCCACCGCCAGGTGGCCGACTATGTGCTGGCTCACCCGTTTGAGGCCGCCACGCTCAGCATTGACGCGATGGCGCGCCACTGCGGCACCTCCATCACCACCATGAACCGCTTTGCCACCAGCCTGGGCTATGTGGGCTACAGCAGCTTTCGCGCGCATTGGCAGCAGCTGCTGCAAGCACCGTCCATGCTGGCACCGCTTGACAAACTGCAGCAGCAGCGCAGCATGGCCGCACCTGCTGACCAACGCTTTCAAGCCGCCTTGCATACGGGCGCGGCGCAATTGCAGACTGCAGCCGCACTGCTGGCCCCCACAACCTTGGATGCAGCAGCGCAACTGCTAACCAACGCGCGCCACATTGCCGTGCTGGGCAGCGATGTCAGCGCGTATCTGGCCGGCTATTTGGTGAGTTATGCCAGCCTGTTCCGCAACCAGGTTGACAACCTGAGCAGCCTGGGCGGCGCTAGCGAAGCACAGCGCCGCGTGCTGGCCCTTGGCAGCGAGGATGTGTTGATTGCACTTTCGCTGCCGCGCTATTCCGAGCTCACCGTCAACCTGTGCTCCTTGGCGCATGAGCGCGGCGTGCCAGTAATCGCCATCACCGACCAGCCCAACGCCCCGATAGCGCCCTACGCCCAGCACCTGCTGCTGGCGCCCAGCCAGCACCCCATGCTGCCAGCATCGGGGGTAGCAGCCTTGGGTTTGCTGGAAGGCCTGTGCACCATGCTCGCTGCAGCCAGCCCGCGCAGCCCGGACGAGATGCTGCGCTTGTCGCAAGGTGCAGCGCGCTTTCATATGGATTCTTAGTAGAATCCGCCTTTAGCGCCCTACCAGTGGGCGCTAGCAGCTATTGTTATCAGAGCAAGCGTTACACTACGCACTCTTAGAACCTGTTTACGCTCTACCCGCGTCTCCGCACGCCTGCAGACCTCTCATCACCGCGTATGTCCACACCGTTTTCTAGCGACCTGCCCTATTCATCCACCCGCCAGCCGGTGTTTGGCGACGATGCCGTTGCGACATCACAACCGCTAGCGGTAGCCGCTGCCATGGCGCAGTTTGAGCAAGGCGGCAACGCCATTGATGCGGCACTGGCCGCGGCCATGACGCTTACCGTGGTCGAGCCCACCAACAATGGCCTGGGCGGTGATTTGTTTGCCCTGGTGTGGGATGGATCCGAGCTGCACGGCCTGAACGCATCAGGCTGGGCACCCAAAGCCTGGTCACCCGAGCGCTTTGCCGGGCGCGACCGCATGCCGTATGACGGCTGGGACAGCGCTACCATCCCCGGCCAGGTAGCAGGCTGGGCCGCGTTGCACGAGCGTTTTGGCTCACGCCCTTGGTCATCTCTCTTTGACCGCGCTGTAGGCTATGCGCACGATGGCTTCATCGTGCCCAACGGTGTGGCCCACAAATGGCAACTACATATTGACCGCCTGCGCCACCAGCCAGGCTTTGCCGATGCATTCTTGCCCGGCGGACGTGCTCCCAAAGCGGGCGAACGCTTTAGCCACCCAGCGCTTGGCGACACCCTGGCGCGCATTGCAAAAAATGGCGCGCGCGAGTTTTACGAAGGCCAAACGGCCGAGCTAATGTTGGCCCACAGCCAGCAGCATGGCGGCGCTTGGGAAGCCAGCGACCTGCGCGACTACGCACCGCAGTGGGTACAGCCGCTAGCCCAGCGCGTGTGGGGTGATTTTGAAGTGCACGAGCTGCCACCCAATGGCCAAGGTATTGCCGCATTGCAGGCCCTGGGCATGTTGACAGCGCGCGATAGCGAGCTACCGCCCCTGCCCGACGATCCAGCTGCACTGCACTGGCAAATTGAAGCCACCAAACTGGCCCTGGCCGACTTGTACCCGCACGCAGGCGACCCGGCCTACATGCAAATCCCGCCCACCGACTGGCTGGAAGATACCTATTTGCAAGCGCGCGCCACCCTCATCCACCCCCAGCAGGCGCAGCATCCGGTATCGGGTCTCGGTGGCCTCGGCACGGTGTATTTGTGCACGGCCGACCGCCAAGGCCGCATGGTGTCGCTGATCCAATCCAACTACGACGGTTTTGGCAGCGGCGTAGTGCCCGCAGGTACCGGCGTGGCGCTGCAAAACCGGGGTGCGGGCTTTAACCTGCAAGCGGGCCACGCCAACCAGGTGGGGCCTCGGAAGCTACCTTTTCACACCATCATTCCTGGTTTTGTCACGCGCAGCGGCCAGCCCTATATGGCCTTTGGCGTGATGGGCGGCCCCATCCAGCCGCAGGCCCATGTGCAAGTGCTGGCGCGCATGTTGCGCTACGGCCAAAACCCACAAGCTGCGCTAGATGCACCGCGCTGGCGCATTGAGCCGGGCCAGGGCGTGTATGGCGAACCGGGCTTTCCCGCTGCATGGGCACAAGGCCTGCAAGCGCTGGGCCACCAAATGCTCCCGGTGACCGACCCAACCATGGAGTTTGGCGCAGGCCAAATCATCTGGCGCCTGGCTGGTGGCGGTTATGGTGCTGCGTCGGACGGGCGCCGTGACGGGCATGCGGCTGCGCGCTGACCACATCAATCACGCCAAGCATTTGCTATCAAAAATTAAGCTTTAGCGCCCACCAGACAGGCGCTAGCGGCTGATTTTTATACATTGCAGCAAAAAAAGCCCGCACAGCGCGGGCTTTTTTGCGTTGGTGCTTAGAGGCGCATTACTTAAGCCACTTTTGCGCCTCTTGCTGCAGCACACCACGCAGCGCCAGTACATCCCAGGTGAACTGCATCACACGGCTGTAATCGGCATCATCCACGGGCAGCATAAAGCCCAGCTGATTGACGGGAGTCAGTGGTTTGTCCAGATACGCGGCATGCAAGCGCGGATCGGCCTTGCTGTAGTGCAGCGCCTCATAGGTTTCAGTAATCATCACATCACCCTTGCCTTCGGCAATCAGGCCGGGAATCTCGGCATTCTTGTCGTGCGTGCTGATCTGCGCGCTCTGCATGTTTTGCAGCACATAGGCTTCGTTAGTGCCACCGGGGTTTTTGATGACGCGTACGCTGGCTTGATTCAGCGCCTCGGGCGTGGTGAACTTGTCTTTATCCGCCGCACGCACCAGGGCCACTTTGCCAAAAGGCGCATAGCCGGGCAGCATCTGGATCTTGCTAATGCGCGCCACATTACGGGTGATACCGCCCACGGCCACATCAAACTTGTTCTCTTGCAAATCACCCATTAGCTTAGGCCAGGTGGTATCTACGTACTGCACCTTCACGCCCATCTCTTTGGCCATAGCCTCGATCACTTCGATGTCATGACCCACATATTTGCCATCGGCCTTCATCGCAAACGGGCGGTAGTCGCCCGGCGTTCCTACGCGCAGCACCTTGGCTTGCATGATGGAATCCAGACGCGGTCCTGCGTGCACAGCCACAGAGGACAAACCAGAAACAGCGCCCACTAACAGGGCGCTAACAGCTATGATTTTTGATTTTTTAATCGACATGAACATCTCCTTGGAATGATGAAACCTGGACATGAAAAAAGCGCATACACATTGCTGTGTACACGCTAGTTTTTGCCACACACCGCGCTATTGTTACCAAACGCAGCGGCAGTGTCATCAGTGCTTCACCCAAGAAGCCTGCGCTGTATTAGTAGCGCGAGATCTGACCTTGGTTGATCTGCACACGATCGCCAGGGCGCAAGTCACCAGGGTGCGGCACATCAAAAATGCGCTGACCGCCGTTTTGCAGGTTGATCACGATACGGTAGCCGGTGACTTGGCCTTGGTTGTTGTTGCCACGCGTTCCTTCAATCGCATTGCCCGCCGCCGCGCCACCAGCCACACCAGCCGCCGTAGCTGCTACACGACCAAAGCCGCCGCCAATCTGGTTGCCAATCACACCGCCCACGACGGCACCAATAATGGCACCCACGCCGCTGGTACTGCGCGATTGCGCACGCAACTCTTCAATCTGACCGACTGAGCCGTACTCCACCCCATAAGGCGCCTGTTGCTGCTGTGGATAGCTGCCTTGTTGCTGCGGGTAGCCGCCTTGCGGATAACGGTTATCTTGGCGGGGCGCCTGCACGCAAGCGGCCAGCACCGAGGCCGCAGCCAACGCAGTCGCCAGCTTGGCTGTTTTTTGCAGTAGCGCAGCGCGCGCGGTTTGTTTGGTTTCAGGCATCATCATTCCTTTCATGGATAAAGGCAGCAACGCTTGTACAGCGCCGCCGCGCATCAGCTTTATTTGGTACCCGTCGATCCGTAGCCACCGGTGCCGCGTTCAGACACATCGGCAAAATCTTCCACCACATTGAACTGCGCCTGCATCACCGGCACGATCACCATTTGTGCGAGACGCTCCATAGGCTCCAACACAAAAGGGGTACTGCTGCGGTTCCAGGCGCTGACCATCAACTGGCCTTGGTAGTCACTGTCGATCAGGCCGACCAGGTTGCCCAGCACAATGCCGTGTTTGTGGCCCAGTCCTGAGCGTGGCAGGATCATGGCGGCATAGCCCGGATCACGCAGGTGGATGGCCAAGCCCGTGGGCACCAACTGCCAGGCGTTGGGCGCCAAGGTCAGCGGCGCATCAAGGCAGGCACGCAAATCCAGCCCGGCGCTGCCCGGCGTGGCGTAATGCGGCAGTTGGTCCTGCATGCGTGGGTCCAGAATCTTGATATCAACGATCATGTGTTTGCTTTTATCTAACGCTTATCTAACAAAAGGGTGAGGCCAGTTTTGCCTCCCCCTGAGAGATTAACGCACCACGCCAGCCCAGGAGCACAGATCCGCTAGCTTCGTGCATCTATCTGATGCCGACCTAGCCAGCATTTGTAACCTCAGCTACGAGACGTCTATCCGAAAACGTAACAAGCGCGCTCATCACGCAAGCAACTTCGCGCTACTTTTCAGTTCTTTGCATTGGCCGAGAAGCCCTTTTTAAAGGCCGCAATCAGCATCACCACACCCAGCGGCGGAAAGACCAGGCCCAATATCGTCAATGCGAGATACCACAGCACCTTCCAGCCGCTGAGTTTGGGGGCCGGGTTAAGCTTGCTTTCATCCACCTCAAACACAGATCGCTTGTTATTTGCAGGGCCAGCCGGTGCAGCTAAGGCACCATGCCGGCGCGCCTCTAGTTGGCGAATGCGATCTAGCAGCTCATCGGCCTTGTGGATGACACCTTGCGATGCAGGCTTGTCACTAGCTGCTACCGGTTTGGCGGCAGCCGCGGCTTTTTGCACCATGCCCGGTGCCGTAGTGTGCGCGTGCAGCACAACGCCAGCCGCTTGCATTTCCATCAGCTTATCCACATAGCGCACAAAATCACCGTGCGGTGGCGTGTCGTACAGCGCGCTGGCTGCTGTATTTAGGTTAGCAATCTTCACGCAAACTCCCGGTGATGCAATGCTCGGCGCAGGCCTGCAGCCTGCGCACCACAACCGCCATCAATTATTTAAACCGCAATGATAGTACCTGCGTATCCACACCACGCACTGCACTCTGACACCTGAAAAAACTTGCTCCCCTACTCACAGCAGGCAGGTTTTAGCTCCTCTGCAGCAGGTCTTGCTTTCTGTCACAATGCCCTGAACTGTGCGTTCGGCGACCGAAACGTCACTATCGAATTGAAAATCTAAAAGGAATTTTCCATGTCGGAATCCCTAATCAAGCATACCAACGAAGCCAGCTTTGAAGCCGATGTTCTGCAGCCCAACACCAATGTACTGGTGGATTTTTGGGCCGAGTGGTGCGGCCCTTGCAAGATGATTGCCCCCGTGCTGGAAGAAGTGTCGATCAGCTACAAAGACAAGCTACAAGTCGCCAAGGTGAACGTGGACGAAAACCGCACTATTTCCGCCAAGTTTGGCATTCGCGGCATCCCCACGCTGATGCTGTTCAAGAACGGCGAACTGGCAGCTACCAAGGTCGGTGCACTGAACAAATCGCAATTGACTGCGTTCCTGGATGAGCAACTGGCTTAAACTAGGCACATGGTCCCAAAAAGCGCGGCTTTTGAGCCGCGTTTTTTTATGTATTTTGAGCAGGGTTTTCACCCACTTGGCAGCCTCCTCGCCAGTAAGATACATATAGTTGATAATTTCTCTTGGGTGTTCTGGTTTAATAATGCTTATAATCCAACACTAGATCATTGATCTCTCACTCTCCCAAGAACAGATCACGTCTGATCTCCGGCTTGGCGGTCTCCCGCTAACAGCACCGGGCCTGCATACCCCCCTATACCTAACAGTTACTCCGCCCTGGAGTCTATTCATGCACTTAAATGAACTCAAGGCACTGCATGTGTCTGAAGTCCTCAAGCTAGCAGAAGAGCTTGAGATTGAAAATATTGGCCGCATGCGCAAACAAGAGTTGATGTTTGCGATTATCAAAAAGCGCGCCAAAACCGGCGAGCAGGTTTTTGCCGATGGCGTTCTAGAAATCCTGCCTGATGGATTTGGCTTTTTGCGCAGTCTCGACACGAGCTTCACGGCCAGCACGGACGATATCTATATCTCACCCAGCCAGGTGCGCCGCTTCAACTTGCACACCGGTGACATGATCGAAGGTGAAGTGCGTACGCCCAAAGATGGCGAGCGCTACTTTGCTCTGACCAAGCTCGATAAGGTCAACGGTCTGCCACCTGAGCAGAACAAGCACAAAATGATGTTCGAGAATCTGACGCCCCTGTTCCCCAAGGAACAGATGCGTTTGGAGCGTGACATCAAGGCCGAAGAAAACATTACTGGCCGCTTGATCGACATCATCGCCCCCATTGGCCGAGGCCAGCGTGCTTTGATCGTGGCGCCGCCCAAGAGCGGCAAGACAATGATGATGCAAAGCATTGCTCACGCCATCACTGCTAACTACCCTGATGTGCACATGATGGTGCTGCTGATTGATGAGCGCCCCGAAGAAGTGACTGAGATGCAACGCTCTGTCAAGGGCGAAATCATTGCATCCACCTTTGACGAGCCAGCCGCGCGTCACGTGCACGTAGCCGAGATGGTGATTGAGCGCGCCAAGCGCTTGGTAGAGCTGGGCAAAGATGTGGTCATCTTGCTTGACTCGATCACCCGCTTGGCCCGCGCTTACAACAACGTTGTCCCTTCGTCGGGCAAGGTTCTGTCAGGCGGCGTCGACTCCAACGCACTGCAACGCCCTAAGCGCTTCTTCGGCGCAGCGCGCAAGATCGAAGAGGGCGGCTCGCTCACCATCATCGCCACAGCCCTGGTGGATACCGGCAGCCGCATGGACGAAGTGATCTTTGAAGAATTCAAGGGTACGGGCAACAGCGAACTCCACCTGAGCCGTCGCCTGTATGAAAAGCGCGTTTTCCCCGCTATCGAGCTCAACAAGAGCGGCACCCGCCGCGAAGAGCTGCTGCTGGCGCCCGAGA
>JAVXMM010000021.1:0-52408 GCA_036646255.1 Comamonas sp.
CTGGGCGGCATATTCAACACCTTCCCCGACACCAGCTTCTCGCAGAACGTAGGCCTGGTTGCCGTCACCGGTGTGCAAAGCCGCTTTGTCTGCGTGGCCGGCGGTTTCATCCTCATCATCCTGGGCGTACTACCCAAGCTGGGCGCACTGGTCGAATCGCTGCCCACCATGGTGCTGGGTGGCGCGGGACTGGTGATGTTTGGCATGGTGGCGGCTACCGGCATCCGCATTTTGAGCAATGTGGACTTCCGCCACAACCGCTACAACGCCATGATCGTGGCCGTATCGATTGGCGTGGGCATGGTGCCGCTGATTGCACCCAACTTCCGCCAATGGATGCCACACAGCATCCATCCGTTAATTGAATCGGGCATCTTGCTCGCATCCATCTGCGCCGTGCTACTGAACGTATTTTTTAACGGTGCCAAGCACGACGTGGCAGCAGTTGTGCAAGCCGCCCGCCAAGCCGACGCCCACTAAGCCCGCAGACCGCGCCAATGCTGCATTGCAGCATTGAAAACTAGGCCCACTACCAGACAGGGGTGGGCCTGCGCATTTATGATTAGGTTGACACCTACAGGACTGACAGGATTGACATATGGCAAAACAACAACTCTCTGCCGCTGAACAGGCACTGCGCGAAGCCGCGCTGGAATACCACCGTAGCCCTAGCAAGGGCAAGATTTCGGTTAACCCGACCAAGCCCTTGTCTAACCAGCGCGACCTGTCGCTGGCCTACTCGCCCGGCGTGGCATACCCTTGCCTTGATATTGAAGCAGACCCATCGCTCGCGTCTGAATACACATCTCGCGGCAACCTCGTTGGCGTGATCACCAACGGCACCGCTGTGCTGGGCCTGGGCGATATTGGCCCGCTGGCCGCCAAACCGGTGATGGAAGGCAAAGGCTGCTTGTTCAAAAAATTTGCTGGCGTAGATGTGTTTGACATCGAGCTGGATGCACGTGACCCCGACAAAATTATCGAGATCATCGCTGCACTGGAGCCTACGCTTGGCGGCATCAACCTTGAAGACATCAAGGCGCCCGAGTGCTTCTACATTGAGCAAGAACTCTCCAAGCGCATGAACATTCCGGTGTTCCACGACGACCAACACGGCACGGCCATTATCTCCAGCGCCGCGCTGCTGAATGGCCTAGAGCTGGTGGGCAAGCAGATTGGTGACGTGAAGGTGGCCGTATCCGGCGCCGGCGCTGCTGCTATTGCCTGCGTGGATGTAATGGTGGGCCTGGGCGTCAAGCGTGAGCACATCTATATGGTGGACTCCAAGGGCGTTATCTACGAAGGTCGCCCTGGTGGGCTCGACGCATCCAAGCAACGCTACGCACAAACGACAGAAGCTCGCACCTTGGCCGATGTAGTGAACGGTGCGGATGTGTTCCTGGGTTGCTCCGCCCCCGGCGTGCTGACGGCCGAGATGGTCAAGACCATGGCCGACAAGCCAATCATCCTGGCCCTGGCCAACCCAGAACCAGAGATCCGCCCAGAGCTGGCCAAGGCCATTCGCCCCGATTGCATCATCGCCACAGGCCGTTCGGACTACCCGAACCAGGTCAACAACGTGCTGTGCTTCCCCTACATCTTCCGTGGTGCACTAGACTGTGGCGCCACCAAGATCACCGAAGCTATGAAGCTGGCCTGCGTGCGCGAAATCGCTGATCTGGCCAAAGCCGACATCAGCGAAGAAGTGGCCGCCGCCTATGCAGGCAAGGAGCTGACCTTCGGCCCTGACTACCTGATCCCCACGCCTTTTGACTCGCGTCTGATCATGAAGATTGCTCCCGCCGTGGCCCTGGCTGCGGTGGCATCCGGTGTAGCCACCCGCCCCATCCAGGACATGGAAGCCTACAAGGAGAGCCTGGCGCGCTTTGTCTACCAGACTGGCATCTTGATGCGTCCGGTGATCAACGCCGCCAAGAGCCTGCCCGACGACCAAAAGCGTGTGGCCTACGCTGATGGCGAGGACGAGCGCGCACTGCGTGCTGCACAAATCGTCATCGACGACCGTCTGGCCCGCCCGATTCTGATCGGCCGCCCAGCCGTGATTGCCGCCCGCATCGAAAAGGCAGGCTTGCGCATGCGGCTTGGCAAGGATGTCGAGGTCTGCAACCCTGAGGACGACCCGCGCTTCCGCCAGTATTGGGAGCAGTACCACCAGCTGATGAAACGCAGCGGAGCCACACCGGAGGTTGCCAAAGCAGCCGTGCGCCGCTCCAACACCATCATCGCCGCACTGATGGTCAAGCTCGGCGATGCCGATGCAATGATCTGCGGCCTGGTGGGCACCTACGAAACGCATCTCGAACGCATCCACAACATCATCGGCCGCGCCGAAGGCGTACAGCAGTATGCCGCGCTCAACGCCCTGATGACCGACCACAACGGCACGCTGTTCATCGCTGACACCTACGTCAACGAGAACCCCAGCGCCGAAGAGCTGGCCGATATCGCCTGGGCCTCGGTGCAGGAAGTGCAGCGTTTTGGCATTCCGCCCAAGGTCGCTTTCCTCTCGCACTCAACCTATGGCAGCTCCAAGCGTGCTTCGGCCCGCAAGATGCGCGAAGCGCGCGACATCTTTGTCGCCCGCCATCCCGAGATCGAGTCCGACGGTGAACTGCACGGTGATGCCGCGCTTGAAGAAGGCATCCGCAACCGCTACATGGAGCAGGCTGATACCAGCCTGCACGGCTCGGCCAATGTGCTGATCTGCCCTAACCTGGATGCCGCCAACATTCTGTACAACGTGCTCAAGACTACGACTAGCGGTGGCGTCACCGTCGGCCCGATCTTGATGGGTACGGCTGCTACCGCTTATATCTTGACGCCTGCATCCACCGTGCGTCGCGTGATTAATATGACGGCCCTGGCTGTTGCTAGCGCCGCAGCGCGCCGCACACAAGCCTAAAAGCTTGACTCCTCTGGGCTCGCCACGGTGGCCCGTAACCCCTGCAACTGGTCTCATTGCAGGGGTTTTTTGTTGTGCGGAGTTAAGTTTTAGGCACGATCAAAAACAAAGCTGTTAGCGCCCATCAACCGGGCGCTAACAGCTTTTTCAACCTAAGTAATCGTGCGACTACATAGCGGTGCGCAACGCCCAAAACGGCAGTGCTTGCGGGCCGCACATGCCATTGGCAATGCGCTGCGCGGTCGGCAGCGATCCAGTCAAACCCAGGTGGCCGTGGCCCACTGCCAGCCACAAGCCGGGGATGGCGTCGATATGGCCGACCACCGGCACCGAGCCCGGCAAGCAAGGCCGGTGGCCCATCCAGTGCTGGGCTTCATGCTGCGCCAGCGCCGGGAAGGCATCGCGCGCTATGCGCTCAATACCTGCTGCACGGCGCGGGTTGGGCGGTGCTGTCAGCCCACCAATCTCTACCGTACCACCCACGCGCAAGCCGCCCTCCATAGGCGCAATAAACACCTTTTTATCAGCCAGCACCACGGTGCGCTGTATTAAGTGTTGCGCATTGGCAAACTGCGCGTGGTAGCCGCGCTGCGACTCGATCGGCAGCAGCATGCCCAGTGGTTTGAGCAGCTTGGGCGCCCAAGCCCCGGCAGCAATCACGATCTGCGTGCAACGCAGCGCATCCAGCGTTTTATCGCCCGTCTTAACCGCCCAGCCATCGGGTGTAATGTGCAGGGCACGCACCTCGGCGCGCGCAATGGTGCCGCCGCGTTGCACAAAAGCACTTAGCATGGCCTGCACATAGCGCAGCGGATTCAGGATAGTTCCGTGATCGGCTAGAAAACGGCCGTGGGTATAGGCTTTGGGCGCGTTTGGCTCCAGCGCCTCAATGCCTGCGCGATCCAATTTCTCAAACTTATAACCGTATTGCTCGCGCAGTTGCCAGCCCATGGCATCGCTCTCGGCATAGGCGGCATCGGGATACAAGTGCAAATGGCCTTGGCGCGTAAATAACTCTGGAACACCCAAGCGCCGAGCCAAGGTCTCGTGCGCATCCACTGCCCCGTGGTACAGGTCGTTCAAGCGCTGGGCTGCACTGGCCACACGCTTGGGGTCGGCCGATTGCGCAAAGGCCACCAGCCACGATGCAGCTTTGGGCAAATGGCGCCAGCTGATCGATAGAGGGCCATCCTGGTCCATCAACATGCCGGGCACGGTTTTCAGCACGCCAGGCAAGGCCAGCGGTGCGACCGAGCCGGGGCTGATAGCACCCGAATTACCGTAGCTGCATTCCATGCCTGGCTCGCCACGGTCGATAAGCGTTACTGCCACGCCATAGCTTTGCAACGCCAACGCTGTGGCTACGCCCACCACACCGGCACCGACCACCACCACCTGCTTAGGCGGCACCACGGCAGGGCCGCATTGTTTTGTACTGTCTGTCATCACATCCAACCTGCATAGCCAGCCCACACCAAGGCGGCCTCGGGCGTAAATTGCGCTAGCGCCAACTGGCGCTGCACTTCGTCTGCGGTCCAAGGCGCAAACTGCGCCACCTCGCCATCCTGGTTCTGCGGCACCACGCCCTCAGGCAAAGTGGCCGCATACCAGTGAATGTCTTCATGCATAAAACCCAAGTCATCGCCACCATCAGCATCGGGCTGGCGAAAATGCAGCACGCCGCCCCAGCGCACATCGAGCAGGTCGGCGATGCGCAGCCCGGCTTCTTCCCAGGTCTCACGCTCCAAGGCTTGCTCCAAGGTGTCTTGTGCCGAGACCATACCGCCCATCAAGGTATCCCAATGCAACGGGTAATTAGCCTTGTCTGCAGCGCGCTGCTGCACCCACAACTGGCCGTTGGGCAACACGCCCACCAGATGCACAGCCTGCGTGGCAATGCCCAGCACGCGCACGGCGCCACGTTCCACCGTACCAATACGGCTGCCGTCTGCAGCGCACACCGCCAACTGCTCGTTACGCCAAGGGCCGCTGCGGCCTACAGCTCGCAGTGCGTCTGCTAAACGGTTCATCAATTGGGTGGCATCTTGCGTGGGCGATTCGAGCAGCCACACCGCTACACCGGATCGCTCTTGTTTGGACAGCAAGCTGTCGCCGCCCAGGCGGCCTGATATGCCCGTCTCCAGCAAAAAATGGTCAACCAATGAGCCCACGGCCTTACCGTTTACCCACAACGGCAACCGCGTTTTGCGCGCTGGCTGCTGCATGGCCGCACGGGCGGAGGCCAACCAATCAGGCGGTATGGAGGGGAAAGTAGCGGGCAGATCTGCGGACATGGAGCACTATCAAAATACAAGCAGATGAATGTTATTTCATCTGCGCCAGCGCCTATTTATAGCACGCAAAAAACCCGGATCTACTGCCCATTACGGCAGCAAAATACTGCTACCCGTGGTCTTGCGTGCCTCAAGCGCACGGTGTGCCTCTTGCACATCGCGCAAGGCAAAACGCTGGTCGATATGGATTTTGACCTTGCCAGAGGTGACCACCTCAAACAAATCATCGGCCATGGCCTGGCAAGCCTCACGCGACACCAAATGTGCAAACAGCGTTTGGCGCGTCACATACAAGCTTTTGGCAGCCAGCACGGCCGGTGCGAACGCTGGCACGGGGCCGGATGCATTGCCAAACGTCACCATCAAACCAAAGCGGCGCAGGCACTGCAACGATCCCTCCCAGGTGTCCTTGCCCACCGAGTCGTAAACGACTTTGACGCCTTCGCCCTTGGTAATGTCTTTCACACGTGCGGCAAAATCTTCAACTCTGTAATTGATAGCAAACTCTGCCCCGTTGGCAAGCGCCAACTGGCATTTTTCATCAGACCCTGCCGTCGCAATCAAGCGCAAGCCCAACGCCTTGGCCCATTGGCAGGCAATCAGGCCAACACCACCCGCTGCCGCATGAAACAGCACAAAATCCCCGGCTTGCAAGCCCTCAACCGGCTTGCACTTTTTCAGCAGATACTGCGCCGTCAAGCCCTTGAGCATCATCGCCGCACCGGTCTCAAAGCTGATGGCATCGGGCAGCTTGCAGACATAGGTTGCGGGCATCACACGCGCCTCGCTGTAGCTGCCCGGTGGGTTGGTGGCGTAGGCTACGCGATCGCCCACGCTCAAATGCGTCACACCTGTGCCCACGGCCTCCACCACGCCGGCAGCCTCCATGCCCAGTTGCAAAGGCAGCGGCAGCTGGTACAGGCCAGATCGCTGGTACACGTCAATAAAGTTCAGGCCCACCGCGTGGTGGCGCACGCGGATCTCGCCCTCGCCGGGCTCGCCCACAGGCACGTCAACCAGATGCATCTCCTCTGGGCCGCCATTGCGTTCAATCTGTACTGCCAAAGACATGGTGTTCTCCTTTTTGTATGCAGGTATTGCTGAATCACTGGCGATGCTGCCACGCTTTTCAAAAACCCGCAGTCACGGGGATGTACAGTCTGGCGATGCAACAAAAACTCACGCCATCCACGATTTTCATGCTGTCCATTGCCCCGCTGATGTGGGCAGGCAATGCCGTGGTAGGCCGAGTGGTGCATGAGCTGATATCGCCCATGCTGCTGAACTTTGTGCGCTGGGCTATCGCCTTCATCGTGATCCTGCCGCTGGCCTACCCCATTCTGCGCAAAAGCAGCCCACTGTGGCCGCAGTGGAAGCGCTGGTCCGTCATCGGACTCTTGGGCATCGGCTGCTACAACGCCTTCCAGTATTTAGCGCTAAAAACATCCGGCCCCATCAATGTGACCTTGGTCGCATCCAGCATGCCGCTGTGGATGATGGCTTTTGGCGCCCTGTTCTTTAACACTCGTGTCACCCGTCCGCAACTGATGGGCGCCGCCTGCTCCATCGCTGGTGTGCTGGTGGTTTTGAGCCACGGCGACTGGCACCAGTTGAGCAACTTGCGCCTGGTGCCGGGCGATTTGTACATGCTGTTGTCCACGGCCTGTTGGTCGCTGTACAGCTGGCTCTTGGTACGCACGACGGAGCCCGCCGGTATCAAAAGCAATTGGTCGCAGTTTTTGATGGCGCAGCTGGCTTTTGGCCTGGTGTGGTCTGGCTTGTTTGCCGGTGGCGAATGGGCGGTAGGCGCTGGTCATTTAGAGCTGAACACCACCTTGGTGGCTGCCATTGCCTATATCGTCGCAGGCCCCGCCATCCTGGCCTACCGCTGCTGGGGCGTGGGTGTGCAACGCGTGGGGCCTACCGTGGCAGGCTTCTTTACCAATCTGACACCGCTATTTGCCGCCCTGCTGTCGGCGGCGTTCTTAGGCGAGCCGCCGCGCCTCTACCACGCCGTTGCCTTTGTGCTGGTGATTGCAGGCATTGTGGTCTCGTCGCGCCGAGCCTGAAACACTCTGCAACCAGGTGCAGGTAATCCTTCACAAAAAATCGCTTGCACAGTCGCTCACTGGCGCCATCTTGGGTAGACCAACAAAGGATGGGCACCATGACTGAGCCAGAACAGCAACTGATTGAGCGATTGTTCCAAGGCCTGCGCCAGCAAGCTAACCAAACCAAGGATGCAGAGGCCGATGCCGCGATCCGCCAGCAATTCGCCTACCAGCCAGATGCAGCGTATTGGCTGACCCAGCGCGTATTGCTGCTGGAGCAAGCTTTGCAGCAAGCACAGCAGCAAATCACCCACCTGCAGAACCAGCCGCCGCGCAGTGGCTTTTTGCCTAGCAACCCCGACATCCAATTTGGTCGAGGCAACAGCGCCAGCTTTACGCCAGCCGCCAACCCAGCCAGCACCACCCCTGCGCCGGGCAACTGGCGGGAGCGCTGGTTTGGCGCGGCACCCGCCCCCACGCCATTGCCTGCGGCTAGCAGCAGCTTTTTAGGCACGGCGGCGGCATCAGCTGCGGGCATGGCGGGCGGCATGCTGCTATTTAGTGGCTTGAACAACCTCTTTAACCACCAGCAACCCAATGCAGATAGCGGCAATCCGGGGAATGCTGCCAGCAACAACCAACACCCTGCCGACAGCAGCAGTGGCGGCGGCTTGAGCCAACTGGCCCACGACGCCGGCCTCGACAGCGTGGGCCAGTCGCTACCACCTAACCCGTTACTGGACGACAACTACAGCAGCAATGATGACGACGGAGGCGGTTTTTTTGGAGGCGGCGACGACAATGACTTTGCCTAATCGCCCGTCTGCGCTTTAGGCGCCAAAAGGCAAAAAACCACGGCATGCCGTGGTTTTTTATTTTGATAGCTGCTAGCGCCCACCAGTCAGCCGCTAGAGGCCATTTGTATCTGGATTAATACGTACCTGGGTAGGCGCCGCCGTCCGGCAAGATGTTCTGGCCTGTGATGTAGGCCGCTTGCTGGCTGCACAAAAAGGCGCAGATGGAGCCAAACTCCTCGGCCGTGCCGTAGCGCCCGGCGGGGATTTGCTTTTGCTGCGTGGCGCGGATGTCAGCCTCGCTCTTGCCCGTTTTGTTGGCAGTCGCGCTGATGGTGGCGGCAATGCGGTCGGTATCAAACTTGCCGGGAAGCATATTGTTGATGGTGACGCCTTTGCCTGCAATGGCGCTGCGCGCCACGCCTGCTACAAAACCCGTCAGACCGCTGCGTGCTCCGTTGGACAAACCCAAGATATCAATCGGCGCCTTGACCGAGCTGGAGGTAATGTTGACGATGCGGCCAAAGCCACGCTCGGCCATTCCGTCGATTACAGTTTGGATCAGCGCAATCGGGGCCAGCATGTTTGCATCCAGCGCCTTGATCCAGGCCTCGCGATCCCAATCGCGGAAGTCGCCGGGCGGCGGACCACCTGCGTTGTTCACCAGAATGTCGAAGTTCTTGCCCGGGCCGCCATCGGCATTCAGCACCGCAATGCGGCCTTCCTCGGTGGTGATATCAGCAGCAACAGCAATCACCTGGGGCGCAATGCGGCCAGGCGCTGCGGCAGCCCACATGGCTGCCATGACCTTCAGTTGACGGGCTGTGTCCTTCAGCGCATCAGCACCGCGGGCGTTGATGACCACGTTGACGCCTTCATTGACCAGTGCCTGCGCACAGCCACGGCCCAAGCCCTTGCTGGCAGCGCACACCAGCGCCCATTTATTGGCGATTCCGAAATCCATAACCAGTCTCCTTTTGAAGTTTGCAATACTAAGTCAAATTGCCTGCTAGCGGCCGATGGCCGGTCACTAGCAGCTATCTTTTTTGAGATTTATAGGTGAACACATAAATCCCCAACAACACCAGAACCGTGCCCACCACCATCACCGGGGTCAGCGCCTCGTCTAGCAACCACACACCCATCAGGATGGTAGAGAGCGGGCCAATCATGCCAGTCTGTGCCACTGTCGCAGCACCCAGGCGCTCAATGGCCAGCATCACCAGCAGCACTGGCAGCGCTGTGCACAAAGTCGCATTCAATACTGACAACCAGATCACTGGCTGCGCCACATTAGCCGCCGACAATGGCCGCAGCAACACAAACTGTGCAATGCAAAAAAGGCAAGCAAACGTCGTCGCCCAGCCCACCAACCGCAGAGATCCCAAGCGCTGCACAAACTGCGCGCTGTAGACCAGGTAGATGGCATAGCTCACCGCGCTCATAAACACCAGCGTCGCGCCCCACCAGACCTTGCTGCCGCCTGCACCGTTGGCGTACAGCTCCATTCCAAACACCAGCATTACACCGGCATAGCTGATGGCCAGGCCCAGCAGTTGGTTGCGGCTGGCCTTTTTTTTGTATAGCAACCAGCCCAGCGCCAGCACCAAGGTCGGGTTGAGGTAAAGAATCAGCCGCTCCAGGCCCGCACTGATGTAGCTCAGCCCAGCAAAATCCAAGTAACTAGACAAGTAATAGCCGCAAAAACCAAGCGCGATCACGCCCAGCCATTCGTGCAAAGTCAAAGCAGGTTTACCACGACCGGCCCACCAGGCCATGATGAGAAACAGCGGCAGCGCAAACAACATACGCAGCATGATGAGCGTGACCGCATCCACCCCATAGCGGTAGGCCAGTTTGACGATGATGGCCTTGCCGCTAAAAGCGATGGCTCCCAGTACAGCGCAGACCATGCCCACACGGCGCGTAGCAGCGGCGCTGCGAACTAAAGAAACAGAAGTCACAAAAAAGTCCCAAGTGCCTGATGCCCCCACGGGCATGGCAAGCAGCTAGCCAGCCTAGCACGCCGAGAGCCAGCGGCGTCCGCGCATCTGACGAAGCGTGCCTGCGCGACAAAACAGCTGAGCATAAAAAAAACGGCGCCCGAGGGCGCCGTTCTAGCGGAGTGTGAGGAAATTAATCTTCTTCGACGAAAGCTTCTTCGCGCTTCTTGCTCACGGCTGGCAGACAGACGATCACCAGCAAGATGGCAGCGGCGATCAGCAGACCTGCGGAGATAGGACGTGTCACAAACACAGACCAGTCACCACGCGACAGCAGCAGGGCGCGGCGCAGGTTTTCTTCCATCATCGGGCCCAGGATGAAGCCCAGCAGCAGCGGAGCAGGCTCTGTACCCAGCTTGTGGAACACATAACCCACGAAGCCGAACAGACCCACCATCCACACGTCCCAGCTGTTGTTGTTGGTACCGTAGACACCGACTGCGCAGAACAGCACGATCGATGGATACAACCAGCGGTAAGGCACGGTCAGCAGCTTGATCCACACGCCAATCAGCGGCAGGTTCAAGATGATCAGCATCAGGTTACCAATCCACATCGAGGCAATCAGACCCCAGAACAGTTCTGGGTTGCTGGTCATCACCTGAGGACCAGGCTGGATGTTGTGGATGGTCATCGCGCCCACCATCAGTGCCATCACTGCATTTGGTGGAATGCCCAGTGTCAGCAAAGGAATGAACGATGTCTGTGAACCAGCATTGTTGGCCGACTCAGGAGCCGTCACACCACGGATATTGCCCTGACCGAAAGGAACTTCGCCGGGACGCAGCTTGGTCTTCTTTTCCAGAGTGTAGGAGGCAAAAGCCGACAGCATGGCGCCACCACCGGGCAAGATACCCAGCGCAGAACCCAGCAACGTACCGCGCACCATGGCGGGGAACATCAGCTTGAAGTCTTGCTTGGTGGGCATCAGGCCCGTTACCTTGGCCGTGAACACTTCGCGCTCATCGTCAGGCTTGGACAGGTTGGCAATGATTTCACCGTAACCAAACACACCCATGGCGATCACGACAAAGTCGATACCGTCGGTCAACTCAGGGATGTCGAAGGAGTAACGGGCAACGCCAGAGTTCACATCGGTACCCACCAAGCCCAGCAGCAGGCCCAGCACAATCATGCCAACGGCCTTGAGCAGCGAGCCCGAAGCCAGCACCACGGCGCCAATCAGGCCCAGGGTCATCAGCGAGAAATACTCAGCAGGGCCGAACATGAAGGCAACTTCAGTCAGCGGAGGTGCAAACGCAGCCAAGATGACAGTGCCCACGCAACCAGCAAAGAACGAGCCAATACCAGCAGCAGCAAGCGCCGGCCCGGCTCTGCCCTTTCTGGCCATCTGGTAGCCGTCAATCACCGTCACCACCGAGGACGATTCGCCTGGCAGGTTCACCAAAATAGCGGTGGTAGAGCCGCCGTACTGGGCGCCGTAGTAGATACCGGCCAGCATGATCAGCGCTGCCACGGGTGGCAGTGCATAGGTTGCGGGCAACAGCATCGCAATGGTTGCGACGGGGCCAATGCCTGGCAGCACGCCAATCAAGGTACCCAGCAAGCAGCCGACGAAGCAGTAAATCAGGTTCTGAAAGGTAAAGGCAACGCCAAAACCGATCGACAAGTTATTAATCAAATCCATGGTCCAGGCTCCTGATCAACCGGTAATGAAGCTAGGCCACACGGGGAACTGCAGATTCAGTGCCCACACGAAAGCGGTATAGCTGCCAATAGCCAGCACTGTGGCCAAGACGAACACGGACTTTGCATGGAACTCGTTACCAGCCAGGCTTGCAATGAACACCATCGCATAGATCGCAACGATCAGGCCCATTGCCGGGATGCCCCAGCTAGGAATACCGACCAGCAAAATACCGAAGGCAAAGTTGGAGGCCAGAATGAAGAACACCTGCTTCCAAGCCCACTTGCCGATGGGGTCACCATCTTTGGGGCCGTTGGTCAGCCCTTTAAAGGCTACACCTGCGCCAATCAGCGCCAGCAAAATACCGAGGATCATCGGGAAGTATCCCGGCCCCATGCGTGCACCTGTACCGATCGTGTAGTTTTTTGCGCCCACTGCGAACGCAATACCTACCGTCATGTACATGATGCCCGCCCAAAAGTCTTTTTGGCTCTTGAGTTTCACGAACTATGTCTCCAAGCGAAAAAATGGATGTTGTGCATTGTGATGGCTGACACGAAGCTGACGCATGTGGATTCCACTTACCTTTGGACACAGGGAAACCCTAGGTCATCACACCTCTGCGCCCCGCAAAGCCACGTCCCACATAGCATTGACAGTTTTCTAGGCTGATGAGCACACCACCCTGCAAGGGAAAACACCTGCAGCGCCCGGTTGGCGGGCGCTGGCACTTATATTTTTATAGCAAATGGAATAAGCGCGAGTACGTTTCGTGTTTGCATCACACAGGCAACTTTCCCAGTCCTACCAATCCCGGGCCAGCTAGCGCCGCCAAGCTACCTAGGGCGCTGAGGGCTTTAGAGCGGCAAATACATGCCAGCACCCGCAGGTTTGCGTTTGAGACAAGGTGTGGCAACGATGTATCAAGGCTTGTGTTATCCGCGTTGTGTTAGCCCGTCTTAGCGGTCGCCCATTTCGATCTGCGGCGTGTTGGCCATGACCTCTTCAGCGGTGGTCATGCCTTCAGACACGCGCAGCACCCCAGCCAACCGCAGCGGGTGCATGCCATCCTTCACCGCCTGGCGGCGCAGTGCCGACATCGATGGCGAGGCGTGCACCTGGTCCTTCAGCGCCTCGGACACGGTCAACAGCTCATACAGGCCCATGCGCCCTCGGTAGCCGGTGTTACGGCATTCGTCGCAGCCTACAGGCTTGTAGGGTTTGTATTCGCGCTTGATCTTCCAGGGCCGAATAGCCTCGTTCAAGGTGTCGATGGGGCTGTCTTCGTCCGGCTGTTTACAGACTGCGCACAGCGTACGCACCAGGCGCTGCGCCAGCACACCCAGCACGGTAGCGTTGATCAAATACGGCGGCACACCCAGCTCCATCAAGCGACTGATGGCGCTGGGCGCATCATTGGTGTGCAGGGTGGAGAACACCAAGTGGCCCGTCAGCGCGGCCTGAACGGCCATTTCAGCCGTTGGAAGATCGCGGATTTCACCCACCATGATGATGTCCGGATCCTGCCGCATCAACGCGCGCAACCCTTCGGGGAAACTGAAGTCCAGCACCGGCTGCACCTGCGTCTGGTTGAATGAAGGCTCGATCATTTCAATCGGGTCTTCGACAGTGGAAACATTGACCTCCTCTGTCGCCAGCCGCTTTAAGGTCGAGTACAGCGTGGTCGTCTTACCCGAACCGGTAGGCCCAGTCACCAAGATGATGCCGTGCGGCCGCAACACCAGCTTCTCCCAGCGGTGCGCATCGTGCGGGGTAAAACCCAGCTCCGACAAATCCTTGACCGTATTCTCGGGGTCAAAAATACGCATCACCATCTTCTCGCCAAAGGCGGTAGGCAAGGTGGACAAACGCATCTCCACCTCGTCGCCCAAGGTGTTGCGGGTTTTGATACGGCCATCTTGCGGGCGGCGCTTTTCCACCACGTCAATACGGCCCAGCAACTTGACGCGTGAGACGATGGCGTTATGCACGCCAATCGGCATTTGGTAGACACGGTGCAGCACTCCGTCGATACGGAAGCGGATCACCGCCTGATCCCGCCGCGGCTCCAAATGGATATCGCTGGCGCGCTGGGCAAAAGCAAACTGCCACAGCCAATCCACCAATTTGATAATGCCCTGGTCATTGGCATCAAACTGCTGGTTGGCATTACCCAAGTCCACCAGCTGCTCAAAATTCCCTACGCTGCTGAAGGAGCCACTTAATTTGCTGGCCGCCTTGACCGATCTGGCCAGCGCAAAAAACTCGCCACGATAGCGGTCAATGTCCTTGGGGTTGGCAAACACTCGGCGTACCTTGCGGCGTGCCTGGCGCTCTACCTCATCCACCCACTCGTCAATCCAGGGCTCTTTGACGGCGATCACCACCTCTTGCGGTGTCACTTGCACCGGCAAGATACCGTGGCGCTGCGCATAGGGTGCGCCCATGGTCTCGGCCACCTTGGCGGCATCAGTTTTGAGCGGGTCAATGCGGTAATACGGCAGGCCGCAATGCTTGGCGACAAACTCGGTCAGCATCTCCACATCCAGCGCCTTGCCGTCTTGCGCGCGCGGCACCACCACGCTCGCCAGCCGAACAATCGGGTGCTGGGTACTGGATGCATGGCTGCAGCGCTCAATCGTGCTTTTGGCGACCTGAGGCGACACCCAGCCATCAGCCTGCAGCCAGTTGACGATTTGAACCAGATCCAGCGGGCGCTGCAGCAAGGCTGCCATGCCGCTACGGGCGGTGGGTGCAGCAGCAGAAGGGCCAGCCGGTGTAGCGGCAACAGGCGCGAGTGCTACAGGGCCAGCGGGCACGCTGATGCGCTCGCCAGGCTCGCCGTCTTCCACCGGGCCCGGCACAAAAACGGCGGTGCGGCGGCTGGACGCTACCGGCAGCTCGGCGGGCTCCGGCACCATGGCACTCAGCTCCTCCATCACCGTGTGTTGAAAGTCTTCGTCCGGTTCGTGTTCTTGCGCGCCCATGGTGGAAATCCCTCTTGCTTTGTATCTGCTGTGGTTTGCCGATGTTTATACCTGATTCGGCCCCACCGCAGACCGTAAAGCGCTGGCAAAGCCCGGGCCTGCTTTACCTCTATCAAGGCTGCACGGGTTTAAACACCTTCATCCATTTTTGTGCAGGCAAGCCGGTCTGCTGTTGAATTTGTTCGGCACGCTGCATCAGCAGCTCACGATCAGGGCGGCTGGCCGTGCGCTGTGCCAGCACGACGGTATTGCCCTCCTTGGTCGCACTAAAGCGCCACACCGCCGCTTCGCCAAAAGCGTCAACAATGTTCGCCAGGCTGCGCGCATAGCTATTGGTGCGGCCAAACAAGTTCACCGTCATGCAGCCGTCCTCGGTCAGCAGCGCGCGGCAGTGCTGGTAAAAATCGGGGCTGTCCAGCACCGGCGCGGCAGCCTCGTGGTCGTATAAATCCACTTGCAAGGCATCTACGGTTTGAAGGTACTGCGTTTTTTGGATCTCTTCGCCTGCATCGGCCAGCACCACCTGCAGCTTGTCGCTATCCGGCGGCAGTTTGAACCACTGGCGGCATACATTAATGACCTGTGGGTTCAACTCGATCGCCGTGCTTGCCATGCCCAGCTTTTGCACGCAGAACTTGGTAGCCGCCGCCGCGCCCAGGCCCAGCTGCATGGCGCGGCGCTCAGGCACCGTTGCCCCATCCACCAGCAGCAGCCAGGCCATCATGCGCTGCACATATTCCAGGTCAATATCGAAAGGCTTTTTGATGCGCATCGAGCCCTGCACCCAAGGCGTGCCCAGGTGCAGATAGCGCGTGCCGTCGTAGTCGGAGATGGTGACCTCGGGCAAGGCCGACACAGCAACCGCAGTTTTTCTTTTACTCATGGTGGGCAATTATCGGCATTTGGCTCTGCAAGGCGGGGCTGCTGGCTGAAAACTCCACCAACAGGTCGATCAGCGCCCGCACCCGCGCAGGCAACTGGCGCTGCTGCGGCCAGACCAAGGAGATGTCATGTGAGCGCGCCTGCCACTGGGGCAGCACCTGCACCAGGGCCCCGCTTTGCAATGGCTCCGCGCAAGCCCACAGCGGGCCATACAGCAAGCCCTGGCCCGCACAGGCCAGCTCGGCTGCCACCACCACATCGTTGACTATGCCGCGCACGCCAGTGCTCATTAACGGCTGGCTATAGCTCTCGCCTGTCGCGGCGTGGTTTAAATGCAAGGTACGCAGCGGATCGGCCACCAGCCAGCGGTGCTGGGGCAAATCTTGCGGGCTGGTAATGGCTGGCGCTTGCGCCAAGTAACGCGGCGCGGCAAGCAATCCCATGGCCGCCGTACCCAGCCGCCGGCCCTGCAGACTGGAATCAGCCAGCGCGCCCACTCGTATCGCCAGATCGGCACCCTGCTCCAGCACATCCTCGCGCAGGTTGGACAGGCGTAGCTCCAGCTGGACATCAGGGTAACGCTCCAAAAAGCTGCACCATACCGGCATCAAAGGGCCCTTGGCCAGGTTCATCGGCGCCAGCAAGCGCACCACTCCGTGCACGCGGGTCTGGCTGGTTTCCAGGTTTTCGGTCGCTTGTTTCAGGGCTTGCAGCAGGGGACTGCAGCGCTCGTAGTACGCCAGCCCCTCGGCCGTGGGTTGCAGGCGGCGAGCGCTGCGGTGCAGCAGCTTGCAGCCAAGGCGCTGCTCCAACTGCTGCAGGCGGCGCGTTAAGGTGGCGGGCGGAAGGCTTAAACGGTGCGCTGCAGCGCTCAGGCTGCCGCTGTCCACAATGGCCACGAACAGGGCGAGGTCATCAAGCATGATTCCATTTATGGAATTTAAAAATGAAATTTTGCCACTTATTTCCAATAAACAAGGTCATTAGAATTTCGCTTCTCTCCAGCTTTGTTCGTTTTATGCCCTTCCCTCTTAAATTTCGACTGCTGTCCTCCGCCCTGATGTCTTTAATGCTGGGCGGGTTGATGACGGGGTGGGTCACCTGGCTCAACATGGGCTTTGCCAGCGATTTTTTACCGCGCTGGGGTAAGGCCTTTGTCTGCGCCTGGCCGGCTGCGTTTTTTATCGTGGTCCTGATTGGCCCATCCGTGCAGCGGCTGTCACTGCACCTGCTGCAGCACAGCTCTGGGCACCCCGCGCGTCAAGCAGACAACAAGCCGCACTGATCTAGCACCCCGCGCCAGCCTTCTAGCTTGCGCGCAAAGCTCCACGCCGCATTGGCTGGGCTGGTGGATGGCAGGCGGTACACGGGCAAGCCCAGTGCGGCGGCCACCAGCTTGCCATGGCGATAGCTTTCGCCGCCGTTGTGCGCAGCTGCTACCAAGTGGGAGCAACGCGCTTTTAACGCTGCAAAATCGTTCAGCCGCGCATTGCGAATGGCGCTGTCCAAGCTTCCCTCACGCTCGCAAGCGCCATACACATCCCATAAGCCCAAACCGCGCGCCACCAACCAATCACAGCGATCGGCGTAGCTCTGCGGCAGCGGGTGCTGGGGCCACAGCGCTGCCAAGATGGGCCACAGCTGGTTGCGCGGGTGGGCATAGTACTGCGCCAACTCTAAAGATCTGGCACCGGGAAAGCTGCCCAATATGATGAGCCGCGTGCCCTCTCCCACCACGGGCGGCAAGCCGTGAAGCAGCTCAGTCATGGGCCAGCTCCGGCGCCAACAAGCGGGCTAAACGTGGCAGCGCACGGCAGGCGTTGGCGGTGGTAATTCGCTCCCAGTCTGATAGCTGATAGCGCCCGCTAGCCGCTCGCTGGCCCCGTATTTCTTGCAAAACCTGGGCGATACGCGGTATCTCCGCCGGTTGGTTGCGGCCTTGTACAACGCCGCGCTCGCGGTCTTCCGCCGTGGTGTAGAGCCAGTGCGGCGGGATGTCCGGCGCATCGGTCTCGACCACCAGACTATCCATAGGCAGCTCTTGCACCAGACGGCGCAGGTGCAGGGCGCGGTCGTACGTCACCGCACCACCAAAGCCCAGCGCAAAACCGCGCTCGATGAACTGCAGCGCCTGCTGGGCGCTGCCATTAAACGCATGGGCAATGCCACCTTGCACGGGCAGCTTGCGCAGGCCTTTGAGCAGTTGATCTGACGATTTGCGCACATGCACAATCACCGGTAGATCAAAACGGCGCGCCAACTTCAACTGTTCTTCGTAAAACCAGGTTTGGCGGTCTGCATCCAAACCGGGCACAAAAAAATCCAGCCCAATCTCGCCCATCGCCACGAGGCGCGGATCGTTTTTGTGAACCTCTAGCGCCTCGGCCAGCGCGGCGATGTCGCCATCCAGCGCCCTCCCGGTGTAGAGCGGGTGTATGCCTAGCGCGTAGCTGTCGCCCCAGCGGTGGGCCAGTGCGCGCACCGTATCCCAGTTTGATCGCTCCACCGCCGGTATCACGCAGTGCGCCACGCCCACGGCGCGGGCAGCAGCGCGCAGCTGGTCGCGGTCAGCGTCAAACTCGGGGGCATCCCAATGGCAGTGGGTGTCAATCCAGAAAGGCATGGCTTTGCTGTATTGCTATTAATAAATGAGCTGTTAGCGCCTAATGGGCGGGCGCTAACAGGCTATTTTCTCTAAGTGCGGCTAACACAAGTCAGCAAACTGCTGCAGGTTTGCATTTGAGACGAAGCGCTAAGCCGCAGGCAGTACAAGCGTACAACAAGGCGAAGCAATAAAGTACCAAGGCTTGTGTTCGCCGCGCTAGATCAGGCATCAAACTGCCCGCCCACCATGCGCACCATGCGGTCGCAGCGGCCAGCCAGCTCGATGTCGTGGGTTACCAGAACAAAGGCAGTGCCTTGCTCGCGCGCCAGTTCCAGCATCAGCGCATACACGCCGTCGGCAGTGCTACGGTCCAGGTTGCCAGTGGGCTCGTCCGCCAGCACACACGCGGGCTGCGTGACCAAGGCGCGCGCAATGGCAACACGCTGGCGCTCGCCACCGGACAGCTCCGACGGGCGGTGGTGCACACGCTCCTTCAAGCCCACGGCGGCCAGTATGGCGTCGGCGCGCTCCAAGCACTGCGCATACGGCATGCGGCGAATGCGCAGCGGCATAGCTACGTTGTCGCGCGCACTGAACTCGGGCAGCAGGTGGTGGAACTGGTAAATGAAGCCCAGGTGCTGGTTGCGCAGCTGCCCTTGACGGGCAGCACTCAGCTCGCTCAGGCGCTCGCCCTTCAGCACCACAGAGCCACTGGTGGGCGCATCCAGCCCGCCCAGCAAATGCAGCAAGGTGGATTTACCCGAGCCCGAGGCGCCCACGATGGCCAGCGTCTCGCCCGCATGCACATCCAGATCAATGCCCTTGAGCACCTCAACATCGAGCAGGCCTTCTGTAAAGCGCTTGGTCAGGCCACGCGCCTGCAATACGACGGATGGGTTATTCATAACGCAAGGCCTCCGCTGGGTTGACGCGGCTGGCGCGCCAGCTCGGGTACAGCGTGGCCACAAAAGCCAGAATCAAAGAAATCACGGTAATGGGGACAATATCCGACGACTGCGGCTCGCTCGGCATCTTGCTGATCAGATAAATATCCTTGGGCAAAAAGCTGGTCTGCATCGCACGCTCAATCGCCGGCACGATCACATCAATATTGCAGGCTATCAGCAGACCCAACCCTAGACCGGCCAAGGTGCCAATCACGCCCACCAGCGCGCCTTGCACCACAAACACACCCATGATGCTTTTCGGCGTGGCGCCCAAAGTGCGCAAGATGGCGATGTCGGCCCGCTTGTCGGTCACCGTCATCACCAAGGTGGTCACCAGGTTGAAGGCCGCGACGGCGACGATCAGGGTGAGGATGATGAACATCATGCGTTTTTCCACCTGCACAGCAGCAAACCAAGTCTTGTTTTGCTGCGTCCAGTCGCGGATCAAGAGGTTGCCGCTGAGCGAGCGCGCCAGCTGCTGAGCTACCTCAGGTGCATCGTGCAGATTTTTGAGCTTGAGGCGCACGCCGGTTGGTCCCTCCAGGCGGAAGAGCTTGGCCGCGTCCTCGTAGTGCATCAGCACCAAGGCCGAGTCGTACTCGTAATGGCCAGAGTTGAAGGTACCCACCACGTTCATCTGCTTCAAGCGCGGCACCACGCCCGCAGGCGTGACCTGGCCGCTAGGCGCCACCAAGGTCACCTGGTCGCCCGGCAGAACGCCCAGCAGGCGCGCCAGCTCTGAGCCCAGCACCACGTTAAAGCTGCCCGGCGTGAGCGACTGCAGTGCTTGCTGCTGGATACCGGTGGCCATGTCGGTTACCTCGGGCTCCAGCTGCGGGTCAATACCGCGCAGGAGCGCGCCACGCATATCCTCGCCACGCGCTACCAAGGCTTGCGCCGCGACAAAAGGTGCCGCACCAATCACGTTGGGGTTGGCCTTGGCCTCGGCAATCGTGCGCGCAGGGTCGGGCAGGGCATCGGCTGTGGGGGTGAAGATCTCAACGTGCGAGACCACACTGAGCATGCGGTCACGCACCTCTTTTTGGAAGCCGTTCATCACCGACAACACGATGATCAAAGCCGCCACCCCCAGCGCAATGCCCAGCATAGACACGCCAGAGATGAACGAAATAAACCCGTTGCGGCGCGTGGCACGCCCCGCACGGGTGTAGCGCCAGCCCAGCGCTAGTTCATAGGGAATCTGCATATGTTTTTATAGTGAACGGTGGGCTAAGGATGCCACCGAATTCAACCTAGCATTGTGGCATCGCTCACAATACGCCTATGCCGGATACCCCCCATTTGATCATTTCTTACGCCGCTGCAGACGAGCCCGGCTGCCAGCAGGCGCTGCAAAACCTGCAGCTGTCACACCTGGCCCAGTTGCTTAAACAACGCCAAACCACCGATACCGACACCGGCGAGGCCGAGGACTTTGCCCCCCCCCACGAGCGCGCCCTGGCCCGTGCCTTGGGCCTGCCCACCCGTGCCACGCCTTGGGCAGCCTTGCACCAACTGCAAAACGGCCAGCTCGTGGATGATGCCGCCTGCGCCTTTATCACGCCCTGCGTCTGGTCCATAGCGCCTGACCAAGTACGCATGCGCGATTTGGCAGCCGCTGCGATGAGCGAGGACGAATCGCGCGCCCTGCTTGCCATTTTGCAACCATGGTTTAGCGAAGACGGCATAACGCTGACGTACGACCGCCCCGACCGCTGGTTGGCCCGTGGCGAAATCTTCCGCAACCTAGAAACCGCATCGCTAGACCGTATCGCCCTGCGCGATGTGCGCCCTTGGCTACCTAACAAAGACCAAGCCGCCGTGCTGCAACGCTTGCAGACCGAGACGCAAATGCTGCTCTACACCCATGCCTGGAGCGATGCGCGCGAGGCCACCGGCCGCCAGCCCATCAACTCGTTCTGGGTACACGGCGCAGGCGCCTTGCCTGCTGCCTACCAGTTGCCGGCACAAATGCCGGTGCTGAACACCGAGTTGCGCGACGCGGCCCTCAATGGCAACTGGCCTGCCTGGCAGCAGCAATGGCAGGCACTCGATGCCAGCGCGATTGCCGCTCTGGCCCAACACCCGTCCACCTTGCTGACTTTATGCGGTGAGAAGAACGTGATCACCCTGGCGCCCAGCACCAGTGGCTGGTGGCAAAAACTAAAACAAAAATTAAGTGCCCAGCGCACGTCAGAACTACTTAACGCGCTATGAAAATAACAGCAAGAGATTGCCCGCCCCGTACCGCCTGGGCACTAGAGCAAGCCGGCGTGCACCCGCTGCTCGCCCGCTTGTTTGCCTCACGCGGCGTACAAGCAGCGGCAGAGCTGGATGATGGACTAGCCCAGTTATTGCCACCCACCGATTTGCACGGCGCAAGCGCTGCCGCCCACTTACTGGCTGACGCTATTGCCCGCCAATCCCGCATCTGCATCGTTGCAGATTACGACTGCGACGGTGCTACCGCCTGCACCGTCGCCCTGCGCGGCCTGCGCATGCTGGGTGCGGCCCACGTCAGCTATTTGGTACCCGACCGTGTAGTGGACGGCTACGGCCTGACTGCCGCCATTGCCGAGCGCGTGGCCCAGCAAGGCGCCGATGTGCTTGTGACGGTAGACAACGGCATCGCCAGTGTGGATGGTGTAGCCCGTGCAAAGGCGCTAGGCCTCACGGTAATCGTTACCGACCACCACCTCCCCGCCGCCACCTTGCCGGAGGCCGATGCCATCGTCAACCCCAACCAGCCCGGCTGCAGCTTTGCCAGCAAGGCCATTGCCGGTGTGGGCGTGATGTTTTACGTGCTGATGGCGCTGCGCGCCGAGCTTCGGACGCGTGGCGCATTTGAAGGCCAGGCGCAACCCAGGCTAGATACGCTGCTGCCGCTGGTAGCGCTAGGCACCGTGGCCGATGTGGTCAAGCTGGATGCCAATAACCGCCGCTTGGTTGCCCAAGGCCTGCGCCGTATCCGCGCGGGCCAGATGCCACCAGGCATGGGGGCACTGTTCTCTGCCGCCAGCCGCCGTGCGGTGGTAGCCAGCACGTTTGATTTTGGTTTTGCCCTGGGCCCACGCATCAACGCCGCAGGGCGCCTGGCCGATATGACGATTGGCATCGAATGCCTGCTGACTGACGATGCCCTGCGCGCCGACCAGCTGGCGCGCGAGCTGGACGCCATCAACCGCGAGCGCCGCGACATTGAAAGCGGCATGCGCGAGCACGCCATGCTGCTGGCTGAGGAGCTTTTTGAAGAAGGCGCCGAGCCCCCCCCCGCGGTGAGCGTTTTTGACCCAGACTTTCACGAAGGCGTAGTCGGCATCGTGGCCTCGCGCATCAAAGACAAGTTGCACCGCCCCAGCTTTGTGTTTGCCGCCAGCAGCGCGCCGGGCCATGAGCATGAGCTAAAGGGCTCAGGCCGATCCATTGCAGGCTTTCACCTGCGCGATGCGCTCGACCTAGTTGCCAAACGCCACCCCGGCGTACTCATCAAATTTGGCGGCCACGCCATGGCCGCAGGCTGCACCATTGCCGAAGAACACTTTGAGGTATTTGAGCAAGCACTGGCCCAAGTCGCTCAGGAATGGCTGGACGAGCGGACGCTCACGCGCCAGCTGGAGACCGATGGCCCACTGCCCGCCCAGTTCCGCCGCACCGAAACTGCGGACGCCATCAACCTGCAGGTCTGGGGCCAAGGCTTTGCGCCACCCACGTTTAGCGAAGAGCTAGAAGTCATCAGCCAAAGCCTGGTCGGCGAGAAGCACCTCAAGCTCAAACTGCGCCACCAGGGCGAGCTGGTCGACGGCATCTGGTTTGGCCACACTGAATCGCTGCCCGCCAAAGTACTACTGGCCTACCGCCTTGACATCAACGAATGGCAGGGCCAGCGCAAGCTGCAGTTTTTGGTAGAAGGCGCGCAACTGTAGGACGGGCAAGGGGCATCATGGAACTATCCGATCACGAACGCGCAGAGCTGACTGAGCTAGAAGAAGCCATGTGGCGGGCGGAAACCCGCTATGACCCCGTGTTCCAATCCAACCACTTTGCCACTGACTTTGTGGAATTTGGCCGGTCAGGCCGCATCTACACGCGTTCCCAAACCATTCAGGCCGATCCAGCACCCGGGCCCATCTACGCCCAGCTACCACTGGACCAACTGCACATGCGATGTTTGGCCCCAGACACCGTCTTAATCACCTATAACAGCCATGTGCAAATGGGCAGCACGGTGGCGCACGCCCGCAGAAGCTCAATCTGGAGCAGGTGCAACGGCCAGTGGGTCATGCGTTTTCACCAAGGCACACCGTATACGCACTAGGCCAGTGGTTTGGTAAACGTCTGCTATCGGTTTTGCCATCCTCTTGTATGAAATTGCTACGACTGCACTGGCGCTCTTGGCTACAGCTTTCTAGAATCAATCCCGTCCGCGCCCTGCGGGTGATGCAGCATATTTTTACCATTCAATCAGCTTATAGCGCCCATTCATAAAGCGCTGAATGCTATTATTTTTGATTCCAGCACTGTTTGCTGGCAGCACCAAGATATTCCATGAGCAAAATTTCCGTAGCCGTGCTGGGTGCCGGCATGGTGGGCGTGGCCAGCGCGCTGGCCCTGCAGCAAAAAGGCTTTAGCGTCACCTTGATCGACAAGCGTGCGCCGGGCGAAGAGACTTCATACGGCAACGCAGGCGTGATCGCACGCAGCTCGCTGATGCCGTTTAACAACCCCAGCCTGTTCGCCAACCTGCCCACCCTGCTCAAAAACCAAAGCGCCAGCTTTCGCTACCGCCCGCAGTTTTTGCTGAGCAACTTGGGCTGGGCCACACAGTTTTTGGCCAATGCACGCGCCAGCATGTTCCGCGAGACGACTACTGCGCTTGACAGCCTGATCCGCCTATCGATGGCCGAGCACCTGCAACTGCTGCGCTTAAGTGGCGCCGCACACCGCATGCGCGATAACGGCTACCTGATGGCTTACCGCCAAGCCGCCGCCTTTGGCAGCACCAGCCTGGCCCGTGAGCGCATGGCGCACTTTGGCGTCGCCAACGAAGTGCTGGAGCGCGACCACATCCGCCAACTAGAGCCCGCGCTTAACCCGATTTTTGAGCGCGCCCTGTGGATCAAAGACACCTGGTCAGTTGACAACCCTGGCGCCGTCGTCAAAGCCTATGCTGATCTATTCCGCAAAAACGGCGGACAGTATTTGCAAGCCAGCTTGAAAACGCTGCAACCCTTGGCCGGCAGCCGCTGGCGCGTATTGGGCGACGCCGGTGGCGCGGTCGAGGCGGATCGCGTTGTCATCGCCCTGGGCCCCTGGAGCCGCAACTTTATGGCAACCATGGGCGTCAAAGTACCCATGGCCTACGAGCGCGGCTACCACATGCACTTTGCCCCGCCCGCTGCATGCAACATCAGCCGCCCCATCTATGACACCGCCGGCGCCTACGTGATGAGCCCCATGGAGCAAGGCCTGCGCGTGACCAGTGGCGTAGAGCTGACCGACATCGACGCCCCGCCCAACACCTTGCAGCTCAACCTGGCCGAAACCGCTGCCCGCCAAGCCATCGCCATGGGGGAGCCCCTGGAGCCCAAAGCCTGGCTAGGCCGCCGCCCCACCCTACCCGACAGCCGCCCCATCATCGGTGCCATGCCCGGCCAACGTAACCTGTGGCTGGCCTTCGGCCATCAGCACATCGGCTTCAGCACCGGCCCGGGCACTGGTTTGATGCTGGCAGCGCTGATGAGCGGTGAGGCATCGCCGATTGATGCAACGCCGTTCAGAGCTGAGCGGTTTTTGAAAGGGTGAGGGTGAAGACTCCGATGCTTCGGCCCCCATGCCTGCCATTGGTGCGCAGACAATTAGCATGCCAGCGTTTTCTCTGCGCATGCATTTAGCCAATGTATTTTGAGTTTTCGAAGTTTTCTACCCCGCTGGGCATGCGTGCCCAGCAGGGGTGACGCGCCTCACGCCCCCTCAATACCGCACTGAAGAGTGCGTTATAACGCCAGACGTTAAAATCACTAATCCATCTGAGTATTTTCTGTCAAGAAAAATTTATCAATCTGCATCATCAAACTAATTTATTGATAAACACTCAGCCCAAAGAACCCATTGATTTCTTGAGGAGCTGAAAGATTTGCAAAACACCGATACTGCGCGTACCCCCCGCCTGCTTTCTGTTTCACCCGGCAGCACCAGCGGTACGCTGCACAGCTTGAGTAGCCGCAGCAAGAGCAAGCTCAAGGCAGGGCCTGAGGCGATTGTGGTCAAGAACCGCGACACCAAGTACACCTACGCAGAGTTCAAGCCCGACCCAGACGGCCCCTTCTTAAACGCCACCATGACCGAACCCTATCTGGGCCAGGAACTGGGCTACCGCAAGTAAAAGCAAATTTGAGCCCTGTAAATGGCTTAAACAGCCCACCAGATGGTGGGCTTTTTTGTGGGCGAAACCTCTACACCAAAGCAACACACGCATTGCCCCCGCGTCTATCCGGTTGAGCTCGCCCAACAAGCCTCCAATGCAGCAGAAACTGCACCCAAGCGCCATTACCTTGCTGCACAACAACGCAGCACTGGACTCACCCAATGGGAACTGATCCCGCAAATCAGGCTATGCAGATAGAGCGCGCTTCAATCCGGCCCAGTGCGCAACCAACAAGCTCACCACATCAAAAGTAGGCAAGCCCGTCGCCTCCGCCACCGCATCGCGGTAAACCGGCATATTGGTGCACTCCAGGACGATAGATTGAATGTGCGGATGGGCTTGCTGCAAGGCAATGGCGGCGGCCACTACATCTGCCTCGGCTTGGGCAATGTCCATCTGCGGCTCATTACGCAAGATACGGGTGGCAAATTCGCCACCCGGCGATACACCCTGCACAGGGGTGCCAGCGGGCACGCCAGCAGCCTGCAGGATGCGAGGGGAAAGCGATGCTGCAGCGATGGTGACGATGCCGGGCGCGGGCAGGTCTGCGCATTGAAGCAAGCTGGAGCTAACCACGGGCACGCCAACACTGGCCGCCAACAATGTCTGGTAGGCGGCTAAAAAACCGCAACTGGTGGCGATCAACGCTGCACCTTCGCCCTCCAACGCTTTGGCAGCATCAACAAAAGGCTGCACAAAGCGTGGATCAGCGTCTTGCACGATTTTGGCGGGCGATGCACCCACCACCTTCAGCATGCGCACAGGAATACCCAGCTGTGCCCAGGTGTCCGCGTTGCCGATGTCGCCCGGCGGGCGCGGGAACTGGGTATCCAGCATCAAGATGCCAAGGAAGGGCTGCTGAGCCATACGAAGCAATTAGGCGAAGTTGGACGTGGCAGGCAGTGCGCCGCGGCGGTCAATTTTGCGACTCAAAACCACCGAGGTGTACGTTTGACGAATGCCATCGATAAGGCCGATGCGATCCAGCAGTGCGTCGAGCTTTTCGTTGGAGTCACAACGCAGAAAGATCATGTAATCGTGTTGGCCCGATACAGCGGAGACTTCCTCCACCTCTGGTATGCCTTCTAACACCTGCATCACGGCCTGCGCGGTTTTGGGCATCACGCTGATGCCGCAGTAGGCGCGCACGGCGGATTGCTCCAGCTTGGAGCCCAGGCGCACGCCGTAACCGGCGATGACGCCTTCTTTCTCAAGCCGGGCGATACGGGCCACAACGGTGGTGCGCGCCAGGTTGAGCTTGCGGGCCAGTTTGGCGGTGGATTCGCGGGCGTCGGCTTGCAGCAGCGCCAGCAGTTTGCGGTCGATATCGTCGAGTCGGAAGTCCATGTCTCTCCCCTAGTTTTAAGCAGTGTGGCCGATGATACGGCCCAAAAAGCTGCGTGTAGCTTCTTGCTGCGGGTTATCAATTACCTGCGCTGGCGGACCCTCCTCCACCACTACACCGTCGCGCATAAAGACGACCTTGTCGGCCACCTCGCGGGCGAAGGCGATTTCGTGCGTAACTAGGATCATCGTCATGCCATCTTTAGCCAACGATTGGATGACTTGCAGCACCTCGCCAACCAGCTCAGGGTCTAGCGCGGAGGTGGCTTCATCAAACAGCATCACACTGGGCTGCATGGCCAGTGCGCGGGCAATGGCCACGCGCTGCTTTTGGCCACCCGATAGCTGGTCGGGCATCATGTGGGCGCGCTCAGCCAGACCAACTTTTTGCAGCAGGGCTGTGGCGCGGGCCTCGGCTTCAGCTTTGGGCAGACCCAGCACGGTGATGGGGCCTTCCATCACGTTCTTCAACACATTCATGTGCGGGAACAAGTTGAAATGCTGGAACACCATGCCGGTGCGTGCACGAAAGCCCGCCAGCACCTTGTCTTTGGGCAACTTCGTAGTGCTGCCGTTAAAAGCCAGCGCCTGTGCGTTGACACGGATCTCACCGCCATCGGGCACAGTCAGCAAGTTAATGCAGCGCAGCAAGGTTGATTTACCCGAACCTGACGGGCCGATCAGCGCTACAACCTGGCCGCGATCCACGTTGAGGCAAATGTCCTTGAGCACCTCGACCTTGCCAAAGGACTTCTTCAGCCCGCGAATACAAATAAGGGGTTGCTCTTGCATCTCAGGCCTCCTTGGCGGCAGATGTGCCGTGCTCCAGGCGCTTGGCCCACAGAGTAATCGGGAACAGAATCAAAAAGTACGCCACAGCGATAAAGGTATAAACCTCGAGCGGGCGATAGGTATCGTGCGCAATCACCTGGCCTTGGTACAGCAAATCAGGCACCGCCAGCACCATCAAGAGCGATGTGTTTTTAAGCTGCAGGATGGACTGATTGACCAGGGGCGGCACCATTTTTCGAAAAGCCTGCGGCAAGATGATGCGGCGCATGACTTGGGCACGCGTCATGCCAATGGCCTGACCGGCCTCGGTCTGGCCTATATCGGTAGAAATAATGCCGCCGCGAATAATCTCGGAGTAGAAAGCACCGCCATACAGCGACAAGCAAATGGCAGCCGCCACGGGGGCGCTCATCTCAATACCCGTCAGCACCGGCAGCGCATAGTAAAACCAGACCAGCTGCACCAGCACAGGTGTGCAGCGAAAGACTTCCACAAACGCGCGCAGCGGCGCGGTAACGAATTTATTGCTGGACAAACGCCCCAGCCCCGCCACCAGCCCCACCGACAAGCCGCCAATCACGCAGATCACCGTGAACAACAAGGTGTAGCCAATGCCGCCGATCAGCAGCGTGCGGTACTTCCAGAGGAAGCTAAAGTCCCATTCATACATCTCAATGATCCATCTTTAATGCATACACCCCGGAGCAGCGAAACGCGCCACGCCGGGGTGCGATGCACGGGCAAGGCGCCCATGCGGTGAAGCTTAAAACTTCACTTCTTTGGGGAAGGCATCGGCCTTCACACCCGCTAGTTTTTCCATGTTCTTAAGCACCACGGACTGGATCTCGCCCTTGCTGCGAGCATCATCCAGCCACGTGTTGATGGCATTTTCAAAATCTTTATTCGCTTCCTTGCGGATACCAACATTGGTGTTGGCAGTCTCTACAGGTGTTGGCACATAGACCGTGCCCACATCAGGTCGCTTGGCCACCAGTGGCTGCGACAGCAACACCACCAGCACCTGGCAATCGGAGCGACCAGTTTGCACCGACATAGTGGCGGCGCCCGAGCTCTCCAAGCGCGAGATCGTGGCCTTGGGCAGCGCGCGGGTAGCGAACTGGTCTTGGTTAGAGCCGATATCGACCACAATCTTGGCCTCGGGCTTGTTCAACTGCTCCCACGTAGTGACGGGTGCATGGCCCTTTTTGCATACAGCCGTAAACGTATTGTTGAGCAATGGTTTGGAGAAGTTGACAACTTCCATTCGCTGAGGCGTAGGCGCCATGGCAAACATCAAGTCAATCTTGTTGGCTTGCAGATCCAGCACCGAGTTACCCCAGGTGGTCTCTACAAAGACGGGCTTGGCGCCCAGGGCCTTGCCCAGACTTTCGGCAAAATCAGGGCCGAAACCTTCCCACTTGCCCGATACCAGGTCTTTGCTGAAGTAGGGAATAGCGCCTGCCACGGTGCCAATGCGTACTTCCTTGGTGCGCTTAACGCGGTCCATGGTCGACTCTTGCGCCAACGCGGCGCCCGCCATCGATACACCTGCAACCATGACAGCTGCTACACCCATCCACTTTTTGACAGAAAACATGGTGATCCCCATTGTTCGGCATCGCGCCGCACTGTTTTAGAAAAACCGACAGTGTATTCCTCTAAAAACCCTAGTGAAAAATACAAAACGTCGAGATGCAACATTATTTTCGTCAAATTGACCAAATCATGACAATTTAAGGGTTATTACCGACCAAAATTACTTACCAGCAGCCAAAACGTGCTCATCCATTGGGGCTTTTGCGACTGCGCTCCGCCAAGCGCCGCGCCTACAATGGGCCGGTGCCCCATTCTGCCCCCCCACTCAACGCCGATCTACATTGCCACTCCACCTTCTCGGACGGCACCCTCTCGCCTGAGGAGCTGGCAGCCCGCGCCAAAGCACGCGGTGTGCAATTGTGGGCGCTGACTGACCATGACGAGGTAAGCGGCCTGGCCCGCGCCGCCCAAGCGGCAGCGCTGCAGCAACTGCCGTTTTTGACGGGGGTAGAAATATCCGTCACCTTTATCGACACCACGGTGCATATCCTGGGCCTGGGTTTTGACGCCGACAACGCCGCCCTGCGCACAGGCCTGGCCGCCACGCGCGGCGGACGCGAGGCACGGGCACGTGAGATGGCTGCAGGCCTGGCGAAAGTAGGCATTAACAATGCCTACGAAGGCGCGCTACGCTACGTGGGTAACCCGGATCTGATATCGCGCACGCATTTCGCGCGTTTTTTGGTCGAAACCAAGGTCTGCCGCGACACCAACGATGTTTTTCGCAACTATTTGGTAGAGAACAAGCCTGGCTTTGTACCCCACCGCTGGGCCAGGCTGCACGATGCTGTGCGCTGGATTGTGGATGCAGGTGGTATGGCCGTGATCGCTCACCCGGCACGCTACCACTTCAGCGCAACAGAGGAGTTCGCACTGTTTTCCGAGTTCAAGCAGCACGGCGGCCAGGGCGTAGAAGTGGTCACTGGCAGCCATTTACCGCATGAATACACCAGTTACGCCGAGTTGGCTGCGGAATTTGGCCTGTTCGCCTCACGCGGCTCAGACTTCCACAGCCCGACGGAATCCGGTACCGATTTTGGCGCGCTGCCCCCGCTCCCAAAAGATGTGATGCCCGTCTGGCAAGCGCTGGCCGATCGCATCATTTACCCGCAAGATATGCAGCTATCGCCTGGCAACTAGACACTAGCAGCTGCTAAAACAAGAGCACTACCATGGCCCAGTTTTTTGAAGTCCACCCCGAGAATCCGCAGCCCCGCCTGCTCAAACAAGCGGCGGCAATGCTCAAAGACGGCGGCATTCTGGCCGTGCCCACCGATTCCAGCTACGCCTTTGTGTGCCAGCTGGATAACAAGCAGGTGGTGGACCGCTTGCGCCGTATCCGCCAGATTGACGAGAAGCGCATGCTCACCTTGCTGTGCAGCGATTTGTCGCAACTGGCTAGCTACGCCATGGTGGACAACCACCAGTTCCGCATCTTGAAGCTGGGCACGCCCGGCCCCTACACCTTTATTTTGGATGCCACCAAAGAAGTGCCGCGCCGCATCAGCCACCCATCGCGCAAAACGATTGGCCTGCGCGTTCCGGATCGCAAGGGACTCTTGATGCTACTGGAGCTGCATGGCGAGCCTCTGCTGTCCACCACCTTGATCCCACCCGGCGAGACCGAACCGCTGAACGACCCCGACGAGATCCGCGAGCGCTTTGAGTCGCAGATTGAGCTAGTGGTGGACGCCGGCCCCTGCCCACAAGAGCCCACCACCATCATCGACCTGACGCCCATGGCTACCGGCGGCGCGCCTGTGGTGGTGCGCGAGGGGCGCGGCTCGCTCGCACAACTGGGTTTGTAAAGACTCACCAGCTTTACATTAAACTTTTTGGACTGCTAGCGCCCGCCTGATGGGCGCCAGCACTTTGTTTTTGATAGCAAATCGAATACGCGCTGCCGCGTGGCCCCACGCCTGTGGGCGCCTGCTTTCTCTGATAGGCTTGGCGGCTTCTGTATGCACCCCACTCACCAACCTTTGCGACAATCACGCTGTGAACGCTGACCTGATCCAAACCATTCTTATCTACGCCCTGCCCGTGCTACTGGCCATTTCAGTGCATGAAGCAGCGCACGGCTATGCCGCCCGCCATTTTGGTGATAACACAGCGGCCATGCTGGGGCGGCTCACACTCAACCCGCTCAAACACATCGACCCCATTGGCACCATCCTGATCCCACTGCTACTGCTGTGGAGCACGAATGGCCAGTTCGTTTTTGGCTACGCCAAGCCAGTGCCCGTGCAGTTCAACCACCTGCGCAACCCCAAGCGCGACATGATCTGGGTGGCACTAGCCGGGCCTGCGTCCAACTTTTTCCAGGCGATTGTGTGGGCGCTGCTCTACGGCATCATGCACGCCGTTGGGGTAGATGAGCAGTTCTTCCTCAAGATGGCCATGGCTGGCGTGCTCGTCAACCTGGTGATGTGGGCCTTCAACCTATTTCCGCTCCCCCCGCTGGATGGCGGCCGCGTACTGGTAGGTCTGCTGCCTTACAAGCAAGCCGCAACGGTCTCCAAGATCGAGCCTTATGGCTTCTTCATCGTTATGGGCCTCGTGCTGGCTGGTGTCATCAGCACGTACTGGATGCGCCCACTGATGCGCTTTGGCTACGCCATTATTGATGTTTTGTTGATGCCCTTCGTTGGCTGATTCACATAAAAAATGGGTCTGACGCCCGCTGCATAATCGTTTATTGCTATGAAAAAAACACGCTTCCTCACCGGTATCACGCCATCGGGCACACCCCATCTGGGTAACTACGCAGGCATGATGCGCCCCGCTGTGGCAGCTAGCCGCGCTCAAGATGTAGAGAACTTCTATTTCCTGGCGGACTTCCATGCCCTTATCAAGTGCCAAGACCCAGAGCGCGTCAACCGATCCACCTTAGAGATCGCCGCCAGTTGGCTGGCTATTGGACTGCACCCCGAACATGTCACTTTCTACCGCCAGTCGGACATTCCCGAGATCACCCAGCTCAACTGGTTTTTGACCTGTGTGACCGGTAAAGGCGTACTCAACCGCGCCCACGCCTACAAGGGCGCACAAGACAAAAATGCCGAAGCCGGCAAAGAAGCCGACGACGGCGTGACCGCAGGCCTCTTTATGTACCCCGTACTTATGGGCGCGGACATTTTAATGTTCAACGCCCACAAAGTACCCGTTGGCCGCGACCAGGTGCAGCACCTGGAGATGGCACGCGACATGGCGTCCAGCTTTAACCACCTGTATGGCGAGCACTTTGTGCTACCCGAAGCCGTGGTGGAAGAAAGCGTGGCCACCCTGCCAGGCCTTGATGGCCGCAAGATGAGCAAGAGCTACAACAACACCATTCCGCTGTTTGCCCCGCAAGACCAGCTACGCAAGCTGATCAACGGCTTTGTGACCGACTCCAAAGCCCCTGGCGAACCCAAGGACGTGGAAGGCTCGGCCCTTTTCCAGATCTACCAGGCCTTTGCCAGTGACGAAGAAACCGCCACCCTGCGCCAAGCCTATGCCGACGGTATTGCCTGGGGTGATGCCAAGGCCATGTTGTTTGAACGCATCGATCGCGAGATCGCACCGTTGCGCGAGCGCTACAACCACCTGATGACGAATCCGCAAGAAGTAGAAGGCATTTTGTTACAAGGTGCGGACAAAGCCCGCCAGTATGCCGAGCCCTTTTTGCGCGACTTGCGCGGCGCCGTTGGCCTGCGCCCTTTATCCGCGGCAACTAACACGCCAAGCACCAAGGCAGTAGCCAAACATGCGGGTGCCAGCTTCAAACAGTACCGCGAGAAGGACGGCAAGTTCTACTTCAAGCTAGTGCGCGCCGATGGTAGCGTTCTGCTACAAAGCCAAGCCTTTGATGCCCCACGCGATGCAGGCATGATGATTGCCAAGCTACAGGCTGAGCCTCAGAACCTGATTCAAATCATGGATAATCTGCAACTTTGTAATAGCTTCTCATTATCAGATGTAGAAGTTGCACTGAAAGAGATGACAGAAAGCTAAGACTCTGCCTATACTCTGATTGCAACTAATTGTTGCCTTCGTTTCTTTCATGGTGTAGGCCTTCTGTCTGTAAGCAATGGGTAAGCAAAACGTTTATCCATATATTGTTTGTCGATGATGATTGATTGGCCCAGCCGTTGTGTTGAGGGAGTGAACTGCTATGCGAATTGTGGCGCTAGATGATGATTTGGTGCAGTTGGACATGCTCTCCAAGACAATGGAGATGGAGGGCCACGCCTGCACGGTCCATTCCACCGGCGCGTCTTTGATGAAAGACCTGCGCCGCGAGACTTATGACCTGCTGATCCTGGATTGGCAGTTGCCCGACACCACGGGCCCCGAGGTCGTGCGCTGGATCCGCGAGAACATCAGCCAAGAGCTGCCTGTGCTCTTTATTACCAGTCGTCAAGGCGAGGCCGATATTGTCGAAGGCTTGGAATCTGGCGCCGATGATTTCATGATTAAGCCACTGCGTGTGGCCGAGCTGGTAGCCCGCGTGCGTGCCCTGTTGCGCCGCGCCTACCCAGCTGCGGCCAAGGGCGCAATGGACTTTGGCCGCTACCGCTTTCAATCTGACTCGCGCACGCTAGAGGTGGATGGCAAAACGGTGGATCTGAAAAACCGCGAGTACGACCTGGCGCTCTTCCTGTTCCAAAACATGGGCCGCCTGCTGTCGCGCGACCACCTGCGTGAAATCATCTGGGGCCAGAACTCCGATGTGATCTCGCGCTCGCTCGACACCCATGTCTCACGACTGCGCACTTTACTGGATCTGCGCCCTGAAAATGGCTTTGTTATCAATGCTGTTTACGGTGTGGGCTACCGGTTTGAATCCGTCAAACCCCATGCAGAAGCCGCTGAAACCGCTTAACGCAGTTTGATCGAAGCTTGCAGACGGCCAACATGCCATCCGGCTGTTGGCCGTCTTGCCAATATGGCTTGCACTATTTTTGCGCACCTCTGCAGTGCAGGAAGGAAATCAATGTTGTCCCGCTCGCCCTCCCTATTGCCCACCTCCTTGCTGATTGCCTTGGGTGCCCTGCTGCCTGGCGCAGTACAGGCAGCCTCTGCAGATCAGTTGCCAGATATTCGGCATGAGGTGCAAACCGGCGACACGCTGGAGGCCGTGGCCAAGCGCTACTTGAAAGACCCTCAGCAGTGGCGTGAGTTGGGTGAGTTCAACCAGATCAAGCACCCCACTCGCTTGCCTATTGGCTCCGTAGTGGTGATTCCCGCACGCCTTGTGGGCTACCAAAACGTGACGGTTGAACATGTACAAGGCCAGGCGCAAACCCGCTCACCACTCACCGGCACCGACTGGCAGCCGCTTACCAAAGGCGCGACTCTGACCGAAGGCGACGAGCTGAAAGTGGCTGCGGGCAGCTTCGTGACCTTGGGCTTTACCGATGGCAGCTCGGTACGCATTAACGAGAAGTCGGAGCTGAAGCTGAGCGAATTGCGAAAAAATGCACGTACCGACGAGCAGCAATCAGTGTTTGAGCTTGAAAAGGGCGGACTCGAGTCACGCGTGACCCCAACCATCGAGCAGCGGCGCAAGCGCAAGTTCGAGATCAAAACCCCCATGGCAACGACCAGCGTACGCGGCACCGTGTTCTCGGTCAGCATTTCGGAGTCGGGCAGTGCCATTACTGCCGTTGACAAGGGCACAGTGGCCGTTGAAGGTAGCCGCACCAAGCGTAAGGCAGCGGTGCAAGCTGGCTCTGGTATTGCCGTACCGCAAAGCGGCCAGTTAGGCAATGTGGTTGGGCAACTGGGTGCACCCAGCCTGCAAGCCAACCCAGCCGTGTTTGAAGACGCCAATTTTTTGACTCTGCAATTGGGCCAGGTGTCGCAGGCCGCCCAATACCAAGTGGTACTGGCGCAAGACGCCGAGCTGGCCCAGGTGCTGCGCAGCCAGCGTTTCAACTCCACCACGGCCAAGTTTGAGGGTGTGGAAGACGGTAACTACTATGTCAGCGCCCGTGCAATTGATGCACAAGACATTCCCGGCAAACCCACAATACAGGCCATCAAGGTCAAGGCCACGCCGGTGCCCCCGCTCTACTCTAGCCCACAGCCCGATGGCCTGATCGGCATCAGTGACGGCGAGCTGATCTGCACCGAAGGCGGCAAGGATCTGGCGGGTTACCGTATTCAGGTGGCAGCCCGTGCAGATTTTGCCAAGCCACAGGCGGACAGCGGCTTAGTGCCTCACTGCAAATCAGGCATTGATACGCTGGCCGCTGGCAACTACTTCTGGCGCGTCGCCAGCGTGCGCAAGCTTGCCGATGGCAGCCTAGACCAAGGCCCATTCTCCAAGCCACAAGCCTTCAAAGCCGGTAGCAACCCGGCATCGATGGGAGCTGATGCCTTGAGCCTCGGTGACACCAGCCGCCCCAACCAGTTGCAGCTGTCCTGGCCTGCCGAATCGGGCCAGGCCTTTAACCTGCAACTGGCCCGCAATGACCAGTTTGACGCCCCTATCAGCACCCAAAGGCTGGATGTACCACAGTGGTCATCCGACATACTGACGCCAGGCGACTACTTTGTACGCATCCAGGTACTCGACCCAACGGGCCTCAAGAGCCGCTACTCCGCCGCACGCAAGCTGACAGTGGAGCCCTCCATCATTACCGGCGAAGGTACGGTGCTCAAATCTAGCGATGGCAAACAGGTGCAAAGCCCGCACTGATGACCCAGCCCGCGTAGCGTGTGAGCCGCCCCCTCTTTTTAACCCGTACCCAGTCACGCTGGCTGGAATGGCTGGTTTTGGCCGCCATTCTGCTGGGCTTGGTTGGCTGGGCCAGCCTGCACTGCCAGCCACGTGCGCTCAACGCCATTGTCCAAGACTTGGCAGGCTGGGTGGCCGCCCCCAAGGCGCGCGATGACATCGTCATCGTCGCCATTGACGACGCCAGTCTGCAAAGTGTGGGCCGCTGGCCATGGAGGCGCTCGGTGCATGCGGAGCTGGTCAAACGCATTGCCGCCCAAAAGCCCAAAACCCTAGGTATTGACGTGCTGCTGAGTGAGCCCGACCTGCAGCACCCGCAAGACGACCTTCAACTGGCGCTGGCGCTGGCGCAAGCTGGCAATGTGGTGATGCCTATTGACTGGCGCATGGCCGGCGTGGATGTCGGCGCCGAGCTTCCCATTGCCAGCCTGCGCCAAGCTGCACGCGAGCTTGGCCATGTGAACGTCAATGTCGACGAGGACGGCATCATCCGCCGCTACTACGGCGCCCAGGGCGAGGACACCGGGCCTTGGCCGCACTTCAGCATCGCCATGCTCTGTGCGGCTGGCCAGCCGCATCCACTGTGCCGTGGCAATCTGGTGCCCGAGCCCGGCGAGCGCTGGGTGCAGATGTCGCCCGAGGTGTTTACCTTCTCGCGCGGGGATACGCCTTATCGTGTCTATTCAGCAGAAGACGTTCTGGCTGGCAAGCTGCCGCGCGATGCCTTCACCAACAAATACGTGCTGCTGGGCGCCACGGCATCGGGCCTGGGCGATTACTTTGCCAGCCCGGTGCGCCCGTCGTCACGCCACATTGCAGGGGTCGAGCTGATTGCCCATGCACTGGATTCGCAGTTGGCCGGCCGCCATGTAGCGCCAGCATCGGCGGCCACCAACACGCTGATCAATGTGGGCCTGATTACCCTGGCACTGGCCGCCATCGCCTTACTGGGCCCCATGGCGGGGCTGGCCGCGCAGTTGGGCTTGGCCGTGTTGGCCTTGCTGCTGACTTTTGGCCTGCGCAAGTATGGCGCACTGCAGCTGGCACCCGCAGCCGCGCTGGCCGGTTTGGTGGTGATCTACCCAATCTGGAGCTGGCGGCGCCTGAGCGCAGCCGCCGCCTTTTTACAGCAAGAGATGCACACGCTGCGCGCCGCACTAGACACCACGAGCGCTCCGCAGCGCAATGCCCTGTTGAAGGACGATTTTTTGGACCGGCGTATCAAGGCGGTAGAGACCGCCACCAGCGCCCTGCGCCAGATGCACGGTTTTGTGCGCGACACCTTGCGCCAAATCCCCTCCCCCACCTTTGTGGTCGATCCGCAGGGCACGATCAGCCTGCACAACGAGGCCGCCGCCCGCTACATGCAAAGCCTGGGAGTGGCCAGCCAAGGCCTGGTGCCCATACACACGGTGCTGCAAGGCCTGCGCTTGAAGGACACCGGCCAGCCCGTACAGATCAGCACCCCGCAGCAACTGGCCGCCTTGCCTACCGAGTGCGAGGTGCAAGACCACCAAGAGCGCCCCTGGCTGCTGTTGGCAGAAGCCTTTCAAGCCCCGGCACCAGATGGCTGGCTGCTGATGCTGGTGGATATGACCGAGCTGCATAAGGCCATGGAACAGCGCGACCAGGCGCTGCGCTTTATCTCGCACGACTTCCGCTCGCCACAGGCCTCCATCATCACCTTGCTGGAGATGTACAAAGAGTTCCCCGGCCAGATGAGCCAGGCCGATCTGCACCACAAGATTGGCCGCCTGGCCTACCAGTCGCTAGAGATGGCCGAGAGTTTTGTGCAGCTTGCGTCCGCTCAATCGCAAATCCTGCAGCAGCGCCCGGTGTACCTGGATATGTTGCTACAAGAAGCAGTAGATGACTGCTGGGCCAAAGCCGCCGAAAAGAAGCTGCAAGTGCGCTATGTACCCGGTGCTTTAGAGGCAACAGAGACCGAGATCGTCGCCTTGGGCGACCGTTCCTTGCTGCACCGCTGCCTGGTCAACTTGATCACCAATGCCATCAAATACAGCCCGCCAGATACACAAGTTCAAGCCAGCGTGGCGGATGGCGGCGAGCACTGGGTGCTGCACATACGCGACCACGGCTTTGGGATGACGCCCGAGCAACTAGCCATATTGTTCCAGCCTTTCCAGCGCTTTCACCAAAGCAGCCAGCCGCAGATTGCAGGCATTGGCCTGGGTCTGTCGTTTGTGCAAACGGTGGTACAGCGCCACCAAGGCTATGTGGAGGTGACCAGCGAGGTGAATGCAGGCTCGTGTTTTAGCGTGCACCTGCCCAAGGCGCCCGAGCCTGAGACCCAAGCCGCATAAAAAAAGGCGCTGACACAGCGCCTTTACTATCAAAAAAGAAGCTGCTAGCGGTTACTATTCGGGCGCTAGCGGTCTTTTTACATCATCAGAACTGCATCAATCCAGCGCCTTGCCTTTAAGCTCAGGCACCAAGAAGACGGTGGCCAGCGCATCCAGCACATAGATGGCAGCCAGCAGCGCAATCGCTACTTGGAACGAATACTGCGCCGCCACCGCACCAATCACCACCGGGCCAAAACCGCCAACACCACGGCCGATATTGAACAGCACGTTCTGCGCTGTAGCACGCGCCTCAGTCGGGTAGGCTTCACTCATCAGTGCGCCAAAGCCGCCCATCATGCCGTTGACAAACATGCCCAGCAGCGCACCCGCCCATAACATGGTGATAGGGTCATCAAGCTGCGAATACACCAGCACCATGACAGCCGCACCAGCCTGGAACAGCAAAAAGCTGGGCTTGCGGCCAATGCGATCGGCCAGCTGACCAAAAATCCAGATGCCTGCCATCATCCCAAGGATGGTCACCGCCGTCCACATGGCCGACTTGGTCAGATTGAACCCTAGCTTGTTGGCCAAAAATCCCGGCATCCAGATCATGATGCCGTAGTAGCCAAAGTTCTGGACAGACGTTAGCACCACGATACCGGCGCTGATCTTGGTGGTGGCGCGGTCTTTAACCAGTAACTTGAAGCACTGCAGGGCCGACGGTTTTTTGGCCTGGCTGCGCACAAAAACCTCGGGCTCATGCAAGCGGTTGCGGATAAACCAGGCCACAAACGCCGGAATCACGCCTACCAGGAACATGCCGCGCCAGCCGATATACGGCATCAGCAGCGGCGTGAGCAAGGCCGCGCCCAGCACACCCACCTGCCAGCCCAGCGCTACGTACGAAGACACGCGTGCGCGGTAACGCGCAGGCCAGGCCTCGGCCGCCAAGGCCATGCCAATGCCGAACTCACCTCCCAAGCCGATACCGGCAATCGTGCGGTAGACCAGCAAATCCCAATAACCCTGCGCAAAAGCGCACAGGCCGGTGAACACGGCAAACAGCACGATCGTCCAAGTCAGCACGCGGATACGACCATAGCGATCGCTGAGCGCACCAAACACAACGCCGCCAATCACGGCACCAATCAGCGTCCAGGTCACCAGGGCACCGGCTTGCGCCGTAGTCAGACCCAGGTCCTCGCGGATTGCGCCCAGCATAAAACCCAGGATCAACAGGTCAAAACCATCCATGGCGTAGCCCACGGCCGAACCAGCCAGCGCCTTCCAGCCATAGCGGTTGACGAAATCAGGAGACGAGGAGCCCACACTAGGCTCTGCAGAAGAAGACATGAAGCAGCTTTTGTAATGAATGTTTTAAAGCGCCAGCCGCAAAAAATGCCGCGCAGGGCGGCATTTTTACAATGTGAGCGGTAGCACCGGGCTGCATTGTGCGCTTAATCTATACGCTCTGCGTAAGATCAACTTTATCTGCGTAGCACGCTACTCGGGTTTTCAGATCCGCCAACATCCACCTGAATATGTCGTTGCGAAGGCTTGTTGCACTCTCGTACTGCCTGCGGCTTCGCGCCTCGCCTCAAACACCAACCTCCGCTTTACCGGATGGAGTTAATGGCTCTTAATCAGCCAAAAACATCTCCTGCAAATCACTCAAAAAGTCGAAACCGCGTTCAGTGGGCTGCACGTGGGTGAAGTCGCGCGTGATCAGGCCCTTGGCCTCGGCCAGTTGCAACGGCTTGGCAATGCTGCTGATGGGCAGGCCGGTACGGTCCAGATAGTCTTGCAACGCAAAGCCACCGCGCAGCCGCAGGGCGTTGAGCATGAACTCAAACGGCAGCTCTGCACGCTTCACGTCCTCATCCTGCGCCAGCGCATTGCCTTGCAGGGCGTGATCCATATAGCGAGCCGGGTCACGCAGCCGCACCTGGCGCACAATACGGTGCGCAAAACTCAGTTTGCTATGGGCACCAGCGCCAATGCCCAGGTAATCGCCAAACAGCCAGTAGTTACCGTTGTGCACACTGGCGTGCCCAGGTTTGGCATAGGCCGATACCTCATAGCGCTGCATGCCCGCCAACGCCGTTTGCTCGGTGATCTGGTCGAGCATGGCATAGGCCGTGTCGTCCTCCGGCACCTGCGGCGGGTACTTGGCGAAGTAGGTATTGGGCTCAATCGTCAGGTGGTAGATCGAGATATGCGGCGGCGCAAACGATAGTGCCGTGTCCAAATCACGCTGCAAATCGGCAGCGGTCTGGCCGGGCAGCGCGTACATGATGTCGAGGTTGAAGGTGTCAAAACTACTAGCCGCCTCCTCTACCGCCGCTAGCGCCTGCGCGCCATTGTGCACACGGCCCAAGGCCTGCAAAAAGCGGTCATCAAAGCTTTGCACGCCAATCGACAGCCGCGTAATACCCGCTGCGCGGAAGGCCTTGAATCGGTCCTTCTCAAACGTGCCTGGGTTAGCCTCCATGGTGATCTCGCAGCCCGCCTCGACCCGCAAACGCGCACGGATAGCTGAGATCAGCCGGTCAATCGATTCCGGCGCAAACAGACTGGGCGTGCCACCACCCAAGAAGATGCTGTGCACGCTACGGCCCCAGATCAGCGGCAGCGATTGCTCCAAATCGGCGATCACCGCATCGATATAGCGCTGCTCGGGTACACCGGCTTGGCCACCCTTCGCCTCGTGCGAATTGAAGTCGCAGTACGGGCATTTTTTCAGGCACCAAGGCAAGTGCACATACAACGACAGCGGCGGCAAGCTGGACAGCTGCAAGGTGCCAGGCCGCATGTAATGCAGCACATCTTTAGGGGCACTAGCGCCCGCACCATCTGCACTGATAGCTATGGTTTTTGAATCCGTCATATCACCGTTTTTCATCAATGCCTCTTGAAACTGGCGCGGCCCATCAACCTGACTACCAGCAAGGGCCGCTGCGCAGCTGTCCCCTTCCAGCGAGAAGCGGTAAAGCCGCTCAGGGAGTCATCCAATTTTCACGCACCAGCTCCATCATCAAGCGCGACGAACGGCCGCGGTGGCTATGGGCGTGCTTAACTTCGGGCGTCATCTCAGCAAAGGTTTTACCCAGCTCAGGGAGGTACATCACCGGGTCAAAACCAAAACCACCAGCACCTGCCGGCTGGGTGGCAATCAACGCAGCCACACGGCCGACTGCCACCAGCGGCTCTGGATCCTTGGGGTGGCGTACGGCGACCAAGGTGCTGACCATAGCGGCGCGGCGGTCTGCCACGTCAGCCATTTGCTCTAACAGCGCGCGCACATTGTTGTCGTCACTCTTGGGGTAGCCAAACTGTTCACAGTAGTAGGCGGTATCGACGCCCGGCAAGCCACCAAAGGCGGCCACGCACAGGCCAGCATCGTCGGCAATCGCAGGTAGGCCAGTGTGCTCGGACGCAAAACGCGCCTTGGACAAGGCATTCTCCAAAAACGTGCCATAAGGCTCAGGCGCCTCGCCCTGCATCAATGCGCCCTGCGCCACCAGCTCCACCCCCAGCGGAAGGAACATGGCCTGCAGCTCGGCGAGCTTGCCTTGGTTGTTGGATGCGAGAACAATCTTCATGATAAAAACCACCGCTAGCGCCCGTTACACGGGCGCTAGCAGCTATCTTTTAATAGTATTAAAGAACAAGGCGGTCTGATCGACCGCCTTGTTGGGGATGGGTGGAATTATCAGGCGCGACTGAAAACGCAGTCACGAACGGGTTTTCTGAGCTAGGTCAGCTTTATGGTGCTGACGCACCTTTGTCGCTGGCAGTCTCTACCTCAGCCATCGGTGGTGGCGCCGCGGCTGTGCCCCCCCCACCGAGTGCGTCATCGCTACCCTCTTCCACAAAGCGCTCGCCGCCTGGCATTTCCCACTCCAACGCCACGGCAGTCACGTTGTCACTGCCAGATCCGGCCTTGCGCAGAGCTGCATCAATCAGATCGGGAATGGCGCGCGACACCGTTTTGTGAGCCAGTTCGCGAGCAATAACAGTCTCTGACACACTGCTCCACAAACCATCAGAGCACAGCATGATGCGATCACTACGGTGCAGCTCTGTCGGGCCAGCCACGTCAAAAAACGGGCGCGACGGGCTACCCAGGCAAGTAAACAGCACGTTGCGGTTAAATCGATCCGGATTGATGCTAGTGACGCCCGCGCCGCGCAGCTCCATGTAGGAGTGGTCACGCGTGCGTGCCATTACCTTGCTGGCACGCACCATGTACAGCCGCGAATCACCACAGTGCACCCACCAGACATTGCCATCCTGCACCACGGCCGCCACCAAGGTGGTACGCGGCGGGTCTTCCATATTGTTGGCGATGGCGTATTTGAGGATGTTGTGATGCGCGGACAGCAGCGCATTCTCCAAAAACTCCGCCGGGTCATCCAGCTTGGGCCGTGCAAGGCGTTGGAAGTCGAGCGACACGGTTTGCAGCGTCAACTGGGCCGCGACTTCGCCCTCAGGGTGGCCGCCCATACCGTCGGCAACGACAAACAGACAGGATTCTTTGGTATAGCTATATCCCATCCTGTCTTCATTTTTCTCTCGACCGCCTTTGCGACTGAGCTGGAAAACCGAGAACTTCATGTGGTTTGGCCCCCACCCGCGCCCACACGCTTTTTGGTGTCGCTCACCAGCGAATCAATCGACATACGCACTTTCTCGGAGACCGTTAATTTGGTGTAGCGGCGCTCGTCTTCACGCGCCAACTCTTTCTGTAACAGAAAAACCGATTGTGGCCGAGCTTGGGGGTCAAGTGCCATACACCACTCCACCAGCTCGATCAAATTGTCGGAATAAACACCGCGCACCTTGGACAAGGCTAGGCTCAGGCGGTCTTTCTCTTGCCGTTTTGGCGCGTCATTGGGCGGAATGCCCTGCATGCAGGCATAAATGCAAGCGCCAATAGCGTAAATATCCGTCCACGGGCCCAACTGCATATCACGGCGGTACATCTCTGGCGCCGCAAAGCCTGGGGTGTACATGGGACGTACAAAGTTCCCCTCTTTGCTGAGAACCTCGCGCGCAGCGCCAAAGTCAATCATCACCGCCTTGTTGTCATCGGTGATGAAAATGTTGGCAGGCTTGATATCCAGGTGCAACATCTTGTGCTGATGCACGATGCGCAGACCACGCAGCACCTCGTCAAACAAGGAGCGGATCGTGGATTCTCGAAAGACTTTAGCCTCCTTCAGATCGCGTGCAGCGACGATGAAATCCTGCAAGGTCGCGCCTTCCAGGTAGTTCATCACCATGTAAACGGTTTCGTTTTCGCGGAAGAAGTTGTAGACGCTCACCACCGATGGGTGAGAGATCTGCGCAAGTGCACGCCCTTCTTCAAAAAAACTCTTGAGGCCCAAGCGGTACAGCGACAGCTTGTCGGGCTCGACCATAGGCGCCAAGGCGCCGGGCTCGCGGCTGGCTAGGCTGGAAGGCAGATACTCCTTGACAGCAACCTGCTGCCCATCCGGCGCCAACGCCAGATAGACAACCCCGAATCCCCCCGATGAAATACGCCGCACGATGCGATAACCACCAATCACTGTATTGGTGGGCAACGGCGCTGGCTTAGCTTTTGACATAGTTAGATGAACAACGCAGGTATATGAGAAGCCTGATAATGAGCGCGATTGCAAGCAACCCCATACAGTCCTATGCCAGTTTACAGCATGACAGGCTATGCCTCTGTCCAGCAAAGCATCCCGCCTGCCGGTGACACCAATGCTCCCTCTTCCTGGCGCGTCGGACTGGAAATTCGCTCCGTCAACAGTCGCTTTCTCGATTTATCTTTCAAACTTCCGGAAGACACCAGAAGCTGCGAACCGCAATTACGCACGCTGGTCGATAATAGTCTGAAGCGTGGCAAGGTGGAAGTTCGCGTTTTACTCAACAGTGAACAAGCATCAAACATCCCTGTTGCCTCGCCCCGCCTGCTGCAGCAGCTTGGAAGCTTCCAAGATACCGTCACAGCTTGGATGCCTGAAGCCGCACCATTTTCGGTGGCTGAAGTGTTGCGAATAAGCGGTACGGGCAACGCCGAACTGCCGGATAACTGGGCTGACATTGTCGCCAGCCTATGCAAACAAGCGCTCAAAGGCCTGCAGGATGCTCGCCAACGCGAAGGCAAGCGCCTAGCCACCATGCTGGAAGACCGCGTGAGCCAGCTGCGCACTTTGGCCGAACAGGCCGAGCCCCTGATCCCCGAATTGGTACGACAGCAAAAAGAGCGCTTTTTGGATCGTTGGAGAGACGCGATGGCGCTGACTGAAGGTGCCGTATCGCCCGAAGCTGCGCAAGACCGCGCCCTGACCGAAGCCACCTCGTTTGCCATTCGCATTGATGTGGCCGAAGAAATTACCCGCCTGCGCTCACACCTAGACGAAATCACCCGCCAGCTGAGTAAAGGTGGTGACATTGGCAAACGCCTTGACTTCCTCATTCAAGAACTGCACCGCGAAGCCAACACGCTGGGCTCCAAGTCCGCAGCACTGGATCTGACCCGCATCAGCGTGGACATGAAGGTACTGATCGAGCAAATGCGCGAGCAGGTGCAAAATATCGAATAAAAACAACAACGCATAACCATGGATTACCCAGGAAACCTCTTTGTCGTCTCTGCACCCAGCGGTGCAGGCAAGTCCTCGCTGGTCAAAGCTCTGCTGGAGCTAGATTCTCAGGTCTACCGCTCTATTTCGCACACTACGCGCGCACCACGTGGGCAAGAAAAGCATGGTCGCGAGTACTACTTTGCGTCACGCGAAGATTTTGAAAAAATGATCGCGGGCAACGCTTTTGTAGAGTGGGCAAATGTGCATGGCAACATGTACGGCACTGCTAAAAAAGCAATCGCAGACCGCTTGGCATCTGGCGCAGACATCGTGCTGGAGATCGACTACCAAGGCGCGCTGCAAATCAAGCAGAGCTTCCCCACCGCCGTATTAATCTTCATCCTGCCTCCGAGCTGGGACGAGCTGCGCTCGCGCCTGGAAAACCGGGGCGAGGACGCACCTGAAGTCATCGAGATGCGCATGCAAAATGCCAAAGCAGAGATGGAACAGGTGCACAAATTTGATTTCGTTATAATCAACGAGTTATTTGAACGCGCCTTGTTTGACTTGAAGGCTGTTGTTCATTCACAACGCCTTCGTTATTCAGCCCAATGCCGCGTTCGCGCTGAAATATTCTCGTCACTCGACATATCCGACAGCCTGGAGAACTCCTAATGGCCCGCATCACCGTAGAAGATTGCCTCGAAAAAATCCCTAACCGCTTCCAGCTGGTGCTTGCTGCGACCTACCGCGCTCGTATGCTGAGCCAAGGCCACACACCAAAAATTGAAAGCCGCAACAAGCCCGCAGTGACCGCACTGCGCGAAATAGCAGCTGGCAAGGTTGGCCTGGAAATGCTGAAAAAAGTTCCGGGTTAAACTCAGGCTCAGCCTGTACCAATGGCACCGAATATCGGTGCCATTTTTCTTGATATTCACACAAATTTGTCATCGCACGCTACAGTAAAGGCGTGAAGTCCGTGCCCATCTCCACCCCATCTGCTAACGTCTCTGACGCCCCCGCTACCGCCAAGCCTGCAATGTCTTACCCGGTAGTGGTGAGCGCCTATGCCGCATTCCTGGAAAAGCTGGACTACCTAAGCGAATTAGATTTGGCCAGGGTGGAAGAAGGCTTTGAATTTGCTGCAGCCGCCCATGCAGGTCAATTCCGCAGCAGTGGTGATCCCTACATCACCCACCCCATCGCGGTAGCCGAGATATGCGCCAGCTGGAAGCTGGATGCCGAAGCACTGATGGCAGCGCTGATGCACGACGCCATGGAAGACTGTGGGGTTACCCGTGACGATATCGCTCGCCAGTTTGGCGATACGGTGGCCGAGCTGGTTGATGGACTCACCAAGCTTGATAAGCTGCAGTTCAACTCCCGCGAGGAGAATCAGGCTGAGTCCTTCCGCAAAATGCTGCTAGCCATGGCCCGCGATGTGCGTGTCATCCTCGTCAAACTAGCAGACCGAACCCACAATATGCGCACCATGTCCGACATGCCGCGCAGCAAGTGGGGACGCATCTCTACTGAGACCATGGAAATCCATGTGCCGATCGCCAACCGCCTGGGCATCAACCGCGTGTACCGCGAACTGCAAGACCTGGCCTTCAAGCATTTGTACCCTTGGCGCCACGACACTTTGGTCAAAGCCTTAGGCCGATCACGTAACCGCCGCAAAGAGGTGGTTCAAAAAATCCATGCGGAGGTCGATTCTGCCTTTGCCAAGTCCGGCATCAAAATCCGTCTGGGTGGCCAAGAAAAAACGCTCTACTCCATCTACAAAAAGATGGATGCCAAGCACCTGTCTTTTGCGCAGGTCACCGATTCCTACGCGGTACGCATCATCGTCCCCAGCCTGATCGAGTGCTACACAGCATTGGGCGTACTGCATCAGGTGTTCCGCCCCGTGCCCTCCAAGTTCCGGGATTACATCGCCAACCCAAAATCCAATGGTTACCAGTCACTGCACACCACTTTGGTAGGACCTTCTGGCGTCAGCATAGGCTTCCAGATCCGCACCGAAGACATGAATCTGGTGGACGAGTATGGTGTGCTCACGCACTGGATGATCCAAGCCCGCCCCACCCCTGCCAGCGAGCAATTGGGCAATAAATGGGTGCAGTCGCTGCTAGAGATTCAAGACGAAACCCGTGATGCCCACGAGTTTTGGGACAACGTACGCGTCGATCTATTCCCCGATTCAGTCTACGTCTTTACCCCGAAAAACCAGATGCTGACGCTGCCACGCGGCGCAACTGTGCTGGATTTTGCCTACGCCATCCACAGCAATGTGGGCGAACACACCTCTGGCGCCCGCATCAACAACGAGCAAGTGCCACTGAGCACCGTTCTCAAAAGTGGTGACATTGTTGAGATCTCCACCTCGCCAGATTCCGTGCCGCACACTTCCTGGCTCACCATTGTGCGTACTGGCCGCGCCCGCTCCAAGATACGAAATTACTTCAAAACGCTGGGACAGAATGAGACTGCGGTACTGGGCGAACGCTTGCTGCTACAAGCCCTCCGCGCTGAAGGCATTCATGACCTGCCCAGCGACAAGACTATGTGGGATAGCTTGCTAGCCCGCCTGAACGTGCGCAACAAGGCCGAGCTGTTTAATGATATTGGTCAGGGCAGACGTATTGCGGTATTTGCCGCCAAACAGCTGGTTGAGCTGCTTGCGCAGCAAGGGTTCCGCCCTGATGCCGTCTTGCTAAGCCAAGAGCGCTACAAAAACAAGAGTGAATCTGTCATCACATCGGCCGTTGTACTGGATGGATCGAGCGGCGCTGCCGTCAAATACGCCAAATGCTGCCGCCCCGTTCCAGGCGATGCCATTGCAGGCCACCTGGATCACAGCGCCGGCCTGATCGTGCACAACGCAGACTGCGCCGTCGGCAAGAAAATGCTGGCCAAAGATGCTGAACGTTTTGTAGATGTGGAATGGGCTGATGAGCCCAAGGGCGAATTTGAAACCGGTGTGGTTGTCACCATTACCAATGGCAAGGGCGTGCTGGGCAAGATTGCGGCAGAAATTGCGACCTACGGCTCTGACATCACCCACATCACCATGGATGACGAAGTCGCCATGAACACCACCGAGCTCAAGTTTGTGCTCACCGTTAAAGACCGCCAGCACGTCGATCACTTGCTGCGCCAACTCACCAAGCTACCCTACGTATCCCGTGCATACCGGATACTACCAACCGCCTAAGAGCGCGAATACCCCAGAGGTGTATTTACAAAAAATCACTCTCTACTGATCACCGATCAGGCGTCAACAGCTATAAAAAACATAGCCATTGACCAATCATAAGCGTATGTCAAGGCACTACACATTAGCGGGTAGGTGCTGGATACTCCACCTCCAACACCTCAAGCACCCGTATGCCGCCCGGCGTAGGCAGCTGCACCTCGTCACCCACGCGCGCCTTCAGTAAAGCGCGCGCAATTGGCGCGATCCAGCTCACCTGGCCACGGCTCGCATCGGCCTCATCAATCCCCATGATGACAATGCGCTCCTCATTGCCATTCTGATCACAGTAGGTGACAGCTGCCCCAAAATAGATCTGGTCACTACCATGGTGCACCGCCGGGTCCACCACCTCGGCCGCCTCCATACGTTTAGTCAAAAATCGAATACGGCGATCAATCTCGCGCAGCCTCTTCTTGCCGTACAAATAGTCACCATTCTCTGATCGATCACCATTGCTAGCCGCCCAGTGCACCACCTCCACCACCTTGGGGCGCTCGTCGTCGATCAGCTGCAACAGCTCCGCCTCCAGCGCACGGTAGCCAGCAGGCGTGATGTAGTTCTTGCCACCAGTTACCTTGGGCAACTCGGGCAAGTCATCATCATCTGCGTCTGTCTCTTTGGTAAAAGCCTTGCTCATAATCGCTATTTAAACAAATTAACCAAGCACAGCGTCAGCAATATGCAGGCAAAAAAAAACCTGCAATCCGAAGATTGCAGGTTTTTCAGTTTGGTGCGGCTGGCAGGAATCGAACCCACGACCCCTTGGTTCGTAGCCAAGTACTCTATCCAGCTGAGCTACAGCCGCTAAGCTATCGATTATATCACAAGTAAGCGACCGCAGCACTAATTCTACAGAAATGATAAAAATGGATCTTGGGATACCGCCTGCAGGCAATCGCTACTGACCAAGATATTTTGCCAAATCTCACTATGCCATCACGCGAAGAGACGCTGCTCATTCTGAATTACCCAGAACTCTCAGTGCAACTCAAAGCCTCCTTTGGGCTTACCCCAATGCCCGGCAAACTGATCTTGGCCGGCCGGGATCAGGGTGCTTTCCAGCCCCATTTGGCGAAAATAGCTTGCCCGGCTGGAGACTGCAGATAGTCCAAAAAGGCCTGTGCCTGCGGCTGCGCCTTACCCCGCAGAGTTAGCACTACACCGGTGTCGCGGTAGATACGAAAGGGCTCATCCATCTCCACCAACTGCGCCAGCTCCGGGTTGGCAATTTGCCAGATGTTCCAGATCAGCCAGACGTCGATATCTTTTTGCTCTACCCAACGCTTGCGGGCCTCGGCGCTGTTTGAGGCTTCCGGCAGAAGCAGATTTTTGCGCAGTGCCTGAAGCAAGCGGATGTCACCGGTACGCCCTGCCACGTCTTCCCACAAGCCGGTCTGACCTGCGCCGGCTACGGCCATCACTGTCACGCCCGGGGCGAGTATGTCGCGAAAGCTTTTGATGCCCTTGGGATTGCCGGGCCGAACCAACATGGCCACCGGACGGAGGTACAGCGGCTGGGCGTCCTTCAGCTCAAATACGCCCGGCAAGGCCTTGGCGAAATCACTCATCATGTGCTCTGCACCGCTGAACACCACGTGGGCATCGTCCTTTGCCTTGTCCGCCCATTGGGGTGTGGGGCCAGCCACGACCTTGAGCTGGACATGGTGCGCCGTGCCAAAGGCCTGGGCCGCTTCTTTCATGGCTGGTGCTGGGCCGCCAGGACCATAGACGTTAATCACCTGATCGATCGGTGCACTGGTAGCGCTGAGACACGCGAATGTCGCCAGCGCGGCAAACAGCGTTTTGAGAGAGGTCAGAAAATTTTGAGTTTCTTGCATGGTGAAAGCGGGTTTTCAAACGGCAGCGCAGATACTGCCCAGAGGCAGACAACGCGATGGATTGCAGCCACACTCAAGCGTTTATGTACCGCGAGGTGTGCCCATGGATAGACGTTTGAGCTGAGCGATCTATTCCACGCATTGGCGAATTTCTGTCGCAAGGCTTAGGCAGCAAGACAAGATGAGGCTCAAACGTTGTGATATAGACCAAGCGCAGCCAGCCAATCGTGCTGGCCTTCTGCATCACCTCAGGGCTGCTGTAATTGCCGATACACATCTTGGGCCACGCGCATCAACTCCGCCTTGTCTGCACCTGCCGAGATAGCGTAGCCCAGCTGATTTTCCACCCAATAGAACACATTCACCGGTCCGTCTTTGCCAAACTGGAACTGCGTATCAGTCTGTTGCGGCACCTCGCGCGTCACATAAAGCGTTAGGCGCTGGCCGCCAGCAGCTCCATACATGAACTGCGCCACCGGGCCCTGCGCGCCGGGAAGCAAGCGCCCGCCGATCAGTTCATAACCTAGTGCAGACAATGCCGGTGGCCGCACCTGCGTACCCATGCGTTTGGTGAGCCAGGTGACCAGTGCCTGTTCTTGATCGGCCCCCACTTCCACAGGGCGTCGCACATCCGGGCTGTAGACAACGTGCGCAATTGCTGCACGTTGCGCAAAGCCGCTCAAGCTGGCGCCGTTGACAGCAGTTGTTTGCGAGACCGGAGCCATAGCAAGCCGCATGACCTCGGCATCAACGGCGCCACGGATCGACCAGGCAGATGTAGCGCTGATGATGGCAACCACCACACCGGCGGCGCACGCGCGCCAAGGGAAACGTTGGGCTTTGGGATGCAGCGGAAGCCCCAAAGGCACGGGCTCTTCGAGCACCGGAGCCAACATGGCGCGCAGCTGCGCATTTTGTTGCTGCCAATCCTGCACCCTCACCCGCTCTTCCGGGTGGTCTGCAAGGTATTGCTCAACCTGCAAACGCCTCGCGCTGCTAAGCTGCCGATCAACATAGGCGTGCAGATCCGCTTCGGTAATGGGGCGTACCGGGGAGTCATCGAGGGCTTGGAGCTGTTGCTTATCCATATTCACTTCACGCGTTGAATTTTGTCAGTAACTGCGCTGACCTTGTCACGCACCTGACCTTGTCCAGCGATTTCATCACGCAAGCGAGCGCGGGCGCGGGATAGGCGCGACATCACCGTACCAACCGGCACGTCGGTAATCGCCGCTACTTGTTGGTAGCTGAGCTCCTCAACACCGACTAGTAGCAAAACCTCGCGTTGCTCGGGCGGCAAGCGTTGCAACAGCCGGTCGAGGTCCCGCAATTCAAGGCCATCGGTCTGCCGCGGGCGCTCGGGCTGCTCGGGCAACTCGTCGCCAGCGCTATCTTCAGGCCGACTGCGCTGGGCGCGAACGCGATCAATGAAGTGGTTGTGCATGATGCCAAACATCCACGCCCGCACCTCGCTACGCCTTTTCCACAGCGAAAAGCGTGACCAGGCACGCTCAAGCGTGTCCTGCACCAGATCATCGGCGCGGTCTGGATCGGACACCAGCCCGCGTGCGTACCGCCGCAGGCTTGGAATGCAGGCCACGATGTCAGCTTCGTCCTGTGCATGCATACGAATTCAGAGCATCTTCAAATCAAGGGAGAGTGCATCGTCAGTGAGAAACACCTACTTCACCACGTGCCACACTTCCTTGAAATTGTCGCCCAACTGATCACCCACCTTCTTGTCAGAGGCATAGGTGTACAAGGGCTTGCCTTGGTAGGCCCATTGTTTGCTGCCGTCATCGCGGGTGATCACACTGAACGCGCCTTCAGGTTTGATGTCGCCAGAAGCCGCTACAGCGGGCCACAATGCGATGCAAGGACCATTGCATGCGCTCTTGCCACTGCCCGCCACATCTTTGTCGAATGTATAAAGCGTCATACCACTGGCATTGACCAGTACGCCCCCCTCCATCTTGGCAACTGGTTCAGCCTGCGCCATAGCGGCAATGAGAGAGAACGCGAGTACGGAAAGGTAGCGAAACTTCATGGGTACGTCTTTCAAAAACAAGTGGATAAGCATCTTGATAGACGGAAGTCAGTACGCCAATATTCCAGTGATCGTGAAAATTTATGTTTTAGACCTTCTGGCTAGTTCATACGGATCACGGCGTAAAGCCAAGGCTGTGCAACGCTTGTGATCCGAGGATGGCCTAAAAACTATGCCTAGAAGGAATGAATACCCCTAAATTCACCGCTGCTACTGACATCCATCCAAAGTGCATCAACAGCTCTTTTTCATAAATTTCTCAATTTCCCCAAAGAGGCATATTGCTTGCTGCTAGAATAGCGGCTTCGACACTGCGGAGAGGTGGCAGAGTGGTCGAATGTACCTGACTCGAAATCA
>JAVXMM010000022.1:0-51938 GCA_036646255.1 Comamonas sp.
TGACGAACCATTGGGTCGACATCAAGAACGCGGACGTTATTTTGATCATGGGCGGCAACGCCGCTGAAGCGCACCCCTGTGGCTTCAAATGGGTAACCGAGGCGAAGGAGCACAACAAGGCTCACTTCATGGTGGTTGACCCGCGCTTTAACCGATCGGCATCGGTGGCGGATTTCTACGCCCCTATTCGCTCGGGCTCGGACATTGTGTTCCTGGGCGGCATGATCAATTACCTGCTGACCAACGACAAGATTCACCATGAGTACGTGCGTAACTACACGGACTTCACGTTTATCGTGCGCGAGGATTTTGCGTTTGACGAAGGTATTTTCTCGGGCTACAACCCAGAAAAGCGCACCTACGACAAGGCCAGCTGGGACTATGAACTGGGCGAAGACGGTTATGTGAAGACCGACCCCACACTGCAGCACCCCCGCTGCGTGTACCAGTGGCTTAAGCGCCATTACGCCAGCTATACGCCTGAGAAAGTCGAGAGCATCTGCGGCACGCCCAAGGAGAAGTTCCTGCACGTGTGCGAGAAGTTCGCGTCCACCGCGCAAGCAGGCCGCGCTGCAACCATTCTGTACGCCTTGGGCTGGACACAGCACTCGACTGGCGCGCAAATCCTGCGCACAGGCGCCATGGTGCAGTTGCTGCTGGGCAATATCGGCATCGCCGGTGGTGGTATGAACGCGCTGCGCGGTCACTCCAACATCCAAGGTCTGACCGACCTGGGCTTGCTGACCAACAGCCAACCCGGCTACCTGTCTTTGGCCAACGAGGGCGAGCAGGACTACCAGAAGTACATCGACGCACGCACGCAAAAACCTTTGCGCGCTAATCAGATGAGCTACTGGCAGAACTACCCCAAGTTCCACGTCAGCCTGATGAAGGCCTTCTGGGGGCCCGCTGCGACCAAGGAAAACAACTGGGGCTACGACTATCTGCCTAAGCTGGATAAGCCGTATGACATGCTGCAGATCTTCGAGATGATGAACGAAGGCAAGGTCAACGGCTACATTGCCCAGGGCTTCAACCCGCTGGCAGCGTTGTCGAACAAAGACCGTACCCGTTCGGGCTTGGCCAAGCTGAAGTTCCTGGTCATCATGGATCCGCTTGCGACCGAGACCTCCGAGTTCTGGAAGAACTACGGCGAGTACAACGACATCGACACCGCATCGGTGCAGACTGAAGTGTTCCGTCTGCCAACCACCTGCTTCGCAGAAGAAGATGGTGCGGTGGTCAGCTCCTCACGCGTGCTGCAGTGGCACTGGAAGGCTTCCGAGCCACCAGGCGAGGCCAAGACTGACGTGGCCATCATGTCGGCCCTGCATCTGCGCCTCAAAGCGATGTACCAGAAGGATGGCGGCAAGTACCCGGATCCTATCCAGAACCTGTGGTGGCCTTATGCCCAGCCTGCACACCCTTCGTCCGAAGAAATCGCCAAGGAATACAACGGCCGTGCGCTGGTTGACCTGACCGATGCCGACGGCAAGGTGCTGCGCAAGGGTGGCCAGCAGCTGTCGGGTTTTGGCGAACTGCGCGATGACGGCACCACCATGAGTGGCTGCTGGATTTACGCTGGCGCTTGGACAGAGGCAGGTAACCAGATGGCTCGCCGTGACAACAGTGATCCAACAGGTATTGGCAACACGCTGAACTGGGCTTGGGCCTGGCCGGCCAACCGCCGCGTGCTGTACAACCGTGCATCCGCCGACCTGGAAGGTAAGCCGTTCGACCCGAACCGTGTGCTGATCAAGTGGAATGGCTCTGCCTGGGGCGGCGCGGACGTGCCTGATTACGGCGCGACGATCAAGCCAGAAGCAGGCACCGGTCCGTTCATCATGAACCCCGAAGGTGTTGCGCGCTTCTTCGCACGCAAGGGCATGAACGAAGGCCCGTTCCCTACGCACTACGAGGCGTTTGACAACCCGCTGGGCTACAACCCGATGTACCCGAAGAACGACAAGGCCGTCAGCAACCCTGCCGCCCGCGTCTTCCCGGCCATCTGGGAGACCTTCGGCAAGGCAGACGAGTTCCCACACGTGGGCACGACCTATCGCCTGACCGAGCACTTCCACTACTGGACCAAGCACGCCTTGCTGAACTCCATCATCCAGCCTGAGCAGTTCGTCGAGATCGGCGAAGCACTGGCCAAGGAGATTGGCATCGCTACCGGAGCCATGGTGAAAGTGAGTTCCAAGCGTGGTTTCATCAAGGCAGCAGCCGTGGTGACCAAGCGCATCAAGGCCATGCAGATTGAAGGCAAGACGGTGCACCACGTGGGTATTCCAATCCACTGGGGCTTCAAGGGCCTGACCAAGCCAGGCTTCTTGGCCAACACCCTCACCCCATTTGTGGGTGATGGCAATAGCAACACCCCCGAGTTCAAGACCTTCCTCGTGAAGGTTGAGAAGTTGTAAGGAGCAGCGATGTCATCTCTTCAATCTTTGGATATCAAGCGCCGCTCCGCTACCACCACCCCATCGCCCAGCGTGCGCGAAGCACATGGCGGCGAGGTGGCCAAGCTGATCGATGTCTCTAAGTGCATCGGCTGCAAGGCTTGCCAAACCGCGTGTATGGAGTGGAACGATCTGCGTGACGACGTGGGCACGGCTGCGGCCGGTGTCTACGACAACCCGACCGATCTGACCGCGAACTCGTGGACGGTAATGCGCTTCTCGGAATACGAGAACGAGGCCACCGGCAACCTCGAATGGCTGATCCGCAAGGACGGCTGCATGCACTGTGAAGACCCCGGCTGTCTGAAGGCCTGCCCATCGCCTGGTGCGATCGTGCAGTACGCCAACGGCATCGTGGACTTCCAGGAGGAAAACTGTGTGGGCTGCGGCTACTGCGTAACGGGCTGCCCGTTCAACGTGCCGCGTATCTCCAAGAAAGACAACAAGGCCTACAAGTGCACCCTGTGCTCGGACCGCGTTGCTGTCGGTCAGGAGCCTGCTTGCGTCAAAACCTGCCCCACTGGCGCCATCATGTTTGGCACCAAGACGGGTATGCAAGAGCGCGCTGAGGAACGCATTATCGACTTGAAGGAACGCGGCTTTGACAAAGCGGGTCTGTACGATCCGCAAGGTGTGGGTGGTACGCACGTCATGTATGTGCTGCACCATGCAGACAAGCCTTCGCTCTACCACGGTCTGCCGGATGATCCCAAGATCAGCCCCATGGTCAGCCTGTGGAAGGGCGTTGCCAAGCCGCTGGCCTTGGCTGCCCTGGGCGTGGCCGCTGTTGGCAGCTTCTTCCACTACATCACCAAGGGCCCGCTTGAAGTGCCCGAGGAACTGGAAGAGGAAGAGGCTCACAAGGCCCGTGCTGAGTCGGGCGTTGACAACCACAAGGAGGCTGGACGATGAGCCGCAATACCCGTGATATCCAACGCTACAACGCGGCAGAACGCGCAAACCACTGGGTGGTTGCTATCTGCTTTGTGCTGCTGGCCTTGTCCGGCCTTGCGTTCTTCCACCCCTCGTTCTTCTTTATGACGAACCTGTTCGGTGGCGGGCCTTGGACGCGTATTCTGCACCCCTACATCGGCTTGGTAATGGCTGTTGGCTTCCTGCTGATGTTCTTCCGCTTCTGGCAGCTGAACATCATCAAGGAGCGCGATGTAGAGTGGCTCAAGCACGTGCCCGACCTAGTCGCTGGCGACCACAACAACATCCCGCCCGCCGAGAAGTACAACGGCGGCCAAAAGGTCTTGTTCTGGCTGCTGGTGCTGTGCATGCTGTGCCTGGTGATAACTGGTGTGCTGATGTGGCGCGCCTGGTGGGCACCTCCGATCACCGTGATCCGCGCCGCAACGCTGTTGCACGCCGTCTCGGCCTTCGGTTTGATTGGCCTGATCATTGCGCACATCTACGCTGCGATCTGGACCAAGGGCACCATCCGCGCGATGACGCGCGGCACCGTGACCCGCTCCTGGGCCAAGTTCCACCACCCATTGTGGTATCGCCGAATGACCGGCGAAAAAGACTAAACGCCCTGGCAACCATCACAACGCTTGATCCTTCGCTGCATTCACGCGACGTAACAGAGTTAATGACTTCGTGAATGCGCCGCGTCTCAGGCGCCGTGATCAAACCTTGAAGCACCTGGGTTTTGCGAGCTAAACCCACCAACGCCGATAGCCCCGCAAGGACTATCGGCGTTGATTTTTGAGAGAATCCCCGCATGCAACGCATTCTTCAACCGGGCGAGATTGAGTCGCTCGACCACACCAGTTTTCCACGCGTCGTGCTGCCCACCACCAGCAGCCTGTTTCTGGAGCGCGCCAGCCGTATCCGCCAGTTGGCCGAAGGCAACCCCATTGCCGATTACCTGCTCTTTGTCGCCAGCCTGGTGCAAGCCCAACACCAAGCTGTGCAAGACTTGCAAGTATCTGCACCGGACGCTGCAGCCATCAAGCAAGCGCAAGATTTCTCGTCGCCACTGCTACCCGCTGCTGACCACATTGATCCCGTGTGGCACCAAGTGCTCGATACCATGCTGGACCAGCTCGCTGGCGCCGATGGCCTGCCTGCACCGCTGCAACCGCTGATTGCAGAACTCAAAAACGCCAATGCCGATGAGCGCAACGCCATTGCCAAGCGCCTCCTGACCAAGGAGTTAGCCGCCCGCGATGTGGGCATGGCCCCGTTTGTCATGGCTGCACTGCAAGTGGTATTTGCCCGCCGCGCCAGCCAGCTACGCGTGGCTGATGTGCCCTATACCAACCCGGCCACCATCTGCCCCGTATGCGCGACCGAGCCTGTCGCCAGCGTAGTTCGCATTGGCGGCAAACTTGCCGGCCACCGCTACCTTCACTGCGGCTGCTGCGCAACCGAATGGCATATGGTGCGCGTCAAGTGCTCGCATTGCGAATCAACCAAGGGCATCCGCTACCAGGGCCTGGAAGGCGGTAAAGACGTGGTGCTGGCCGAAACCTGCGATGAGTGCGGTAGTTACCGCAAGATCGTCAACCAGGAGAAAGACCCGATGGCCGAGCCATTGGCCGACGATCTGGCCAGCCTGATGCTGGACTTGTTGATGAGCGAGGACACCAAGTTCCAGCGCGCCAGCGGCAACCCACTGCTGTTTGTTGCCGTGGCCGAGGCGCAAGATGCAGAAGGCGACGCATCCGTCCCTGATCTGCACTGACCCCCTGCATGGCAGCCTGGGCTGCCATGCCATACTTGACGATGGTGCTGCCCCACAGCCCATCGTTTTGTTTTTTCAGCCTTCTCAAAGCCCATGACTGCATCGTTTCACCTGCCCTCCGTCGACAAGCTGCTGCAGCACCCACGCACCGCAGACCTGCTGGCGCGCTACGGCAAAACGCAATGCACAGCCGCCATACGCGCCGCGCTGGCTGATGCCCGCGCGCACTGGCTGGCCAACAAGACCGACGCGCTATCGCCCGACGCAGACACGCTGCTAGCAACGGCTGAGCGCCAACTGCAGCTGCTGTTTGCGCCGCGCCTGCAAGCCGTCTACAACCTGACGGGCACTGTGCTGCACACCAACCTGGGCCGTGCCCTGCTGCCACAGGAGGCAATTGACGCCGTGGTTGAAGCACTCGCCACGCCCAGCAATCTGGAGTACGACCTGACCGATGGTGGCCGAGGCGACCGCGACGATCTGGTCGAACAACTGATCTGCCGCCTGACAGGCGCTGAGGCGGCCACCATCGTCAACAACAACGCGGCTGCCGTACTGCTCGTGCTGTCGACCATTGCCTTGAACAAGGAAGTCATCGTCTCGCGCGGAGAATTGGTTGAGATTGGTGGCGCCTTCCGTATCCCCGATGTGATGACCCGCGCAGGCGCCAAACTGGTTGAAGTAGGCACCACCAACCGCACACACGACAAAGACTACGCCCATGCCATCAGCGAGCACACCGCCGCGTTGATGAAGGTGCATTGCAGCAACTACGCCATCACCGGGTTTACCAAATCGGTCACCGATGCCGATGTGGCACAGATTGCGCACAGCCAAGATTTGCCCTTGATAGTGGACCTGGGCAGCGGCACCCTGATCGACATGCGCGACTGGGGCCTGCCATATGAGGTAACGGTACGCGAGACCGTGGAATCCGGCGCCGACATCGTGACTTTTAGCGGCGACAAGCTGCTGGGCGGCCCACAGGCGGGCATCATCGTCGGCAAGAAGGCGTTGATTGAACAAATCAAAAAGAACCCGCTCAAACGTGCACTGCGCGTAGGCAAGCTGACTCTGGCAGCGCTAGAGCCTACCTTGCGCCTGTACCTGCACCCCGAAAAGCTGGCAGAGCGCCTGACCACGCTGCGTCTGTTTACCCGCCCCGCTGCCGATATGGCACAGCAAGCAGAGGCACTGCAAACTACCATCCAAGCAGCCGTGGGCATTGCCTATGTGGTGGAGCCCGCCGCCATGACCAGTCAGATTGGCAGCGGTGCCCTTCCGGTAGAGAGCTTGCCCAGCCACGGCCTGACAATTCGCCCTGCCGAGCGCAAGCGAGCTGGCAGCCTGCTGCAGCAGCTAGAAACCGCCCTGCGCCAACTGCCCCGCCCAGTAATTGGCCGCCTGCGCGATGATGCGCTGTGGCTGGATCTGCGCTGCCTCGAGGCTAAGGAGCAGCCTGCTTTTGTGGAAAACATTAAAAAACTGGCATTAGCGCCTACCTAGCAAGCACTAACAGCTATCAATTTGATAGAAATCATCGCAGCATAGGCCCCGTACCAAGACGATGGCGAAGACAGACAACTCAAACTCCACGACGCCGAATCACCCTCCCCCACCGGCGTGCGCTAATCGGCGCTTGCACCAATGCAACCCGATGGCACCCTCTGGTATTGAGGCCTAGGGCGCGGCAAGGCCCGGCCTGGGCACACTTAGTAGTTATCGAGTGGCGGCGACTCGAAGCCCAGAGTGAGCTGATCGACATCTTCTGGCAAGAATAATTTAAATGAAATTGGCTGCTAGCGCCCGCCCACCGGCCGCCAGCAGCTATTAAAAGCATATCAACATGATTATCGGAACCGCAGGCCATATCGACCACGGCAAAACCACGCTGGTGCGTGCACTGACGGGTGTAGACACCGACCGCCTAAAAGAAGAAAAAGCGCGCGGCATCTCTATCGAACTGGGCTACGCCTATGTGCCCCTACCCAACGGCGATACCGTAGGCATCATCGATGTGCCCGGCCACGAGAAATTTGTGCACACCATGGTGGCAGGCGCCGTGGGCGTGGAGCATATGCTGCTGGTGGTGGCTGCCGACGACGGCGTGATGCCGCAAACACAAGAGCATCTGGCCATTGTTCAGCTGCTGGGCGTGCAACACGCCACAGTCGCCATCACCAAGGCCGATCGCGTAAGCGACGAACAATTGGCAACCGTGCACGCCAGCGTCAATGCCTTGCTGGCCAGCACACCGTTTGCAGGCGCACCACTGTTCAATACATCCGCCACCCAGCCACAAGACACAGGCACCGCCGCACTACGCAATCACCTGTGGCAGCAAGCCGCACAATTTGCCAAGCGCCGCCACCAGGGCTTGTTCCGCTTAGCCATCGACCGTGTCTTTAGCCTGCCCGGCCAGGGAACGGTAGTCACCGGCACCGTTTTTAGCGGGCAGGTGCAGGTGGGTGACAGTGTGGTGCACAGCGCCAGCGGCCAAACCGTGCGCGTGCGCAGCATCCATACCCAAAACCAAGCTAGCGACACCGGCGCTGCCGGCCAGCGCTGTGCCCTGAACTTGGCTGGTATTGCCAAAGAAGATATCCACCGTGGCGACTGGATCGCTGCACCCGGCACACTGCAAGCCAGCAATCGCATAGACGTGCACATCAGCACCACCGGCGATGCGCCTGCGCTCACCCAATGGCTGCCCGTGCATGTGCACCTGGGTACCTGGCATGGCACCGCGCACATAGCCTTGCTGGGCAGCCAGCCGATTACAGCAGGCAGCCAGGCCCGCGCCCAGCTGGTGCTGGATGCACCGGTATTCGCTCTGCCCGGTGACCGCATCATTGTGCGCAACGCCCAAGCCAACCAGACGATTGCTGGCGGCACCGTGCTAGACCCCTATGCCCCCGCCCGCAAACGCAATACGCCCGAGCGCATCGCTTACCTGGACGCTCTGCAAACCATGATTGCCAGCGGCAACGCGCAACCCGTGCTGGCACAAGCGCCTTACGGTATGGCGGCATCCATGCTGCAACGCCTGTGCGGGCGCAGCCAGCTCGATTTACCCACAGCCAGCCATGTGCGCTGGCCCCTCGCCGATAACGATGCCTTGCTGCTAGCCAGCGAGCGCGCCAGCACCCTGCAACAGCGCGTTCTGGAGGTACTCGCCAAGTTTCACACCCAATATGTCGATGAGCCCGGTATTAACAGCGCACGCCTTCGCCGCATGGCCCTGCCTGGCCTGCAGCAAAGCAACCACGATGCACTGTGGCAAGGCCTGCTGGCGCAATTGCTGGCCGAGCAGCACATCGCCCAAACCGGCGCCTGGCTGCACGCACCAGGCCACAGCGTGCAACTGACAGCGGCCGAGCAGCAACTGGCCGAGCGCCTGCTGCCCAGCATCCACAATGGCCGCTACGACCCGCCTTGGGTACGCGACCTAGCCAATGACCACGGCGCCGCCGAGCCGGTGGTGCGCCAGTTGCTAGGCAAGCTGGCCCGCCAAGGCCAGCTGTACCAGATCGTCAAAGATTTGTTCTACCACCCTGCTCGCATGGATGAGCTAGCACAACTGGTGCATCAGCTGGCCAGCGCCGCTGAAGGCCAAGCCGTGCCTGCCGCCGCTTTCCGCGATGCAACAGGCCTGGGCCGCAAACGTGCCATACAGTTGCTCGAGTACTTTGACCGCGTGGGCTACACCCGCCGCTGGCGCGACACCCATGTACTGCGCCCCGGCGTAGTCTGGAATACAGTGCGCTAAACCTTGAGTGGCCTGCTTGCGGGCTACAATCCACGCTCTCGTTTTGATTTGCCACTGCATACCTGCAGCTTGCGCAAACAAGGGAAGGCAATCGTGCCCGGTGGCGCGGCCGGGCTTCAAACCCGGTGAGGGGTGTCAGCCACTCCTGGGTAGGTTCGACTCCTGCTGCTTTCCGCCAAACTCCCCCGCCTCTATTTGCCAAATATCTGCACCGTACGCAACTTTGCTGAACTTGCGGATAATGGCCGCGCAGCACGCACTCTGCAGTTGCAATCTGACAGGATGAAACCATGAACACACCCGCCACTACGAACGCCGCTTCACCCCGCCTGACGTCACTGTCGCATGGCGGTGGTTGTGGTTGCAAGATTGCCCCAGGCGTGCTGGCCGAGCTGCTGAGCAAAAGCGCCCTTCCCAAACAGTTTTACAGTCAGTTGCTGGTAGGCACCGAGACGGCAGACGACGCCGCCGTCTACCAGATCAACGATGAACAAGCGATTGTGGCAACGACGGACTTCTTCATGCCCATCGTTGATGACCCGTATGACTTTGGCCGTATCGCCGCCACCAATGCACTTTCCGACATCTACGCCATGGGCGGTACGCCCGTGATGGCGCTGGCCATTGTGGGCATGCCTATCAATGTGCTGCCCCACGATGTGATCGCCAAAATTTTGGAAGGCGGTGAATCGGTGTGCCGCGATGCAGGCATCCCGCTGGCGGGTGGTCATTCGATCGATTCGGTCGAGCCCATCTACGGGCTTGTCGGCATCGGCATCGTCAACCCAAAACACCTCAAGCGCAACAGTGATGCGCAGTCAGGCGATGTGTTGATCTTGGGCAAACCCGTGGGCGTTGGCATTCAATCTGCAGCCCTTAAAAAGGGCCTGTTGGGCGATGAAGGCTACGCCGCCATGGTGGCCACAACCACCTTGCTGAACCGCCCAGGCACCGTGCTGGCGCAGATCGACGGCGTACACGCATTGACCGACGTAACCGGTTTTGGCGTGTTGGGCCACACACTGGAGCTGGCTCGTGGCGCCGACATGACAGCCTGCATCGACAGCAGTCTGGTTCCCCTGCTGCCCGGCGTTCAGGCCTTGGCCGAGCAAGGTGTGGTGACTGGCGCATCAAGCCGCAACTGGGCTGCTTATGGTGCAGATATTGAGCTGGACGCTAACGTCAACGACACCATGCGTAGCCTGCTGACCGACCCCCAAACCTCAGGTGGCCTGCTGGTTTCCTGCCAGCCCGGCGCCATCCAGCAAGTGCTGGAGACTTTTAAGGCCTACGGTTTTGCGGGCGCCTGCGTGATTGGCCGCATGCAGCCGGGCGAGCCCAAGGTGGTGGTGTCCTGATGAGATACGACTAAGCTCGCATTTTCTACAACGCGAATACTGAGTCACCACAAACAAAAACGCCTGCTTGCGCAGGCGTTTTTTCATTGTGTTGCTGTCTTTTTAGAAAGGCAACTTGGGCATGCCACCGCCGCCGCCCATCAGGCCCTTCATGCCGCCCATTTTCTTCATCATCTTCATCAGACCACCGCCCTTCATCTTCTTCATCATGGTCTGCATTTGCTCAAACTCCTTGAGCAGGCGGTTGACCTCTTGCACCTGCACACCGGCACCATCAGCAATACGCTTTTTACGCGTGGCCTTGATCAGCTCTGGCTTGATGCGCTCTTTAGCGGTCATTGAGCAGATGATGCCTTCCTTGCGGCGGATATCGCGCTCGGCCTTATCCATGTCAACCTGACCTGCCTTGCCGGCCAACTCAGCAGGCAACTTGTCCATCAAGGTTGACAGGCCGCCCATTTGCTTCATCTGCTGCAGCTGGCCCAAAAAGTCGTTCAGATCAAAGCCGTCACCGGACTTGATCTTCTCTGCCATTTTTTGCGCGGCCTCCATGTCCACGCCCTTGGAGACCTGCTCCACCAGCGCGACGATGTCACCCATGCCCAGCACGCGCTGTGCATGGCGCTCGGCATCAAACACTTCCAGGCCGTCAATTTTCTCGGATATACCGGCAAATTTGATGGGCGCACCAGTGATCTGGCGCACTGACAAAGCCGCACCGCCGCGCGAATCACCGTCCAGTTTGGTCAGCACAATGCCGGTCAGCGGCAGTGCCTCTTTAAACGCTTTGGCGGTGTTGATTGCATCCTGGCCCTGCATGGCATCAACGACAAACAGCGTCTCCACAGGCTTCAAGGCGCTATGTAGTTGCTGGATTTCATTCATCAACACTTCATCAATGGCCAAGCGCCCGGCCGTATCCACCAACAGCACATCAAAGTAATGCTTTTTGGCGTAATCCAAGGCGGCGTTAGCAATGTCCAGCGGCTTTTGATCTGGCGTGCTTGGGAACCATTCGGCACCCGCTTGCTTGGTGACGGTTTTGAGCTGCTCGATAGCCGCGGGGCGGTACACGTCACCCGACACTGTCAACACTTTTTTCTTGCGCTTTTCGATCAGGTGCTTGGCCAGCTTGGCCGTGGTCGTCGTTTTACCAGCACCTTGCAGACCGGCCATCAGGATGACGGCTGGCGGCTGGGCGTTCAGGTTGATGTCGGCAACGCCCTCGCCCATGGTGGAGGCGAGTTCTTTGTTAACGATAGACACCAAGGTCTGGCCAGGCTTCAGGCTGCCCAGCACCTCTTGACCCAAGGCCTTTTCTTTGACGCGGGCGATGAAATCGCGCACCACGGGCAAAGCCACGTCCGCTTCCAGCAAGGCCATGCGCACTTCGCGCAACATGTCCTGCACGTTCGATTCGGTAATTCGGGCCTGGCCGCGCATCTCCTTGACGAGGCGCGACAATTTATCGGTCAGTGCGGAAGCCATGGGCAGGTATGTTCTACAGTAAAAGACGGACGCAAGGGCTGCGCGGCAAGTGTGCATGCGCCATGCATACACCCAAGTCCACCGTAGCCAGAATCTGCCATTTTACCCGTTGGGTTTTCGAGACGCTGGCGCAGCGGTACTGTGGCACGTTTAGCTGCGTGATTTGCGCTGTGTTGCGCACGGCTGTGGCCTCTTTATGCTCAGATCAATGCTGCACGGGTAACATCTTTACAGATGTTTATCCAGCTTTTCGCTATCGCAACCACAAGGTGTTGAATGACGGACTCCCTGTATCGCCAGTTTCTAGAGTCCTTTGCAGATGCGTTTTTCATGCTGGATGGGAATGGCTGCTTTCTGGATGTGAACAAGCAGGCCTGTGTCAGTCTGGGCTATACCCGCGAAGAGCTGCTTTGCATGAATGTGCAAGACATTGCAGTGAACTACAACCAGGCCACTATCCGTGAGATGTGGCAGGGTATGGATGCTGATACCAACTATGTGATTGCAGACCACCACTACCGCAAGGACGGCAGCATTCTGCCGGTAGAAGTCACCATCAGCTGCCAGTTGGTGGCGGGCCAGAAGCACTACTTCACGCTAGCGCGTGACATGACCGAGAAGCTGGGTCGCGTAGAGAAGATCCACCAGCTCAACACCGAGCTAGAGGCCTTGCTGCAAGAGCGCACCCGGCAGTGGAAGGACTCGACTCGCCTGCTCAACTCGGTGATGCGCGATACATCGGACATTGTTTTTCTCAAGGATTTGCAAGGCCGCTATGTATTTGCCAACCCTGCAGCAGAAAAAGTTGCCCAGCTCCCCGAAGGCGCGTCAATTGGCAAGACTGACGAGGAGCTGATCGGCAAAAACAATAGTTTTGCGGCCGATGATGCACAGGCCCTGCAAAGCACAACCCCCGTGATGGCGACCAGCTACGCCGTGGTCAATGGCCAGAAGCGCTTTTTCCACTCCATTAAAAGTCAGTATCGCGATGAGCAAGGAGAGGTCATCGGCCTGCTGGGCATATCACGCGACATCACCCAAATCCATACCGCACAGCAAGAATTACGCATGAGTTATGACTCTCTGCGCCGCGCCGAGCGCCTGTCGCGCATTGGTAGCTGGACGCTGGAGCTGGCCACAGGCGAGTTTCGGGCGTCCGACATGATGTACGAGATGAATGGCGTGGACCCCGGCGGCCCCCAGATCACTCCCGAAGATCTCAGCAAAATGATGAGCCCGGACGACCACGCCCGGGTGATGGCGGCCATCACGCTGTGCGCCCAAACCGGCCAGGCCTACGGGCTGGATGTGATGCACTACACACCTGATCGCCCACCCTTTCCGGTCACCATAAGGGGGCAGGCGGACTGCGATGAGGATGGCAACATCATCAGCGTAAGCGGAACGGTGCAAGATCTATCGGAGCGCGAAGATGCCAAGCTACAGCTAGAAACACTGGCCGATAACCTGCCCAATGGCGCCATTTACCGCCTAGAGGACGATGGCGACAAGCTGCGGCTGAGCTACATCAGCGCCGGGATAGAGAGGCTGATAGGCGTAAGCGCCGCAGCCATCATGGGCGACCGCGATGCCTATATCAACACCATCCTCCGGGAGGACCGCCCTGCCTATGACAGGGCGCTGAGCTACTCCATGCAAAAGGTGCAGGTGTTTGACCACAGCTTCCGCATCACCAAGCCTGATGGCAGCCAGCGCTGGCTGCGCTGCCGATCAGCGCCGCGCCGACAAAACTCGAGCACGATTTGGGACGGCATCTTGCTCGACATCACCCGCGAGCGCGAGGCTGAACAAGCCTTGCAGCAAGCCAAAGAAGCGGCCGAGGTGGCAGAGCGAGCCAAATCCGATTTTCTGGCCACAATGAGCCACGAGATCCGCACACCGATGAACACCGTGATCGGCATGACGCGGCTGATGCAACAAACCGTGATGTCGCCCAAGCAGCGCAACTATATGGAGAAGGTGGACATATCGGCCAATGCGCTGCTGTCCAACATCAACGATATTCTGGATTTTTCGAAAATAGAAGCAGGCATGCTGTCGCTGGAGAGCGTGGAGTTTGCACTAGACGATATCTTGGAGATGGTTTCCGCCGTCACCACGCTGCGTGCCGAAGAAAAAGGCCTGGAGGTCATCTACAACGTGGCCCCCGATGTTCCGTCTCAGTTGCGCGGTGACCCTATGCGACTGAGCCAGGTGTTGAACAACTTGGTGAGCAATGCCATCAAGTTCACTGAACAGGGCGAAGTGGTTGTTGCTATCAATTCAATACCGACAGCGCTTTCTGGACGGGCACCAACGGGCCAAATCATGCTGGCGTTTGATATAAGAGACACCGGTATCGGCATGACTGAGGGCCAGATCGAGCGTATCTTCCACCCTTTTCTGCAAGCCGACAGCCAAACCACCCGCCGCTATGGCGGAACCGGCCTGGGTCTGGCCATCTGCAGCCGCTTGGTCAAGTTAATGGGGGGCGAGATCCATGTCACCAGCGCGCTCGGCGTGGGCAGCACCTTCCGGTTCACTGCAGCCATACTGCCCGCGCGCCAAGCCGAGCCAGCGCGCCACAGCTTCATCAGCGCCCAGCCGGGCGAGCAGATCCTGATCGTCGATGACAATGCCAGCGCACGCGAGATTTTGTGCAGTCTGGTGCGTGGCTTTGGCATGCGTGCAGACACTGCGGCATCGGGCAAGCAAGCGCTGATGTTACTGCAGTCCGCATACCGCAGCGGCACGCCTTATGGCTTGGTATTAATGGATTGGCGCATGCCAGGCATGGACGGACTAGAGTTTGCGCGCCGCATCCGCGAAGAAGAGCACCTGGCCGCCACGCCCGCCGTGCTGATGGTCACCGCCTACGGCCGCGATGAAGTGCTACGCCGGGCCGAAGCCCTGCAACTGCAAGGTCTGTTGATCAAGCCAGTTACGAATTCTGTACTGCTCAACACCATTTGGGCAGCACTGCAACCCCAGAAGAGCGGCACCCGCTTAAACGAGCTCTCTGCATCACGGTCGCCACTGCGCGCACAAAAGGCAACCCAATACCCGGCCTTGGCGCGCCGCGCTGTACTGGTGGTGGACGACAATGCCTTAAACCGTGAAGTAGCCGCTGATTTTTTGGAACTGGCAGGTATACAAGTACATCTCGCCACCAATGGACAAGAGGCGTTGAAACTACTGCAGCAAGAGCGCTTTGATGCGGTGCTGATGGACGTACATATGCCCGTCATGGATGGCTTGCAGGCCACCCGTGCCATTCGCGCCCTGCCTGCACTGCGCAAGCTACCCGTGATTGCGCTTACCGCGCAAGCCCGCCCTGAAGACCGGGAGCGTATTGAAGCCGCCGGTATGAACGCCCACCTGACCAAACCCCTTGATGAGCAACAGCTCTACGCGACACTGCAGATGTGGATAGAGCGCGCAGCAGTCGCGCCAGCACATGCAACTCCGAACAGCCCCTATATCAAGCACGCGCAAATGCACCAACGCTTTCACGGCAACCAGCAGCGTATTGGGCGGATGCTTAACGGGTTTTGTCGTGATTTTTCTGATGCGCCAGAGCAGCTTCACGCGCACTTGCAGCTGCAGCAATGGGATGAAATCAATATGCTCGCTCACACTTTGAAGAGCGCGCTGGGCTATCTGGATGCTCCAGCACTCACTCAGCAATCTGAATATATTGAGCTACAGGCGCGAGCGCTGATAGATGCCCCAAAGGGCATCGTCACACCACATCAAAAACTGCAGGATGCCATCCCTCCATTTGCCAAACAGCTGGCTACTTTGCTTGCTAGCATTGCCCAAACCTGCACTAATGAAGCACTCGAGCCAGGCAGCACATCCACCTCTGTGACAGTCCACAATTTAGAGCCGGTATTTGCCCAGCTGCAAGCCTTGGTACGTAATGGCGACTATGCAGCCATATCCGTGCTTGAGCGGCTTGGCGCCCAATTGGTACAGCCAGATGCGCAAGCGCTTTATAAAGATCTTCAACAATATGTAGAAGATTTGGACACCGAGCACGCCCTAACAGCACTGCAGCACTTGCAAACACTGGTGTTGCCTTCGTCAACCGCCAACCCATGATGAGCTGACCATGCTGCCTGAGCAGGACCACGATTTACCAACGCTACTGATCGTTGACGATGAGCGCATCAACCGCAGCATGCTTGCCGAATTACTGAGCAGCCAGTACCGCGTACTACTGGCCAAGGATGGTGCAAGCGCCTTGACCATCGCCCAGCGTGAAGCGCACCGGCTGCTTCTGATTCTGCTGGATGTGAGCATGCCCGGCATGAGCGGTTATGAGGTGCTAAACCAGCTGCGCCGCCAAGAAAGCACAGCCAGCATTGCTATTATTTTTATCACCGGTCAAAGCGATGCCGCAGCCGAAGAGTATGGCCTGCGGCTAGGTGCAGCCGATTACGTATCCAAACCCATCCGCCCCGCCGTTGTGAGCGTGCGGGTGCGCAACCAGATTGACCTGGCGCTCCAGCGGCGGGCTTTGCAACGCCTTGCACAGGTGGATTGGCTGACTAACCTTGCCAACCGCCGCCATTTTGACGACATGCTGCAACGCACCTACCGGCTGTGCCTGCGCAGGCAAGAGCCGCTCGGCTTGGCCCTTATAGATATCGACCACTTCAAGCGCTACAACGACCACTACGGCCACCTCCAAGGCGATGAAGCACTTAAAGCCGTTGCCATTACGCTAGAGCGCCAAACGCGTCGGCCCTTTGATGTGGCCGCGCGTTTTGGCGGTGAAGAATTCGCACTCATTTTGCCCAGCCACGCCAATCCAGCCACGCTGGTGGAGCGATTTCGCCATGAGGTACAGCAGCTGGGTATCCCGCACGCGGATTCATCCACCGCAGATTTTTTGACGGTAAGCTGCGGTGTGCTCTCAATTGAATGCAAAGGCCCTGCAACTGCAGACGCATGGCTGCAACGCGCCGATGAACTACTGTATGCAGCAAAGAGCGGGGGGCGCAACCGCTTGGAATTTGCGCAATTTCAAGTGGGCTGATCACTACAGCGCATGGCCACCGCTATCATTGGAGCATGCTTTCTTCTACTTTCTCTGTAGCTGGCACAGGCCTCGCCGGCTGGCTGCTGGCGATCGCGGCTGCAGTGGCCTATGCAGTACCCGCGCTTTCCAGCCAGCACCTGCAGGAAAGCCGTGCCAAACTTAGCCTTCGCCTGGCCTGGGGCTTACATGCACTTAGCTTGGTCTGGGGCCTGACGGGCAACCTGCCACATTTTGGCTTTGCGCCTGCGCTGTCCATTACCGCTTGGTTAGTGCTCACCGTCTATGTGGTGGAGCAGCAAGTCTACCCCCAGCTGCGATCACGCTGGCCACTGGCAGCGCTGGGTAGCATCGCTGTGCTGCTGGCCGCCATCTTCCCGGGAACACCCCTGCATGTAAACGCATCGCCGTGGCTGCCACTGCATTTGGCACTAGGTATTGCGTCTTATGGTCTGTTTGCCGCAGCCGTCGTGCATGCAGCCTTGATGACACGAGCCGAACGCCAGATGCGCGAGAACGGCGAACACGACGGCGGCCTCCCCCTGCTGACGCTAGAGCGTTTGACCTTTCGGCTGGTTGGCGCCGGCTTTGCACTGCTCACCGCAACTTTGGCGGCCGGCTGGCTTTTTGGGGAAGAGCTCTATGGCAAAGCCTGGGTGTGGAACCACAAGACGGTGTTCTCACTGCTGTCCTGGCTAATGTTTGCCGTGCTGTTGTTTGGTCGCAAGCGCTTTGGTTGGCGCGGCCAGCGCGCTGTCCACATGCTGTATGCGGGCGCCGTGCTCTTGCTGCTGGCCTATGTAGGTTCGCGCTTTGTGCTGGAAGTGATATTGAACCGCTGATCTACCATGAAATATTTACTGGTTTTTTTGGTCATCGCCGTGGCCTTTCACATATGGCGCAGTCAGCGCGTGCGCAGTGCCCCACCGCGTGAGCAGAAAAAAACACTGGCCAAGCCCGAACCCATGGTGCATTGCGATCACTGCGGAGTGCATTTGCCGCAGTCTGACGCAATCAGCTTTCGCGGCAGGTATTTTTGCTCACAAGAGCATCTAGCCAGCGCTGAGCCAAAGCCGTGATGGATTGGCAGTATCCATGACCGCGCTGACCGACACCGCCGAAACACCGTTTAAGCGCCTGTGGCGGGGTTATTTGGTCGCCCGGGTGGCAGTTGCTGTGCTCTTGGCGCTGGGCGCCATCAGCGTAGCAGCACCTTACTCGCGCCAATTGCTGCCACAGCTTGCCTTGATGGCCGTGTATGGCGCGCTGGCTGTGCTCTACATGATGCTGAGCAAACAGCCGCCGCCACAACGCAAGGTGTATGCGTGGCTACCCACCATCGGTCTTGATCTATTGCTCATTTCGCTATTGGAAGTCATCAAAACCAGTGGATACACACTAACACCGCTGTTTGGCCTGACTGTTCTATTTGCCGGTGCTCTGGGCGGCTGGCTGGTGGTGCTGGGCACCTGCGCTTATATCGCCATTTTTCTGATTGTGCAGTCGCTGTCCATTGCGCCTTCGGTGCTAGAGACAGAGCCAACGCTTAATACTGTGCAAGCAGGATTAGCGGGGGCTGCCTACTTTTTGGTAGGTACTTTAGTGCGCCTGCTGGCTGCGCGGGTAGAGCAAGAAACACTGCGTAGTTTGCGCAGTGCCGCGTCCGCCCATCAACAAGAGCAGGTGAGCTCACTCATCTTGCAGAACCTGCCTGACGGCGTGTTAGTGGTGGACGCAACACTGCAAGTGCGCACAGCCAACCCTGCTGCCATGGCCTTGCTGCAGCATCCGCATTTACCGCTGGATTTACCCGCCCTGCCGGCCTGGAATGGTGTTACCGGGCAAGTGCAGCGTACCTTCCGAGACCAGCAACCAGCCAGCCTAGACCAGGCCTTGATCGAGCCCGGAACAGCGCCAGTCGGGCTTCATGTGCGCACCTGGCTGACCTATCCGCTCCCTGGCCTTGGTTATATTGGCACCCAAGACAATGAGCCGCTGTGCCTGGTCTTTTTGCATGATCTGCGAGAGATGGAGATGAAGCTGCGCACCGAGAAAATGGCGTCCATGGGTCGAATCTCCGCCGCGGTAGCCCACGAGATCCGCAACCCCCTCGCAGCCATTACCCAAGCCAACGCTTTGTTAGATGAGGAGTTGACCGACCCCGGGCAAAAGCGCCTTACCTATATGGTCGAACAAAATGCTCAACGCCTGGGCCGTATTGCCGAAGATATTCTGGACATTGCCCGCGTGCATAACCAAATTCAACCGGGTGAGGGCGAAGCCATTGTGTTGGACGATCTGGTCCACCAAATTTGCCATGACTGGATGTCGCTAGCGCCAGCAGCCCATTCTTTAGAGTTGAATCTAGCGGCTCAGGACAGCTTGGTTGCCTTTGATACTGGCCACCTGCGCCAATTGCTCAACAACCTGCTCAACAATGCACAACGTTACCGCAGCGATCGTGCCGGCTCTCTGCGCATCAATACCTACAGCAGCCTGACTGGTACGGCCACCTTGGTAGTCTGGAGCGATGGCATCCCCATTGAACCCACGATCGAAAAGCACTTGTTCGAACCCTTCTTCTCGTCCGAGAGCCGCTCAAGCGGACTTGGCCTGTATATCTGCCGCGAACTGTGCTCCCGCCACGGGGCTATCATTCGCTATGAAAGACAAAGCGTACGCCGCCACGAAGGTGATGATGGCAACGCCTTTATCGTGCAATTTCGCAGGGCTGCCAACACCGCAGCACCTGCACCTATCCAAACCACATTTTCTGCATGAGTTTTGAGAACACCTCCGTTCTGGTTGTGGACGATGAGCCCGATCTGCGCACTTTGTATGAGCTAACCTTGCTGCGCGAGGGCTACCGCGTGCACACAGCAGGGTCAGTGCAAGAGGCACGCAGCCAGCTCGAGCTGCGCAGCTTTGACATCCTGATCACTGACATGCGCCTGCCAGATGGCATGGGCATGGAGTTACTGCAAGAGTTGCGCGGCCAAGGCCGCAGTGAACGCGCTATTGTGATCACCGCTTATGGCTCGGCCGACAATGCAGTCGCGGCCCTGCGCGAAGGAGCGTTTGACTACCTAACCAAACCTGTAGATTTGAAGCAGTTCCGCCAAGTGGTGGCGTCCGCCGGTCAGGGCTTGGTGCCAAGCACGGGGGTCACGCTAGCGACGTCAGCGATCAGTCACCCCTCCCACCAACCCGCGCCCGAGACCCTCATTGGCGTCCAAGCGCTAATAGGCCAATCTGCAGCCATGCAGCAGGTTCGCGACCGAGTCACCAAGGTGGCCAGCAGCATGGCACCCATTCTGGTGCGCGGCGAATCAGGCACGGGCAAGGAACTGGTCGCACAAGCGCTGCATGCGCACAGCCAGCGCGCAAACGGCCCCATGGTTGCCGTGAACTGCGGCGCCATTCCTGAGAATCTGCTGGAGGCCGAATTCTTCGGCGCCAAAAAGGGCTCTTACACTGGAGCCAGCCAGGATCGCGAAGGTTTTTTTCAGGCCGCACACGGTGGCACGCTGCTTTTGGATGAGATTGGTGAGCTGCCACTAGCCATGCAAGCCAAACTGCTGCGCGCCATTCAAGAGCGCAAGATCCGCCCCCTAGGTGCCCAGCAAGAAGAGTCGGTGGACGTGCGCATCGTCAGTGCCACCCACCGCGATTTAGCGGCCGATGTGCAAAGCGGGCGTTTTCGCCAAGACTTGTACTACCGCCTAAATGTCATCGAGATTTTTATCCCGCCGCTGCGCGAGCGCCGCGAAGACCTGCCCACGCTGTGCGAAGTACTGCTACAGCGCATTGCCCGAGACAGCGGCCAAGCAGTACCACCGCTGACACAAGAGGCGCTGAATACCATCGCTAGCTACCCGCTGGAAGGCAATGTGCGTGAGCTGGAAAACCTGCTGCTACGCTCTGTCGCATTGAGCGACGCTTCATCCCTAATAGTAGAGCAACCTATTCAATCAGGACAGCTGCCAGCAGCTATTTACACCAATACCGCACCCGTCAATATCGCTGCGCAACCACCGTTGGTGCCTTTCTACGCGAACGCACCAACAACCGCATGGCAGACACCTGCGCTGGCGCCTCCCCCTATCAGCGGCAACAGCTATCCTTGCGACCAAGATTTGCCGGGGGACTTGCAGACTTGGCTAGATGCCCTAGAACGCGACATTCTGGTGCGCGCGCTCACTGAATACGGCTTTAACCGGACTGCAGCTGCTGCACGCTTGGGCATCAGCCTTCGCCAAATCCGCTACCGCATGGATCGCCTGCACATTGCAGACCCCAGCGACGGAGCCCACTAATGCCCACCACCAGCCAAGCCGATACCAACTCCCCCTCAGTTTGGGATAACGGCTGGCTAGCGACAACCACACATTGCCCATCGCCTAACTTTGGGCCGCGCCCTGCAGATACGTTGCTGGACCTGATCGTCGTGCACTCCATCAGCCTTCCGCCCGGTAACTATGGCACGGGCGATGTGCAGCGCCTCTTCAGCAATCAGCTGGACTGGGATGCCCACCCGTACTTCCAGTCCATCCGTGGGCTAGAGGTGTCAGCGCATTTTTTCATCACACGCCAAGGCACCGTGTGGCAATTTGTCAGCTGCGATGCTCGCGCCTGGCATGCGGGGGCCTCCAGCTGGCGTGGACGTGATCGGTGCAATGACTACTCCATAGGGATTGAACTCGAGGGCCTGGAAGGCGAGTTTTTTGAACCTGCGCAGTACACCAGCCTAGTTCAGCTATGCCAACAGATACGCGCTCACTACGCAACTACGGCCATCGCAGGGCACGAGCACATCGCCCCTGGCCGCAAACAAGACCCGGGCCCTGGCTTCGATTGGCAGCGCATGCAGCAAGCCCTCCAGTGGCCTGCAGACTCGTATCCAGAATCCTTACGGGCTTAAACGATCCGATCCGCCTGACAAGGCTGTTGCGCAAAAGGGGCGCCACTCTTTGATGCCCGCACGCTTGGCATGGATGCCACAGTTCCGCCACTCGGCGGATTTTTTTTGAACCACCCAACACACCGGTGTGATGTTTTCTGCGCGGAAATTCACCCGTAAACGCGCATCGTTGCTCGATTTTTTATCGGAAAACGCGTAGTGATGCGGCTTTGCTCGCATGCTGCAATGCAGCGCTCCAGCTTCAAACACAATTTGTCACGACTTATTTCCAGCTAATGCGCAGTACACTATAGGTAGTGTCCAGCAGCCACAAAAACACTACATCTAGTGTTTTATGTTTCCAACCCCTTGAGATCCATGGCTGCTCATTTCGCATTTTCCCCAGCTTTTTTCCCAAATTACAGAGAGGACACCATGAACGCCGCTCCGCTGACCGCTGAACTCGCCGACAACAGTTCCAGCACGCGTACGACCCAAGGTTTCACCGTTCTACCTGACTACCAGATCATCCGTCGCAATGGTGCCGTAGTCCCGTTCGAGCCACCGAAGATAGCCACGGCGATGATGAAAGCCTTTTTGGCCGTGCATGGCACCCAAGGCTCGGCGTCAGTCAGCGTACGCGAAGTAGTAGAGAACCTCACCCACACAGTCGTGCGCGCCCTGATGCGATCACGCCCTGGTGGCGGCACCTTTCATATTGAAGATATTCAAGACCAAGTAGAACTGGGCCTAATGCGCAGCGGCAACCACGAAGTGGCCCGTGCCTATGTCTTGTATCGCGAACGCCGTAACCAAGAGCGCCACCAGCTGCAAGCCGAACACGCACCGTCAGCCCCTGCGCTGCACGTGATGGAAAAGGGCCAACGCGTAGTACTCGATGTAAAAAAACTGCACGACCGCATCACCGCTGCCTGCTACGGCCTGGGTGCCGATGTTGATCCCGCTCCCGTACTAAGCGAAACCCTGCGTAACCTGTACGACGGCATGAATATGGACGAGGTCTTCAAAGCCTCCATCCTTGCAGCCCGCACGCTGATCGAGAAAGAGCCGGACTACAGCTTTGTCACTGCGCGTCTGCTGCTGCACACTATCGTGCGCGAGATCATTGGCCAGGACGTGGCAGCCGACGACATGGGTACCGCCTATGCAGACTACTTCCCAGGCTATATCGCGAAGGGCGTTGAGCATGAGCTGCTGAACCCCGATATGTTGACATTTGACCTGCCTCGTTTGGCAGCAGCCTTGAACGCACAGCGCGACCAGCAGTTTGACTACCTGGGCCTGCAAACCCTGTATGACCGCTACTTCCTGCATGTCAAAAAACAGCGTATTGAGCTACCTCAGGCATTCTTCATGCGTGTCGCCATGGGCCTGTCACTGAACGAGTCTGACCGCAATGCCCGTGCGATTGAGTTCTATGAACTGCTTTCGTCGTTTGACTTCATGTCCTCCACGCCTACGCTGTTCAACAGCGGCACTCTGCGCTCACAGCTGTCCTCTTGCTATTTGACAACCGTACCAGACGATCTCGGTGGCATCTATGACGCCATCCGCGAAAACGCCCTGCTGTCCAAGTTTGCTGGCGGTTTGGGCAATGACTGGACGCGTGTACGCGCCCTGGGCGCCCGCATTAAGGGCACCAATGGCGAATCACAAGGTGTGGTCCCTTTCCTCAAAGTCGTCAACGACACCGCTGTGGCAGTGAACCAAGGCGGCAAGCGCAAGGGCGCCGTCTGCACTTATCTAGAGACTTGGCACCTGGATATTGAGGAGTTCCTGGAGCTTCGCAAGAACACCGGTGACGACCGCCGCCGCACACACGACATGAACACGGCTAACTGGATTCCCGACCTATTCATGAAGCGCGTGATGGAGAAAGGCTCTTGGACCTTATTCTCACCATCCGATGTACCTGATCTGCATGATCTCTTTGGCGCAGCATTTACAAAGGCCTACACTGCCTACGAAGCCCAGGCTGCGACAGGCGAAATCGCTCTATCCAAGACCGTTCCCGCGACCGATCTGTGGCGCAAGATGCTGTCGATGCTGTTTGAGACCGGCCACCCTTGGATCACCTTCAAGGATGCCTGCAATGTGCGCTCACCCCAGCAGCACGCCGGTGTGGTGCACTCGTCCAACCTTTGCACCGAGATCACGCTCAACACCAGTGATACCGAAACTGCGGTGTGCAACCTGGGCTCGGTCAACCTGTCGCGCCACATCAAAGACAACGCCGACGGCAGCAAATCGCTAGACCACGACAAACTTAAGAAGACCGTGCGCACAGCCATGCGCATGCTCGACAACGTGATCGACATCAACTACTACGCCGTGGACAAGGCGCGTGACTCCAATATGCGCCACCGCCCAGTGGGCTTGGGCATCATGGCCTTTCAGGACAGCCTGTACCAGTTGCACATCCCTTACGCCTCCGACGCAGCCGTGCAGTTTGCCGACCAGTCAATGGAAGCCGTGTGCTACTACGCTTACTGGGCCTCGACCGAGCTGGCCAAGGAGCGCGGTGTGTACTCCAGCTACCAGGGTTCGCTGTGGAGTCAGGGCATCTTGCCACCCGACACCCTGGATCTTCTGGCCCAGGCACGCGGCAATGCCGATTACGTGCAAGTAGACCGCAGCAGCACGCTGGATTGGGAAGCCCTGCGCACCAAAATAGCCAAGGATGGCATGCGCAACTCCAACTGCGTGGCGATTGCACCAACGGCCACCATCTCTAACATCGTGGGCGTGGATGCATCGATCGAGCCATCATTTGGCAACCTGTCAGTCAAGTCCAACCTTTCGGGTGAATTCACCGTCATCAACCAGTATCTGGTGCGTGACTTAAAACGCCTGGGCCTATGGGACGATGTGATGGTTATGGATTTGAAACACTTTGACGGTTCGCTGCGCCCCATTGACCGCGTTCCACACGAGTTGAAGGCGCTGTACGCCACGGCTTTTGAAGTGGATCCGACTTGGTTGGTTGAGGCTGCATCGCGTCGCCAAAAATGGATTGACCAGGCCCAGAGCCTGAACATCTATATCGCCGGCGCCTCGGGCAAAAAGCTGGATGACACCTACAAACTGGCTTGGGTACGCGGCCTCAAAACCACATACTACCTGCGCACCACCAGCGCTACGCATGTGGAGAAATCTACTGTGCAAAGCCGCACGCTCAATGCCGTGCCCAGCAACGACCACAGCGCAGCGCAAACCGCCAGCGCACTTGAGGCAGCAGCTGCAGCAGCCCGTGCACAAGTGCCTGCTACCGACATCAAGTTCTGCGCGATTGACGACCCCGGTTGCGAGGCCTGCCAGTAAACCTTTTTCCCAGCACACGGCCGCAGCGCCGTGTGCCACTGGAGCAATAAGACATGTTGAGTTTTGAAGAAGAATCCGTAAACACCACCACAACGCCTCATGCACCAGAAGCTACAGGCAGCTTCAAACGCGTCAACGCGGCTGATAAGCGCATCATCAACGCCAAGACAGATGTGAACCAGCTGGTGCCCTTCAAGTACAAGTGGGCCTGGGAGAAGTACCTGGCCACCTGCGCCAACCATTGGATGCCGCAAGAGGTGAATATGACGCGCGATATCGCCTTGTGGAAAGACCCTAACGGTCTGACCGAAGACGAACGCCGCATTGTCAAGCGCAATCTGGGTTTCTTCGTGACCGCCGATTCACTGGCCGCCAACAACATCGTGCTGGGAACCTACCGCCACATTACAGCGCCAGAATGCCGCCAGTTCCTGCTACGCCAAGCGTTTGAAGAAGCCATCCACACCCACGCCTACCAATATATTGTGGAGTCGCTGGGCCTAGATGAGTCCGAGATCTTCAACGCCTACAACGAGGTCAAATCCATCCGCGATAAAGACGAGTTCCTGATCCCCTACATCGAGGCGATCATGGACCCGAACTTCAATACCGGCACGCCCGAGAACGACCAAACCTTGCTCAAGTCGCTGATTGTTTTTGCCTGTTTGATGGAAGGCCTGTTCTTCTACGTGGGCTTCACACAGATCTTGGCCTTAGGCCGCCAAAACAAAATGACAGGTGCCGCGGAGCAGTACCAGTACATCTTGCGCGACGAGTCCATGCACTGCAATTTCGGCATTGACCTGATCAATCAACTGAAGCTGGAAAACCCACACCTGTGGACTCCTGCCTTCAAAGACGAGATGAAAGCCTTGTTCGAAAAAGCAGTGGAGCTGGAGTACCGCTACGCCGAAGACACCATGCCGCGCGGCGTGCTGGGCATGAACGCATCCATGTTCAAAGGCTACCTGCGCTACATCGCCAATCGCCGCGCAACGCAGATTGGACTAGAGCCCTTGTACCCCAATGAAGAGAATCCGTTCCCATGGATGAGCGAGATGATCGACCTGAAAAAAGAACGCAATTTCTTTGAAACACGCGTCATCGAATACCAGTCCGGTGGTGCGCTATCGTGGGACTGAAGTACGTGTTGAAGTGCGAACCGAGGAAAAATGTGGTTTTCCTGAGTGAAAACTTTGAAAAATGGCGTGTTTATTGAGGTTTGCACTATGCCGGTTGCTAGTAGCTGATGCACAATTCAGCTTGCTATCAAAACTTCGTGTCGAATTCAATCAGGCATGGAGTCTGCTTTCTAAATTGACCGAAGGAGAAGAGCATGGCAACGTCCAAAGCAAGCAAGAAGTCTGCTGACACTAAGGCAACTGCTAAGAAGGCAGTTGTGACCAAGGCCGCCGCCCCCAAGGCAGCGGCCAAGCCCAAGGCTGTGAAAGCTGCTGCCAAGCCAGCAGCGAAGAAGGCCGTCACCAAGGCTGCAGCAAAACCTGCTGCAAAAGCCACCACCCAAAAAGCGGCTGCAAAGCCAGCTGCAAAAAAGGCCACGACTAAAACCGTAGCCAAGAAGCCAGCGGCCCCTAAGGCAGCTGCTAATCCAGCAGCCAAGAAAGCTGCAGCTAAGCCTGTAGCGAAGAAGGCAGCAGCACCCGCCAAAAAGGCCGCTGCCACCAAAGCCGCTGCTAAGCCAGTCGCCAAGAAGGCTGCTGCTAAGCCAGTGGCAAAGAAGGCAGCAGCACCCGCCAAGAAAGCCGCTGTAGCAAAGACCGCTGTTAAGAAGGTAGCTCCAGCCAAGAAGGCTGCTGCACCTGCGAAGAAAGCTGCAGCAAAGACTGCTGTGAAGAAGGTAGCAGCCAAGGCTGTGGCCAAGCCAGTTGCCGCTAAGAAGGCTCCAGCTAAGACTGCTGCGAAAAAGGTGGCAGTCAAGGCCGCAGCTAAGCCAGCAGCGGCTAAAAAGGCAGCTCCTGCGAAAAAGGCAGCCCCCGCCAAAAAGGCCGCTGCAGCCAAGCCTGCCCCTGCGGCCAAGCCAGCAGCCAAGAAGGCAGCAGCACCAGCAAAGAAAGCAACTGCAAAAAAAGCTGCTGCTAAGCCTGCGGCTGCTGTAACACCTGCTGCTGAGCCTGTGAAGACCGTGCTGAGCACCAATGCTGCATGGCCCTTCCCAACCAGCAGCCGCCCACAATAAAGCGACTCAGCTAGCAAAAAAAACCGGCCCACTGGCCGGTTTTTTTTTCACCTACTGGGCTGACACATAGACCAGGCTTTCGTTCATCTTGGCTTAGTGCACTGCTGGATCAAAATCGAGCTGGTAATTTTGCGGGCCACGCGATGCAATCTTGAGCGCACCCATGCGGTTGCCCAAGGCCACACAGTCTCGCAAGGAGCGGCCGTTCTCCAGGCCCCATAGCAAGCCGCCACGCCACGCGTCACCGCAGCCGGTAGGATCAACCACAGCACTGGCCTTGACGCCAGGCACATGCGTCTCCACACCGTCTTCCCACAACGCGCAGCCGTCAGCCCCCAAGGTCACCATCAGGCCTTTAACCTGATTGGATATCTCTGCGAACGTCAAACCGGTACGCTCGCTCAGCATCTTGCCTTCGTAATCGTTTACCGTTACCCAAGTCGCCTTGCTGATGAACTGGCGCAGCTCTTCACCATTAAACATGGGCAAGCCTTGGCCTGGATCGAAAACAAACGGGATATTCTCCGCGTAGAATTGCGCCGCGTGCTGCACCATGGCATCTCGACCATCCGGCGCCACAATACCAATCGCTGCGCCGCAATCCTTGGTGATCCGGTTCTCATGCGCTTGCATCATCGCTCCTGGATGGAAGGCCGTAATCTGGTTGTTGTCCAGATCGGTGGTAATCATGCATTGCGCGGTGTAGATGTCGTCCAGCTTTTTGACGAATCGGGTATTGATACCCAATTGTTTAAAGTGCGCAAGGTAACCATCACCATCGTTGCCCAACATGGCCATGGGCAACGCCTGGCCACCCAACAGGTGCAATGCATAAGCAATATTGCCAGCGCAACCACCAAAATCGCGGCGCAAAGTGGGGACCAAGAAGGACACATTCAAGATGTGAATTTGCTCGGGCATGATCTGGTCGGCAAAGCGACCTTCAAACGTCATGATGTTGTCAAAAGCGAGCGAGCCGCAAATCAGCGATGCCATGTTGAATCCAAACTTTCTGGTTTTTTGAGAGTTTCAATGACGAGCCTTCAAGCCCGCATCAGAATGGTTACTGTGTAGAACAGCAAAATCACGCATAAGCCCGCGAGCGCCAATGCAGTCACCCATCAAGGATAGAACGCCAGCACGCGGTAGCCCACCACATCTTGGCGCGGCTCAGCGACCTGCATGGAAACCACCGCAGTCCATTCGCCACGGGCAGGTAATTCTGCAGGCGCTTTCATGTCTATGGCAGTGAGCACCCGGCGCAGCACCAGTTTCTCGGCGGCATCGTTCAGGCTCAGCTCTAGCGCGGGCATGGCCACGGCGTAATCTGCTGCGTTACGCAGCACCACGGTCAGCTTGAATTGCCTCGCACCTATTGGGTTAAAGCTGGTGCTGTCAATCGATACGCGCTGCAGATCACGCGGCAAAGCAAGCTGGCAACCTGCCAGTTTGCAAACCTGCGCCAGCGCAGGCCGCAGTTGCGGATGCTGTACGGCCAACTGATCGCGCTGCGCCACTGCGATCTGAAACAACAAGCCCGCTAACAGCAACACAGCACTCAGCAATGTCAGCACTACCACCGATGGCTGGCTCCAGAATGCTTTGCGCTTTGCGTCGCGTACAAAGCTGGGCTCATCAACCACAGCCTCACTTTCCGGGGCATGGTTAGCGGCCGCAGCATCATCGATCTCTGCCACATAGTTGCGAGGCTCATCCAGCGCAGACTCAACCTTGCCCGGCTCAACTGTACGCCCCGCCAATGCGGACTCTGCATACAAGACATTTTGCGCCACAGACTCAGGAAGAATGTCGTCGCGCTGTGTATTTTTCGCTTCTTTTTCAGGAGCAACTGACGCCTGATAGTCGGGCGTCAGCGACTTTTTCTGATCAAACCTTGACGATGCAGCAGGTTCATCTTTCTCAGGAGCTGGTGCAGGCTGCAGCACTGCCTTGGCTGGCAGCGCACTAGCAGACACACCTGCCTGTTCCAAAGCGACTACTTTGGTTTCAGATTTGGATTTTTTCTCGGCTATCGCCTCCAACAGGCGGCCTTCGCGGGCTTGCAGCTCAGCCAGATCATCCTGTGCCGAGAAGCCTACCGCACCGCTACGCAAGCCGTCGGGGCGCAGATCATTTGTCTCGCTCCACTCACTCTCCAAGGCCCGATCTCTGGAGGGCGACGAGGTGCTGGTCGTGCGTCTGTCATAGGCTTTACCCAGCACCGATGCAGCCTCCACGATCGGCGCCTGAGGTACGGGTGCAGGTACAGGTTCGGCGACATCGCTCTCATAGGCCGACATCCAGGACGAATCGACGTAGCCCGAATCACCGAAACCCGCGCGGCGCGGAAAGACTAGCACCGACAATTCAGGCACATTGCCATTTGGATCAATGGCAACCGAGTTCTCTGTCACCGTGACGGCGGCCGCAGGCGCTGCCGACTCAAGCACTGACACCATGGGCGGCGGTCTGCTTATCACTGAGCTCGGTGCAACCGGAGCTTGAGCAGCTTGAACCACCGATGCGGCAACAGGTGCCGACGCAACCACTGGCGCAACAGCAGGCACCGTTGCTCCCATAGGCGGCTTGGCATCCGCTACAGCATCAGGCGTCGACCGCGCGACCAAATGCGTCAGCGCATCAAACACCGATTTGCATTTACCGCAGCGCACCCAGCCGTCAGATATCCGCAGTTGGTCATCAACTACCTTGAATCGGGTTTGGCACTGGGGGCAACGCGTAATCTGGCTCATCACAATCGATTGTAGAAGCAGTTTGTCAGTCGCCTGTCCTAGGTGTTGCGCCCTCGCTGCGGTGGGCTGTCATCAAGACCCAGCCGTCTTCGCTATCAGCCACATCCAGCTTGAGGTACGGCGCATAGGCCTCTTTCAGCTCATCCACTTGACGCTCCAAAATGCCAGCCAGCACCAGGTGACCACCAGCCTCGACATGGCCGCACAGCAGCGGCGCCAACACCTTGAGCGGCGTGGCCAAGATATTGGCCAACACCGTACGGTACTCGCCCTGTGCCTTATCCGGCAAACCGGCATTCAGCTGGACACGGTTGGCATTGGCGTTGTACTCGGTCGATTCGACCGCTGCCGTGTCAATGTCCACCGCATCAATATCGTTTGCACCAAACTTAGCGGCACCAATGGCCAGAATGCCTGAGCCACAGCCATAATCCAGCACGCGACCAAAATCACGGCCTGCAGCGCCATTGTGTGCAATCCAGCGCAGGCACATGCGGGTCGTCGGATGGGTGCCAGTGCCAAAAGCCAGGCCGGGGTCGAGCCGAATACTACGGGTAGCAGCCTCTGGCAGCTCGTGCCAAGTAGGAACAATCCAAAAATCAGGCGTGATATCAACGGGCGCAAACTGCGACTGCGTCAAGCGCACCCAGTCTTGGGCGGCGACTTCGCGCACACCAAGAACTTGGCAACCTTCAAAAAAATCTTGCAGCTGAAGCAGCTTTTGCGCGTCATCTGCCGAAGCGCGCTCGGGGAACAGCGCCACGATGCGGCTGCGCTGCCAACCCTCTTTGGGCGGCGGCATACCCGGTTCGCCAAACAAAGCTTGTTCTGCATCGGTTTGCGCATCTGCGTCTTCCACCGATACGCTCAATGCATCCAGCGCATCCAATGCATCGCTGACGCTCTCGACCCGGTCTTCCGGGCACATCAGGCACAGTTCGTACATGACGGGTTTCCTTAAAGCAAAAAGCTGGCATTCCGCACGAAATGCCAGCGTTTGTCACTATACAAATTGAAGCATCAACGCTTGCGCGCTGCCAGCCACTCTTCCAGATAGTGAATATTGGTGCCACCAGCATTGAACTTGGCATCCACCATCAGCTCCGCGTGCAGCGGGATATTGGTAGAGATACCTTCCACCGCCGTCTCCAACAGCGCAGTGCGCATGCGGGCGATGGCTTGTTCGCGGGTATCGCCATAGACGATCAGCTTGCCGATCATCGAATCATAGTTTGGCGGCACAAAATAGTTGGCATACACGTGCGAATCCACACGCACACCGGGTCCACCGGGCATATGCCAAGTAGTAACGCGGCCGGGCGATGGAATGAACTTGTACGGATCTTCAGCATTGATACGGCACTCAATTGCATGACCGCGCAGCTGACCGTTGATCTGACGCTGTGTGAAGGGTAATTTCTCGCCCGCAGCCACCATGATCTGGGTCTTGACGATGTCCACACCGGTGATCCATTCGGTAACAGGGTGTTCGACCTGCACTCGAGTGTTCATCTCAATAAAGTAGAACTCGCCGTTTTCGTACAGAAACTCGAAGGTACCCGCACCACGGTAGCCAATCTTCTTGCAAGCAGCAACGCAACGGTCGCCAATCTTCTCGATCAGACGACGCGGGATGCCTGGAGCCGGCGCCTCTTCGATCACCTTTTGGTGGCGGCGCTGCATAGAGCAGTCGCGCTCACCCAAATACACGGCGTTCTTGAACTTGTCCGCCATGATCTGAATCTCAATGTGGCGCGGGTTCTGCAGGTACTTTTCCATGTACACCGCAGGATTACCAAACGCAGCGCCAGCCTCGGCCTTGGTCATTTGCACGGCATTGACCAAAGCAGCTTCGGTATGTACCACACGCATGCCACGGCCTCCGCCGCCGCCAGCCGCCTTAATAATGACCGGGTAGCCAATCGCACGCGCAATGCGGCGAATCAACGCAGGGTCTTCGGGCAGTTCTCCATCCGAGCCTGGTACACAGGGCACTCCAGCCTTGATCATCGCCTGCTTGGCCGACACCTTATCGCCCATGATGCGGATCGACTCTGGCGTTGGGCCAATGAACTGGAAACCGCTCTTTTCCACACGCTCGGCAAAGTCGGCGTTCTCGGACAGGAAGCCGTAGCCAGGGTGGATGGCCTCCGCATCGGTCACTTCTGCAGCAGAAATGATCGCGGGCATGTTCAGATAACTTTGCGGCGATGCGGCAGGGCCGATACAGACCGCTTCGTCGGCCAGCTTCACATACTTGGCGTCGCGGTCGGCTTCGGAATAGACCATCACGGCCTTAATACCCAGCTCGCGGCAAGCGCGCTGCACACGCAGGGCGATCTCCCCCCGGTTGGCAACGAGAATCTTTTTAAACATTGGGCAAGCCCTTATTCAATGATGAACAGCGGCTGACCAAACTCCACGGCTTGGCCGTTTTCGCCCAGGATTTGGGTCACGGTGCCGGACTTGTCGGCCTCGATTTCATTGAGGATCTTCATAGCCTCAATGATGCACAACGTGTCGCCTTCCTTGATCTGGCTACCCACTTCCACAAAGGACTTGGCGCCTGGGGCAGACGAGCGGTAGAACGTGCCCACCATAGGTGACTTGACCGTATGGCCTTGTGCAGCAGCAGGGGCTGCAGCTTCAGCTGCGGCAGGCGCAGCAGCAACCGGTGCAGCCGCAGCAGCCACCATAGGTGCAGCCATTACCTGCTGCACCACGGCACCGCCGCCCTTCACAATGCGTACCTTGCCTTCTGCTTCGGTGATTTCCAGTTCCGATACATTCGACTCAGACACGAGATCGATCAGGGTTTTCAGTTTGCGTAAATCCATGGGAGCTCCAACGGCTAAAAAATCAAACAGGGCGCAAATTTACTCGAAATTCGCCCTATTCAATTCAAAACATCTGATTTTCGATAGTCTGCGGCGCAGACCACCGGTTTTTGCATCCTTAAAGACTTGCCCAATTTTGCAAGTCAGATACAAGAAGTTGCCCCATTTTACGATGTTGAACGACTCCTTGCCGATCGAATACCACTGTAAACGGTAGGCCCCCAGCAGAATTACCCAATTCGCGGCTTAGTGCCGTACCCTCCATTCCAGCAATCGCAATAGGAAAAGTAAGTGGCGTGCGCTGCAAAAACGGCACAACCGCGCTCTCTTTATCTACCGCCAAGCCCAGCACCTTCCACCCTTTAGCCTGCTGCGCCTGGTAGAACTGATTGAGCATAGGCAGCTCTTCCACACAGGGGGGGCACCAGGTCGCCCAAAAATTCAGCAACAAGGGTTGGCCTTTAAAATTTTGCATGCGCACGGCTGTCTGACCGGGCAGGCCTGCAAACTCTTTAGCCCATATGGCATCTTGAACCTCACCACCCATTTCGCCCAAACGATGGCGCCACCAGGCCCAGCCAGCACCTGCAGCCAAGGCCCCCAGCGCCACAGCACCGGTTAACAAATGCCTGCGCTGTGGCTGCCCCGGTTTCTGCAATGTGTTCATAAGATTGTCACTCCTCGGTGGTTTGCAGCAGACGGCGCACAGCCTCAATCGAGCCACGTTGCGTGCGCCCTTTGGAATCAGGCTTGAGGGCACCGCGCACATCATCTGCGTCATAAATGACATAGTGCACCCCCACCGACTCACCCAGTGGCTTGCAAAAACTGTTGATGGATAAAGCATCCACCGTCTCGCCGTTAAAACCCGTGATCGCCGTCACGTCATAGCGCACATTGTGGTCAATCAGCGCAATTTCCGCCGATTTGGAGTCATCACAAAACAACTGTATATAAATATCAGACAGGCGCGTGGCCGTTCCGTTCCATACAGCCCCCGTCAGATACGGCCGGAATGCCTGCATGCGCTCCATCCACAGCAGCGCCCATTCGCGCAGTGCGCGCAGCTCAGCGGGTTGGGCGTCGGCACAAAACAGCTCTATATATTCGCGCACCGCTGCTTCCAGCATGTCGTTATCCGGCAAGGCCGTGCGCGCAGCCAAGCCCAGTTGCTTAACGGCCCTTTTCTTGGCAGGCCCCCATTCAAGGCCCTCCTCTACCACCATGCGTGCGGCAGTGTTGGCGATTTCCCAGGTCACTTCACTATTCATAGCACCCCATTGTGACGGATTTGGCACCTTAGCTACGATTCGCTTGCAATTGCTGGCACCGGATTGAAGCAACACTGCCGCGCATCACCGTAGAATCACCGTCCATGCACATTCATATTTTGGGTATTTGTGGCACCTTCATGGGTGGTGTGGCAGCTTTGGCACGCGAGGCCGGCCATAAAGTTACGGGTTGCGATGCTGGCGTGTACCCGCCAATGAGTGACCAGCTTCGTGCCCTGGGCATCGAGCTGATTGAGGGTTACAGCCCCGATCAAATGGCGCTCAAACCAGATATGTATGTAGTGGGCAACGTGGTTAGCCGTGTCCGCCTGCCTGATGGCAACCCAAAGTACCCACTGATGGAAGCAATCTTGGAGACTGGTGCAGCCTACACCAGCGGGCCACAGTGGCTGGCCGAGCATGTACTGCAAGGCCGCCATGTGTTGGCTGTGGCCGGCACGCATGGCAAAACCACTACCACCTCGATGCTGACCTGGATTCTGGAATCCGCTGGCCTTGCGCCGGGTTTTTTGGTGGGTGGCGTGCCACTGGATTTCGGCGTGTCTGCCCGCCTGGGCGCAGCAGAGCGCCCGGGCACAGATAACGAACGCCCGCTATTTGTGATTGAAGCCGATGAGTACGACACTGCCTTCTTCGATAAGCGCAGCAAGTTTGTGCACTACCGTCCACGGACAGCCGTGCTCAACAACTTAGAGTTCGATCATGCCGACATCTTTGATGATCTGGCAGCAATTGAGCGCCAATTCCACCACCTGGTGCGCACTGTGCCCGCTAGTGGCCGCATCGTTGTTAACGGTGTGGAAGAAAGCCTGAATCGAGTTTTGCACCAAGGCTGCTGGAGCGATGTATCACGTTTTGGCGCGGCGGTGGATGACTTCCGCGCAGAGGGCGATCCATCTACTTTTGATGTGCTCTACAAAGACGAGCGCGTAGGCCACGTGGAATGGGCGCTGTCTGGCGTTCACAATCAGATGAATGCGCTGGCTGCTATTGCCGCCGCCCAGCATGTGGGTGTGCCGCCGCAAGCTGCAGCGCAGGCGCTGTCCAAGTTTCAGAACGTTAAGCGCCGTATGGAACTGCGCGGTAACGCCAACGGTATCGCCGTATACGATGACTTTGCCCACCACCCCACAGCCATCCGCACCACGTTGGATGGCTTACGCAAGCAAGTAGGCCCTGCCACCCGCATCTTGGCGGTGTTTGAGCCCCGCAGCAACACCATGAAGCTTGGCACCATGAAGTCGCAGCTACCTTGGTCACTAGAGTCCGCCAACCTGGCGTTTTGCCACACAGCAGGACTAGACTGGGACGCTGCCGAGGCCCTAGTATCCATGGGCACACGTGCGCAATCCGCCAGCAATGTAGATGCAATCATCGCCCAAATCGTGGCTGCGGCGCAGCCTGGCGACGTGGTCGTGTGCATGAGCAATGGCGGTTTTGGCGGAATCCATGACAAGCTACTTAAAGCATTGGGTGCAGCACACTAACACCGCAAAATAGATAGCTGCTAACGCCCGTTAGTCAGGCGCTAGCAGCCAATTTAATCATTAAAAAAGCGAGCCTGACAGCTCGCTTTTTTGCATAGAGTTCTCGCCCAGATCAGAATGTGACCGTCATCGCCTTGGTGTTGACCACTACGGTGGGGCGACCCACCGCGCCAATGCTGGCCTTGGCGTACTGGTCCAGCCATTCAGCATCGCCCAGCAATTGAGCGCCCGCGCCTTTGGCGACTGATACCACCTTGTCCACAATCAGCACCTTGCCGCTGGCACGCAGGGCTTCGCACTCCATGCGGATGAACTCCTGATCCAGCCAACGGCGGCCATCCTCGTTGGACATCGCTTCGCTGCTATCAAAATCGTGGACAAACTCTTGATCGTCATCCAACCGAACACGTATTTCGTTGCGCATGCATACCCCTCGTAAGAAGATAAACCGTAGCGGACGCAGCCCATAGCAAGCGCCCAGTCACAGCAGCTTACACGGTTGCGGCGGCCGACTCTTCGGTATTTGCGCTTACACGACGGGCTTTGACGGCGGCCGACAGCTCGGCCAGTGTGCCTAGCGAATCCTCCCAGCCGATGCAGGCATCGGTAATGCTCTTACCGTACTCCAGCTCAGCTGGGTCGTTTTTACCAGGGGTGAATTTTTGTGCACCAGCTTGCAGATGGCTCTCAATCATCACACCGAACACACTGCGAGAGCCGCCTTCGATTTGCTGAGCGATATCGTGCACCACGTCTTTTTGCTTCTCATGCTGCTTGCTGCTATTGGCATGGCTGCAATCCACCATCAAAGTAGCAGGCAAATGAGCAGCTTCCAAGTCCTTACAAGCGGCAGCCACATGCACCGCATCGTAGTTAGGCGTTTTTCCACCGCGCAAGATCACATGGCAGTTGGTGTTGCCCTTGGTGTGCACGATGGCAACCTGACCATTTTTATGCACCGACAAAAAGTGGTGCGGGCGGCTGGCCGATTGAATGGCGTCGGTCGCAATGCGGATATTGCCGTCCGTACCATTCTTGAAGCCCACGGGCGCCGAGATGCCCGACGCCAGCTCACGGTGAACTTGACTCTCAGTCGTACGTGCGCCAATTGCGCCCCAGCTGATCAAATCGCCAATGTACTGGGGCGAGATCATGTCTAGGAACTCGCTACCCGCAGGCACGCCCTGGCGGTTGATTTCGATCAGCAACTGGCGCGCAATGCGTAGACCTTCGTCAATGCGGTAGCTCTCATCCAAGTAGGGGTCGTTGATCAAACCCTTCCAGCCCACGGTAGTGCGCGGCTTCTCGAAGTAGACGCGCATCACGATCTCCAGCGTGTCCGCATACTCCTTGCGCACTGCCTTCAGGCGGCGGGCGTATTCCAGTGCAGCCAGCGGGTCGTGGATAGAACATGGGCCGATGATGACCAATAGGCGGTCATCATCGCCCGCCATGATGTTGTGAATGTTCTGGCGGGTGTGGGAGATGAGAGATTCCACAGGCGTGCCGTGGATGGGGAAGAAACGGATGAGATGCTCGGGCGGCGGAAGCACGGTGATTTCCTTGATACGCTGGTTGTCGGTTTGGCTGGTTTGTTCGACACCGCGATACCAAGCATCGCTTGCGGGGTGGGCTTGCTGAGTCATCTCACGTTTCCTTGTTTAAAAATCACCTGGAGCACATATGCAACAAAAAACCGCCGGGCTTTGCAGCTTCGGCGGTTGTCTGGGAGGTTTGGGTGCTCGCGCGCTTATGCCTCTCGTCCGCCTTGGACAGAGAACCAAAAGTAAAAATAAAAAGCGCTACGTGCTTGCATGTTTTTCAATGTACCACATCAACCAAGCCAACCGACACACCACTCGAAAACAATGCATAAAAATTGCAAATATCAAACAAATAATCTAATGTTCACAATATTATTGCAATCCATTTAATTAATAAGCAGTTTTGATCCACATTAAATTGCTGCACCGCCACAAAACAGGCCTCAAAAACAAAACGCCTGCACGATAAGACCGTGCAGGCGCTTAGCAAAAACGGGTGGATGCGACTAGTTTAGGCAGTACCGCCTACCGTCAGGCTGTCGATACGCATGGTCGGCTGGCCCACACCCACTGGAACGCTTTGGCCCTCTTTGCCACACGTGCCCACGCCACTGTCCAAACGCATATCGTTGCCGATCATGCTGACGTGCTTCAAACACTCTGGGCCACTGCCTACAATGGTTGCGCCCTTGACGGGGTACTGGATCTTGCCGTTTTCCACCCAATAGGCTTCACTGGCCGAGAACACAAATTTGCCGCTGGTGATATCGACCTGGCCACCGCCAAAATTGGTGGCATACAGGCCTTTTTTAATCGACGCAACAATTTCTTGCGGGTCTTTGTCGCCGCCCAGCATGTAAGTATTGGTCATCCGTGGCATAGGGATGTGGGCATAGCTTTCGCGACGACCATTGCCGGTAGGCTTGACCTTCATCAGGCGGGCGTTCATCGCGTCTTGAATGTAGCCCTTCAAAATACCGTCTTCAATCAGCACATTGCGCTGCGTAGGCTGGCCTTCATCATCCACATTCAGCGATCCACGGCGGTCGGCAATCGTGCCGTCGTCCAGCACCGTCACGCCTTTGGCGGCTACACGTTGACCAATCATTCCGCTAAAGGCGCTCGATCCTTTGCGGTTGAAGTCGCCTTCCAAACCGTGGCCTACAGCCTCATGCAGCAGCACGCCGGGCCAGCCAGGGCCCAACACCACGGTCATCTCACCTGCAGGTGCGGGGCGTGATTCCAGGTTCAGCAATGCGGCCTTCACAGCCTCGTCCACATACTGCTGGATAATTTCGTCATCAAAGTAGGCCAAGCCAAAACGGCCACCGCCGCCGGCCGAACCCACCTCGCGGCGGTTCTTGCTCTCGGCAATCACGGTTACGGACAAACGCACCAGCGGGCGCACATCGGCGGCCAGCGTGCCATCAGCGCGGGCGATCAGCACCACATCGTGCTCAGCAGCCAAACCGGCCATCACTTGCTTGACACGTGAATCTTTGGCACGAGCAAGCTTCTCCACCTTCTCCAACAGCTTGACCTTGGCCGTGCTGTCTAGTGTGGCAATTGGGTCCAGATCGGGGTAGAGCGAGCGGCTGAGCGCAATTTTTTTACCCGGCACCCTGACCTGCTTGGACTGGCTTTGCGCACCAATGGCCCGCACCGTGTGTGCAGCATCCAGCAGCGAGGCCAGCGAAATATCATCGGAGTAAGCAAACGCCGTTTTCTCACCCGCAACCGCTCGCACACCTACGCCTTGATCAATAGAAAACGAGCCGGTTTTGACAATGCCTTCTTCTAGGCTCCACCCCTCAGCACGGGTGTACTGAAAGTACAGGTCCGCATCGTCCACCTTGTGGGCACGGATATCTGCCAAAGCACGCGCCAGGTGCGAATCATCCAGCCCGAACGGCGTCAGCAGCAGCTCGCGCGCAATGTTGAGGCGTTGTTCGGTCGAAGCCGCCAGCGGCTTGGCCAGGGCAAGGTCAAAAGGTGCATTCATAGCAATGATTTTAGGGGCTGCGCAATGGCCGTAGGGCGTTGCACTCTATCTAAGGACTAAACCTGCGCAAACAAGGCAAATGCAAAAACCGCAGTGCTCAGTGCAACTGCGGTTTGGCAAGAGGGGATGAGCCTGCAATCAGGCTGCAGTCTGATCGTCCGTCGTCGCGACCGGGGCATTGGTCTTGACTGAGTCAATGCCGTTGTCGCGCGCCTTTTCGCTCGAGTACATCTGGCTTTGGCCAATTACCTGGCCGTTGGTAGCCTTCAGCGTGAAGTAAGGCGAGCCGTCTTTGCCAACCAAACGCTCATAGCGGGCGTCATCAACTGCATTCTTCTTAACCGATTCGATGCCATTGACCGCACTGGCCTTGGCTTCGTACATCTCGCTCGACAAAATGATCTGCCCATTGGTGGCGAGCAGGTTGAAAAAGAACTTATCGTTCTTGGATTTTTTCAGCTCAAACTTGGCGGCCATGCAAATTCCTTTAGTTGGAGTAAAAAGCAAAGCCTTTGTACCAAGAAAACGCTACAAAATCAAAGCCGGGGTGGCTGATCTTGCGCTAGTTGACGTTGTGAGCGCGCGACCGACATCAAAATCCCCAGCGCTAACCCCAAGGTCACCATGGCCGTACCGCCATAGCTCACAAACGGCAACGGCACACCCACCACGGGCAAAATGCCGCTGACCATGCCCATGTTCACAAAAGCATAAGTAAAGAAGATCATGGCTACCGCTCCCGCCATCAAACGGCCAAACAAGGTGGGCGCGCGCATGGCAATCGCCAATCCCCGCCATACCAGCATCAAGAAGAAGAAAATCAGCAGCAGGTTGCCCGCCAAGCCAAACTCCTCAGAGAAAGCGGCAAAAATAAAGTCTGTCGTGCGTTCAGGTATGAATTCCAGGTGGGTCTGCGTGCCCGCCATAAAACCCTTACCCATAAAGCCGCCCGAACCAATGGCGATCATGCCCTGAATGATGTGAAAGCCCTTGCCCAACGGGTCACGTGTTGGGTCTAGCAAAGTGCATATGCGCTGGCGCTGGTATTCGTGCAGCACCACCAAATCCATGCCGTCTTCGCACAAGTTCTGGCCATAGACCGCGATCAAAATAAGACCAATAACACCAATCACCACGGGCGGAACGATCAACTTCCAAGACAACCCGGCAAAATAAATCACCGCCAGGCCTGCCGCCATCACCAGAAGCGAAGTACCCAAGTCTGGCTGTTTCATGATCAGCCCCACCGGCACCGCCAAGATGGCAAAGGCCACAACAAAATCCATCGGCCGCAGCGCGCCTTCGCGCCGCTGGAACCACCAGGCAAGCATCAGCGGCATGGCAATTTTGAGCAGCTCGCTAGGCTGGATGACAATGCCGACATTCACCCAGCGCTGTGCGCCTTTTTTGGTGATTCCAAAGATGGCCACAGCCACCAGCAGTGCAACGCCCAGACCATACAGCGGCAGCGCGAAGCTGGCCAGCCGGTGCGGCGGGATTTGTGACACGACGATCAAGATACCCAGCGCCAAGAGCATGTTGCGGCCATGGTCGGCAAAGCGCGTGCCATGGTCAAACCCTGCTGAGTACATGGCCATCAAGCCAATGGCCGCCAGCGCTCCAATGATAAAAATCAGCGGCCAGTCATAGCCGCGCACCATTGGCAGCAAGCGCTGCAGCACATTTGGTTTGTCTAAAACTTCGGACATAAGCTGTCATTATCTCTGCCCGTCATGCGTTGGCGCATTGGGGCACTATCATTTCCTGCATGACTACAACCCATTTGCTCTACCTGCACGGTTTTCGCTCCTCCCCCAACTCGGCCAAGGCCAAACGCATGCACCGCCATGTAACCGAATCGGGGCGGCACATTGCATGGGCAGCGCCACAACTACCGCCTTCGCCCAAGGAGGCAGCCGATCTCTTGCTCAAAACAACCCGCAGCTGGGCGGGCCTGCCTCCCGAGAGCGTGGCCGTCATCGGCTCATCGCTAGGCGGCTTTTATGCCAGCTGGATCGCCCAGCAGTTGCGCTGCAAAAGTGTAATGATCAACCCATCGACCAAGCCGTGGGTCTCGCTTGAAAACTATCTGGGCGAGCAAACTGCTTGGCACACCCCAGATGAAAGCTTTTTCTTTCGTCCCGAATATCTAGATGAATTGAAGGCGCTGGATGTCAGCCAGCAGCCGCCTGCCGCTGCGCAATTACTCATCGCAGCCAAGGGGGACGAAGTACTTGACTGGCACGATATGGTGGCCCGCTACCCTGCAGCCAAGGTACTACTGCAAGAGGGCGGCGACCATGCCTTGAGCAATTTTGATGAATATTTGCCGGAGATTGACCGATTTTTGGGCTGGTAGAACGCATCAGACTCGCAGCAAAAGCGCAGAGCCGGTGCGAGGAAATATCGCATTTTGATTGAACTATTATTTTGATAGCACTCCGACACTCATCAACTGGGCGCTAGCAAGTAACAATTTCCAAACTTTGCAGCGGTAAAACTCCTGAGGCGCTCTATACAGTTACCAGCCTGCGAACCAGAATTTCCGCCATTTCCACCAAGGCGCCACGCTAAGCGCTCACCGATAACTACAAACTCAATAGCTGCTAACGACCGTCCAATGAGCGTTAGAGGTCTATTTCATACATAAAAAGTAAAAACCCTGCAGCGCAGCACCTCGGCCAAACACCATGGGAAAATGCGCAACTATGTATGCACTGTTTGACGACGCTGGCAAGTTCCTGGCCGGCCGTATCCTCTCTGAAGCTGATAGTTCCGCCCAAATTGAATTGGACTCCGGGAAACGGGTCAAGGTCAAAGCCGCGAACGTGCTTCTTAAATTTGACAAACCTACGCCTGCCGAGCTGATCGCTCAGGCGCAAGCCCTGTCGGCCGATATCGATCCGCAGCTAGCTTGGGAGTTTGCGCCCGAAGACGAGTTTGGCTTTGCCGACTTGGCGCGCGATTACTTCTCAGACAAAGCCAGCACGGTAGAGCAAGTGGCCGCGTTGTTTGCGTTGTTTGAGGCGCCGCACTACTTCCGCCGCGCGGGCAAGGGCCGTTTTAAAAAGGCACCGGCCGAGATCGTGCAGCAAGCACTGGCCGCGATTGAGAAGAAAAAGCAGATCCAGGCACAGATGGAAGCTTGGGCGGACGAGCTCGTTGCCGGCATTACACCTGCGCCTATTCAGCAGCAGTTGTACAAAATCCTGTTCCGCCCCGACAAGAACGCGCCTGAGTACAAAGCCGTGGTAGACGCCAGCCGCAAGGCTCAATTGGCGCCACTGGCTTTGCTGCAAAAAGCCGGGGCCATCAACTCGGCTTACCAGTTCCACTGGCAGCGTTTCTTGTTTGATAACTTCCCCAAGGGCACGGGCTTCCCATCCGTTACCGCGCCACAGCCTCCAACTGATTTACCGTTGGCTGAGGTACAGGCCTATTCCATCGACGATTCCGCAACAACCGAGATTGACGACGCGCTGTCGGTACAAGGCCTGGGCACAGGCACGGTCACGTTGGGCGTGCACATTGCCGCACCAGGCTTGGCCATTGAGCCGGGATCGGCGCTGGACCAGCTGGGCCGCAACCGCTATTCCACCGTCTATATGCCGGGCTACAAGATCACCATGCTGCCCGATGAGGTCGTACAGATCTACACGCTGGATGAGGGCCGCGCCAACCCAGCTGTGTCGCTGTACGTGACCTACAACGAAGAAACGCTGGAGGTCATCAGCAAAGAGACCAAGCTGGAGCGCGTGCCGGTGGTCACGAACTTCCGCTACGACAAGCTGGATCATATTGCGACCGAAGAATGGCTGACGGACACCAGCCTGCAGGTGGAGGGCACGCCCCAACCCTTACTGGACAAGCGTGACGAGCTTACTTTCTTGTATCGCCTCTCGCGCCATTTGAAGGCCGGCCGCGAAGAAGTGCGCGGCAAGCCTGAGAACTTCAACCGCCCGGATTACAACTTCCGCTTGGTCGGCAACGACGGCGAAGTACCCAACGGATCAGAAACGGTGCAAATCAGCGTGCGCAAGCGCGGCGCGCCGCTCGACTTGATCGTGGCCGAAGCTGCGATCGTGGCCAACAGCAGCTGGGGCCAGTTGCTGGCCGACTACGGGGTGCCGGGCATATACCGCAGCCAGGCTAGCTTGGCGCCCGGCGTCAAAGTTCGCATGTCGACCAAGGCACTGCCGCATGCTGGCATTGGAGTGAAGAGCTACGTGTGGGCTACATCGCCGCTGCGCCGCTATACCGATCTGGTCAACCAGTGGCAGATCATCGCCTGCGCGCGCAATAGCGCCACAGCCGCGCTGGTAGCGCCCTTCAAGCCCAAGGATGCGGAGATGTTCTCCATCATCAGCGGCTTTGATGCAGCCTACAGTGCCTACAACGGCTACCAAGCAGGCATGGAGCGTTTTTGGACGCTGAAATACCTGGAGCAAAACCAGATCAGTGAACTTACCGCAACAGTCATGAAGGAAGGCGCGTCTGGCAGCATGATGGTGCGCGCAGATACACTACCATTGGTGTTTCCGGTGTTGGGTGCGCAGAATCTGCCGCGCGGTGCCCAGATCCGGGTCAAGCTGGGCGAGATCGATGAGATCACGCTCGATGTGACCGGAACCGTACTGGAGAGGCTGGACGATACCCAGGCCGATCAGGCCGAAGTGGAATCGCCAGATGATGAGGAGGAGGCTGTGGCAGGGCCCATCGCAATCGCGATGGACATGAGCGACAGTGAGGACGCGGCGACCACTAAAACCGATTAATCCGCAACTGTGAAGTTTTTGCATTTTCTTCGTTCGCTCTCAACACTGCAGCTTGCGCTAGCGGTGTCCGTTCTGGTCCATGCCGTTGTCCTGAGTGTTCGCTTTGTCGACCCGGAAACCTTTAATCGCGTGTTTGAGGACACGCCGCTAGAGGTGATCCTGGTCAACTCGCAAACCAACGAGGCGCCCGATAAAGCCCAGGCCGTGGCTCAGAGCAACTTGGCCGGCGGCGGTGAGTCCGCCAACACCAAAGAGCGCGCCACCAGCCCATTGCCCTACTCGGCCATCACCAACATGGGTGATGATTTTGAGGAACGCCAACGCCAAGTTGACGCCATGCAGCAGCAGCAAATGCAGCTGCTGGCCGAGCTGCGCAGCCAGCTAGCCCAGTACAAGCCGCCAGACATCCGCAAGGCAACCACATCGCAGACGGAGATTGAGCAAGAAGAAAAGCACAAACAGCTTTTGAAGATGCTGGCCGAGATTGAGAAGCGCATCAACGAAGAAAACGCCCGCCCCAAAAAACGCTACATCAGCCCCGCCACGCGCGAAGAGGTGTACGCGTTGTATTACGATGCGCTGCGTCGCAAGGTAGAGGAGCGCGGCACTGCCAACTTCCCCGAAGCCGGTGGCAAAAAACTGTATGGCGAGCTGATCATGATCATGACGGTTAACCACGATGGCCGCGTGTTGGGCACCGAGGTTTACAAGTCATCAGGTAACCAACAGCTAGACCGCCGTGCTGAGGCTATTGCCACCAGCGCTGGCCCATTTGGCGCCTTTGGGCCCGCACTGCGCGGCAAGGCCGATCAGATTGCCGTGGTCTCCAAGTTCCGCTTTACCCGAGAGCAGACTTTGGAAACCGCCAATTTGCAGTAAAGTTGGCAGCAAATTTATTAGACAACGGGCACCTTGGTGCCCGTTTTGTTAAGCAAAGCACCATGTCCCAGATAGATCGTTACTGCGTCATCGGCAACCCCATCGCTCATAGCCGCTCACCCCGCATCCACAGCCTGTTTGCAGAGCTAACCGGCCAGTCGCTGGTGTATGAGCGCGAGTTGGTCGCCTTGGATGGTTTTGATACCGCGCTGCGCCATTTGGTGGCCAGCGGCACACGCGGCATGAATGTGACTGTGCCCTTCAAGTTGGATGCAGCACGCACGGCCGACACGCGCAGCGACCGCGTGGTGCGCTGTGGCGCCGCTAACACCTTGGTGGTGGGCACCGATGGCCGCGTGCACGCTGATAACACCGATGGCCTGGGCCTAGTAGCCGACATCACCCGCAACGCGGGCGTTGCGTTAGCAGGCCAGCGTGTACTGCTGCTCGGCGCTGGTGGCGCGGCCGCTGGCGCCTTAGCGCCGCTGCTGGCCGAGGCCCCTGCGCAGCTGGTTATCAGCAACCGCACGCAGGCCAAGGCCGAGGCACTGGTCGCGCAGCACGCCGACTTGGCTGCGCTATATAAAACAGAACTCCTAGCGCTTTCCAGTGAGGCACTGAAGGGCAATTTTGACCTCATCATCAATGCCACCGCTAGTAGCCTGCAAGGAGCGGCCATCCCCGCACCCACCCACGTCGTACGCCCTGGCACGTTGGTGTACGACATGATGTACGGCCCCGCCGCCCAGCCTTTTTTGCATTGGGCAGCGCAGTTAGGTGGCGTGCCACGTGACGGCTTGGGCATGCTGGTGGAGCAAGCGGCCGAAGCCTTCTTGCTATGGCGCGGCGTGCGCCCACCATCACAGCCAGTACTGACCCAGGTACGGGCTGAAATCAGCGCTTAAGCATTAGATCGCGGCACAATCAAGGCTATGAAAGCAATCCTGCGTTGGCTAGGCTGGGCATTGCTGCTAGGCGTGGGCCTGCAGCTGTTTTTTGTTGCCCGCATTGCGCTGATGGCCTATGTGGACCCGGCCTCGACCGCGTTTGAGCGCTCAGAAGCTTGGCGCCAGATCCGTAGCGATGGGCGACTGCAATGGAGGCAACAGTGGCGTGATTACGGTCAGATATCAGACCAGCTTAAACGTGCGGTGATTGCATCGGAGGACGACAGCTTTGTTGACCACGACGGCGTGCTATGGGATGCGATTGAAAAGGCCCGAGAGCGCAATGCTAAGGCGCTGGAGCGCGCCCAGCAACAGCACGAAAAGGCCATTGCCCGCGCTGAGGCTCAGGCCAAAAAACGCGGCGAAGCGTTTGACCCAAGCAGCGTTCCAGCCAGACCGGTCAAAGTGATGGGCGGCTCCACCATCACCCAACAACTGGCCAAGAACCTGCTGCTGTCGGGCGAGCGCAACCTGCTGCGTAAAGGGCAAGAGCTGATGCTGACCTATTCGCTGGAGTACCTGCTCAGCAAGCGCCGTATTCTAGAGCTGTACCTAAACCATGCCGAATGGGGCAATGGCATTTTTGGTGCCGAGGCAGCAGCCCAGTACTACTTTGGCAAACCCGCTGCGCAGCTAACAGCGCCAGAAGCCGCACGCCTGGCCGTGATGCTTCCCAACCCCAAGGGTGCCGAGAAGAACTCGCACTCACCCTACCTGAACAGCCGCACGCAAAAGATCACAGCACTGATGCGCTATGCTGAGCTACCGTAATATTTAAATAAAAAGGGCTGCCAGCGCCCATCTACCGTGCGCTAGCAGCTATCATTTTTTCATGAGAATCCTTGGCATTGACCCCGGCCTGCAGACCACCGGCTTTGGCGTGATCGACGTAGATGGGCAACGCCTGTCCTATGTGGCCAGCGGCACCATCCGCACAACCACGCTGGATTTAGGCGACCTGCCCGCGCGCTTGAAAATGATTTTTGACGGTATCTGCGAAGTCTGCGACCGCTACCAGCCACAAATGGCGTCGGTAGAAATCGTCTTCGTCAATGTCAACCCACAGTCAACCTTGCTGCTAGGCCAGGCGCGCGGCTGCGCATTGACTGCCTTGGTTTCCAAGGATTTGACGGTGGCTGAATACACCGCGCTACAGATGAAAAAAGCCGTGGTCGGCCACGGCCGCGCCGCCAAGAACCAGATCCAGGAGATGGTCAAACGCTTGCTGCAATTACCCGGCCTGCCTGGCACCGACGCGGCAGATGCGCTGGGCCTGGCCATTACGCACGCCCACGCGGGCTTGTCGATGGCGCGCATGGCCGAGGTAAGCCCGCTGCAACGAAGGCAGCACGCCATGTACAAGGCGGGGCGCAGTTATTGATCTGCAACGCGCCGTAAACGCGCAAAAAAAAACCTGTGCATCTGTATGTTGTGCACAGGTCTGGCCGGCTGCATAACTCCTCATGCGTGGATCCGAGTTCTCCGTGAAGCAGCGCTCGGCACAAGGTGTAGCCACCAAAGTAACTCTTAGAAGGCTTGCACAACCAAAAGGTTCCGCAAACTGCCTGAGTCAGGGTTATAAATTATGGCCGCATCCACCGTATTTCAATAGGCATTAAAGACAATATTCGCTATCAAACCGGTGCCAATGGCAATCAACAAATAGTCACCTCCATACTGAATCCACTGGTACCCCCGCGGTGGCGCATACAGGCGATGGCCCCGCCAGTCACCCACAACATAACCGTGACCACGGTACGGTGCAGACACATAGCCGCCGCGGTACCAATCATGGCGCGGGCCTACGCCCCTGCCACGGTCTGGCACCACAACTACTTGCGGCGGGCGGTGGTAGCCGCCACGGTAATCTCGACGATGGTCGTAGTAGCGATGATCTCGCTCACGTTCGCGCTCCCAATGGCGGCGCTGGCCTGGCGGGCCATAACCGTCTGGGCCCCGCCCATCGCGCTGGTGTGCGTAGCGGCCATCTGGCTGTGCTTGCACAGGCGCACTGACTACTAATGCACAAGCCATTGCAATGCCGAAGCTGCTAACCATGGCAGTGATTGTGCTGCGCAGTGTTTTCATGGGCTGTTCCTTTCTGCAAAGAAGGTGTCTGGCACCAAAACGCTGGAGCCACCTGCATAAGCATTTAACGACAGAGCAAGCTGCGCGGTTTACCCAGCAGGCCCGGCCTTACCACTGTGAGCCTTGTGTAAAGCATGCGAGCTCATCGCGCGCAATGCTTGAAACGCAGTGCACAAGCGAGTTGGCACAAAAAAGCCACCTACGAGGTGGCTGCTCTGTTTACAGAAGTTTTACCCACTGGGGCAAGGTATGTAGCGCTTATCGGTCACACCAATCGGCCCACAAATAAAATCGCAAAGAAGGCGAAGCCCGCGATCACGGTCCATTTGACGAGCAGCAAAGCCAGACTGCGGTAGCGCTTGCGACCGGTGCCTAAATAGAAGACAAAACTGATGGCGGCCATCAGCACCAGCAACATAAAGATCCAGCGAAACACCAGCATGTCAGCGCCTACCAGGCCAGTGCAGTCTGGGTAAAGCCCTGGGGTGCCTCGCGCACATGATCAAAGGTGACGATGTCCCAGGCATCTTGCTGCTGCATCAATTCGCGCAGTAACAAGTTATTGAGGCCGTGGCCTGAACGGAAGGCGCTGTAGGCCGCCAGCAGCGGGTAGCCGACGATGTACAAATCGCCCATCGCATCCAGAATTTTGTGTTTCACGAACTCGTCGTCATAACGCAGGCCATCGCTGTTCAGCACTTTGTAGTCGTCCATCACAATGGCGTTGTCCAGCCCGCCGCCCAGCGCTAGGCCATTAGAGCGCAGCATTTCGACATCTTTGGTGAAGCCAAAGGTACGTGCGCGCGCAATATCACGCTGGTAGTTATCCAGCCCCAAATCAAACTCAAACGTCTGGCCGGTGGAATCTACAGCCGGGTGCGAAAAATCAATCTCAAAGCGCAGCTTATAGCCGTGGTAAGGATCAAGACGGGCCCATTTCAGGCTCTGCCCTTCGCCTTGGCGAATCTCAACCGGGCGCAACAAGCGCAGAAAGCGCTTGGGCGCGTTTTGCAACTCAATCCCTGCGCTCTGTAATAAAAATACAAAGGACGCGGATGAGCCATCCAGAATCGGAATCTCTTCCGCCGTCACATCAATGTGTAGGTTATCAATGCCCAAACCCGCACAGGCAGACATCACATGCTCTACGGTGTGGATGCGTACATCACCCTTGCCCAGCGTCGATGCCATGCGTGTATCGACCACTGCATCTGCCTTGACCGGGATATCCACCGGCTCAGGCAGATCCACGCGCCGGAACACGATGCCGGTATTGGGCTGCGCAGGGCGCAGGGTCAACTCGACCCGCTGGCCGCTGTGCAAACCTACGCCCACGGCGCGGGTCAATGACTTGATAGTACGTTGCTGAAGCATAAGCTATTGATTTTAAGTGATACGCAGCCAGTGGCCTGCGCAAAAATATCAATCACCTACATAGCGCGGGCCTGCCAGCGTTAATTTGCACGCTGCAAAACCGTGCAACCCACCCACCAATAACAACGCGCTGAAACCCTCAAGGTTTCAGCGCGTTGACTCCGTTGCACTAGGCGACGAGTAAGTGCTTAATCAGCTTGCTTGCGCAGAAAGGCGGGGATTTCCAGATCCTCCATACCGCTGGACGACATGGCATCCACACGTGCCGATGCAGCATTGCGACCCGTGCGCCACACCGAAGGCGTCTTTTTGTCAGCAAAGTCATTAGCAAACGCAGCCCCCATAGGCACGGCGGTTTGCACACCCAGACCAGACACGGTGTTGTTCACCGATTGTGGTGTGTAGGCGATGTCATCAGTACCCGTACGCAGACCTACACTGCCTTGAATCACCGAGATCGGCTGACGCTTGGCTTGCGGGCGCGACAGACCGGTTGCCAACACGGTCACACGGATAGCATCACCCAGCGACTCATCGTAGGCTGCGCCGAAGATCACATGCGACTCTGGAGATGCGTAGGCGTTAATCGTGCTCATGGCTTGGCGCGATTCGGCCAGCTTCAGGCTGTCCTTGGTGGCCGTCACCAACACCAGAATACCCTTGGCGCCCGACAGGTCGATACCTTCCAGCAGTGGGCAAGCCACCGCTTGCTCGGCAGCGATACGTGCGCGGTCTGGGCCGCTGGCAACAGCCGTACCCATCATGGCCTTGCCTGGCTCACTCATCACGGTTTTCACGTCAGCAAAGTCAACGTTGATATAGCCGTGGTCATTGATGATCTCAGAGATGCCGCCCACGGCATTCTTCAGCACATCGTTGGCATGCGAGAACGCTTGGTCCTGGGTGATGTCATCACCCAACACGTCCAGCAGCTTCTCGTTCAGCACCACGATCAGCGAATCCACATTGGCTTCCAATTCAGCCAAGCCACCATCGGCGTTGGCCATGCGGCGTTTGCCTTCCCACTCAAAAGGCTTGGTCACCACACCCACGGTCAGAATACCCATTTCCTTGGCGACGCGCGCGATCACCGGAGCAGCGCCCGTGCCCGTTCCACCACCCATGCCAGCGGTGATGAAGAGCATGTGCGAGCCGACGATAGCAGCACGAATATCCTCAATGGCGGATTCAGCAGCTTCACGACCATTGTCAGGCTTGCTACCTGCACCCAAACCAGTTTCACCCAGTTGGATCACGCGATGGGCATGGCAACGATCGAGCGCTTGCGCGTCCGTATTGGCCGAAATGAACTCGACACCTTGCACGCTGTTCGCGATCATGTGCTCGACGGCGTTACCACCGCCACCGCCCACTCCGATCACTTTGATCTGGGTGCCTTGGTTGAACGTGTTGCCTTCATACATTTCGATAGTCATTGCCTGCTCCTCTCGCTCTCGCGTCATCATGAAAAATTTGGGTTACGGATAAGTCACTCTTTAACAAACAACTGGTTGGCGGTGGCCCTGTCGAGCGCCATGGGTCATGGACCCGGGCTTTTGAAGGGCTGCTTTGCGCCAGCCAACAGGCGGAGTCATGCATGGTTAAAAGTTCCCCACAATAAAGTCCTTCAAACGCCCAAATGCGGTCTTGACCGAACCACTTTTTTGGGCCACCTTGTACCCGCGCAGGCGCGCCAGGCGGGCTTCTTCCAGCAGGCCCATGACGGTGGCAGCACGGGGCTGCGCAACCATCTCGGCCAAGGTGCCGGAATACTTTGGGATGCCTCGGCGCACGGGTTTGAGGAAAATGTCTTCCCCCAACTCCACCATGCCCGGCATCACGGCGCTACCGCCCGTCAGCACAATGCCGGACGAGAGCACCTCTTCATAACCAGACTCGCGGATGACTTGCTGCACCAGCGAGAAAATTTCTTCAACACGTGGCTCAATCACGCCAGCCAACGCCTGCTTGCTCAACAAGCGGGGGCCACGGTCACCCAAGCCTGGCACATCAACCTGCGTATCAGGATCAGCCAGCAGTTGCTTGGCGCAGCCGCTCTCAACCTTGATGTCTTCCGCATCTTTAGTAGGTGTGCGCAGTGCCATCGCGATATCACTGGTAATCAGGTCACCGGCGATGGGGATCACCGCCGTATGTCGAATGGCGCCACCAGTGAAGATCGACACATCTGTCGTTCCCGCACCAATATCCACCACCGCCACGCCCAACTCACGCTCGTCATCTGTCAACACGGCTTGGCTAGATGCCAGCGGGTTCAGCAACAGCTGCTCCACCTCCAAACCACAGCGACGCACGCATTTGATAATGTTCTCAGCCGCACTTTGCGCCCCGGTCACAATATGAATCTTGGATTCGAGTCGCAGGCCACTCATGCCGATGGGTTCACGCACATCTTGGCCGTCAATCGCAAACTCCTGTGGCTCCACCAGCAGCAAACGCTGGTCAGACGGGATATTGATGGCCTTGGCGGTATCCAGCACACGCGCCACATCGGCTGCAGACACTTCTTTGTCCTTCACCGCCACCATGCCGCTGGAGTTGATGCCGCGAATATGGCTACCGGTGATGCCGGTATATACGCGCTGGATATTCAGATCGGCCATCAACTCGGCTTCTTTCAGGGCCTGCTGAATACTCTGCACCGTGGCGTCAATGTTCACCACCACACCACGTTTCAAGCCATT
>JAVXMM010000023.1:0-48365 GCA_036646255.1 Comamonas sp.
TGCATCAGCACCTTGCCTCTGTGGTTTCGGGTGAGATGGCTCACTCCGTGAGGATGGGCGCACGGCTTCGGACGTGTTTTGAACATCTCACCCACCCTATGCGCTTCAAAACGCAAACGGTGGTTCTCTTGATTCCCGAAGGATCCAAGACCATGACCGTTATGACCCTGGCCAGCCGCAGCGCTGCGCCGTCGCAACCCAACCCCATTCCCGCAGACCGTCTGCATTCCGTGCTGGGGGCGTTTAACGCCACCAACTTGGCCAGCAGCTATATCGAGCGCGGTAACTTTGCCGCAGCCCGCCGCAAGCTGGTGCTTGCGCTGCAAGCGATCAACCAACTGCAAGCGGAGGTCTGAGCCATGACCACCACCAATAAAAATGCCGAGGCAACCACGGCAGGCGCAAGCCTTCCCCATACCTTTGTGCTGACTAGCACTGTGACGTTCGCTAAAAGTGCAGATCATTTGGCTTTTCGCGCAGTGGATGCTATTACCCACTTACGTGACGCTATGCAAGCCTATGAGGGGCTGGCATACATGGTGTCCTGTTCGGCAGATCACGCTCTACCGCAACCAGAGACGCTTGGCGCCATCATCCGGGCAAGTAACGAAGCCGTTTACTCCCGGATAGATGCACTGGATTCAGCACTGTCCAAGCTCCGCGTCATGCTGAAATCTGCACTGCCAGAACAAGGGAGGGCGTAACCATGACAAGCAAGACTCCCTCCAACCCAACTGCACCCAGCTTTTATGACCTGTGCGAAGCCGACAAAGCCGACCAGGCCTACTGGGCCATTGACCGCGTATGCGCTGGCGAAGCACTGCAGCCTGGCGATGAAGTCGCCCTGCTCTTTGCCTTGGGGCTGGTTGACCGCCAAGCCCAAGCATTGCGCTCAGCCGCCAGCCACACAGGCGGTGCGGTATGAAGCAAGACAAAGCCGAATCCCAGGCCATTGCCGATGCTTTGCTGCGCCGCCTGCAAGCACTCCCCACGAGCAGTTGGCCCCTAGACGCCTGCCTGGCGCCAGATATGGTGCTGTTTGCACCGCCTGCGCAGCTGGCAGAGCTGGTAGGCCCGCGAGAAAAAGGCATCCCCACCTATCTGCGTGACAAATGGGGCGAGCAGCGCGCCTTCTTTGCCAACAAGGCAGGCAACACCGCCCACAGCGGCGCGGTGGATGCCGAGTGGTCACGCCTGCCCCTGCACTGGCGCATTGTGATGCTGATGATGGGCGGCGTGGGCGACTTGGATACGGATATGCACCTGCTTGCAGCACGCAGCTGGCAGCTAATCCCGCCCAAAGAGCGCGAAGGCATACGGGCTGCATTACGCGAAGCCTTTGCCATGCTAGGCCGCACGCAGGCATTGCGGCTGCGTACAACCAGCTAGCGCGCCATGGCCATCTTGCGCCACTTGCCAACCAGCAGCCTACGCGACTGGGAGGCCAACAAGCCACGCCTGCACATGGTGCAATACCATTTGCAGCGCGTGGCTAACTGCGCGCCAGAGGGCTGGAAAACCGCAATTGCAGAGCACCTGGCCGGTGCCATGGCACAAGATGGCGACACGGACAACACCCCCGAATGGATACAAGCCTGGGACAAACTGCAGCGGATTGCCGACTTTGATGCGGCCTATGGCGATGCCGCCCGCCTGAACCTAGGCGATTATGAAATCTGCACCTGGGCCAAACAGTTGGCCGCCCAGGTGGATGAGTTCATGGACGGCTGCGAGCTTGCCCGCTTTAACCTGGCAGAGCGTGGCCGCGCCTTGACCATGATGCTGCGAACCACTGGAGCGCTGGCCGCGGAAGATCTAGCGGGCCTGTTCAAGTTCAAAGATGGCGACACGCCAGCAGACAAAGACCGCAAAATTGCCGCCGCCATCAAGCGCACATCTGATGATGGATGGTGGCGCCGCAAGTTGCGCCGCCTGGTGGCACGTGTGGTGGAAGCCGGTGCCATTCGCCTGGGGTTGGTGAATGTGGCCAAGGGCCGCTATATCAGCCAAAACGGTCTGGTACGCCGCCAGGCGCAGATCAAACGCAATGCCGAAGCACTGCAGCGCAGCCTGTACCGCAATGAGGCTGGCCAAGTCTACACCTTGGCCGAACTGGCGGCACTGAGCACCGCCAACCCTTTGGTGCGGGGCGGTGAGCTGATGACGCGCATACGCGGTGCCGAAGAATATGCAGACAGCCATGGCCACGTGGGCTTATTTATCACCCTCACCTTGCCCAGCAAGTTTCACCCAGTCACCATTCGCGCGAGCAAAACGCGCCACAACAAGAAGTACAAAGGCGCCACACCTCGCGACGGCCAGGAATGGCTGCGCGATACCTGGGCCAAGGCGCGCGCCAAGCTAGCCCGCATTGGCGTCAAAATTTACGGCCTGCGTGTGGCCGAGCCGCACCACGATGGCACACCGCATTGGCACGCGCTGCTGTGGACTGAAAGCCAAGCCGACGCCATAACCTTGGAGGCAACCCTGCGCCAGTACTGGCTAGCCGAAGATGGCCAGGAACGCGGCGCGCAGGATAACCGCGTGTGCATCAAGCGCATGGACAGAGGCGGTGCTGCGGGCTACGTGGCCAAATACATTGCCAAGAGCGTGGGCCATGTGGCACTGACGGACCACCAAGACTTGGTAAATGACGAACAGATCAGGATGGAGTTTGGTGAAGAAACCAGCCAAGGCCACCAACGCGTGGATGCATGGGCTGCCTGCTGGGGCATTCGCCAATTCCAGACTATCGGCATGCCCAGCGTGACGGCTTGGCGCGAGCTGCGCCGCGTGAGCAAAGACCAGCTTGACCTGTTCAACCAAGAAGGCGACCGCCAAACCATGAGCGCCTACCGCGCCTGCCACCGCCACGGCAACTTGCGCGCGGACTGGCGCGTATTTATGGAAGCGATGGGCGGCCATGCCCTAAAGCGCCATGAATGGCATCTACGCACCGTCACCACCATGGTGGAAGAAGGCCAGGTCAACCGCTACGGCGAAGCCGTGGAAGTGGGCCGCATCGTGGGCCTGACCCCGCAACGCGGCCGCATGTGTGGCCGGTGGCTGGTGAGCCGCCGCATTGCTTGGATGCCCGTAGCCGGTGAAACCAGCACGCACGCTGCGCATACGCTCAAGCCCGAAAGCACCGATGCCGCTGGCCAAGCCCACAGCGCGAGCATGGCGCCAGTCCGGCAGGCTTTGCCTGCCGCTTGGACTGGTTTCAATAACTGTACGGCCCGGCTGACGCATGGGCTAAGCAAGGCGCTTTTGGGACGTGGAGACAGCGAAGTTAGCGATTGGAGCTATCCCCAAAGGGATGGATATACAGAACTATGCGCCAAGGAATTTCAAACTCAGCGGAAAAAAGCCATCCCTCAGTCAATCTGACGTCTTCATACACCGCTTTTCCCGCGATCTACCAGAAGCTGGTGGTCACGAGCTAGACCTGGGCTCGTCCAACCCACGCCTGTGAGTCGTTTGTCGCACATTTGCCTCGACGACAATGACCCCCGTGGCGTGCGCTCAGTGGAACATTCCGTGCAATATCAAAGCCGCAGAGATAATGAGCGCATCTGACTCACTCGGTCGTTCGCCGCTTGCCAGTAGAATCGGCTTTAGCCAACGTGATCCAACCCCAATTGTGAGACCAGAATGACAGACGATACCTTGCACGCAATTTCGCATCATTTTGATCAAGGCAACACGCAGGTCATCACCGATCAATACGTCCCAAGTAACGTTGTGGACGAGGCCATCGCATTCAAGCTAAAGATATTTAGCCGCCTAAACGCAAGCCGCATCACATTTAAGAACGTATCGTTTGAGCACAGCGTGTTTGACGGTTGCTACTTCCGAAACTGCGTCTTTGACTCATGTAATTTCACAGGATGCCGATTCATCGGCTCTAACCTCCATCAGTCAAGCTTCCCTGGCTCCAGATTTGACTATGCGACATTCGAGCGTTGTCAGATTGACTCTGACATTCTTACTGCTTGGAATCCTCGTGAAGAGAACCTCAAGATGCGCTTCGCACGCTCGTTGCGGATGAACTTCCAGCAGATTGGCGATGCGAAGTCAGTCAACGAGGCAATCACACAGGAACTCGATGCTACATCACGTCATTTACTTGAGTCTTGGCTATCTGAGGAAGACTTTTACCGCAAGAAGTACCGTGGCCTTCAGCGCATTCGACAGTTCTTAGCTTGGGTGGAGTTCTGGGTGCTTCATTTCGTGTGGGGAAACGGTGAAAGCATTACCAAGCTACTGCGGACGATCCTCATCGCGATGGCTGCCATTGCAATCTACGATGCAAATGCAGCCAACGGTTCGGCAACCATTTTGGACTATTGGGAGAGCCTGAAAGCTGCTCCTGCAATCTTCCTAGGCACAATCTCCCGCTCTTTCCACACGACCACTGCCGCGTCGATGATCGTAGCTTCTAGGCTGATCGCGTTGTCGCTGCTCACCGCACTTCTAGTCAAGCGCTTTGGCCGCCGATGACCAAGCAATTCTACGCATTTGGCTCGATTTGCCGTGGTGAGATCGATAGGTCATCAGACGTCGACCTACTTGCCTGCATTACCGGACCTGACTCGGATATCGACACTGACAAGTTTTCGGTGTATCAGCATGATCGTTTGGAAGGCTTGTGGGCAGAAGGGAACCCATTTGCTTGGCACCTGCATTTGGAATCTAGACTCCTGTTTTCGTCCAATGGTGTCGACTTCATAGCGTCTCTGGGCGTCCCTTCGGCCTACAAAGCTGGAGCGGAGGACTGCGACAAGTTTGCTCGCCTGTTTTCCGATTCGCTTGATCAGTTATTGACGACCCGCGTGAATGCGACTTTCAATCTGTCTTGCATGTTCCTGGGAATCAGGAATTTGGCCACCTGCTATTCGCTATGGCGCGGCCATCCCATTTTCTCTAGGAGATCGCCTCTATTGATCGATGCTCCCCTGAACATTGATGAAGAAGCCTTTGGTGTTTTCACGCGCGCGCGAGTGCTTTCGACACGTGGAATTGGCGATGCGCTATTGGAAGAAGAGGTTATGCTTGCACTCAGGGCTGCTCCTGCCATCAAAGCTTGGATGTCTCAGCTGCTCGCGGAGGTAAGAGAATGACCGAATTCAACAATCGAATTGCTGCACAGCGAGAGATCCTTCTCGCCGTCAACAGCTCGCTCTGGTGTGAGGAGCTTTACGGCATGTCCAGTGGAGCACTTGACCGTTGGGTGCGAGTAAACAGCCTTGATCGAAGTTCGAGGCTGGTGAATCTGCTCCTGGAGGCTGCGGGAAAGCTATTTTTCCTCGCCAACAAGAGTCAAGAGCAGATAACTGCCGAGTATCAACTCCGCTCCGACGAAGTGTCCGGACTTACTGAAAAAATCCGTATCGAGGTCACTCAGTTTAGTCGGCTCAACGTCCGCTGAGTGACGGCCAATCGAGATGTACCGATGTCCGCAATGGCTCGACTGTTGCCTTTTACAGGGCTTCGTTTGACAGTCAGCAGCATGCTCGAGAACGGGAACCATGTATCCCTCAATGTATCCCTTAAAAATACAAATGAAATATTTTCAAAATAATCAACAACTTACTATAAATACATATTCCTCTCTCCGCACCAATACAGTAAAGAAACCCCCGCTATTTAAACGATAGCGGGGGTTTTTGTTTTCTGCTCCGTGTAGCCACTGTGTAGCCACCGGTACATAGTTTCTGGCCACAGCACCCCACAATTTCCAAAACTGTTGTAGCTTTTCATACTTTGGTGACGTTACAGCCTTATTCCATGCGGGTTTGCGGCGTAACGGCTCTCCCGTTACGGGCGTTACAGGCGTTACACCGGAAAGCCTTAAATTAGTAGTTGCCCCTGCTGCATCCGCTGCACAGAAACGAATAAGGCCAATGAGGTGCTAATTCTGCATGGGCTGCCACCATCCCAAGCGGCTGTTGGAGTGCTGGCGCTGGCTTAGATAAACGCAGCTCCGTGCGTACCTCGCTGCGTACTGTCTCCTTGCGTACCAGCTTTAGGTGTTAACTTGGCTGTTAACCAGCACACTGCTAACTACCTCGTCTCGCGCGCGCGTACTGCTCCAGTAACTCGTCATGTGGGCCCAAGGTAGACCTGCGCGCACGCATTTGCGGGTAACTACCTACTGCTATCGCATGACTACCTATCCGTTTGGATGGGGCGTAAAAGTCATTTTGACGCTATAACGCTTCGTTACAAGTGCTTGCGTTGCATGAAGCCTAGTGAGCACCAATGCAGCATGGCTGTGACTTGAAGGTTTCGGCCAGAAGCGGTCACTCGATACATCCCCAACATGACGACCACTCGTCGGAGTACCTGATTTTATGACTCACCCCACAAATTTTCGATCTTCCACCCGATTGGCGCTGGGCCTGGCCGGCCTCTTGTTGCTGGCACACACGCAGGCGCAAGCGCAGTGCGTGACGCCGCTGCAAACCTTTGACTACACAGGCAGCATCGTCTCCTACAGCGTGCCCAGCACCGGCGACTATTGGCTGGAGGCGGCTGGAGCAGAAGGGGGCAACCACAGTAACAGTACATATCGCCCAGGACGCGGTGCCATTGTGGGCGGAAAGTTCCATTTGACGACTGGTACAAGCCTCCGCATCTTGGTTGGTCAGCAACCGAGCTTGTCATTAGGCGCAGGCAACGGCGGGGGAGGTGGCAGTTTTGTTGTGCTAGGAGGCACTACGCCCCCTCAACCTCTTTTGGTCGGCGGCGCGGGTGCTGGCTCTGGAGATGCAGATAATCTCCAGAAACACGGACAAGTGAGTCAAGCAGGTGGTGCTGGCAGTGGATCCAACTCCTCGGGAGGCTCTCAAGGACAAGGGGGAGCCAACATCTCTACTGTATGGAGCAGCGGCGCAGGCGGAGGATTGCTCTCTAACGGTGCGGATGGCGGAAGCTCTAGTAGCTCATTAGCTGGCACAGGTGGCCTATCCTGGGTCAACGGCGGCACTGGGGGAGTTGCGAACGGCGTCTCTATCAAATCCCCCGGCGGATTTGGCGGAGGTGGCGGCGGCAGCTCGTCCAGTCGTGGAGGCGCAGGAGGCGGCTATTCGGGCGGCGGTAGTGGCGGCGGCGACACACCTGGAATCGGCGGCGGCGGAGGCTCCTACAACACGGGGGGCGATCCCATCGTTCTGACAGGTGCAGCCGATGGGCGAGCTGGTCATGGCCAAGTGCGCATCTGCACTACGAACGCCCCCACGCCCTTGACCGCGGCACCCGCAACCCTGACGGCTGGCGTGGTGGGCAGCGCCTATGGCCCTATCACTCTGAGTGCCACGGGCGGATTGGCTCCCTACACCTGGAGCGGCCTGCCCACTGGCATGAGCGTTGATGAGGGCACGGGCGAGCTCTCGGGCACGCCAGCAGCGGGCACCCAAGGCAGCTACACCATCACGGTGAGCGACAGCTATCAAACCACGCCACACTCTCAAAGCTTGAGCCTTACCGTCTACGCGGCCCTGGCGCTGAGCCCCAGCAGCTTGCCCGACGCCACCGTGGGCACGCCCTACACGCAAGCCATCATGGTCACGGGCGGCAAGGCCCCCACTATTGACGTGACTGGCCTGCCAGCGGGCTTGAGCTTCGATGCTGCCAAGGGCCTAGTCACCGGTACACCCACCAACTATACGCCTACGCCAGTGGCCGTCACCATCACGGTCACCGACGGCATGGCGCCCACGCTGACGCAAACGCTGAGCCTGACAGTGAACGCTGGGGCTGTTATCGCCGCTACCCCTGTGCCGACTATGAACCAATGGGCTCTGGCACTGATGGGCATGTTGGCCGCTGTTTTGGGCCTCGGTGCACTGCGCCGCAAGTCGCAGGAGTAATCCCGTCTCAGTCCTTAAAGCCACCTCCGGGTGGTTTTTTTGTGCGCGGTATAGACGCTGCCTGCGCCCGTCATGCGGGTGGACTCATGCCCACTTGCGGCGCTGCTGGATTGTCGTGCTGCACTTCTGTCATGGCGCCGCCTGCTCCATAGCTTTGCGCTTGCGCTGAACATGGTAGGCGCTCACCACGGCATGCACCACCACATCCAGGCCAGTGCGGGCTTGGCCGCTTTGGTCTACCCACGCCTTGGGGCTGATTTCCCCAGACACAGCAATGCTGTCACCATCGCCCAGCGCCAGCAGCGCCGCAACAGCGTCCGGGGCAAAGGCAATGCAGTTGGCAAACAGTGCCTCACCGCTGGCGCAGGCGGCGCGCACCTTGGCCGTTGCAAAGGGCTTGCCGCCCTTGCCCATACGCTGCTGGGGCTGGCCGTACAGCTTGCCCGCTATCAATCCATCCATCATGCTTGTTGCTCCTTTGCTTGGCTGGCGTTATCAGGGCGCACCACATAGACCCGCGCCACACGCCCGTGGATGCGCTTGGATTTGGAGGCCTCGCCCGTGGGCGGCGCATCCAGCATCCCTGCACCTCGCAAGACACTCAGAGCGCGCCCAAAGTCGAAACCCTTGAGCGCCTCGCGCATGCCTTCCTTGTTAAACCAGTACTCCACACCGCCATCCACCGATTGCCACCAGCCCGCACGGTCGCGCACAGCTAACTGCTGCTTGTCGTCATAAGTGCCAGCAGCATCCGAGAAACGGCTATCGCCATGGCGGTCAATAAATCCGGTCACCGCCTGGATGATTTGTTCACCCTCGGCATTGCCTGCGCCGCCGCCGCGCAGCGCCAGCCATGCATCAAACCCCACTTGCGCAGCCTTGGTGGCCTCGCCCTCTGGCCAGGTGGTAATGCCGTAGGCCGAAGCCAGCTCACCGGCCAGCGCCAACACAGCTAGGCGTGCAGCAGCGCGGGCGGGTTGCCCATCAGCCACTTCCATGCCCTCCATCAGAGTGCCCTTGATGGCCTCCAGGCGCTCGGTCAGATTGCTGGTGTCACGGGTGAGCTTCTCTAAAAAGGCCCGGCCTGCGGTGCCGTAAGCCACATACCAGCGCACACAGGCGAGCATGATCTCAACTGGAAAATGCCGACGTTTGATCACGGCGCGCAGGGCCTGGCTAATGCTGGAGGTGGTTGCTGGCTGGGATGACTTCATGGTCACAGCTTAGCCACATCGCTTACTGCGACAGAACCTCTTGATGCCATCTTGATCTCCAGCGCTGCATTTCATATACGGTATTGATGACCGAATTTCTACAGTTCTTCCATTGAAATATCACTGGAGAAAAGAAATGCTGACGACTCACTGGATTGAGGCCCTCGCTGCTGTTACAGCTGCTGGGCTATTTGTCTATTTAGGCTACGCGCTGCTGCGCCCCGAGAAATTCTGAGGGGCCGCCATGCAAGTGCTACAAGACATCCTCTTTGTCTACCTCACCTTGGCGTTTTTCGTTGGCCTTCTTGGCTTTTTGCGCGCCTTGGTGCGCATCTGAAAGGGCATACACCATGTGGTTACCCTGGATAGAATTCGCCGCTGTGCTGTCGATGATGACGCTGCTAACCATTGTTATGGGTCAGTGGCTGGCACACTGCTTTACGAGTGAGCACCACACCTTGCTGGAGCGCCTGACATACCGTGCCATTGGCGTGAACCCCTCTGAGCACATGGGCTGGCAGCGCTATGGTGCGGCACTGCTGTTATCGAACCTGGCCATGATGTTGCTCGGCTATCTGATCTTGCGCCTGCAAGGCCTCTGGCCGCTGAACCCATTGGGCAATGCGGCACAAGCGCCCGATCTGGCGTTCAACACTGCGGCCTCGTTCATCACCAATACCAACTGGCAGGCTTACGCAGGCGAAAGTAGTCTCTCGAACGCCACGCAAATGGCGGCCATTACTTTTCTGATGTTCGCTGGCGCCACCACAGGTGTGGCGGCTGGGGCAGGTTTTGTACGCGGTCTGGCCCGATCCAGCAGCCAAGATATCGGCAATTACTGGGTGGACTATGTGCGCGTGTTCTGGCGCGTGCTGCTGCCACTGTCGCTGGTCATGGCGCTGGTGTATGTCTGGCAAGGCATTCCTCAGACGCTGCATACCGAAACAATAGCTACAACGCTGGAAGGCGCGCGCCAGCAGATTTTGATGGGCCCGGTGGCCAGTTTGGAGAGCATCAAGCACCTGGGCACGAATGGGGGCGGCTTTTTCAGCATGAATGCAGCGCACCCGTTTGAGAACCCTACCCCGCTGACTAATGTGCTGCACATCTTGTCAATGCTGTTGATACCGGCGGGGCTGACCTTTGCGTTTGGCTCCATGCTGCTGCGCCGTCGCCAAGGCTGGGTATTGTTTGGTGCCTGCCTGGTGATGTTTGTCGGTTTTTTAAGCATGGTGTTTGTCGCAGAGCAAAACGGCAGCCAGTTACTTGCGCGAGCAGGGGCTGATCAACAATGGAGCAGCACGCAGTCCGGCGGCAATATGGAAGGTAAAGAGCTGCGTTTTGGCATTGCCGATACGGCCTTGTTTGTGACCACAACCACCGCAGCCACCACCGGCTCGGTGAATGCTATGCACGACTCCCTGACGCCGCTGGGCAGCACCACGCCGCTGGCGCTGATGATGCTGAACTGCGTGTTTGGCGGCGATGGCGTGGGTCTGATCAACCTCATTCAGTACGCCATCCTTACGGTGTTTCTGGCAGGCATGATGATTGGCCGCACACCCGAGTTTTTGGGCAAGAAGATCGAAGTGCGCGAGATCAAGCTCGTCATGCTCTCGGTGTTGGCCCATCCTGCCGTGATGCTGGGCTTTACTGCATTGGCCGTGCTGTGGCCCGATGCGGCAACCAGCCTCAATAACCGCGGCCCGCATGGCTTTAGTGAAATTCTCTACGCCTACGCCTCGGCCACTGCCAATAATGGCTCAGCCTTTGCGGGGCTGAATGCCAACACACCATTTTTCAACACCACGATTGGCCTGGCCATGCTGGGCGGGCGCTTTTTAACGCTGTTGCCGCTGCTAGCTGTGGCCGGTAGCCTGGCTGCCAAAACCACCGTTCCCACAGGCCCTGGCACCTTTCCCACGGCCACGCCACTGTTCATGGGGCTGCTGATATTTGTAGTACTGGTGGTAGGGGGCCTCACCTTTTTGCCAGCGCTCGCACTGGGACCAGTGATCGAGCATTTGCAAATGCTGGTCGGCCAGTTGTACACCTAAATATTGTTGCCAACCCATGCGCGGCATGGCCGCGCACAAGGAGCTAAGCATGAATTCACCCTCCCAACTCAAAGCTATATCCGCCGAAGTGCTGCCGAACAGCCAGACATCCAGCACATCCTGGCTGCGCTTGCTAAACAACAGCCTGCGCGCGGCACTCGTGGTGATGCTGGTCTCCGGCATTGCCTATCCGCTACTAACCACGGGCATTGCACAGGCGGTTTTTCCGCAGGCGAGCAATGGCAGCTTGGTTGAGCGCAACGGCCAGGTGGTGGGCTCGGTCTTGATCGGTCAGCAGTTCACGGGTACGCAGTACTTCCATGGCCGCCCCAGTGCAACCACCGCGCCCGATCCAGCTAAAGAAAGTGCCAGCATTGCTGCGCCATACAACGCCGGCCTCTCAGGCGCCAGTAATCAGGGTGCCACACACCATGGGCTGGCCGAGGATGTGGCACAGCGTGTAAAGGACTACCGCGCGGCCAATGGCTTGGCGGCAGACGCCCGCGTACCGGTGGATGCCGTCACGGCTTCGGCCTCGGGGCTTGATCCGCATATCTCACTGGCAAACGCACAGCTGCAACTGCCTCGCATAGCGCAGGCACGTCATTTACAGGTCAACCAGGTGCAAGCTGCACTGGAGGGGGCCACCGAGCAGCGCACTTTAGGCTTGCTGGGCGAGCCGCGTGTGAATGTGCTGCAGCTCAATCTGGCACTAGATGCACTGCATTCACCTGCCGAGCCTAAGGAGTAAGACATGAGCCAAATCAGTAAATCCCGATTGTTGGATATGGGCCTGGTACGGGCTTCATTGTGGGATGCATTGCGCAAGCTGTCGCCCCGCAAACAATGGGCCAACCCGGTGATGTTCGTGGTCTATCTAGGTGCGATTTTGACCAGCATGCTCTGGGTACAAAACCTGGTTGAATCCAGCAACGACAACCATGGTTTTGTACTGGCTATTGCACTGTGGCTGTGGTTTACCGTGCTGTTTGCCAACTTTGCAGAGGCGCTGGCTGAAGGCCGCAGCCGTGCACAGGCTGCCAGTCTGCGCGGCATGAAACGCGACACCGTCGCCAAGGTGCTGCAGCAGGCGAAATACGGCAGCAGCTGGATACCGATTCGCGCCAGCGAGCTGCGCAAAGGTGTGACCTTGCTGGTCGAAGCCGGTGATGTGATTGCGCTGGATGGCACGGTGATCGAAGGCGTAGCCTCGGTTGATGAGAGCGCCATCACCGGCGAGTCGGCACCGGTGATCCGCGAGGCCGGGGGGGATTTTTCCTCGGTCACCGGCGGTACGCGTGTGCTGTCGGATTGGCTGGTGGTGCAAGTCACCGTCAACCCCGGTGAATCATTTCTGGACCGCATGATCTCCATGGTCGAATCAGCCAAGCGGCAAAAAACACCCAACGAGTTGGCACTGTCCATCTTGCTGGTTGGGCTGACCTTGGTTTTCTTACTGGTCATCGTCACACTGTGGCCGTTCTCTGCCTTTGCCGTGGCACAAGCGGGCACGGGCAAAGTGGTCAGCATGACGGTGCTGATTGCGCTGCTGGTCTGCCTGATCCCCACCACCATTGGTGGCTTGCTGTCGGCCATTGGCGTGGCAGGCATGAGCCGCATGATGCAGGCCAATGTAATCGCTACCTCTGGCCGCGCTGTCGAGGCCGCCGGAGATATCGATGTGCTGCTGCTCGATAAAACCGGCACCATTACTCTGGGCAACCGTCAGGCCAGCGAATTTCTGCCTGCACCGGGCATTACCCTGCAGCAACTTGCTGAGGCAGCACAGCTGTCATCGATTGCCGATGAAACCCCCGAAGGCCGCAGCGTGGTTGCACTGGCGCAGGACCGCCATGCGGTGGCCGCACGCGGCGCTGCCGAGATGCAGGCCGAGTTTGTGCCTTTCACCGCGCAGACGCGCATGAGCGGCGTGGACTTGAACACGCCACAAGGAACCCGCAGCTTACGCAAGGGCGCTGCGGACGCAGTGCGCCGCCATGTCGAGGCACTGGGTGGCAGCTTTCCGGCACCAGTGCAACTGGCTGTAGACCATGTCTCACGCAAAGGCAGTACCCCGCTGGTTGTCGCCGATGGGGCCAAGATACTGGGAGTGATTGAGCTCAAAGACATCGTCAAACCCGGCATGCGCGAGCGCTTTGCCGAGCTGCGCCGCATGGGCATTCAGACGGTGATGGTGACGGGCGACAACCCGCTTACCGCCGCCGCCATTGCCGCCGAAGCCGGGGTGGACGACTACCTGGCCGAGGCCAGACCCGAAGACAAGCTGCAGCTGATCCGCAGCCACCAGGCTGCAGGCCGCCTGGTGGCCATGACGGGTGACGGTACCAATGACGCACCGGCCCTGGCCCAGGCCGATGTGGCCGTGGCCATGAACAGCGGCACCCAGGCCGCCAAAGAAGCCGGCAATATGGTGGACCTGGACAGCAATCCGACCAAGCTCATCGAGGTGGTGGAAACCGGCAAGCAAATGCTGATGACGCGCGGCGCGCTCACCACCTTCAGCATTGCCAACGATGTGGCCAAGTATTTCGCCATCATCCCGGCGGCTTTTGTGGGCACGTACCCGCAGCTGGCTTCACTGAATGTGATGGGCTTGCACAGCGCCGATTCGGCCATCCTGAGCGCGGTGGTCTTCAACGCACTCATCATCATCGCGCTGGTACCGCTGGCATTGCGCGGCGTTTCCTACCGTGCTGTTGGCGCTGCCGCCCTGCTGCGGCGCAATCTGCTGATCTATGGATTGGGCGGGCTGATCGTGCCGTTCGTCGGGATCAAGCTGATCGACATGCTGCTGGCTGCGCTGGGGCTGGTGTGAAGCGAAAATCCCGGACAATGCCTGCACCATGGCCATGAACCTCAGCTCCAATAAAGAGCCCTCGCGCCCCGATCCGGATGCGCTGGTCGCTCAGTTGCAGGCGCAAGCCCAACAGGCAGTGCGCGGCAAGCTGCGCATCTACTTTGGCTCCAATGCCGGGGTTGGCAAAACCTACACTATGCTGGCCGCCGCACAGCGTGAGCGCCAAGCCGGGCGCAATGTGCTGGTGGGCCTGATCGAAACCCATGGCCGCGCCGAAACCGAGCAACAGCTGCAAGGCCTGACGCTGCTACCGCGCCGCGCTATCCCCTACCAGGGCCAGCAACTGACAGAGTTTGATCTGGACGCCGCGCTGGTACTGCATCCCGATGTGCTGCTGCTGGACGAGCTGGCGCATAGCAACGTGGCGGGCTCTCGCCACCCCAAGCGTTGGCAGGATGTGCAGGAGCTGCTGGGGGCGGGAATCGAGGTGTGGACTACGCTGAATGTGCAGCACCTGGAAAGCCTCAACGATGTGGTGAGCGGCATCGTTGGCATTCAAGTGCACGAGACCGTGCCAGACCAGATTTTTGACGACGCCAACGAAGTCATCGTCGTCGATATTCCGCCGGAGGAACTGCTGCGCCGATTGAAGGCCGGCAAGGTCTATCCACTGGAGCAGGCTGAGCGTGCCTCGCGGCATTTTTTTCGCCTTGGTAATTTGCTGGCGCTGCGCGAGCTGGCTTTGCGCCGCACAGCCGATCGTGTTGATGAGGACATGCTTGACTACCGGCGCGAGCGGGCGATTGAAGATGTCTGGCCCGCACGCGAACGGCTATTGGTAGGCATTGGTGGGCGAGCGGGCGACAACGCATTGGTGCGTCAGGTGGCGCGCCTGGCACGGCGGCTGGAGGCCGAGTGGATGGTGGTATATGTAGACGCACCCGAGCGCCAGCATCGTTCCCAAAGTGCGCAAGCCGTCGTGCTCAAAACCCTGGCTCTGGCCGCGCGCATGGGTGCAGATACCGCCACCATCCCCGGGGCCGATGTTGCGCGGGCCTTGGTCGGCTTTGCGCGGGAGCGCAATGCCAGCCACTTGGTGCTGGCTCGTGCACCTCGGGCCGGTTGGAAGTTCTTTGCTACTAGCTTGCCAGAGCAAATTACGCAACTTGATCCTGGTCTCGATGTGCTGGTGCTTTCTACGCCAGTTTCTAAAAATGAGAGCACCTCACGCTTACCAATAGGGCGCGAGCGGTCTGCTTCATCATGGAAAGGGTATGTGGGTGCCACCTTGGCCTGTTTTGCCGCAACGGCACTGGCCGAGCTGCTATTGCAGGTGTTTGACCCTGCCAATGTAATCATGCTGTTCCTGCTGGTGGTGGTTCTATCGGCCTTGCGCTGGGGGCGCGGGCCTGGGGCATGGGCGGCGTTGCTGGCTGTGTTGTGCTTTGATTTTTACTTTGTACCGCCGCGCAATTCGTTGAGCGTCAACGACACGCAATACCTCTTTACCTTCAGCCTGATGCTGGGCGTGGCCCTGGTTTGCGGTCAGTTGATGGCACGGCTGCGCCACGAAGCCCGCGTGGCTGCGGAACGGGAGCGCCGCGCCGGGGCGTTGGCTCGACTCGCCCGCGATTTGTCGGGCGCGCTCAAGCAAGAGCAAGTCGCGCAGATTGCGCTGACCACCATCACCGGAGTGTTTGATGCACAGGCTGCCTTACTCCTGCCCGATGCCAATGAACAGCTGCACACCATGCCCGGCAGCGAAGCCCCAGCAGATGCCAGCATTGCGCGCTGGAGCCTGGAGCACGGCCAGATGGCAGGCCACGGTACCGGCACACTGGCCGCAGCGCCCGCACTCTATGTGCCCCTGATGGCCCCAGTGCGTGCGCGGGGTGTGCTGGCGTTGCTGCTGCGCTCACCCCAGCGCCTGGATGTGCCAGAAGAGCGCCGCCTGTTAGATGCCTGTGCCAGCCAGATTGCACTGGCACTAGAGCGCGTGCACTTTGTTGAAGTGGCGCAGCAAACCCAGATCGCCATGGAAGGTGAGCGCATGCGCAACACGCTGCTGTCAGCCGTATCGCACGATTTACGCACACCGCTGACCAGTATTCTGGGCGCTGCCCAGACCGCACTGCCCCACGCGCCGCCGGGCGCCGTGGCCGACATGTTGGTGCAAATTCGCAACCAGGCCCAGGCCATGCAGCAACTGGTGGACAACCTGCTGGCCATGGCACGCCTGCAACAGGGTGGCGTGCATTTGAAGCGAGAATGGCTGCCCGTCGACGAGCTGGTGGGCAGCGCCTTGCGACAGATGCGCGAACGCTTGCCCGATCACCTTGTGCGTACCGAGCTGCCTGCGGATCTACCGCTGTTGCAAGTTGATGCAGTGCTGATGGAGCGGGTGCTGGTCAACTTGCTGGACAACGCTGCCAAATACACCCCAGCAGACACCACCATTACTATCAGCGCCCTGATAGATGGCAACGATTGCGTGCTGACGCTAGAAGACAATGGCCCTGGTTTTCCTGTTCATATGGCGCCTGAACAGCTGTTTGAGCCCTTTATTCGCGGCGTAACAGAATCTGCGGTCTCCGGCATGGGGCTAGGTCTTGCACTGGCCCAGCGCATTGTGCAAGCGCATGGCGGTCGCCTTGCGGCGAAAGCAGCTCTACCCGGCCCGGGCACGGTCTTTACCGTAAGCTTGCCCGTACATCCACAACCGCGTCTCGACGAATAAACCGAACCATCCTGTATGTCCGCTGCCAGCCCCCACATTCTTTTGATTGAAGACGACGCCAATATTCGTCGCTTTGTGCGATTGGCGCTGGAGGATGAGGGCTGGCAAGTCTTTGAAGCAGACACCGCACGGCGCGGGCTGATCGAGGCAGCCAGCCGTCAACCTGATGCCGTGGTGCTGGACCTCGGCCTACCAGATGCTGATGGGAAGACCGTGATTACCGAGCTGCGTGGCTGGAGCCAACTGCCCATCTTGGTCCTTTCAGCACGCGAGCGCGAGGAAGAGAAAGTAGCCGCACTGGATGCCGGTGCTGATGACTATCTGACCAAGCCCTTTGGCGTGCCCGAGCTGCTGGCGCGCCTTCGGGTCATGATGCGCCGCCGCCAACAGGCGCCGTCGGCAGCTAGCAGTAGCTTGGTGCACTTTGGTGATGTCGTGGTCAATCTCGCTACACACGAAGTCACGCGCGATCACGCAGCGGTGCATTTGACGCCGATTGAGTTCCGCTTGCTAACCGCCTTGATTACCGGTCAAGGGCGCGTGCTAACGCACCGCCAGTTGCTACTGCAGGTCTGGGGCCCGGAATACCTGGACCGACCACACTACCTGCGCGTACACATGGCCAATCTAAGGCAAAAAATTGAAGTGGATCCGGCCCAGCCAAAGTATTTAGTCACGGAGCTACAGGTGGGCTATCGGCTAGTAATAAGCTGAGCTCAAACGGTGCAGAAAGCGCCCACACTGGGCAACAAGCTTCAACTGCCTTTTACCCCGGCTCACCGCACTCTATCCAGAAACAGTCAGCTTGAGCCGGCTCAATGAGGCCAGTTAAGCCAGCTAGGGCCTGATGCCGATGCGCACCGAGCAGCCTTTACCTTTAGGTAGTGAGACAAACAAGATACGGCAACGAATGCGCAGGCTGCTTAGCGGTTAAAAATAATTCCCCAGCAGCGATGCGATTTCAATAATCACCAGCACGCCAAACATGCGAGCTAGGCCACTTAAGTCCGAATCAGGCCCTGCGCGCTCGTCGTCACGCATGCCATAAGGGCGGTATATAGCAGATGCGGTGGGAATTAAGGCTACAGCCAGGCTGAACAACAGGGTTTTGAGGGCGAAGAGCCAGGTCACCATGGGACTGAAGACGTTGCCGAACATGCGGGTATAGGCATCTAAGCCCACCAAGCTAAATCCGTAAACACTGAAATACACCATAACCAGCGACACCACGCAAGACAGAGCCGCCAAGGTGATCGACGCGTACATGCTGGCTACCACCAAGGGCAGCATCTCAGTACGAATCGGGTCTAGACCGTGGGCATGCAGTTGCTGGAAGCGGCCAGACTCCCGCATATTAGTAAGCGTTGCGCCCGCAGGGATGGAGCAGCGCATGGCAACGAATAGCGCGGCAGTCAGCGGGATGAGCTCTAACACCAACACCCGGATCACCATCTCTACCGCAACATTGGATAGGCCGTAGCTTGTTGCCGTCACGATCACAATGCGTGCAACCACCAAGCACAACAACGAGGCCAGCGCAGTAAAACCCAGCAAGATAGGCGCCGTGTCTACATACATGCGGCGCATCAGTCGCGCACGGGTTTGCCGCCCGTAGCTGCTGGGCGATAGCAGCATGACCATTACGACAGCGCCCAGATAAACAATGCGCCACCAACCCACCACCCAACGCTGTACGTTGCGCCATAAATGATCAGGCCAAAGGGGTTGTAGCAGTCTTGCCAGCATGGTCACATCATAGGCGATGCAGCGCGGATCTATTCTGTGTGATAGCTAGCGATACGCCCAAAACCAAAGCTTTACCACCATTGCACAAAGAAATGCTAGCGCCAATCCACAGGGAATTAACTGCTACTTTTTGCATAGCAAATCAAGATCAAGATTAAGAGCTATACCTATCTATATAAGCCGCGCCCAAGCCCCCGCTATCACACGTGCCGCTTAGCGGGCGATGCAGCTAGCACGCTCATCGCTTGCTCATCAGCGCGGCGATGCAATGCCTCGATGGTATGGCACACGCCGGAGTTTCCATCGCAGCAATCGCGCAGGGTGACCAGCTCTCGCTCCAGCGATTGCAGCTCGTGCAGGCGCTCGCGCACATGTTGCAGGTGTGCGTTAACCGTGGTTCTGGCGGCGGCGCAGTCATCGCTGTTATGCCAGTCCAGCGCCAGCAAAGTCCGCACTTCATCCAAGGACATATCCATAACCCGACACAGGCGGATGAAGCGCAGCTGGTGAATGTCTGCCTCGCTATACAAACGATAGCTACTCTCGCTACGCACACCGGCGCGAAGCAGGTTTTCTTTCTCGTAATATCGGATATTGGCTGCGGATACGCCGGAGCGCGCCGCTGCTTCGCCAATCTTGTAGAGCGCTAATGCATCAGACATGACTTGACTTTAAAGTGACTCGAAGGTTTTTAATCATGGCATGAATGATAAAACCTTGGCAAACCACACGCCCGCCCATCCCAGCGACGGCCACCACCACCACCACCACTCTCACTCAGCGCACGCACCTGCAGCGCAGGCTACGGGCAAAGCCGCTGCTTGCGATGGGTGCGGCACGATCGATTTAAGCTTTGGCAAGCGCAAGGCCAAAGCCGCAGCGCATGACCACGACCACGACCATGCCGGGCATGACCACAGCCATGGTGAAGGTGATGATCACGGCCATGACCACGGCGTACTGCCTGGCTGGGGGCGCATTGGCGCTGCCCTGGTTTTATCGGTAGCGGCCGAGATAAGCCATTGGCTAAGCGGTGACACAGGCAGCGCCAACTATGCGCTGCTGCACTATGGCGGCATGGCGCTGGCGCTGATGGCGATTGCGCTGTCGGGCCTAGGGGTTTACAAGGCGGGCATTAAGGGCCTATTGCAGTTCAAACTCGGCATCCACGCCCTGATGGCCGTTGCGGTGACCGGTGCCTTCATCATCGGCCAGTGGCCCGAAGCCGCAATGGTGATGGCGCTGTACGCCGCCGCCGAGCGCATTGAAGACATGGCCATGGACAAAGCCCGCAGCGCCATCCGCGACCTGCTGAACCTCGCCCCGCCCGAAGCCGATGTAGTGCAGCCCGATGGCAGCAGCCTGCGCATGCTGGCCGCCGATGTCCCCATGGGGGCGGTGCTACGCATTGCCCCCGGCGCGCGCGTGCCGCTGGATGGCACCGTGACCCAAGGCCAAAGCGCGGTAGACCAAGCCCCCATTACCGGCGAAAGTGCATTGGCCGATAAAGCCGCTGGCGACCCGCTGTACGCCGGCAGCGTGAACCAAAATGCCGAGCTTCAAATGCGCGTAGACGCAGCGCCTGAGCAAAGCCTAATCAGCCGCATTGTGCGCGCTGTTGAGCAGGCACAGGCCTCCAAGGCCCCCACCCAACGCTTTGTAGACCGCTTCGCCGCCGTCTATACGCCCATCATCCTGCTGCTGGCGATTGCACTGGCGGTGATTGCCCCGTTTGCCTTGGGCTGGCCATGGGGCCAAAGCATTTACCAGGCCTTGGCACTACTGGTAATCGCCTGCCCATGCGCGCTGGTGATATCGACACCCGTCACCGTCGTCAGCGCGCTCACCACAGCCGCCAAAAACGGCGTACTGATCAAAGGCGGTAGCGCGCTGGAAGGCGCCCGCACGTTGCGTGCGGTTGCACTGGACAAAACCGGCACCTTAACCACCGGCCAGCCTCTACTGATGGATTGGCATGGCCTGACAGCTGACGGAGCACGCACTAATGGCAGTGCCGACCTGGCCCACATAGCCTGGCATTTAGCTGCCCGATCTGATCACCCGGTATCGCGCGCCATTGCGGCAGGTTTGGCCGATGGTCAGGTCGCCGACAACCACATCAGCGATGTGCAAGCCCTGCCCGGCCGCGGCACCGAGGCCGTGGTGCACGGCGAGCGCTGGATGCTGGGCAACCTGCGCCTGCTGCGCGAGCGCGGCATTGCCGTGGATGGTGTGGCACAAACCATGGCGGTACATGAGGCCCAAGGCCGCACCGTCACCGCGCTGGCCAACAGCTCCCAAGCAATCGCTCTGTTTGCAGTGGCTGACCCGCTGCGCGACCACGCGCCCGCCGCTATCGTCGCACTGCGCGCTGGAAATGTAGAGCCTTTGGTGCTGAGCGGCGACAACGCTACCACGGTCACCACAATTGCTAAAGAGGCAGGCATTACCAATGCCCAAGGCAACTTACTGCCGGAGGACAAACTCCGCATCTTGGGCGAGTTGCAAGCCAGCACAGGACCGACTGCGATGGTGGGTGATGGCATCAACGACGCGCCAGCACTGGCAAAAGCAGACCTGGCCTTTGCCATGGGGGGTACGCATGCTACCGACATGGCAATGGAGACCGCTGACGTGGTGTTGATGAACGACGACCTACGCCGTATCCCGCAAACCATTGCGCTATCGCATCACGCGCACAAGGTACTGTGGCAAAACATTGCTATGGCGCTGGGGGTAAAGGTGGTGTTTTTTGGCCTGGCCCTTACTGGCAACGCCAGCATGTGGATGGCGGTGGTGGCCGACATGGGTGTGAGCCTGCTGGTGGTGGCCAATGGCTTGCGCCTGCGACTGTGGCGGGGTTTTCAGCAGTAACGCTGCGGTGCATCACAAAACCCGCCTCGCAAATTGCAAATTCGCGTTTAAGACGCAGTGCTTTGCCGCAGTCCGTACGGCATTACGGCCAGACAAAGCAACAACGTTTAACGACTGAGTTAGCGGCTCTTAGGCTGTGCAGCACGCCATTGCTGCACAGCTTTTAAGGTCTGTTCCACATGCGCCAGCGGGTCGCTACCCTCATGCACAAACAGCACCTTGCCGCCTGGTGCGATCACATACGAGATACGCGATGCCGTGCCGGGACGCGCGGCAGATCCGGCATCGTAAGCTGCAATGGTCTTGCCATCAGCATCGGATGCAACCACAAACTGGTCGCGGCAGGCTTCGCTAGAAAAGCGCTTAAGCGTATCAATATCGTCATGCGATATACCAACCACTGACGCTCCCAATTGCTTGAACTGCGGCGTTGCCTCGGCAAAGGCGTGGGCCTCTATCGTGCAGCCTTGACTGAAGGCTTTGGGGAAGAAGTACAACACCACCGGCCCGTTCTGCAAAGCCTTGGTCATGTCAAAACTTTGCGCCTGGCCTGCCAGCGCCGATGTGGTGGTAAATGGCGGCGCCTTTGCGCCCACGGCCAGCGCCGCCCAAGCGGGCGCTGCTGCTATGCACAGGCTGGTGCAAGCGGCCAGTACGATTGATTTGGTACTCATCACAAATCCTTTCTGCCCACGCATTTGGGCAAGTCGGGCAGCGTGCAAACCGCTGACTCCAATGGAGCGACTAGACACAAGTGCCACGCCCCCATAGCAACGCTGCCAAGGCACAGCCTCCGCCCCCTAGAATAGCCACCTTGGCGTGATGGCATACATCATCACCGATTTGACTGCAAATGCACCCCTGCCTCACCAGCGTAGCGCTGCTTGCCGTGCGAAGGTGTAATTCCTAAAGGAGACAACGACGATGATTCGACAAATGATGCGCTACAGCGCTGTGGCAATAACGATGGGTGCAGCTGCTGCTGCCCAGGCCCAAGGCCCAGCCAACGACTACCCCGGCAGCAAGCCAATCCGCATGATCGTACCCTTCCCACCAGGCGGCGGCACCGACATCCTCTCGCGCATCATCGCGCAAAAGCTGACCGAGCAAAACCACTGGACCGTGGTGGCCGACAACCGCGCGGGCGCAGGCGGCACGATTGGTATTACCGAGGCCACCAAGGCCGCACCCATGGGCTATGACATCGTCATGGGCCAAAAAGACAATGTGGTGCTGGGCTACTACCTGTACAAAGGCCTGCCCTGGAACCCCACCAAGGACCTGACACCGATTGCCCACATCGCCTACTCGCCCGTCATCATTGCGACAGCCGAAACCAGCAAGTTCAAGTCGCTGGCTGACGTGATCGCCGCCGCTAAAGCCGATCCGGGCAAGATTACCTATGGCTCACCCGGCAACGGCACCAGCATTCATATCGCTGGCGTACTGTTTGAGAAAGCCGCAGGCGTGTCACTGACCCACGTGCCCTATAAGGGATCAAACCCCGCCATGCTTGACACGCTGTCAGGCAATGTAGATCTGCTGGTGTCATCCGTGCCATCGGCTATTGGCCAGATCAAGGCAGGCAAGCTGCGCCCGCTGGCCGTCACATCGGCCAAACGCAGTTCATCGCTGCCTGATGTGCCCACCGTAGCGGAGCTGGGCATGAAGGGTTTTGACGTCAGCACTTGGTACGGCCTGTTCGGCCCCAAAAACCTGCCAGCGCCTATCGTCACCAAGCTGAACACTGAAGTGAACAAACTGCTGGCACAAAAGGATGTGCAAGCGCAAATCCAGGCCCAGGGTGCCGAGCCACAAGCCATGTCGCCTGCAGACTTTGACAAGTTCTTCCATGCGGATGTGAAAGACTCCAAGGCGATTGTGGAAGCCTCCGGCGCAGCCATTCAGTAAACCTAAACTACAAAATAATAGCTGCTAACGCCTGCTACACGGGCGCTAGCAGCTATTTTCATCTGCGCATCTATATCGGAAGCTCTCTGCCGGCTTGCCAGTAGCACCAACCATGACTCGCCGATTTATCCAATGCCAATAGCACAGTAGAAAACCTATAAAAAGATAGCTACTCGCGCCTGCCAGTCGGGCGCTAACAGCGCTTTTCATCCATAACCCACACTATTACGTATCGCCTTGAAAAGCATCACGTCGCAATGTCACCACCAAGGTGTCGCGGTGGCCGCCCTCTTCGCCCAGCGGTTGGATGGGCGTGCTCTCGTGGATCATTCGGGCATCGTCCAGCAGCATCAACGACCAGGGCTCGGTCAGGGTGAAGCGCAAACCTTGCGGGCCGTTCGCGTCAAAAACGCGGGTCTCTCCGCCTTTGATATGGTGACGGCCCACCAAAAAAACAGCCACCAGGTCCACACCATCGCGGTGCGCACCCTCAGGCGTGGGGCGGCCAATGCCGTCTGCGGTGTCGATACGAAACTGGTGCGCCTCGGTGTACCAAGGTGTATTTGCAGGGCTACCAAATACGGCTTGCGCCGTGTGGCCCAGCGCCAGCAGAAGTTGCTGCCAAGCAGGGTTGGCGGCCGTGTCGGATAAAACGGGTTCAAACCAGCGCTGCATACCGCCGTGCAAGGCGTTGTACTCCACCGGCTGCCAGTGGGCGCGATGGGGCACACTGCGCACGGCGTCGCCCTGCATTACATAGCAGGAGTGGCGGCGCTTGCGATAACGGCCACCATCTTTCAAATAGGTGTCGTCGGGCATACCGTCCCAGCTGGTGGCCAGCTGGGGCAGCTGTGCGCCATCACACTGCGCCCATTGCGCCACAGTAGCAGGGCTGAGTACGGCGTAGCCATAAGCGCGCAGCATGTCGTTTACGCTGTGCGCATCGCAATAAGGGGGTGGGAAGGCTTGCATCTTTACCTCACATCTACACACAAAAAAAGCGAGCTTACGCCCGCTTTTAAAACATGGTGTCACGGGGGCAGCATTGCAGGGCTGTGCAGCGCCTGCAATGCTGCATTTGCCCAGATTACTGCACTGGCAGGCTCGCCAAGCGACGGGCGTTGTCCGCGCTCAGCAGCGTTAGCAATAAGCTGCCGCTGGGCTGCAGACCACTCCACTGCTGGTTACGACCACCGCTGCAGCTGTAGCTGATCAGGCGATTGGTGCCGTCTGGCCCCAAATTGCCGCTGTTCAGATCCATGCAACGGCCACCACGCGCAATGCGATTGGGCACGCTGGTGTCCCAAACTTGGTTGTCGTTGCCAGTACTGCAAGTACTGAGCTGGATATCTGCCCCGTTTCGCCCCGGCTCACTCAAGCACAGGCCCAGATTGCTGCGACTGTGGATGGCTCCGCGTGCGTCAAGAATCCACTGTTCATCCGTGCCGCCGGTGCACAGGGCTTTACCCGCCACGCGCACCGCATCGCCAAATTTCTGAATGCAATTGCCATTGGCCATTTGCATGCTTTGTGCAGCCGGCACCAAGGGCGCGTCAGCAAAGCCCAGCTGGCGGATAAAGCTCACCAAAGCGTTCTGTGCCTCGGCTACGCCCTGGTCCAGGTCAGTGGCGTAGGTGTCCATCCAGCGGTTCAGGCGCAGGCCCAGCTCCTGTTGTGCATCGTAGCGCTGCAATTGCTGGCGAGCAGCGGGCGATAGCTCATCAGCGTAATCGCGCCAGCTATCCAGCAGCACTTTGTTGGCGGTGCTGAGCGTGAGCGAGTCTTGGCCGGCCAAGGCTTGCAAGGCGTCGTCCAGCTTGGGGCGCTCAATCGCGCGCAAGGCGGCGTAGCCGTGCTCTTTACCCACACGCACCGGCTCGGGCATGGCGCCTGCATACTGCGGGATGTCGATGGTGTAGAGCGTTTCTGCAGCCGCGCCCGGTGTTTGGCATTGCAGGCTGGCTTTAGAAGGTTTCTCCGCAGCTGCCAAGTTGACATGCAGCTTGTTCACTCTGTCCTGCTGCATGCGCTTGCCCGCTACCGCAATACGCTGGGTGGCGCCGGTCGCAAAGTTCACATCCAACCAGCAGTTGCGAGCTTCAGTCAGACTTGATGCGCTGGGTAAATTAAATACATTGCCCCAGTTGCCGCGCAGGGGTTGGTAGATCAAGGCCTTGTTGGTCACCGGATCATAGCCACCCAGCAAGGTGATGACCTGAACTCCATGCAGTCTAGGCGCGAGGAAGGTCTTCATTCCGTTGTACCAAACGTCGCCCTGGTTGGGTACCGCGGGTGCGATGTTTTCCATTTGACGCGTATCCGCATTCCACTGCTGGTAACCCGTGGGCGATGCTGGCGTCAACACCGGTTTTTTCATCAACGCGGGCTGAATCGCATTCTTGGTGCTATAGCCGGTGTAGTGCGTGTAACGTGACAACGCGCTTTGGAAGTCCCCTCCCGCCATCGCATCCGGAGCAAAGCGGTAGGTGTCGTCCAGCTTGGCGCTGCCTGCCAGCCCATCATTCTGGCCGCGCTCCCACAAGATGTTACCGCGCATACGCTTGCGATAGCCGATGTAGCCCCAGCCGCTGTCGTGGTGGTGCACAGCCCAGAAGTAGTTGCCGTTCTTCTCGCCCGGATAGTGGCCCAGGCCATAGTGATGACCAATCTCGTGGCTGAACTCGTTGCCCTGGCTCGTGCTGAGCGTGAGGATGCTGTTGCCACCACTTAAACCGTGGTTAACATTGCCGTTGGCATACACGCCGCGTGCGTGGTGGATAGTGGCAATCTGGAAGGTTTGCGGCTGCGCTTGCGACTGCATGCCCGAGCTGGTCACACCATAGTTGGCCATGTTGATGCCCACACTGAACGTGGACTTGGCGGTGTTCTCGCGCATGTCACCGCTGTAGACATCGCCGTTGCTTGCACTGGCTTTGTTGTAGATCACGCCGGATGCCACCATGACTTCGGGCAGCATTACGTCCTCATAGTAGCCCGCCGTCATCTTGGCCGCGGGAATGGTCTGGAAGTAATCGGTCGCCGCATCCGCTGGGTTGCTGCGGAACCAATGCTGGCCGTCGTTGACAACCGGCGCCGTCAACATACCCAAGCGCAGGCTGAGCACCACCAGCTCAGATGCACCACCAAAATCGATGGCATTGGCCGCCAGACTACCGCTGCGGTTTTGGTTGTCCACCACGCGCAGCTCCATGCCGGGCTGCACCCAATCCCAAGGCAGCACAGCCGTCCATGCGCGGCGCGAATAGGCATAGTCTGCGCGGCCATCCTTGTTGGAATAGTCTGAGCGGAAGATCGCATCTGGGTGGCGCAGCGTCAACGTGCCTTTGGCAGCGCCGTTCACGCTGACCGCCGCCTGCATATCGCTAATGCCGGAGAGCGATGGATCAGGCGTGATGAGCACCATGGCCTCGCGCGACATAGTCAGGCGCGGCATGGTCTTGGCTTCGTTACCCGCTGGATCCACGGTGTGGTTCTGCGCGAACTGCACCATGGCAGGCAAGGTTCCACCCAGATCATTTCGTACGGCACGAGGCTGGCCTGTGCTGTCCTTGTCATAAAAACCAAAGGCGTACAAAGCGGGCAGCAGCGGGCCACTGGGCTCCGCATAGGGTGCCGGTGCGGGCGATGGACCAGGAGCCGGCGAGGGGCTAGGTGATGGCGCAGGGCCAGGTGCAGGCCCGGGTGCAGGCCCAGGCGCAGGGCCTGGTGCAGGCGATGGAGCGGGGGACCCGGTTCCTGGGTCGGGATCGGGACCAGGTTCGGGAGAAGGCGCAGGCGATGGCCCGGGCGCTGGGGATGGAGCTGGAGACGGTGCGGGCGAGCCGCCACCTAGCGAGCCATCGCCTCCACCCGGTGGGTATGGCAAGTCGGGGTTACCTGGCACACCGGGGCCAATCTCTACTGGGGGCTCGGGCTGCGGTGCCGGGCTGGGGCTGGCACCATCACCACCACCGCCGCCACAACCGGCCAATACGGCGGCACTCAGCACAAGGCTGGTCAACTGCTCCAAACGGGAAAAACGCATGCTCTGGATAACTTATAAAATTGAGGACGCAATTTTATTTACACAAACATACGTTTTCAGTCAGAAAGCCTCATCCCATCGACTTTTCTTGATCAATGGCGCAAATAATGTGTCCTTGAATGCAAAAAGCCCCGCAATGGGGCTTTTTAATGGATTGTTTGAGCGGGCTGAGGGCCGCAGCAGATCTTATTGGCGAACCACCAGCACGGGGATGAGGCTGGCACTCAGCACACGCTGGGTCACACTGCCAAGCACCAGTTTCTCCAGCCCGCGGCGGCCATGCGATCCCATAACGATCAAGTCCGCATTCGTGGCCTTGGCGGCTTCCATGATGCCGTCATGCACCGAATGCCCCTCGCCCATCACCGTCTCGACCGGGATGCCTGCTTGCTCCATCGCGACCTTCACTGCATCCAAGGCGGTGTGTGCATCCGCTGTTGCGGCCGACAGGTACTGCGCCTGGCCGTAAGCAAAGTCGGCGCCCACGCCGGTGAATGGGTACGGATCAACCACATACACCGCCGTCACCCGGCTGTTAAAAGCCTTGGCCAAGCCCGCCGCCTTGGCAACCGCCAGCAACGAGGTAGGGGAACCATCCACGGGAACCAAAATGTGCTGGAACATATTCATCTCTCCTTACAGTTGTTGCGCTTGGTTTGGTTGTACTCCAATTTTTGCAGCAGGGCAAACCGGCCGCGCCAATGGGCGCACACCATCTGCGACTGTTTGCGCTGCATCAATGGCAAGGCCATTCCATAATGTGCCAATGCCTATACGCCCCTATCAGACCAGCGATGCTCTGCAATTACTGGCCATCTTTAACAGCGCAGTGCACACCACAGCGGCCGCCAATTACTCGCCAATGCAGCTCAACGCTTGGGCGCCACCAGATCGTGATCAAAGCGCGTGGGCCGCACACATGCAAGCGATAAAGCCTTGGGTGCTGGAGCAAGATGCAATCGCCCTTGCCTATGCCAGCCTGGATGCGCAAGGTTATATCGACCACTTTTTTGTACGTGGCGGTCTGGCGCGCCAAGGCTTGGGTAGCCAGCTAATGGCGCATTTGCTGGTGCATGCGCACGCGCAGCAGGTGCCCCTGCTCAGTGCCGATGTCAGCCGCACAGCACAGCCATTTTTTGCGCGCCACGGCTTTGTGGTGATGGAGCAGCGCAACCCTGTGCGCGCTGGCGTGGTTATTCCCAATGCGCTGATGCACAAACAGTTGATGCCCCATGCAGATGCCGCCATGTCATCTACATGACTGCGGGCGCCCGGCGTACACCCATAATCGCCTGCCTCAGCTGGCCTTTCTCATCCGCACGGATTGCACCAGCGCCCATGAACCATCCCTTCCATAACTATGAATAACCAACGACGCCCACTTGGCCGCTCGCCACTGCAAGTCTCACCCCTGTGTTTTGGCGGCAATGTGTTTGGCTGGACAGCGGATGAGGCCACCAGCTTTTCAATGCTTGATGCTTGGCTGGATGCGGGCATGAACTTTGTGGACACCGCCGATGTGTACTCACGCTGGGCGCCCGGCCACCAGGGCGGCGAATCGGAAGCCACGATTGGTAAATGGCTGCGCAAATCCGGCAAGCGCCACCAACTGGTGCTGGCTACCAAGGTGGGCAAAGAGATGGGTGACGGCAAAGTAGGCCTGCGCCCGGCCTATATCCGCGAGGCGGTAGACGCATCGCTGCGCCGTCTACAAACAGACTACATCGACCTTTATCAATCGCATGACGATGACCCTAGCGTGCCGCTGGAGGACGTGCTGGGCACCTTTGGCGAGTTGATCCAAGAAGGCAAAGTGCGCGCTATTGGCGCCAGCAACTACAGCGCCCAGCGTCTGGCAGAAGCCTTAACCACCAGCGCCAAACACAGCCTGGCACGCTATGAAAGCCTGCAGCCGCTCTACAACCTGTATGACCGCGCTGTTTTTGAGCGTGAGTTGCAGCCGGTGTGCGTTGAACACAATGTGGGTGTCATCAGCTTTTACGCACTGGCCGCCGGTTTTTTGACTGGCAAGTACCGCACGGCAGCCGATGCGAGCAAGAGCGTACGCGGCGCAAAAACCACCAGCCTGTACTTGAACGAGCGTGGCTTACGCATTTTGGATGTACTAGAGACCGTGGCCCAACGCATGAGTGCGCAAATGAGTGAAATCGCCATTGCCTGGGTGATGCGCCAGCCCGGCATGACTGCGCCCATTGCCAGCGCCACCAGCCTGGCGCAACTGCAATCGCTAATCAAAGCTAGCCAGCTAGAGCTGGATGATGCGGCTATGGCCAGCCTAAACGCGGCCAGCGCAGAAGCCTGATTTACTATCAATATAAGAGCAGCCAGCAACCACTAGATGGCTGCTAGCTGCTATTTCCATCTATAGCTTCAATATCTGCGGCAGCAGCACGGCTGATGGCCCGCGCAGGCACAAATCGGCTACCTCATCCAGGCTAGTCGCCTGCGGGTTGAGGATGATGACCTTGGAGCCACTGCGCACCGCAATATGCGCCAAGCCTGCGGCAGGGTACACATTGCCTGATGTGCCAATCACCAACATCACATCGCAGCCCTTGGCCGCGTCTTGCGCTTGCTGCAACGCAGCATATGGCAGGTTCTCGCCAAACCACACCACGGCAGGGCGCAGGTAGTTGCCACAGCCGGGGCACTGCGGCGGTGCATTGCCTTTAGTAAAGCGCGTGTCGCAGCAGGCCTTGGGCGGCAGCAGCCACTGGTCATCCATCAGGCTACCGTGCAGGCACAGTACGCTTGGGCTGCCAGCTCGCTGGTGCAGGCCATCTACGTTCTGGGTCACCAGGGTGATGCGCTCGGGGTGCTGCGTCTGCCACTGCGCCAGTGCGAAATGGCCCGCATTGGGCACTACCTCGGCCACCAGCCGGCGGCGGTACTGGTACCAGTCCCATACCCGCTGCGGATGGGCTAGGTAGCCGGCTTCACTCGCCATCTCTTCGGGGCTGAACTGCGCCCAGAAACCCGTCTGCGCATCGCGAAAAGTGGGTATCCCCGACTCGGCGCTCACGCCTGCCCCCGTCAGTACCAGCAGGTGACGAGAATCCGCAATCCATTGGGCTACCTGAGCGATATCGGCAGCAGTGGGTTGCAAGAGATTGTGGCAAGGGACGGAAGGCATGTAGGAAAGTGATAGGAACGGGGGACAGCATACGGCATACGGCATGCGCAGTGCACTATGACGGCGCTGCTGCATAGAAGACTGCAGCGCCACGACCATAAACGTGCCCTTGGCCTCTTGGATTCTCTTAGATGCCCTTTTCCACCATGGCCAAAAGCCGGAGCCCCAAAGCCTTGCGCTGCTCTGGCGTAGCACCGCGCAAGGGCCCGTCGATGCTGAGCATGGCCATGCCGTGCACCGTGGACCAAGCCAAAAATTCCGCCCCCGGCCTACGCTCTGGCGGCAGTACGCCAGCGGCGGCCATGGCGTCGAGCGCATAGCTCAGCAACTCATACGGGTTGAGTCCCTTATCCGCTGTGCGGCTGGGATCGGGTGGCACTTCCACATCAAAGGCACCGGCAGCAAATGCAGTACGGAACCAACCTGTCTCGTCTTCTGCAAAGCGCAGGTAGCCCCGCCCCACGGCTGCCAACAGGCCGCGTGCACGCACAACCGCGTCCGGTATCTGCTCTGCGGCCTTCATCTCCTGCTCTATCGCCAGCGCCAGCGCCCCCAAGGCAGCGGCACGCACTGCTCCAAACAAGGCCAGGTGGTTGGCAAAGTGACGGTAGGCCGCGTTGGGAGCCACGCCCGTCAACCTGCTGACTTCGCGCAAAACAACGGCCTGGGGTCCTCCTTCGCGGGCCAGCGCCAACCCCGCCACCACCATCGCCTGGCGTAAATCCCCGTGATGGTATCTATCTCTCGAACTCATTCGCACTCAATCGGTCATCAAGCAGTTGCACGGCGAGGAGCGTCGAAAACCGACTGTTTACACCCCGAAACCGCATGCTTGAAAAAAATGTGGACACTGTTCATTTTAAGCTGCAGAATGTGTGTACAGCGTCCACATCAACCTTTGTTTGCAGTCTTTGCAAGCAAAATTTCCACCTAGGAGAGAGACTGTGCAATTCATTCCCTACCTCAACTTCGACGGTAACTGTGCAGAGGCGATGGCCTTCTACGCCAAGCTGTTTGGCGGCCAGATAATGCATCAATCCACCTTTGGCGAAATACCGCCCCATGAAGGCATGCCCCCGCTGCCCGAGTCCGCCAAAAACCGTGTGATGCATGCCATGTTGCAAGTGGGCGCGCAGTCCATCATGGCATCAGACACCATGCCGGCCATGCCCGGCCAAAGTGCCGAAGGCTGCGCTGGCGGCTACCAGAAGCCCCAAGGCCTGTGGGTCTCGATCGGCGTCGAATCGGTCACCGAAGGCCGGCGCGTGTTTGACGGCCTGACCCAAGACGGCCAAGTGGCCATGCCCTTTGAGGCGACGTTCTGGTCGCCCGGCTTTGGCATGGTGACCGACCGCTTTGGTACACCGTGGATGGTGAATGTGCAAAGCGCGCAATAAGCGGCAGTAACCTCTACATATTCCTCCTTGCCACCATGAGCAATCACCCATTTGATCTGGTAATAGAGCGCCACATAGCCGCGCCAGCCACCCTGCTTTACCGCTGCTGGACCGAGTCCTCCCTGCTAAAACAATGGTTTGTACCCGCGCCTTGGACGATTGCCAGCGCCGAGCTCGATGTACGCCCCGGCGGCGCCAGCTTGGTGGTGATGCGCGACCCGGAAGACAAGGAATACCCTAGCTCCGGCGTGTACTTAGAAGTAATACCCAATCAGCGCCTCGTCTTTACCGACGCATACACCGCTGGCTGGGTTCCATCTAGCAAACCGTTTATGACGGCCATCATCAGCTTTGCGCCCAATGGTGATGGCACGCACTACACCGCCCGCGCCCGCCACTGGACAGAAGAGGCCCGCCAGCAGCATATTGCCATGGGCTTCGAGCAGGGCTGGGGCATTTGTGCCGACCAGCTGGCCGCGCTGGCAAACACACTGAAAACCTGACTCCACCAAAGGAGGCCGTTATGCACTATGTCGATGGATTTGTACTGGCTGTACCGCGCGCCAAACTAGATGCTTACCGCCAAATCGCCCAGCAAGCAGGCGAGGTGTGGATGGAACATGGCGCGCTGCAGTATTGGGAATGTGTGGGCGACGACGTTTCTGCCGGCAAGCTCACCTCGTTCCCGCAAGCGGTACTGCTCAAAGACGATGAGGTCGTCGTATTTGCCTGGATTGCCTACGCATCGCGTTCCGAGCGCGACCGCATCAACGCCCTGGTGATGCAAGACCCGCGAGTTGCCAACATAAAGCCCGAAGACATGCCGTTTGACGGCAAACGCATGTTCTGGGGCGGCTTTGCGGGGATGGTAGAGCTAGGCGCAGGCAGCCAAGACTAAGCGCTGCCTGCCGCGGTACATCTACAGACGAGCCGACAGCGCCGTGCTTTGCCCTGCAACACCGGCAGCCATGCGCTGGCGAAGCGCCTCGTACAGGCACACGCCACTCGCGACCGATACATTCAAGCTCTCTACTGCGCCCTGCATAGGGATCTGGATGAGTTCATCGCATGTCTTGCGCGTAAGTTGGCGCATACCATCACCCTCGGCACCCAATACCAAGGCCACGGGGCCAGTCAAATCGACTTGATAGAGGTGCTTGTCCGCATCTCCGCTGGTGCCGATCAGCCAGATATTGCGCTCTTTCAACTCGTTCATCGTGCGCGCCAAATTGGTCACCATAAAGTACGGCACCGTCTCGGCGGCGCCGCTGGCTACCTTGGCCACGGTAGCGTTCAGGCCAGCAGCATGGTCCTTGGGAGCAATCACTGCATGTACGCCCGCGCCATCGGCCACGCGCAGGCAAGCACCCAGGTTGTGTGGATCGGTCACACCATCCAGCACCAGCAGCAACGGGTTCTTCACGCCGTCGGCTTCTAGTTGCTCCAGCAGCTCATCCAGCGAGTGAATTTGCGCTGTGGGTTCAACCCGCGCGGCCACACCCTGGTGGCCATGCGAGCCAGCCAGCTTGGCGATGCGCAGGGCATCGGCCTCAATCAATCGCACCCCCGCCTCTTTGGCCCGATCCGTGAACTGGCGCATACGCGCATCGCGGCGCGATGCGTCGTACAAAACTTCAATAATCGACTGCGGCGCCGTCTTCACGCGCACACCAACGGCATGAAAGCCGAACAAAACTTTAGGGGATGACATAGGGCGACATTATCTCTGCTGAGCGGATGTCCTTGCACCACGCTAACAAGGACAGCAGATTCTGTCGCAATAATGATGAGAAGCTCAGGAAGGCCAGTAATCCACCGCTTCTAAATATTCCGCGAGCAGAACTGCTTGGATGAGTTCATGGCTGCACCTTTGGCCTCCCCCAGGCTGACTCCTCTTGAATCATGTGCATGGCCCCGAAGCCTGCAAAGGCGATGCGGGCACAGCACCTCCAAATGACTTGAATCCGAGCATAGGCCAGGTGATCCGCTTGATGGAGCTGTGGTCTTGAACAAGGCTGCTATTCAGACATTTGGTCTGGGCCAGCGCTATTGACTGCGCCATTTCAGCGGCCGTCGCTCTTGCAGGGATGCCTGGTTGGCAGTGGCGCCGTCAATGCAGATTCCCTCAGGAGCACTGTGCAATCTAATTGCACGCACCAAGAAGCATCAAGCGGCAGTGGCGCGACGCTCAGTGTTCAGCAACACAAATAGTTTGCCACTGTGCTTCAACGGCCCTGTAAAAATATTTCCACTGATCTATTTTCCGGATAAAGATCTCATCCATACGCCTACTCTCACTCGCTGAGTGCTTGCGTAAGCGAGAAACTGCAGCAAACACAGTGGGAGTATCTTGTGGGACCAGCGGTGAAAGGCAGCGTGAACAACAGGAGTGCCACGCTCAGCCCTCATCTCCTCAATGTGCGGCATGCTCAGCAGATAGGCCACATACCAGCGCACGTAGGCGAGCATGATCTCGACTGGAAAATGCCCGCGCTTGATGGCCTTGTGCAAAGCTGGCGTTCATGCTTTGGGGTGGTGACGCAGAGCTCGAGCTTCATGAGGGCGGCTAAGCGGAATCTGGTTACTGCAACAGAACCTGTCAGCAGCGTTTATAGATTGAATCTACGGCCAGAAAGGCCCCCATGGCCTCTCAATACTCCCCGCAATAAACCCTTTTAGGCCAACTGGGATGGACGTTTACGCAGCAGGTATTTCTGGAATCCATCCATTACGATAACGCGGTTCTGGTTCTTAACCTCCGTACTAAGTGTCAGTACGCCCGTGGTGTTGCCAGGCTTCATCTCGGATACGGTCAGCGTGCAATACAAGGTATCGCCCACAAACACGGGGTTCAGAAACCGGCTGCCTTGCTCCAAAAAGCCTTTGAGCGACTCTTCCACCATATGAGGGAACAAACCTGCCCCCGCAGCAGTTTGGATCACCACCTGATAGCCATGAGCCAGCATATGCGGCATGCCATGGCTGCGGCAGTACTCTACGTCGTAATGCACGGGGTGGTTGTCGCCGCTGGCCAGTTGGAAGGCTGCAAACAAGGCGTCAGTCATGGTTCGCGATGGCAGTAAAAACTGCTCCCCCACGGTGAAGTCTTCAAAAAAACGCTGTGGGCACATCTGGTGTTTGATCATGATTTTTCGTCTTTGGGTGTTCGTGAATTCATGTTTTGGCTGCTAAAAAGCACGCCATTAGTTCACCGACATCTTTGCGGCTTTAGCGACTTGGCTCCATTTCGCCAGCTCGCTATCCAGAAAGCGGGCCAGCGCCTGCGGCGTTGGGTCTTTCTCCAGCACCAAGCCCATATCGTAGGCATGCTTTTGCAGCGCGGGCTCTTGCAACGCCTCTTTCAAACTACTGTTGAGTTTGGAGATTACTGATGCCGGCGTTTTGGCTGGCACAAACACCGCATTCCAGGTGTATGCCTCAAACTTGGGCACGGCCTCTGCGACAGCCGGGGTCTCTGGTGTTTGCGGCAGGCGCTGCTCCATGGTGGTGGCAATCAGCCGCACCGTGCCTGCCTTCACCTGAGCCAGCCCGGTGGGGGCGCTGTCCATCATGAAATCTGTATGCCCGCCAATCACGTCCTGCATGGCGGGGGCGCTACCCCGGTAAGGTACGTGAGAGGTTTTGACTCCCGTCATGTAGTTCAGCAACTCCGATCCCAGGTGCGGCGCACTGCCTACCCCAGCCGACCCATAGCTCACCTTACCCGGGTTGGCCTTGATATAGCTAACAAAATCAGTCAAATTTTGCGCGGGAAAGTTCTTATTCACCACAATCACCAATGGCGCTTTGGCAGCCAAACCCACGGGTGCAAAATCTTCCACCGTACGGTATGGCATCTTGCTGTGAATACTAGGATTGACGGAATGCGCTACGGTAGTCAGCAGCACGGTATAGCCATCGGGCTGGGCCTTGGCCACTGCCTCGGTACCCACCAAGGTGCCTGCTCCTGTTCGGTTTTCCACGATCAGAGGTTGACCCAGCTTTCTTGCCCAGGTATCAGCCAACGCCCGCGCAAAGGTGTCGGTCGGTCCACCCGCTGCGTAAGGCACAATCAATTTGATGGCATGGGTTGGATAGTCCTGCGCCTGCGCCGCTAGCGATGACAAGGCCAGCGAACCGGCCATGACGGAAGTGGCCGCCGCGCAAAATAATCGATACTGAATCATGAATCTGTCTCCTGAGTTGTTCTTAGCGATAGTGAATTTGGTAACCAAGAACGACTATAGGTAGCGCAGTGCATTGCAGCCAGTCGAATGTTTCTTAACGCCTTTAGAAGCCTTCTAAGTGGCAACACCCATGCACCTTGCCAAGCATTGCAAGACTTTGAACCATGCGATATGAATTGACCGACCTCAAAGTGTTTCTCGCGATTGCCAACGCTCAAAGCCTGAGCGCTGGTGCAGCCGTCATGCACCTCACCGCGCCCTCTGCGAGCTACCGACTCAAGAATTTGGAGCAAGCCCTGGGAACAGCTGTGTTTGAGCGCACCCCGAAAGGCATGCAGTTAACGCCGGCGGGCCTCACCGTCAAGCGCTATGCCGAGGCTATTCTTGGCAATGTGGATCGTCTAGCCAGCGAGATGCAACGCCACACCGATGGCGTAGTGGGTCATATCCGCGTATTTGCCAACAGCAGCACACTGAACGGTCTAGCCCCCGCACTCAGCCGTTTTTTAGCCACCTTCCCTAACGTGAATGTGGAGCTGGAGGAGCACCTGAGCGCATCCGTGGTTAAAGCGGTGCAGGATGAAATCGCCGACATCGGCTTGGCTGCCGGAGACATAGATTTTGGTGCTTTAGAGACCATTTCCTACGCCAGCGACGAGCTTATTTTCATCACCCCGCCCGGCCACCCCTTGGGCGAACACCAGATCGCATCGCTTGATATGGCACTGGCCCACGACCTAGTAGGAATCGGCAAAAAATCCAGCAATTTTGTATTTCTTGAAGCTATGGCGCACAAGCTCGGTGTTAAGCCTCGGGTACGGGTGCATGCCCCCTCATTTGCTGATGTGCTGGCCTGCGTGAAAGAAGGTGTTGGTATTGCCTTGGTGCCGCGCTCCATTGCTACACCGCTCATCAATGCAGGGCAAATACAGCAGGTTCGAGTGGACGCGCCTTGGGCGCAGCGCCAGCAGCGCATTGTGCTCAAGTCACTCAGTCATCTGTTGCCGCATGAACAGGCTTTCGTGAACTTTGTGGTCAAGACCAACGCCTCGGCTCATAGCAGCTGATGGCACGCTCCAAATTCAATCCTGGATCCAGCCCGGTTAGAGAAAGCTGAACGAGCTTTCCAAAATATCGACTGGCCCGAAGGCAAGCCCGTTTCTATAATTTTTGCAAGCCTTGCGCTCCAGCTGAACCCCAGCGGTTGGGCGCATTCACATTCTTTTTACTTGCAAGAAAACGCCCATGAACGCCAGCGCAGCCACCTCAAACGCCCTGCCCATCCGCCCACTGCAAGGCATTACTGTGCTGGCACTAGAGCATGCGGTGGCCGCACCTTTTGCCAGCCGCCAACTGGCTGATCTAGGCGCCCGCGTCATCAAGATTGAGCGGCCTGGCGTGGGCGACTTTGCACGTGGCTATGACAGCACAGTGATGGGGCAATCGTCCTTCTTCGTCTGGTGCAATCGCGGCAAAGAAAGCCTGGCACTGGATCTGAAAGACCCCGTCAATCTACCCATCTTGCACAAGCTGCTCAGCCAGTGCGATGTCCTTATCCAAAACCTGGCCCCCGGCGCGACGGCCCGCATGGGTTTGGACTTTGACAGTCTGCACGCACAGTACCCGCGACTCATCGTGTGCGATGTATCCGGCTACGGGGAAGGCGGCCCATACAGCAACCAAAAAGCCTACGACTTGCTGATCCAAGCGGCTTCGGGCCTGATCTCCGTCACCGGCACGCCAGAACTGCCTGCCCGCACCGGCATATCGATTGCCGATATTTCTGCAGGCATGTACGCCTACTCAGGCATTCTCTCGGCGCTGCTACAGCGCAGCCATAGCGGCCAGGGCATGCAGGTAGATGTAACCATGCTGGAGTCGCTGACCGAATGGATGTCCTATCCGCTGAACTTCAGCCACTACGGCGGCAAGCCACCGGTACGCAGCGGGCTGACCCACCCAACGATTGCGCCCTATGGCCAGTACCGTGCGGGCGATGGAAAAAGCGTAATCTTTGGTCTGCAAAACGACCGGGAATGGGCAGATTTTTGTCGTACCGTACTACAGCAACCTCACCTGGCAGAGGATCCCCGCTTTTCCAAAAATATGCTGCGCGTGCAAAACCGTGCAGAGCTGGATGCACTCATCCAAAACTGTTTTGCGCCCTTGAGCCGCGAACAAGTGCTGCAGCGCCTTAACGCTGGCGGTATTGCCAATGCCCCACTCAATGAACCCGACGACGTATGGGCCCACCCCCAGCTCCAGGCCCGTGAGCGCTGGCGCGAAGTAACCACACCCGCAGGCCCGATTCAGGCCCTGCTGCCACCCGCCACGTTGTCAGGCGTAGAGGCCGTGATGGGCGCCGTACCTGCTTTAGGTGAGCATACCCAGGCCATTTTGCAGGAACTCGGTTTCTAACCACTATTTACAGCGGCGACATGGCTGCCCTTGGCAAATCGCGCGTCATCTGCCACGCTTGGGCCATGACTGCAACCGCCGCCCCTGCCACAGCACACCGTCTTGATGTTCATAACAATGTACCGCTAGCGCCCGAACCGCTTACACAGCCGCTCCTATTTTTGCAGCACCTCTACCATACTGCGGTGCGCAGCGCCCTGCCACTGGAGGGCCTGCGCGCCCACTTGCCTAGCGTGCCCAAAGGTCGCACCTTGGTGCTAGGTGCGGGCAAGGCAGGCGGCGCGATGGCGCAGGCGCTGGAGCAGTTATGGCCATCAGATGCGCCGCTGTCGGGCCTGGTTGTTACCCGCTACGGCCATGTCCCGCCACGCCCCGCTGGTTTGGCGCAGCGCATCGAAGTGGTAGAAGCTGCTCACCCTGTACCCGACGCAGCCGGGCTAGCTGCAGCAGAGCGTATCTTGGCGCTCACGCATGGTTTAACCGCCGATGATCTAGTGATCTGCTTGATCTCAGGCGGCGGCTCAGCCCTGCTCACCTTGCCGGCTGCGGGCTTGAACTTGGAGGACAAGCAGCGCATCAACCGCCAACTACTGGAGAGCGGCGCCAGCATTGGCGAGATGAACTGCGTGCGCAAACATCTCTCACGTATCAAGGGCGGGCGGCTGGGTGCAGCCTGCGCGCCCGCCAAAGTGGTGAGCTTGCTGATCAGCGACGTGCCGGGCGATGACCCGTCGGTAATCGCCAGCGGCCCCACGGTACCGGACCCCAGCAGCTGCGCAGATGCGCTATCAATATTGCAGCGCTATGCGATTGACCTGCCTGCGCCAGTTCATGATTTACTGCAAAGTGGAACGCTAGAAACACCCAAGCCCGGCGACCCTCGTTTTGATGGTCACCAGGTGCAACTGATTGCTACGCCCCAGCAATCGCTGCAAGCAGCCGCCATCGCAGCGCGAGCAGCGGGCCTGAGCTGCCATGTGCTGAGTGACGAAATCGAAGGCGAATCACGGGAGGTGGCCAAGGTACATGCTGCGCTGGCCCGCGCCGTAGCGCTACGCGGAGAACCGTTTGCCAAACCTTGCGTGATTTTGTCGGGCGGAGAGACCACCGTCACCGTGCGCCCGCAAACTGCAAGCAACCCACGCGGGCGCGGCGGCCGAGCAGGCGAGTTTTGCCTGGCTCTGGCGCAAGCCCTGCAAGCCGCACCGGGCGTATGGGCGCTAGCGGCGGATACGGACGGCATTGATGGCGTGGAAGACAATGCGGGCGCCGTGGTTGCGCCCGACACCCTGACGCGCGCAGCAGCACTGGGGCTAAAACCCAACTCGCACCTGGATCGCAACGATGCCTATGGCTTTTTTAACCCGCTGGGCGATCTGCTCATCACCGGCCCTACGCACACCAACGTGAACGACTTCCGCGCCATCCTGGTCCTGTAGACAAAAAAAGCGGCCCGCAGGCCGCCTGTGTCACCGCACAATGTGCGCTTAACGGCCAAAGCGGCCACGGCAGCCGCGTGTTACCCAGATGCGGCTGCGGCCATCATAGCCCCAGGTATAGCCTTCGCGGCAGCTGACGTCCGACAGTTGCTCCAGCAGTTGCGGGCGGCCCCAGCGGGCGTTCCACGTACAGCTGTTATCGCGGTGGTCTTCGCTGGCACAGGTAATCTCACGGCCCTGTTCATAGCTTTGGCCAAAGCCACCGCCCTGCGCACTGCCCCAGCCGCTCACGGCTACAAAATCAGCGCGGCAGCCATCGCTCACCCACACACGGTTTTGGCGATTACCCCAGTTACGACCTTCCACACAGCGAGTGTCCGACAACTGGCGCGAGATGGTCATGCGCGCGCCGCGCGGAATGGCGCATTCCTGTGTGCGGCCATTGTTGCTTTCACAGCGCACCACGGCTTGATTGCCAGAAGAGCCTGGGCGGCCACCGCCACGCGCCTCTACAAAGCGGGCTCGGCAACCATCCGTCACCCAAACGTTGCCTGGGCCGCGACTGCCCCAGGTGCGCCCTTCAATACAGGCAGCGTTCGACAATGTCTCAGCCAAAGCCGCATTGCGAAAAGGCGTGCGACATTCGCGGGTGCGATTGTCCTGACTTTCGCAGACAACATCCCCATCACGCCCGTATTGCTGCGCATGGGCCAGCGGCGCCATGGCCAGCAAGGCCAAGCTCAAGGTATAAGCAATACGCACAGAAAACATAGAAACACTCCCAAAGTAGTGAACAAAGGCGCCAAGCAGGCACCAAGGTACGCTAAAAAATACACCTGTTTTGTAGGCACAAGTTGTTGCCGCACAGTTTACTGCGCACTACGCACTCCTTTTTCAGGAGCTGTAAGCGCCCGTTAGCTGCGCATCCGCTGGCGATTTGGCTTGTAAAAAAGCCTCCTGCATCGCAGGAGGCTTTGGTATGGGGCGCGTCAGTACTTAAACGCGCTCAGCGACCCAGGCTTGTACACCAGCCAAAGCGGCAGGCAACGCAGCTGCATCGGTACCGCCAGCCATGGCCATATCAGGCTTGCCGCCACCCTTTCCACCCACTTGCTGGGCTACAAAGTTCACCAGTTCACCAGCCTTGACTTTGCCAATGCTGTCCTTGGTAACACCTGCAGCCAGTTGCACCTTGTCACCATCAACAGCGGCCAGCACGATGGCTGCAGTGCCCAGCTTGTCTTTCAGTTTGTCCATGGTGTCGCGCAAGGCCTTTGCGTCAGCGCCTTCCAGCACGGCCGCCAGTACTTTGATGCCCTTGACATCAACCGCTTGGCCAGCCAGCTCGTCGCCTTGGCTGGATGCCAGCTTGCCTTTGAGCTGGGCCAGCTCTTTCTCCAGCGCCTTGATCTGGTCAAGCGCACCGGTTATGCGGTTCGTCAACTCAGCCGTAGGCGCCTTTAGCGCGCCAGCAGCTTCAGCCACCGTGGACTCCAGCGTCTGCAGATAGGCCAAGGCGTTTTCACCAGTCACGGCCTCAATACGGCGCACGCCGGCAGCCACACCGCCTTCGCCCACAATTTTGAACAAACCGATATCGCCAGTGCGGTGCACATGGGTGCCGCCACACAGCTCGCGGCTGGTGCCGATGTCGAGCACACGCACAGTCTCGCCGTACTTCTCGCCAAACAACATCATTGCGCCAGTCTTTTGCGCACTTTCAATGTCCATCACGCGGGCATCAGTAGCAGTGTTGGCCAAGATCTCGGCGTTCACACGACGTTCGATCTCGAGCTTCTGCGCATCCGTTACAGGGCTGTTATGGGCAAAGTCAAAACGGGTACGTTCAGCGTTCACCAAGCTGCCCTTTTGCTGCACATGCTCGCCCAGCACTTCATGCAGGGCTTTGTGCATGATGTGTGTGACCGAGTGGTTGCGCATGGTGGCCGCACGCAGTTGGGTATTCACCTCGGCCTGCACCGCATCGCCCACCTTCAGGCTGCCCGATTCGAGCTGACCATGATGGCCAAATACATCGGCCTTGATCTTGAGCGTGTCTTCCACGGCAAAGCGGTTGGCACCTGCAGCGATCACGCCCTGGTCACCCACCTGGCCGCCCGATTCGGCGTAGAACGGTGTGGTATCCAGCACGATGATGCCGTTTTGGCCAGCCTTTAGCTCATTAGCGGCGGTCCCGTCTACATAGATAGCTATGATTTTTGCAGCTTCACTCAGGTGCTCGTAACCCGTAAAGGTGTTGGCTGCGCCGGTGTACTCCAGCGCGCGGTCCATTTTGAACTTGCCTGCAGCGCGAGCCTGGCTCTTTTGCTGCTCCATGGCAGCCTTAAAACCATCTTCGTCCACCGTCACGCCACGCTCACGCGCTACGTCGTTCGACAAGTCGAGCGGGAAGCCATAGGTGTCGTGCAGTTTGAAAGCCACATCGCCTGCCAGCACCTTGGTGTCACCAGCCAGTGCGCTGTCCAAAATCTCCATGCCGTTAGCCAGAGTCTCGAAGAAGCGCTCTTCCTCAACACGCAGCACTTCGGTAATGCGGGCTTCTTGTTCGCGCAGCTTGGGGTAAGCATCGCCCATCACCAAAACCAGGTCTTTGACCAGCTTATGGAAGAACGGTGTCTTTTGGCCCAGCTTGTAGCCGTGGCGGATAGCGCGGCGGATAATGCGGCGCTGCACATAGCCTCGGCCTTCATTGGAAGGAATCACGCCGTCGGACACCAGGAACGCGGTGGCGCGGATGTGATCGGCAATCACCTTGAGCGAGGGGGTGGCCAGGTCGGCAATATGCGTCTCACGCGCAGCGGCCTTGATCAACGCCTGGAATAGGTCGATCTCATAGTTGCTATGCACGTGTTGCAGAATGGCAGCCAAGCGCTCCAGCCCCATACCGGTGTCCACGCAAGGCGCGGGCAGTTGGACGATGGAGCCGTCTTCCTTCATGTCGAACTGCATGAACACGTGGTTCCAGATCTCAATGAAACGGTCGCCGTCTTCGTCAGGGCTACCGGGGGGGCCTCCGGCAATGTGCGCACCGTGGTCGTAGAAGATTTCAGAGCAAGGGCCGCAAGGGCCGGTGTCTGCCATCATCCAGAAATTATCGGACTTGTACTTGCCCCCCTTGTTGTCACCGATGCGAATCACACGCTCGGGTGGCAGGCCGATTTCCTTGGTCCAAATATCGTAGGCTTCGTCGTCGTCGATATAGACGGTGGCCAGCAACTTCTCAGCGGGTAGTTTGTAGACCTCGGTCAACAACTCCCAACCCCACTTCAGCGATTCACGCTTGAAATAGTCGCCAAATGACCAGTTACCCAGCATCTCAAAAAAGGTGTGGTGGCGCGCGGTGTAACCCACGTTCTCCAAGTCATTGTGCTTGCCACCTGCGCGCAAACATGCCTGCACCGAGGTGGCACGGTTGTACGGGCGCTTGTCGGTACCCAGGAACACATCCTTGAACTGCACCATACCGGAGTTGGTGAACATCAAGGTCGGATCGTTGCCGGGCACCAGCGGGCTGGATGGAACAATGGTGTGGCCTTTGGATGCAAAAAAGTCCAAAAAGCTCTTGCGGATTTCCGCGACGGAGAAAGTGGGTGTACTCATGGTGTGAAGCGGTGGTGGCGCCCTGCTGCAAGCCGTGCTTGGCCGCTAACGGGCGCGAATCTTCCATTATAGGGTTGAGGGCTATTCCGCAGTCTTGCTGCTGCACAAGCAGCCATGGCAACGTTGCATGGATGCGCTTCTACACGCAAACACACAGGGGAACGCGGCCAGTGACTGCACAAGAAATTGCACTCACATCAGGTATTTACAAAAACAACCGCCTGACGCCCGTCTGGCGGTCATCAAAAGCTATAACACGCATAGCAAAAAATGTACTGATAACGTCAGCAAACCAATTGCTTGTCAAGGTGGCGTTGGCAGTGGCGCCGCTTTCCTGCTCTTCGCTTGCAGTTCTTTCATTTTCTTGTCGTGGGCGAGCTTGCGCTGGGCCGCATCAGCCTGCTTGGCGTCAAACTCTTCACGGGCCCCGCTAATGTCAACAGGCAAGGTAGCTGCGCGATTTTGTTGGGCCTGTTGCTTGCTGGCCGCCTTCTTTTGCGCATCGGCGGCGCGCTGGGCTGCATCTTGCTGGCGTTGGTGTTGCTCAGCCGCCAATTCTTGCGGGTTGCGCTCGCCTGCCGCGCGCTTGGAAGCGGCAGCTTCATGTTCGCGCTGGCGTTGCTCCAGATCCGGCTCCTTCAGCGCACCACCATCAAGCGGATTGCTGTGGTGCTTGTTCTCAAAGTCTTGTTGCTTTTTGTCGCGGGCTGCGTGTTGCCCTTCTGTGCGCTCGCCGCGCTCTTGCGCGTTGATGGCCAGCTCGCGCTGGCGCAAAGCGCGCTCTTGCTCGTTGGATTGACTGCGCACTTTTTTCAAGCAGTCGGTCACGGCAAAGCGCTGGTAGCAGATTTTCTCGTTCTCTTGTAATTGCTTGTCATTCTCGGAACGCTCTTTGGTAATCTGCGCCCTGGCTGCAGCGCGCTCGGCGGCGCCAACGGATGCGGCCTGCGCGCTCGTCCAGACACAAGCCAGCAGCAAGGCACAGGACAGCAAATGTTTCATGGCTTTCATCACCTTTGCTTTCAGGTTAAAGCCGTATCAACAATACGGCGCTCCAATGACAGGTATTCCTGCGACTGCATTTCGTTCAAACGCGATACGGTGCGGGGGAACTCGTGCACCAGCGGGCCTTCGGTGTAGAGCTGCTCTGGCTGAACAGCCGCAGACATGATGAGTTTGACACGACGGTCATACAGCACATCTACCAGCCAGGTAAAACGACGTGCTGGCGACGCCATATTGACCGGCATAAACGGCACGTTGGACAGCAGCACGGTGTGGAACTGGCTGGCAATCTCCAAGTAATCGTTTTGCGAACGTGGATTAACGCACAGCTCATGGAAGTTAAACCAAATCACGCCACCAGCACGGCGCAACGGTTTCAGCTCGCGCGATTCGATCTTGAAGGCTGGCTTCTCGTCAGGCACCTCAGCCAACTGGTTAAATGCCTCTTCCATGGCCTTATCAGCATCCGGGCCCAGTGGGCAATGGTAGAGCGTGACCTTTTCCAGGGTACGGCGGCGGTAATCCGTGCCGTTATCAACGTTGATGATCTCCATGCGCTCATTGAGCAAGGCAATCGCCGGAAGAATGCGGTCGCGGTGCAGCCCATCGGGGTAAAGGCCATCAGGCGTGAAGTTAGAGGTGGTGACAAAGCCCACGCCGTTGTTAAACAATGCCAGCAGCAGCCGGTACAGAATCATCGCATCAGTGATGTCGGCAACGTGAAATTCATCAAAGCAGATCAGCTTGTACTTCTTTGCCATCTGCGCACCCAGCACATCCAGCGGGTCTTGCACACCTTTAAGATTGGACAGCTCGCGCTGCACCTCCCGCATGAATTCGTGAAAGTGCAAACGCACCTTGCGCTTGATAGGCACGGCGTTGAAGAAGCAATCCATCAGAAAGCTTTTACCGCGCCCCACGCCGCCATACATGTAAACGCCCTTGGGCAGCTCGGGGTGGTTGATCAGCTTTTTAAAGGTGTTGGAGCGCTTTTTTTTGTACGCTTCCCACTCATCGGCGCAGCGCTGCAAGGCATCCACCGCGCGCAACTGCGCGGGATCGCTCTCAAAACCCTTGACCTTCAGTTCAGCCTCGTATGCTTCTCTTACCGCTGTGCCCATGGTGTGTATGTCTCTGATCGTGTAACGCTACAAATACGATAGCCCCTGCCGCAGATTGGATCTGCGCCAGAGGCTATTTTCATCTAAAACTTCAGACTGTTCTGTTTCTCAATCAAACGAATGGGTGAAGGCCTAAGCACAGGCCGTACAAGCGTACGACAAGCGGAGCCAGCAAAGCAATCGTTTGATCTAGAAAAGGAATTAGAAGTTCAGGGTACGCTTGTCTACAGCCAATGCCGCTTCCTTGGTGGATTCGGACAACGACGGGTGGGCGTGGCAGATGCGAGCGATATCTTCACTCGATGCCTTGAACTCCATGGCTACTACGGCTTCCGAGATCAGCTCGGATACCATCGGGCCAACCATGTGCACGCCCAGAATTTCGTCCGTAGCTGCATCGGCCAAGAACTTGACCATACCGGTCGTATCACCCAGTGCACGTGCACGGCCATTTGCCAAGAAGGGGAAAGTACCCGCCTTATATGCAACGCCGTCAGCCTTCAGTTGCTGCTCGGTACGGCCCACCCATGCCACTTCTGGGCTGGTGTAGATCACGCTTGGCAGGGTCGCAAAGTTTACGTGCCCGTGCTGACCAGCGATACGCTCGGCCACGGCAACGCCTTCTTCCTCAGCCTTGTGCGCCAGCATAGGGCCACGCACCACGTCACCCACTGCCCATACACCAGGCAAGTTGGTCTTGCAATCGTCATCCACCACAATGGCGCCGCGCTCATCGAGCTTCAAGCCCACAGCCTCTGGGTTCAGGCCGATGGTGTTGGCGGTACGGCCAATCGACACGATCAGCTTATCCACTTCCAGCTGCTGGGCTTCGCCCTTGGCGTTGGTGTAGCTGATGTGCACGCCCTTTTTGTCGGTCTTGATCTCGCCAACCTTCACACTCAGCTCAATCTTCAGGCCTTGCTTGTCGAAAGCCTTCTTGGCTTCCTTGGCGATTTGCTCATCCACCACAGGCAAGAACTTGTCCATGCCTTCGAGCACGGTCACTTCGGTGCCCAGACGACGCCAAACTGAACCCATCTCAAGGCCGATCACGCCAGCACCGATCAGGCCCAGCTTCTTAGGCGTTGCACCCAGACGCAAAGCACCGTCGTTCGACAAAATTTTGTCTTCGTCAAAAGGTACACCGGGCAGCGCACGGGCGTTAGAGCCAGTAGCCACAATGATTTGCTTGCCGGTAATAGTTTCTTCTTCCTTGCCGGCGACTTTGATCTCGTAGCCGCCTTCAGCAGCCTTCACGAAAGAGCCTCGGCCGTGGAAAAAAGTGACCTTGTTCTTTTTGAACAGGTACTGGATACCGTCGTTGTTTTGCTTAACGACGCCGTCCTTTCGGGCGATCATCTTGGCCACGTCCATCTCCACCTTACCGGTCGAAATTCCGTGGTCAGCAAAGCTATGGTTTGCGTGCTCAAAATACTCGGACGATTGCAGCAGTGCCTTGGAAGGAATGCAACCCACGTTAGTACAGGTACCGCCCAGAGCCGGGCCTCCTGCAGCATTCTTCCATTCGTCGATACAGGCCACTGCCATACCCAACTGGGATGCGCGAATAGCTGCCACGTAGCCACCAGGGCCGCCGCCGATCACGACGACATCAAATTGCTTGCTCATGATTAATCCAATGGTGTTAGTTCAAAACCGCCTTGGTGGAGCACAACTCCAAACAGGCCGGTTTTGGTTGTCAGTTGATCCTGTACATCGCTACCTAGCTGGACGATTGCGCCAGGTGCGGTGCGACACAGGAAAAGAAATGCGCCCGATTGCAGGCAATGAATCTCGCCTGCTGCGCGCTGTTTGACAAGGTTCATGCCCTCGTAGTCGCGCGTACCAAAAGGCGCCAGCGGCAGGGGCTTGCCCGGCTCGCCCACAAATGAAATGGCCCACTGGGGGCCATCGTAGTCAGTCTTGGCCCCTGGAACATCTTTGACAACTGTCAAAGGGCGAATCTGCACTTGCTTGGGCGCAGGCATGCCACGACGTGCGGCCTGGGTATCCTTCATCCACTGGAAACGGTAGTTACCGCTCCAGCTTTGCGCCTCTACCTTCTTAGAGGTTGGTGCCGTGCCGCAAGCAGCCAGCACCAACGCAGATGCGAGGATGACCAGTACACGTGCCATCACTGCCAGTTGCTGGTTACAGGTCGAACAGCAGACGCGATGGATCTTCCAGCGCATCCTTCATGGCGACCAAGCCCAGCACAGCTTCGCGGCCGTCAATGATACGGTGGTCATACGACATAGCAAAGTAGTTCATAGGGCGAACCACCACTTGGCCGTTTTCAACCACGGCACGATCCTTGGTAGCGTGCACACCCAAGATGGCCGACTGTGGCGGGTTGATGATGGGGGTAGACATCATCGAGCCGAAAGTGCCGCCATTCGAGATGGAGAATGTACCGCCGGTCATGTCTTCAATACCCAGCTTGCCGTCCGCAGCCTTCTTGCCGAATTCGGCAATCTTCTTTTCGATATCAGCAAAGCTCATCTGGTCAGCGTTGCGCAGGATAGGCACCACCAAACCGCGTGGCGAGCCCACAGCGATACCGATATCGAAGTAGCCGTGGTAGATGATGTCAGTACCATCCACCGAAGCGTTCAGCACGGGATACTTCTTCAAGGCGTGTACAGCAGCCTTGACGAAGAAAGACATAAAGCCCAACTTCACGCCATGTTCTTTGGTGAAGTCGTCCTGGAACTTCTTGCGCAGGGCCATCACCGGCGCCATGTTGA
>JAVXMM010000024.1:0-6791 GCA_036646255.1 Comamonas sp.
CGGCCTGGTGGCTGACTTGTTTGAGGCGGTGCCTGAGATGGTCAGCAAGCTGTAAGGCAGGGCTTGACACCGACTCCCAAAACGCGGCCTATGCCGCGTTTTTTTATGGATTATTGATATTCAAATACCTAAATGTGCTTTTTTAAACTGGAAATAGGTATTTATACCGATATTTGGAGGGGCGACCGCACAATTTTGGTGATTATTGCAATTGCTGCATTAATGCCTAACCAGCGCCCTTGTTTGGTGCATAAGTGCCTAGGAGATTCCCTAGTGTCAACAGGACGTTTAGCTAGTGTTTATGCGGGTTTTGTATTTTTGACTAGGGAAACTTCTAGCCTCATAAATTGCATTAAACCCGCAACCCATCGATAGAATAGTTGCGATCCGCATAAAACTGTTATCGCGGTTGGAGGCGGACTGTATTACAGGTAATCACCGGGTGAATGCAGTATCTGTCGTCGTGGTTCAACTGGTGAAGGGTTCGTTTATGGACATTTTGCTGCAGCAGATCATTAACGGTCTGGTTTTGGGCAGCATGTACGCCTTGATAGCTTTGGGCTACACCATGGTGTACGGCATTATTCAATTGATCAACTTCGCGCACGGCGAAGTGCTGATGATCGGAGTGTTAACGAGTTGGAGCATCATTGGGGTGATGCAGGAGGCCATGCCGGGCGTGCCGGGCTGGCTCATCTTGCTGCTGGCCACGATCATTGCCTGTGTAGTAGCCGCGGTGCTGAACTACACGATCGAAAAACTGGCTTATCGGCCACTGCGTAACAGCCCGCGCTTAGCGCCGCTGATTACCGCCATCGGTATGTCCATCTTGCTGCAGACGATCGCCATGATCATCTGGAAGCCTAACTACAAGCCCTACCCGACCTTGCTGCCGGCTGAGCCTTTTGATATTGCGGGCGCGGTGATCACGCCTACGCAGATCATGGTGCTGGTGACCACGGCTATCGTGCTGGCAATCTTGCTTTATCTGGTGAACTACACCCGTCTGGGTCGCGCCATGCGCGCCACGGCAGAGAACCCGCGCGTTGCCGCGTTAATGGGCATCAAGCCCGATATGGTGATCTCGGCTACTTTCATCATTGGCGCAGTCTTGGCTGCGATTGCTGGTGTGATGTGGGCATCCAACTACGGCACGGCGCAGCACACCATGGGATTCTTGCCTGGTTTGAAGGCGTTTATTGCTGCTGTGTTTGGCGGTATCGGCAACCTTGCGGGCGCTGTGGTGGGGGCGATGATCTTGGGCCTGGTTGAGGCAATCGGCGCGGGCTACATCGGCCAGCTTACCGGCGGTGTCCTGGGCAGCCAGTATGTCGATATCTTCTCGTTCATTGTGCTGATCATTGTGCTGACCTTGCGCCCCTCGGGCTTGCTGGGTGAGCGAGTGGCTGATCGAGCCTAAGGAGACCAGCATGCAAAACAAAAAAGCACAATATATTTTGGGCGCAATGGCGCTGCTGGTTCTGCCACTCATCCTGCAGTACTTTGGCAATGCCTGGGTGCGGATTGCGGACTTGGCGCTGCTCTACGTGCTGCTGGCCCTGGGCCTGAACATCGTGGTGGGCTTTGCGGGCTTGCTCGACTTGGGCTATGTGGCCTTCTACGCGGTGGGCGCTTACATGCTGGGCCTGATGGCATCGCCGCATTTGTCGGAGACCTTTGAAGGCTTCAAGGCCATGTTCCCCGATGGCTTGCATACCTCGATCTGGCTGGTGATACCGCTAGCCGCATTGCTGGCGGCGATAGCGGGGATGGTCTTGGGCTTCCCTGTCCTGAAGCTACGAGGGGACTATTTGGCGATTGTGACGTTGGGCTTCGGCGAGATCATCCGTATCTTCATGCTGAACCTGGACCAGCCAGTCAATATCACCAACGGCCCCAAAGGCCTAGGGCAGATCGATTCGATCAAGATTTTTGGTTTTGACTTTGCCAAAAACCTGGAGATTGGAAGCTTCACCATCTCATCGGTCACGCTGTACTACTACCTGTTTTTGCTGCTGGTGGCTTTCAGTGTGGTGATCTGCTATCGCCTGCAGGATTCACGTATTGGCCGCGCCTGGATGGCCATCCGTGAGGACGAAATTGCTGCCAAGGCCATGGGCATCAACACCCGCAATCTCAAGCTACTGGCCTTTGCCATGGGTGCCACCTTTGGTGGCGTGGCGGGCGCGATGTTTGCCGCATTCCAGGGCTTTGTGTCGCCAGAATCGTTCAGTCTGATGGAGTCGATCATGATCGTCGCGATGGTGGTGCTGGGCGGCCTCGGTCATATCCCCGGCGTAATTCTGGGCGCGGTGCTGCTGTCTGCCCTGCCTGAGGTGCTGCGCTATGTAGCGGGCCCTTTGCAGCAGATGACGGACGGGCGCCTTGATGCCTCCATCCTGCGCCAGCTCTTGATTGCAGTTGCCATGATTGTGGTGATGCTGCTGCGCCCACGCGGCCTGTGGCCCGCGCCTGAGCACGGCAAGAGCGCTATCAAGAAAGACTAAACAGGGGATGACCATGACAACAACACATGCTCCTGTACTGAAAGTAGCAGGTATCTCTAAGCGCTTTGGTGGCTTGCAAGCGCTGTCTGATGTAGGGGTGACCATTGAGCGAGGCCAGGTCTATGGCCTGATTGGCCCTAACGGCGCTGGCAAGACCACGTTCTTTAATGTGATTACTGGCCTCTATACGCCAGACAGCGGCAGTTTTGAGCTGGCGGGCCACCCATACGAGCCCAAGGCTGTGCACTTGGTCGCCAAGGCAGGGATTGCGCGTACCTTCCAGAACATTCGCCTGTTTGCCGAGATGACGGCGCTGGAGAACGTGATGGTGGGCCGCCATGTACGCAGCCAGTCCGGTGTATTTGGCGCGATCTTTCGCACTAGCTCGTTCAAGGCCGAAGAGCTTGCCATCACCGAGCGTGCCCGCGAGCTGCTGGCCTATGTGGGCATTGAGCGCTATGCGGATTACAAGGCGCGCACGCTGTCATACGGCGACCAGCGACGCCTGGAGATTGCCCGCGCGCTGGCTACCGACCCGCAGCTGATTGCGCTGGACGAGCCTGCAGCAGGCATGAACGCGACCGAAAAAGTGCAGCTGCGCGAGTTGATTGACCGCATCCGCAACGACAACCGCACCATTTTGCTGATTGAGCACGATGTGAAACTGGTGATGGGCCTGTGCGACCGGGTGACCGTGCTCGACTATGGCAAGCGCCTGGCTGAAGGCACGCCCGCCGAAGTACAAAAAGATGAAAAAGTGATTGAGGCCTACTTGGGCACCGGAGGACATTGAGCATGACGGACAAGACAAGCAACCCGGTACTGCTGAAGGTCCGCGGGCTAAAGGTGGCGTACGGAGGTATCCAGGCCGTCAAAGGTGTGGATTTTGAGGTGCATGAGGGCGAGCTGGTATCGCTGATCGGATCGAATGGCGCAGGCAAGACGACCACCATGAAGGCCGTGACCGCAACGCAGGTCATCAATGACGGCCAGATTGAATATCTGGGCCAAAACATCAAAGGCCTGGGTGCCTGGGATTTGGTGGCCAAGGGCCTGGTGATGGTTCCGGAGGGGCGCGGTGTATTCACGCGCCAGACGATTACCGACAACCTGATGCTGGGCGCCTACCTACGCAAAGATAAGGACGGCATCGCCGCTGATATCGAGAAGATGTACACCATCTTCCCCCGCCTGCGTGAGCGCAAGGATCAACTGGCGGGCACCATGTCCGGCGGTGAGCAGCAAATGCTGGCCATGGCGCGCGCGTTGATGGCGCACCCCAAACTATTGCTGCTCGATGAGCCATCCATGGGCTTGTCGCCCATCATGGTGGACAAGATCTTTGAAGTGGTACGCGATGTGTACGCCATGGGCGTAACCATTGTTCTGGTCGAGCAAAATGCCAGCCGTGCACTGGCGATTGCTGACCGCGGCTATGTGATGGAGTCGGGCATCATCACCATGACTGGACCGGGCCAGCAGTTGCTGGCCGACCCGCGTGTGCGCGCTGCGTATCTGGGCGAGTAGTTGCCCAGCGGTCAACCACCGCACCATCTAAAAGCACCGCTTGCCGGTGCTTTTTTATTTACTCATTTATTGATAGCTGTTAGCGCCCTTGTAGCGCGTGCTAAAGCCATTTTTATCAATAAACAAAAGGGTGGATAGACATGGCTGGCAGAGCAGAGCGGGGCGGGGCGCTGATTGGCAGCAATATTGCATCCATCAGCAGGGTCAGGCACTTGCGCATTGTGGATTCCTATCAATCATTTTTTGATAGCTGCTAGCGACCACCCATTGGGTGCTAACGACCTATTTAACCCAATATATGCAAAGCAGGCCTTGATATCGCTTTGTGTTAGGCGAATGCCTTGGATCACAATGGCGCAAAATTTTTTAAGGTGCTTGTTGTGAACTGGCTGAACTCTATCCCCGTACCGCTGCAGACAGTTGTGCTGTTGGTGCTGAGCAATGTTTTTATGACGTTTGCCTGGTATGGGCATTTGAAGAATCTATCCACCTCGCCTTGGTACATCGCAGCCTTGGTCAGCTGGGGAATCGCTTTTTTTGAATACATGCTGCAGGTGCCTGCCAATCGCATTGGTGCCACACAGTTCAATGTGGGCCAGCTCAAGATCATGCAAGAGGTAATTACCTTGCTGATCTTTGTGCCCTTCTCAGTGTGGTTTTTAGGCCAGCCGCTCAAGCTTGACTACCTCTGGGCAGGCCTATGCCTATTGGGCGCGGTGTATTTTGTCTTCCGTAGCGCCTGATTTGTAGGCGCACGCTGACAGGGCGAAAACGAATAAGATCGACCCGTTTAGCACCAGAATGTGACATTTACATTAAAATTTCGTGATTCTGCAGTGCAGCAAACCCGCCTCCCCTCATGAGCGGGCGGCATGCGTCCGCTCTCTTCCCTCTTTGCATTGAATCCGTATAGGTGCTCCCATGCTCTTTGGCAAACTCTTGCCGCGCGAAGGTAATTTTTTCGAAATGTTCAACCAACACGCGGAGCGCATTGTCGAAGCAGCGCATGCGTTCTCGCAGTTGGTGGCGAACTATAACGACCCGCATTTGCGCGAGAAGTACAACCAGGATGTCGACAATGCCGAGCGCGCCGCTGACCGTGTGACGCACGAAGTCAACCGTACCCTGCACAAGACCTTTATCACCCCGATTGATCGCGAGCAAATCCACTCGCTGATCAACACGATGGATGATGTGGCCGACCTGATCCAGGATTCTGCCGAAACCATGGCGCTGTACGACGTGCGTCACATGACGGAAGAAATCACCCGCCTGACTGACCTGAGTGTGAAGTGCTGCGAGCGCGTGCGCGATGCAGTGAAGATGCTTGACAAAATTGCCGATCCCGCCACGGCCGAGGCTGCGATCAAGACCTGCGAAGAGATTGACCGCCTAGAGAGCGATGCTGACCGTGTAATGCGCGCAGCCATGAGCAAGCTGTTCCGTGAGGAGCCCGACGTGCGCGAAGTGATCAAGCTCAAGGCGATCTATGAGTTGCTGGAGACCATCACCGACAAATGCGAAGATGTGGCCAACCACATCGAAGGCATCATTTTGGAAAACTCCTAAACCGGACGTACTTCCATGGAACCGATGCAAACCGCCCTGTGGGTGATTGTCGTGCTGGTGGCGCTCGCCATCTTGTTCGACTTCATGAACGGGTTTCACGACGCGGCCAACTCAATTGCGACCGTCGTCTCGACCGGCGTGCTCAAGCCCACCCATGCGGTGTTGTTTGCGGCATTTTTCAACTTTGTAGCTATTTTTGTTTTCCACCTGAGCGTGGCCGCCACCATTGGTAAAGGCATTGTCCAGCCGGGCATTGTCGATACCCACGTCATCTTTGGCGCCTTGGTGGGTGCTATTACCTGGAACGTCATCACTTGGTATTACGGCATTCCGTCCAGCTCATCACATGCGCTGATTGGTGGCATTGTGGGAGCGGTGATTGCCAAGGCCGGCGCCGGCTCGCTGATCGCCAGTGGCATCTGGAAGACCGTGGCCTTTATCTTTGTATCGCCTGTGCTGGGCTTCTTGCTGGGCTCCATGATGATGGTGCTCGTAGCCTGGATCTTCCGGCGCACCACGCCAAGTCGGGTTGACAAGTGGTTCCGCCGCTTGCAGCTGGTATCGGCTGGTGCATACAGCCTGGGCCACGGCGGTAATGATGCGCAAAAGACCATTGGCATCATCTGGCTGTTGCTGTTGTCTACTGGCTATGTATCGGCGACAGACGCATCGCCACCTACCTGGGTGATCGTCTCATGCTACGCGGCCATTGGCCTCGGTACCATGTTTGGTGGCTGGCGCATTGTGAAGACCATGGGCCAGAAGATTACCAAGCTCAAGCCCGTAGGCGGCTTTTGTGCCGAGACCGGCGGCGCCATGACCTTGTTTATCGCAACTGCCTTGGGCGTACCTGTGTCTACCACCCATACCATCACCGGCGCCATCGTCGGTGTGGGTTCTACGCAGCGTATGAGTGCGGTGCGTTGGGGTGTTGCGGGCAACATCGTCTGGGCCTGGGTGCTGACCATTCCTGCTAGTGCTTTTGTAGCTGCTTTTGCCTACTGGATAAGCCTGCAGCTGTATTAATAGCAAAAAGCTCAACGCAAAACGGTTGGTAGATAGGGTCTGCCAGCCGTTTTTTTATGGGTGCTCGTAAGTTGGTAGTAAATCGACTCTCATGTCTGCAGTGGCGGTGCTCGCGGTGTGTAACTGATCGGTGTATTAGTCGTACTGGTACTGGGTCTGGGT
>JAVXMM010000024.1:6891-45020 GCA_036646255.1 Comamonas sp.
CTGGGTCTGGGTTGGGTGACCCGGCGCATAGGCCATGCGCTAAGCCTGCCGCAGCGCACCACTACCGGCGCGCCGCCAGCAGCGCTGAGTGCGGCGGCGGTTGAGATGACTAGGGGCACACGCACCCATGCTTGGCAGGTTCGGACCTGTAAGGCGTCGTGCACTTGCTGCACGGTGTACGCGCTGATCGAGCTGCCATCTGCCGTGCACTCTGGCTTTGTAATAGCGAGGCTGTGCGGTGTAGTTGGCTGACATAGCTGCGCATGGCAAACGCGCTGGCGAGCACATTACCTACGGGGCAGCCGAAGGCAGCAGTGAGCGCGATGCTCTGACGTGGCTGTGCAATCAACTGCAGGGCGAAAAATAGCGGTGATCGGCGTACTGCTGGGTGGCGCAGCGCAGGTGCTGTTGGGCGCCAAACCCGCTCCTGATGCGATGGTGCTGCAGGCGGTCGTCCTCATCATCAAGGCCGCGGCTGGCGGGTGCGCTTCTGCGTGTGACCGTACTGAAGCCTTTGCGGGTGTGGCAGTGGCCGCTGTGCTTGGGCGTGGGCTCCGCACAGCTGTGGTCGGTCGCCCGCATGGCGGCGCTGCAAGCTCCTGTCTTGGTGGCCGGTCGCGCGGATGACTGTTTGGCCACCGAGAGGCAGAAGCTCGTCAGCTGGTTGCAGTGGCGAATACGTCTAAACAGCTTTGGTTAATGCAGGGCACTACGCATGTGGATTGATATGACTATGCGTCTGCAGAATACGTGGCACAGGTTTTTGATTTTTTTGCAGCATTATCTGCAAAAAGCATAGCAAGCTTTATTGAGAGATCTTGCGCGCTTCCTCAATCTGGTACTGAAAGTAATGTTCAAAGCTATAAGCCAGGCTGGCCATCAAAATAGCGGTGCCAATCATCAGCGATGCGGCAATGCCCACTACGGTGAACCAGTTGGTGCGGCCGGGTAGGGCGTCTGGTTCTAATGTGGGGTTGTAGCAGGCGTTCCACTTTTCAGGCGCCATCAGGCCGTAGATGATGGCCATCAGCGCGCAGGCGGCAATCGTAAAACCCAGCAGCGGCACCAGCACCCAGCTGAGTTGGTCGTCAATGCCGTTGGCGCTAATGCGGTCAATGCCGTACAGGCCTAGCGCTGTGGGGATGGGAAAGAGCCAGCCCAGCGTATCGCCCAGGCCGTGCAGATAAAAGCGGTGCAGGCCGAGTGGACCACCTAAAAAGGCCAGCCAAGTGGCGATAGTTTTGTTTTTGGGGGATTTCATGCGGGTGGTGTGCTGTCGCCAGCGCCCAGGGTTTTTTCCATCATCACAATATCCAGCCAGCGGCCAAACTTCCAGCCAACGGATTGCATCGTGCCAACATGCACAAAGCCTGCGGCTGTGTGCACACCAATTGAGCCATGGTTGCCCGAGTCGCCAATCACCGCAATCAACTTGCGGACACCGGCCTGTTCGCAGGCGTCGATCAAGGCCTGCATCAGCAAGTGGCCAAGCCCCTTGCCCTGTTGCCCATCTGCCACATAAATCGAGTCTTCTGCTGAAAAACGGTAGGCGGGCCTTGCCTTGAACCAATTGGCATAGGCGTAGCCCACAATTTGGCCTGTATCCTCGGCCACCAGATAGGGCAGGTGGCGGCTTAGCACCTCATCGCGGCGGCGGGATATCTCGGCTGTATCCGGTGCCTCCGTCTCAAAGCTGCCGGTGCCATGTAGTACGTGATGGGCGTAGATTTGGGTGATCGCAGGGATATCTGCAGGGGTGCTGGCTCGAATGCTTGGCATATTTTTCAGTTAATCGTATAATGCTTAGCTTTGCTGCGTGTCGCTGGCCGGGTGGCTAGTTGCGTGTCTCAAACGTGGTAAAAAATCATTCCCCACCCGAAGGATTCATTATGGTCGTTGTTCGACTTTCCCGCGGCGGCTCCAAAGCCCGTCCTTTCTACAACATCGTCGTTGCCGACAAGCGCGTGCGTCGTGATGGCGCTTTCATCGAGCGTCTGGGTTTCTACAACCCATCCGCTAAGGAAGGCGTAGAAGGCCTGCGCCTGGCACAAGACCGTCTGGCGTACTGGAAGAGCGTGGGTGCCCAAGCTTCTTCTACCGTTGAACGTCTGGCCAAGCAAGCTGCTGCCAAGGCTGCTGCTTAATTTGCCAACTCTCTGGATTGGTTGCGCCCTGGCGTAGTCAACACCCTACGGGCCGCTCGTTGCTAACAGCACAGCGGCCCGTTTCTATTTCCTAGATACACGCCACTGCCATGCCTTCTACCGATTTATTGCTGCCCGCCGCCGCTTTGCCTGAGGACGCGATTGAAGTCGCGCGCATCGCCGATGCTTGGGGCATCAAGGGCTGGTTCAAGGTGATTGCGCTCAGCAGCGACCCGCAAGCCTTGCTCAAGGCCAAGCAGTGGTATATCCAGCCGCCCGAGAAGGGTGCGCGCCACTTTACCGGCACCGCACTGGTCGAGATGCGTCAAGCGCGCTTTCACAGCGATGTGATCGTGGGCTGGGCCCAAGGCATTGACGATCGCACTATGGCTGAGAAGCTCAAAGGTGCCCGCGTCTTTATTGCGCGCGCTGATTTCCCTAAGACTGATACCGACGAGTACTACTGGGTGGACCTGATGGGCCTCACTGTCGTCAATCGCGAAGGCGTAGAGCTTGGTGTGGTGAGCGATTTGATGTCCACCGGCCCACAAACTGTGTTGGTTGTGGGCTATGAAGAGGAAGGCAAGGCGCAAGAGCGCTTGATCCCCTTTGTTGCTGCGTTTGTCGATGACGTATCGCTGCCCAACAAGCGCATCACGGTCGATTGGCAGCCTGATTACTAAGCAAAAGCGGCCATGCGTTTTGACATCATCACCCTGTTCCCGGAGCTGTTTGCGCCGTTTTTTGAAGTTGGCGTGACCCGCCGCGCCTACAGCACAGGCCTGGTAGAGGTGCATTGCTGGAACCCGCGTGATTACGCCAGTGGTAACTACCGCCGGGTAGATGACCGCCCTTTTGGTGGCGGTCCCGGTATGGTGATGATGGCCCAGCCATTGGCGGATTGTGTGGCCGCCATTCGCGCTGCGCGTGCGGAAGGCGATGTGCCTGCGCCCTTGGTGCTGTTCTCGCCCATTGGTCGCGGTATTAACCACGCAGAGGTGCAGCACTGGTCTGACTCGCAAGGTGCAATTTTGTTGTGCGGCCGCTACGAAGGGGTGGACCAGCGGTTTATCGACCAGTTTGTCGATGTGCAGCTGAGCCTGGGCGACTTCGTACTGTCTGGTGGCGAGATTGCCGCTATGGCCTTGCTGGATGCCGTCGCACGCCTGCAACCCGGTGTGCTGCACGACGAGGGCAGTCACCAGCTTGATAGCTTTAACCCTGCACTCGATGGTTTGCTGGACTGCCCGCACTTTACCCGTCCTGAATCCTGGGCGGGTCAAGAAGTGCCTGCGGAGCTGCTGTCAGGCCACCATGCCAATATTGAGCTGTGGCGCCGTGCGCAAAGCCTGCGGATCACCGCTGCCCACCGGCCAGAGCTGCTGGATGCCGCTCGTAAACGCGGCCAGTTGACCCGCAAAGATGAGCAGGTTTTGGCGAATTTGCCAAAACCACTATAATCTTCGGTTTACCGATCCTCTGCCCGGCCGCTTTTTTCAATGGTGAAAGAAGCAACATGCTACTCAATTGATAGCTGCCAATTTATGGCGCGTGCACGATCGTTGGATGAACCCATGAACTTGATCCAGATTCTCGAGCAAGAAGAAATTGCTCGTTTGAACAAGACTATCCCTGAATTTGCCCCTGGTGACACCGTCATCGTGAGCGTGAACGTGGTCGAAGGTACCCGTAAGCGCGTGCAGGCTTATGAAGGCGTGGTGATTGCTAAGCGCAATCGCGGTCTGAACAGCGGCTTCACTGTGCGCAAGATCTCGAGCGGCGAAGGCGTGGAGCGTACGTTCCAAACCTACTCCCCCATGATCGCTGGTGTTGAAGTGAAGCGTCGCGGCGATGTGCGTCGTGCCAAGCTGTACTACCTGCGTGAGCGTAGCGGCAAGTCTGCACGTATCAAGGAAAAGCTGCCAGCCCGCAAGGTCGCTGTTGCAGCCGTTGCCGCAGCATAAATCTGCGCAGCCCTGTGCTCAAAAAGCCGCTGTGGTGCAAGCCACGGCGGCTTTTTTTATGATCTTGCGAGAGGCGGGAGCTAATACATGAACAACAACGGCCAGGATTCATCGCAGATTATTGATAGCAATAAACCGCTAGTGCCCGTTGGGCGGGCACCAACAGCTACGAAAAAGATAGAGCCTGTCATTGACCCGCGCCGCGCGCCCGTGGTGCAGATTGACACGGCACTACCCGCCGTGGCGCCCGCTTGCCTCAGTGCCATCCACCTGCGCCACGCCTTCGAAAGCGCGGCACCTAACTTTCGGCCCGAGCTGCACAACGAGCGTGCCTGGACTAGCAAGCCGCCTGCCAAGGCTGCCGTGCTGGTGGCCTTGGTGCAGCGCCAAGAGATTAGCGTGTTGCTCACCCAGCGCAGCGCCAGCTTGTCCAGTCATTCGGGGCAAATCGCCTTCCCCGGGGGGCGTAAAGACCCGGAAGACCGCGATGCCCGCGACACAGCGTTGCGTGAAGCCTGGGAGGAGGTGGGCTTGGAGCGCAGCCATGTCGAAGTGATTGGCAGTTTGCCCGAATACGCCACTGGTTCAGGTTTTGAGATCACACCCGTCGTTGGCCTGGTCATGCCACCTTTCGAGCTCAAAGCCAATCCGGGCGAGGTGGATGATATTTTTGAAGTGCCGCTGTCCTTCTTGATGAACCCGGCCCACCACCAGTGGCAGCAGCTGGATACGCCCGAGCTGTCGCGCCGTTGGTTATCCATGCCGTATGCCGATCCGCAATCTGGCCACGAGCGCTTTATTTGGGGCGCAACGGCAGGCATGCTGCGCAATTTGTACCGATTCTTGCTCTTCCAGGCATCGCGCTGATTTGTAACTATTTGCTTGTAACTGCGTTGCAAGTATGATGGCAGCCCATGAGTTTTTTTGCCATCTTGATCGCCTTGCTGCTGGAGCAGGCCAAGCCCTTGTCACGCGACAACCCGGTTTATGCAGCCGTGCGTGCTTGGGTGCAGTGGATCAGCCGTAACCTGGACGCCGGCCAACAACGCCACGGCTGTCTCGCCTGGGGTGTGGCCGTGCTGCTGCCTGCCTTGCTGTCACTGGGCGTGCACTGGCTGCTGATCTACTTGGTGGGCTGGCCGCTGGCCATGGCTTGGCATGTGGTGGTGCTGTACTGCACCCTGGGTTTTCGCCAGTTCAGTCACCACTTCACTCGCATCCGCGATGCGCTGGAATCCGGTGATGAGGACCAGGCCCGGCAATACTTGGCCGACTGGCAACAAGTCGATGTGGGCGATTTGCCCCGCAGCGAGATTGTTCGCCATGTCATTGAGTACTCTGTACTCGCCGCTCACCGCCATGTGTTTGGCGTGCTGGCCTGCTATTCCATAGGCTCGGCCATCGGCCTGGGGCCCGCAGGCGCGGTGTTTTACCGTGTGGCCGAATACGTATCGCGCTTTGCCAGCAAGCCTGCGCAGGCGAATGACGTGGTTAAAGGCGCCTTGCAAGATGTAGCAGCCAAGGCCTGGGCTCTGGTCGACTGGCTGCCATCACGCCTCACGGCGCTGAGCTTTGCTGTCGTCGGCAATTTTGAAGAGGCCATTGACGGCTGGCGCTTTCAAACCCAGCATTTCCCTAACGACAACGACGGCGTTATCCTGGCCGCCACCGCAGGCGCCATCGACATCCGCCTAGGCGGCGCTGCCTTGCGCGCCCGCGCTGCCGATATGGATGCGGGTGATCCCGCCTTGCTACAAGGCGACGGAGCCACCACGCCGGGGCGCGATCCCGAGATAGCGCACTTGCGCAGTGTGGTTGGCTTGGTGTGGCGTTCGGTCGTAGTGTGGATGCTGTTGCTGGCGCTGCTGACTTTGGCTCGGTTGCTGGGATGATTGTGGTCTTGTGGCAAATCACCGGTTTGCGCAGCGAAGCCAGTGATCTGCATGTGCGGTATCGCTGGCTTTTTAGGCTTTGGCATATACGGGATGTGCGCCATTAGCATTTTTATAGTGTTTGCACGCTCGAGCGCACAGCGGGCGGCGCCAGCTCGCTGAATTGGCCGTTCCAGTAAGGGTAGTAGGGGTAGGGTGGCATCACGGCACTGGCATCATCCAGCAATTGGATTTGCTCGGTGCTCAGTCGCCAGCCCACGGCCCCTAGGTTTTGCTGCAATTGCTCCTCGTTGCGTGCGCCAATCAGTACGCAGGCGACCGTGGGGCGTTGCAGTAGCCAATTGATAGCAACCTGAGCGACGCTCTTGCCACTGTCGTGAGCCACAGCTTCCAGCGCATCGACCACCTTGTACAAATGCTCGGCGGTGACTGGTGGGGCAAATTGTTCGGTCTGGTGCAAACGACTCTGTTCAGGCAATGGCTGACTGCGGCGGACCTTGCCCGTCAACCGCCCCCAGCCCAGAGGGCTCCACACCATGGTGCCTACACCCTGGTCCAGACCAAGCGGCATCAGCTCCCATTCCATGTCGCGGCCAATCAGCGAGTAGTAGGCCTGGTTGGCTATGTAGCGCGGCAGGCCGTGCCGATCCGCTGCGGCCAACGATTTCATCAACTGCCAGCCTGAGAAGTTGGACGCACCGACATACCGCACCTTTCCTGCCTGCACTAGGGTGTCAAGGGTCTGTAGCACTTGCTCGACTGGTGTGTGTGCATCAAACGCGTGCAGTTGCAGCAGATCAATGTAATCGGTTTTTAGGCGCCGAAGGCTTGCATCCACTGCGTTGATCAGGTGCTGGCGCGAGCTGCCAGCATCGTTGGGCCCGCTACCAGTACGCAGGCCCACCTTGGTCGAGATGATCGTCTGGTGGCGGCGGCCGGAGAGCGCGTCTCCCAGTACGGTCTCCGAAGCGCCGTCCGAATACACGTCGGCGCTGTCAAACAGGTTGAGGCCAGCATCCAGGCAAATATCGATCATGCGTCTGGCATGGTCTGTACCACTTTGTCCCCAGGCTGAGAACAACGGGCCTTGCCCGCCGAAGGTGCCAGTGCCCAGACCCAACGCGGGCACTTTCAGACCGGACTGGCCGAGGTAACGGTATTCCATAGCAAAAGTCTCCTAAAAAGCTTAGACGGAAGGGTTTGCGGCGCAGGCAATGCCAGCCGTGGGGCGCTGGCTCATCCCCACCAACACCAGTCCGAGGGCAGAAAGCGCAGCAGCTCCCCAGGCAATAGATAGCAACCCCGTGCCCGCAATCAAGCTGCCGCTCACCCAGGCGCCCAGTGCGTTGCCCAGATTAAAGGCCGATATGTTGAGGCTGGATGCCAGGGTGGCGCTTTGGCCGCCCACGCCTTGCATCACCCGCATTTGCATGGGCGCCACCGTGGCGAAGGCCACCAGGCCCAACAGGGCGATATACCCCATGGCGACGGCGCCTGATGAACTAAAGGCCCAGCGACCCAGTAGCAGTACGGCCACCAAGGCGCTCAAGGTGATCCACAGCGCGCGCAGCACGCCCCGGTCGGCCAGCTTGCCGCCTGCGATATTGCCTACGGCCGAGCCCGCGCCAAACAGCAATAGTGCAACGGCTACACCCGCGGGGGCCATGTGGGTGATTTGCGATAGCAAGGGCTCTACATAGGTGTAGAGAGCAAACACGCCGCCAAAACCAAACACGGTGATACCCAGACCCATCCACAGCGGTGCGCTCGCCAGGATGGACAGTTCATCGCGCAGTGCAACAGGCGCGGATTGTTTGAGGTTGGCAGGCACAAATACAGCCAAGATCGCCAGCGCTGCCACGCCCACCAACGCCACTGCTGCAAACGCCATGCGCCAACCAAAATGTTGGCCAATCCAAGTGCCTGCAGGTACGCCCAGCAAAGTAGCAAGGGTCAGGCCTGAGAACATCAGCGCAATGGCCGATGCTTGCTTGTCTTTTGCCACCAGGCTGGTGGCCACCACAGCGCCCACGCCAAAAAAAGTGCCATGCGTCAGTGATGTAAGCACGCGCGCTACCATCAGCGATGCGTAATTGGGTGCAAAAACGGCGGCGACGTTGCCCGCGATAAAGATCAGCATCAGCCCCAAAAGCAGCTGCTTGCGCGGCCAACGCCGTGTAGCCAGAGTGAGCACGGGTGCGCCCACGGCCACGCCAAAGGCATAGCCCGAAATCAGAGTGCCTGCCGTGGGGATGCTGATGCCCAAATCCAGGCTGACCTGGGTGAGCAGGCCCATGATGATGAATTCCGTCGTGCCAATGCCAAAGGCACCAGCCGTGAGCGCGAGTAACGAGACAGGCATATGTGCCTTCCTTTCAATACAAACAATTCCCCATACGAGGAAAAGGCTCGATTGTGAGAAGGTAGGTTGCTTTTGTGTAGATGGAATAATGGAAACGTATTTGTTCTGCAGTGGAACAAATTAAGCCAGTAGTCTGAAACATGTCACTCCACACAGAGCCCACTATCATCAACCACCCCACGCCAGAAGCGGCATGGGAGATCAACCGCGCAGGCGAGCTAGAAGTATTGGTACAGGTGGCTGAGCGTGGCGGCTTCTCGGCCGCAGCGCGCCACCTGGGCGTGTCGCCCTCAGCCATCAGCAAAGTGGTGGCGCGGCTGGAGTCACGTCTGGGTGTACAGCTGTTGCTGCGCAGCACGCGCCGGGTAGAGCTAACGCCCGAAGGGCGCCAGTTTTACGAAAGTGGTAAGCGCGTACTGGCTGACCTGAACGAGCTGGAGGCCGCAACGGCCACACGCAGCCAGCCCAAGGGGGTGGTGCGCATTAATGCCAGCACCGCCACCGGCCAGCGACTGCTGGTACCCCTGGTTCCCCAGCTGCTGCAACGCTACCCCGATTTGGTGTTGGATATCAGCTGTACCGACCATGTGGTCGACCTGATTGAAGCCCAGGCAGACATTGCCCTGCGCTGGGGCCAGCTACCTGCGTCTGACGTAGTGGCCCGCCTGCTGGGCCATACGCGCCAGGTTATCGTAGGCGCACCCACCTACTTGGCCGCCCACGGCTGGCCTACCCATCCCAATGAGCTGGCCACCCACACCCGGATAGGCTGGAACTACCCACGGATCGTGCCGCACTGGCCATTTATTGTGGGTGGCGAGAGGCTCGAGGTCCACATCGGCCAAACCATACGGATTAATGACGGCGACGTAATGCGCAACCTGGCCGTGCAAGGCGCGGGTTTGGCACGGCTGTCACTCTTTCACGCGTGGGAGGACATCGCTGCAGGCCGCCTGCAAGTGGTGCTGGAGCCGTTTAACACAGGCGTGTTGGAGCCCATCCACGCGGTCTATCTAGGTAAACCAGAGCGCTTGCCGCCGCGCACCCGTGCGGTGTTGGATTTTTTGAAGGAGCATGTGGATTTAGGACATGCCGAGGCGTTGCCGGTAGGGTGGGGAGATTGATGATTTTCAAAATTGATAGCAAATAACCATAGCTGCATGCGCGCTAGCGGGCTAAAGTGCTTAAGCCCATACTGGCTGTTGCACATCATGTGTGCCCTTGGTTGCGCCCAGCCATAGATGCTCATCCCCGCGTCGGCATTTTTTGGGGTGACGCTTGTTTGAAGGCCCGGAATGCAAGGGGTTGCCTTGATCACTAACCACTTCATAGGTGGCCCAATGACAGCGATTTTCCAGCCGGCGCCAGCCCCGGCTAGCGGCGCCAGCCACTGAATCTAGCTAAGCGAACAATGCAAATTTGATAGCGATTAGCGGATGTTCGGTAAGCGCTGGAGTTAGAAATCAACTAAAAAAACTGAATTTGGTATCAAGCTTTCCCGGCAGGCTGCTTGCGGTTGGGCTTAAACCAAGAGTGGCTAACACGACCCAGAAAGTCGCAGATTTCGGCTGAGGCTAGTCGCAAAGCCGCAGGCAGTACCTGCGAACGACAAGTCGAAACAACGATGCATCAAGGGTTGTGAGAGCCGCGCTTACAGGCTTAAAGGCTTCCAGATGACCGAAGCTCTCAACGACGAATGAGCAAGTGAAGCACCCCGTTTGGCGGTTGAGCCTCAGCTGTCAGATGTAATGGCCCGCGCGCTGTAGCACTTCTATCTTGTAGCCGTCCGGATCCTGAATGAAGAAAAAGCGCGCGAGCATTTCGTCACCACGCTTGAATTCTTTGATGGGGGCTGGATTGATGCCAACGCCCGCCATTCGCGCATGCTCCTTGTCCAGCTCTTCAACAGCTACGGCGATGTGACCATAGCCATCGCCGTGTGAATAGGGCTCTTCTCTGCCTTTGTTCCAGGTCAGCTCAATTTCAAAGTCGTTCTGCTCGTTGCGCAGGTAAACGAGTGAAAAGTCTGGGAAGTCGAGCCGATGGCTAACGGAGAGTCCCAATGCGTCAGCGTAGAACTTGAGCGAGCGCTCGAGGTCATGAACGCGAATCATGGTGTGGATTATTTTGGCCAAGATAATACCTCTCGTGTTGATATTGAAGAGCTACCGTGCATGAGTCCCAGTAGCTCTGCGAGGTTGAAAACAGTATTGCTGGCCTCATTGCACACGATTTTGGTTTCAGTGCAATGGAGGCCAAGGCTGCGAGTAAATTTGTGCGCGTCGACCCAGGGTTCAGATGGGCAGCCTAGTGTGCCACCAGGCAACTGAGGAAAGACCCCGTATCCTTAGTAGCTTGTGTATCAGCCAACTTGCAGTCTTTTGCAAAGACTCGCGTGAAAGATGGGTTTTGCTATTATAAAAAGAGCTGCTAACCCATATCAAGTGGGTGCTAGCAGCTCTTCTTTTAGATGACTATTGCTGCGGTGAGGCCGCGAGGGCTCAATACCCCACCTGACTCAATTCATCAAACAGCTCGCCATAAATTCGATAGCGATTCGCGCTGATCGGCAGCTCGGCAGAGCCGTTTTTCACCACGTCAATCACGCCGCAACCTGGTTCGTGCAAGTGGGTGCAGTTGTAGAACTTGCACTCCTTGGCGTGCGCGCCAATGTCTGGCATGCAGGCGGGGAGTTGGGTGGGGGCGATGTGGTAGAGGCCAAACTCCTGGAAGCCGGGCGAGTCGATGATGGCCGTGGTGCGGGCCTCGTCCACCCAGTACAGGGTGGTCGTTGTCGTCGTGTGCTTGCCGGTGTTCAACGCCTGCGATATCTCGTTGGTTGTCACGTTGGCGCCGGGGATCAGCAGGTTGATGAGTGTACTTTTGCCCACGCCGGATGGGCCCAGCACTAGAGTAGTTTTACCCTCTAGCAGGCCATAGATGGCATCGCGGTCTTCCTCTTCGGCGTCTTCTAATGCGAAGGGCAGAACGGTGTAGTGCGGCGGGTCTTCGGCGTTGTCACGCATGGTGCGATAGGGTTCTAGGCGATCCCAGGCGCGCATGAATGCCTGGCCCAAATCCATTTTGTTGAGGGCAATGATGGGCGTGATACGGGCGGCTTCTGCGGCGATCAGGGCGCGGGCTAGTTGCATCTCGCTAAACACGGGTTCGGCTGCGATCAGGATCAAGATCTGATCCAGATTGGCGGCGAACATCTTGGTGCGGACGTCGTCTTGCCGGTAGAACAGGTTTTTACGCTCTTGTACGCGCTCGATCGTACCGTCATCGCCCTGACCGGGGGGCGGTGCCAGCCATTGCACCTGGTCGCCCACTACGGCCTGGCTTTTTTTGCCACGTGGGTAGCAGATGCGGCGTTCTCCGTCTGGCGTCTCCACCACGCAGTGGCGGCCGTGGCTGCCCACGACCAGACCGGTGAGCAGATCACTGGTGTTGTTGCTGTTGTGACGGCGTCCTTGTTTTGCCATAAGGGTTCAGGCCAGTTGCAGCAGCGATTCGATTCGGCGCGCGCATTCAAAATCGGTCACCGACAGACCTTTGACGTCATGCGTGTTAAAGCGCAGCACGCAGCGGTTGTAGTGCACGGACATATCGGGGTGGTGGTCTTGCGTGTGGGCGATGAGGGCCACGCCGTTTACAAAGGCCATGGTCTCGTAGTAGTTGGAGAAGTGGAAGGTTTTCTCAATCGCCACATCAGCGCCGTCACCCGACAGTACCCAGCCAGGGAGCTGACCGAGCTGGGTCACCACCTCGGGCGCAGTAAGTGCGCGGCGGGTTTGGCTGGACCAGTCTTGTTTGGGGAGTTGCGATGGGCTCATGGTGCGGGTGCTAATTGGTTCATATGGCTGATGCGCTCAATGGCGGGTGGGTGCGAATAGTAATAGCGCACATACAGCGGATCGGGCGTCAGGGTGGAGGCATTGTCCTCATAAAGCTTGAGCAATGCCGACTGCAGGTCTTGCGCGCGGGTGTGCTGTGCGGCGTAGGCATCGGCCTCAAACTCATGCTTGCGCGATGACTGAGCCATCAGCGGCGCAATAAAACCGCTGAACACGGGCGCGGCCAGCAAGAACAGCAGCAGGGCGACGGCATTGTTGTCTGCAGGAATGCCGTAGTGCTTGCTTTCGATGATGGTCGATACGCCCAGCCCATGGTAGAACCATTGCTGCTGGCTCAGCCAACCCAAGAGCGCAAAGCCCAGCAAGGTCAGCGCAAACAGCGCCACCATGCGTTTGACGATGTGCTTGTGCTTGAAGTGGCCCAGCTCGTGCGCCAGCACTGCATCCACCTCGTCGGCATTCAGCTTTTGTAGCAAGGTGTCAAAAAACACCACGCGCTTGGCGGCGCCAAAGCCGGTGAAGTAGGCATTGGCATGGGCACTGCGGCGGCTGCCATCCATCACAAACAAACCCTTGGCAGAGAAGCCGCAGCGCTCCATCAGCTGAGTCACGCGGGCTTTGAGTGTTTCATCATCCAGTGGTTTGAACTTGTTAAACAGCGGCGCAATAAACGTGGGGTATATCACCATCAGCAGCAGGTTAAAACCCATCCATACCGCCCAGGCCCAAAGCCACCACCAGCGGCCGGCAGCGCCCATCAGCCACAGGATGACTGCAAGGATTGGCAGGCCGATGATGGCGCCCATCACTGCGCCTTTGAGTAAGTCAGCCAGCCACAGTCCGCGCGTCATCTTGTTAAAGCCAAAGCGCTGCTCCAGCACAAAGGTCTGGTAGTAACTGCCGGGCAGGTCGATCAAACCGCTAATCAGTGCAAATGCGGCGACTAAGAGCAGTTGCTGGCCCATGGTGTTGTGAACGGTGTTAAGCAAGCTGATGTTGAGCAGCTCCAAGCCGCCCAGCAGAGTCCACCCCAGCAGCACTACGGTGCCAATGGCCAGCTCAATCAGGCCAAAGCGGGTTTTGGCGATGGTGTAATCCGCCGCCTTTTGGTGGGCCGCCAGGCTGATACGGTCGGCAAACAGCGCGGGCACTTGGCCTCGGTGTGCCGCCACATGGCGTATTTGGCGCGATGCCAGCCAGAGTTTGACAAGCACGCCCAGTGCCAGCGCGGCGGTAAAAATCAAGGTGAAAATCAGCGATACGGTCACGAGTGGGGGCGTTAGATGACTAAGAGCAATGAGTGTAGGGCATCGGCGACAATCGCCCGCATGCTAGAAGAGAACATCCCCACCAGCGCGGCTGAGGTGCCGCAGCTGGCCAAGTCTGACCTGAACCTGGTCTGGCTGGACTGCGAAATGACGGGCCTGAATCCGCAAGAACACCGCGTGATCGAGATTGCTTTGGTTGTGACCAGTGCCGACCTGAGCGTACGTGTGGAAGGCCCGGTAATTGCTATACACCAAAGTGACGAAGAGCTTGCCAAGATGGACGCGTGGAACCGGGGCACCCACGGCCGCAGCGGCCTGACCGAGCGCGTGAAGGCATCCGAGATTACCGAAGCAGCCGCGCAAGCCGAGGCGCTGCGCTTTATGAAGCGTTACGTGCCAAAGGCCAAAGTGCCCATGTGCGGTAACAGCATCGGTCAGGACCGCCGCTTTCTTGCGCGCTACATGCCAGATCTGGAGGCTTACTTTCACTACCGCAATGTCGATGTCAGCACCCTAAAAGAGCTGGCTCGACGCTGGCGCCCCGAGCTGGTAACCGGTTTTAAAAAAGCGCAAAAGCACACGGCGCTGGCGGATGTGCATGAGTCAATTGACGAGCTGGCGTACTACCGCTCGCATTTTTTGCAAATGACACCACCAGCTATTTGATATCGAACTGGGCCACGCTCGTGGCCTCACTTGCGGTCGTAAGGATACCGGTTTGTGTACGCGTGGAAGTTTCTGTTTTGAGTGTCAGCCCACGATAAGGACCTTCGGCTGCCACCCATGAGATGGATTCCTTATCCCTGTTGTCGCTGGCGTTGTCGATGTCCTCAATATGGTTGCGGACTACGAATTGACAGGTGTCAAACCTCCCAAGAGGAGTTGATATCTTCTGGCGGCCAACATAGGTTCTTGTATAGGCGATCTTGAGGGTAGTGCGTGTGGAGCTGTCTGGTTTATTGAGATCGTTGGTTTGTACGATATTTTGGGAGGTCGTCTGGCCAGGCTCCATCAAAATAACCTCCTGCAATGGAGGCGCCATCACAACGCGTGTTCCAAAGCCAATACCGAGTGAGCTGGAGCCGTGGTTAAGAAGCGCGCCGTTTTGGATGGAGTAATGGATACTGGTCCGGCCGGTATCAGGCGAGACGAAGATGGAGGTGACGCCATTTGACTCATTGACGCTTGTCACACGGTGGAGAAGGTTGGATTCGTACGCAGCCGCACTGTTTACGCGGCTGCTGTAGTTGACATTGATGCTGGTGCCTTCCCGATAAAAACCGGCATTGAAGCAGGCCTCGGAGTCTATGTGTTCCGCAGAGCCACCTCCATTTCCTCCCCCGCATGCCGAAAGCAGGGTCGCTGTTGTAGCGGCCAGCAGATATACCAATGTTTGCATATAGCTTCTGTAGGGCTTTTCTCGCTCCGCGATCTGGCCATGGGATCTGTCAACCATAGGGGGCAGTTACTGGTTACTTGATATCGAACTTGGTAATTTTGTCAATCTCATACCGGGAGCTGCTCACAGGCTTGTTTGGGCTTTCGACGCTGCTTGCCACTTTGAATGGAAAACCCCGGTAAGGTGCGGTGGCGACAACCCATTCTGTCACCATGCGTTCTTCAAACGTTGACGGGGTGGTGCAGGTGGATCAGGGGCTGTGTAAGCTGTGGCGTAATACGATCCTTTATAGCTGAAGTGACCTGGGTGCCTGCGTGGTACAGCCCTTCATTAAAGCAGGCGAAAGAATTTTTTGCATTCGGTGTCTCGTTATCGCTTCTGCCGCTGCACGCAACTAGCATCACAGCTGCTGTCAATGTCGTCAGTACTAGCAGAGGGGTAAATATGCTTGGATCACAAAGCTATTCCTAGTATTGCTGCCAATAGGATTGGCTTAGATCAGTGCGGATGCCGCAGGCGTGAGAAGTCGCCGTTGATTGCGTTTTTTGTGAGGGAGCCTGCGTGCGTACGGTCGGGCAGTGCGCGCTTGGCGAGTTCATGTGCAGCGAATCCCGTTCAGATCTGCGGGAAAACCCGAAACGTGCGATAATCGACGCTTGTCTGTAGCAGCCATACAAAATTCGGGCTGGCAGACTCGCACATCTCCCTTCATACACCGGGCGCACCGGGCCATGCGATTCGCAGCATGGCCGCACAGATAGATCGCCCTCGGCACCTTATACAGGCCGGCTCCGTTTGATGGTTGATGTTTTTGAAACCACAAACGGCCCAGGTACTGCGATGCGAAAATCGCGCAGCGACCGGCCTTTGCATTTGCACGATCATGACGCAAGAAATCCACTCGCAGGGCGAAGCCGCGCCTGCGCAAGACCTTATTGACTCCGAAAACCAGCCTTCGATGCTGGACCAGTTTGACACCGAAGAAGTGGTGCAGGCTGCAGACGCTGAACAAGCAGAAAACGAAACCGAAGCCGAAGCCGCTGAAGAAGTGGTTGCTGAGCCCAATGGCTTTGTCGAGCTGGGCTTGGCGCCCGAGCTGGTGCAAGCCGTGGCCGACTTGGGTTATACCCAGCCTACCGCCGTGCAGCTGCAAGCCATCCCGCTTGCCATGCTGGGCGAAGGTGTTGACGCTGGCTTTACCGACCTGATGGTCTCCAGCCAAACAGGTAGCGGCAAGACGGCAGCTTTCTTGCTGCCTGTATTGCATACGCTGATTCAGCAAGAAGCCGCTGCGGCTGCTGAAGAACGTGCAGAGTTTGAGCGCCAGCGTGAAGAAGCGTTGGCTAGCGGAGAGCCTGCACCCAAGCGCCCCAAGCGCAAGAACCCAATGAGCCAACGCAGCTTCAAGGCTGCCGTGCCCGGCGCGTTGATTTTGTGCCCGACTCGTGAGCTGGCCCAGCAAGTTGCGCATGACGCGATTGAGCTGGTCAAGCACTGCCGCGGCATCCGTGTAGCTAACGTGGTGGGCGGTATCCCTTACCAGATGCAGATTGCCAAGCTGCAAAACGCTAACTTGGTGGTGGCGACGCCTGGCCGCCTGTTGGATCTGCAGCGTTCCATGCAAATCAAGCTGGACAAGGTGCAATTCCTGGTGGTTGACGAAGCTGACCGCATGCTGGATTTGGGCTTCTCTGATGATCTGGCAGAAGTCAATCAAATGACTGCCCAGCGTAAGCAGACCATGATGTTCAGCGCTACGTTTGCCCCGCGCATTCAGCAGCTGGCCATGCGTGTGATGCACGACAACGGCTCCGGCGTTAAGAAGCTGACGATTGATTCGCCACAAGAGAAGCACGCCAACATCAAGCAAACGCTGTTCTGGGCTGACAACGCCCAGCACAAGCGCAAGCTGTTGGATCACTGGCTGCGCGACACCACGATCAACCAAGCGATCGTGTTTGCCAGCACCCAGATTGAGTGCGATGGTTTGGCAACTGACCTGCAGCAAGAAGGCTTCTCGGCTGTTGCTCTGCATGGCGCTTTGAGCCAAGGCTTGCGCAACCGTCGCCTGATGGCGCTGCGCAATGGCCAAGTACAAATTTTGGTAGCAACTGATGTGGCAGCGCGTGGTATTGACGTGCCCACCATCACCCACGTGTTCAACTTTGGCCTGCCGATGAAGGCTGAAGATTACACCCACCGCATTGGCCGTACCGGTCGTGCTGGCCGCTCTGGTCTGGCTGTGACGTTTGCCGAGTTCCGCGATCGTCGCCGTATTTTTGACATTGAAGCCTATACCCGCCAGCAATTCAAATCCGAAGTGATCCCTGGCATGGAGCCAACCCAGCGTGCGCCTTCTGCCCGCCCAGAAGGCCGTGGTGGTCGTCCTGGTGGTGGTGGCCGTGGTGGTCGTCCTGGTGGTGGCTTTGGTGGCGGCGAGCGCAGTTTTGGTGGCCGTCGTGATGGCGACGGTTATGGTCGCAAGCCAGGCTTTGGTGACAGCGGTTTTGCAGGCCGTGGTGGCGACAGCCGTGGCGGTGAGAACCGCGGTTTTGACGCACCGCGCGGCGCTGGCTTTGGTGGCCGTCCTGAGCGTGCTGGCGATGACCGCCGCCCAGACCGTGGCTTTAGCCGCCCGCAAGAAGGTCGTAGCTTTGATCGTCCGCAAGAGGGTCGCAGCTTTGATCGTCCAGAGCGTAGCTTTGAGCGTCCACAAGAAGGCCGTAGTTTTGACCGTGCTCCACAAGGCCGTGGTTTTGAACGTGCTCCTGACCGCCGCTTTGGCGGTGGCGAAAGTCGCAGCGCTGAAGGCCGTGGTGGCTTTGAGGGCCGCGGCGGCGATCACGGCGCCCGTCGCGGTGGTGGTGATTTTGCTCCCCGTCGCTCGCCAGCTCCCGCAGGTGGTGCCCGCTTTGGTGGCGCAGGCGGCAAGCCTTATACGCCTGGCGAAAATCGCAAGCGCCCTGGCAACCGCTAAGCAGATCACTGCATAGATAAAGAGCTTCCCTTGGGAAGCTCTTTTTTTTATAGCTGTTGGTGTACGGTGGATGGGCGCTGGTGGGTTGAGGCAGATAAACCATCTCTGCCAGGTGCTAATGCGTTGGCTCCTTCTCCCATGGGTAGGAGATGGTCGGATCAGGGGGCTGTTGGACTTGTGCTCGGCGTTTAGGTGCTGAATTTTGCGCTGCGCGAAAATGCCGCATATGTGTGTTGTGCGGCGTGCTCTATTTGTCTGTTTAGCGTAGTTCGCCTCGGTGAGCATCCCACTTTTTTGGTGCACAGAAAGGTGGGTCGAAGATACGCCCTTGCTGCCTGAGCCCCTTCGGTTTTGCTAGCGGGCAAGCTGCGGTGCGCGGGCGTGGGTGGCAGCGCTCCCCGTTGCATGCTCCGCTCGCACAGGCGTGGTGACTCAGTTCACGAAGAACCTAGTGGGGGTAACCGCCAGCCAGAGCCTTGTAACTCCTCCGCGCATGCAAAAAATGAGGGCAGGGGGTCGAGGTAGCTTCTTTGCGTACTATTTTTTGATAGCGCTTAGCGCCTGATGGCTGGGCGCTAGAGGTCGAAATGCCTAAAAAATCAGCCGCCTGCATTCATAGCGAAATTCACGCAGGCCGTTAGATGTCCTCATCCCCTGAATACCCATTTTGGGTACGCAGGTGCTGTCGGATCAAGCGCTGGCAATGTTTGAAGGAGTACAGCGAACGGGTTTCTGCCCTGCTCCGCCCCAGTGCCTGAGAGGCGAAGCTTGCTCGTAGCGAAGCGTGGGGACGGAAATCTCGGGGGCGCTTGGCTCTGCTTGCTTTCATTAGCGAGCCAATGAAAGTGGCTAGTCCGATGGCGTGAAGCCCGGGTCAGCAGCGCACGCTAAGCCGCTGGAGCCAGCACTGAACAAAAACTACCAAATTAATAGCTGCTATCGCCCGTTGGCTGGCTGCTGGGAGCCTATTTATCTATGCATCAGCGGCTGGCATGTCGACCAATCTCTGGCCAACGATGGTGAAAGTACACCCAGCAGGCCAGGCCAATCGCCATCAAGGCCAGCGATGCGATGGCCAGGCTGATGGTGGAGTCCATCACCAGCGGCGCCAATACCCCTGCAACAATGCCGTTGGCGACGGATGAAACTACGGCTTGCAGTGAGGAGGCTAATCCCCGGCGCTCAGGGTGCAGATCGAGCACCATCAGGGTGACTACGGGCGTCACCAATGCCCAGCCGAAGGAATAAACGCCTACGGGAACTAGTGCCCATGAGGGGTGGGGCGGCAGCACCAGGTTGAGTGCCAGGTAGATGCTGGAGACCAGGAACATGATCAAAAAGCCATGGCGTACTTGGCGCTTGGGCGGGATCTTGCCCGCGAGTCGACCGCTGACCCAGGCGCCCGCCATGATGCCGCCGATGGTGCATAAAAAGAACCAGAAGAACTGCGTGGGCTGCATCTTCATGTGCGTGCCCAAGAACGTGGGCGCCGACAGGATATAGATGAACATGCCGTTAAAGGGCACGCCGCTGGCAATGGCCAGCAGTAAAAAGCGTGGGCTGGTGCACAGCTGCCAGTAGCCGCGCATCAGGTTTTTTAAATCAAAGGGTTGGCGCTTGCTGGGTGGTAGGCTCTCGGGCAGGGCGCGCCAGTTGTAGAACCACAGCAGCGCGCCAATCACAAACAGTAGCCAGAAGATAGATTGCCAGTTGGCGTAGGCGATGAGCATGCCGCCAATCATGGGGGCGATGGCAGGTGCGATACCAAAGTAGATGGTGATCTGGCTCATTACCCGTTGTGCCTGGGCGGGAGGGAACAAATCGCGTACTACAGCGCGCGACACCACAATCCCGGCGCCGGTAGTGCAGCCTTGTAGCGCGCGGAACAAGATCAACTGCTCTGGTGTTTGCGCCAGTGCACAGCCTGCCGACGTGAGTGCAAATGCAGCCAAGCCCCACAGCACCACGGGGCGGCGGCCAAAGCTGTCGGATAGCGCACCGTGGAACAGGTTCATGAACGCAAAGCCGAACAGGTAGGCGGACAGGGTTTGCTGCATCTCCAGCGGCGATGCGTTAAGCGATGAGGCAATACCCGAGAAGGCGGGCAGGTAGGTGTCAATCGCAAAAGGGCCCAACATGCCCAAGAGCGCCAGCATGACGGCCAGCACCCACTGCGGTTGAGGCTGGGATGGCGAGGCGGGCGGTGCGTTCTGCGGCGATGGGTTCATGGAAGGTACGACACCTGCAGGGCTGGGGCGGCGTCGTCTAAAAGAAGGGGAGAGGGAGAAGCAGATACGGCGCCTTTTGCGGGCGCCGTATCTCAATGATGCACGAGCTTAACGGAAGGCTGCAGGGCCTGCTGTCGCTCTGGTATGTGGCTGTTGAGCGGTGGCTTTAGACCGCTGTTTCATCGGGCAGCATGGCCGCGATGATGTCCAGCGTGTCCAGCATCTGCGCCGGGTTGCGTGGATCGGCGGTAAGCACGGGCACTGCGCATTCGGGATAGTTGGACAGGCGTACGGTAAACATCTCTTGCTGGGCAGCAGAGGCGGGGCGAGAAATCAGCACAATCACTGAGTGCACATTGGGCGCACGATAGCACTGCTGGATTAGTGCAGCGGTTTGCTCTAGCGCATCGGGCGTATTGATGTCGACCATCACAATCGCGCCAAAGGCTAGGGAGAGTGCCCATTCGCGCACAAAATCATAGCGCTCCTGGCCGGGACAGCCGTAGATTTGTAGGGTGTCCTCATCGTCCAGCTTGATCTCGCCGAAATCCAAGCCCACCGTGGTGGTCTCCTTGGAGTGGGCGAGCTTGTCTAGGTTGGGAGCTTCGCATTCAATGGTCAGGCTGCCGCACAGGCTGCGGATGGCCGTGGTTTTGCCAATGCCCATGGGGCCTAGCAGGACGATGCGTTTGATCGGATGTTGCATGTGATTCTCCGTCAGACGGTGCCGCGGGTTTGGCCAATCCAGCGGCTGAGCTGGCGAAACAGTCCGCGTGCCTTGCTGGTTTGTGGCGCTGCCTGGCTAGTGGCTACTGGCAGTTCGATCGTGCTGAGTGCGCTGACAGGCGGGGCAATTTCGGTCAGTACGCTTTTGCCGCGCAGCACTTGAAGCAAGCGCAGCAGCTCGGCGCGCTCTAGTGTGGAGCGCTCTTGCAGCTCCTCTAGCGTGCGGTCACCCGATATCAGGGCCGCCAGCGCTTGGCGATAAGGTTGGCCGGCCATGCTGCCGATCAATTGTGTCCAGCGCTTAATGCGAAAACGGGTGCCGGGGGCTGGTACTGCGTCTGCTGCTTCGATCTGCGTGGCTTTGAGGAAGACGGCATCTGCATTTTTGACCTGTACATTGTGTACGGTGGTTATGCCTTGTGTGCGGCGGTTTTTTAGCGATTCACGCACCCGCTTGCTGTGGGCTTGCAGACTGATCTGCTCGAGCATTTGCGTCAGGCGCCCTACGCTGTAATCAGGAGGCAACTGGGCATCAATCTGGTTGGGCCACTGGTCGCGCAAGGCGTCGGCCTGGTCATCAGTGGCAATCAGCAAGACGCAGGCGGTATCTGGACGCTCGCTGATGGCATCTGGGGCGCTGTTGGCGTCAATTACCCAGAGTTCCGTCGCAGGTTTTTCGGTGCTTTCGGGCAGGCTTGCACGCCAACGCTTGGCGGCAACATTAAACAGATAGCTAAAACGCAGTTGATGTGCTTCACTCAGGTGGGCGGCATGCAAAATCAACTCAGACATATCAACTCTCCCTTGCAAAATCGCCAACGATTACCGGCGAATGGCCTTGGTGTGGGCTCCATCACGCCTTGCTTGTAGCGCGCAAGCAAGTCCATTTTGAGAGCTTGTAATCAAATGTCAATAACTCGATTTAATCGTAACGTCAATTGTAATCAAAATTTTTGAATGCTACAGAGGAGTGAACATGCAAACCATTGATCTATAACAAATGTAACGTCAAACCTTTGTGACATGTTGCGATGCAAAAAAGCCACTTGTTGGAGTGGCTGATAAGCGGAGTGTGAGTGGTGATTAGTGTTGGTGTGAGCTGTGGGGTGCGCCAGATGTGCTGTGCTCTCCGTGGGCTGCAGGGGTTTGGGCGCCTAGTGCGCGTACCGGGGCGGTTACAGCCAGGCTCTCTTTGGCGCCGTCTTCGTGCACGATCTCTAGGGTTAGCTGAACGTTGTCACCCGCACTCAGCGGCTTTTTCAAGCCCATTAGCATGATGTGAAAGGCGCCGGGTTTGAGGTTGACAACCTGGCCATTGGGTAGGTCAATGCTTGGTACGGCGCGCATCTTCATCACATTGTCTTGCATGCTCATTTCATGCATCTCAGCGCTAGCAGCGGCATCGGTTTTTACGCTCACCAGCTTGGCGTTGTTGTGGGCGGATTTTAGATCCATAAATACGCCGGTCGCCTGCTGCTGGGCCACGGTCGCGCGCGCCCAGGGGGTGCTGACGGTGACATGCGCTGATGCGCTGGTGGCAACAGCAAAAGCAAGGCAGGCGAACACGGGGCGAAGCAAAGAGTGCATGGTGGTCAGGGGGTAAGGGGCGAAGGGCGCTTTTCGCATAGGCTGAGAAAAGCGGGCGATTGCGAGGTATTGGTCAAATTCTACAAGTGCATGCGCAACCATTGCGCTAGTGGGTGTGATGCGTTTGGAGCGCAAACACGTTCTTGGAAAAAATAAAACGGCCTAGGCTTAAAAAGCCTAGGCCGTATCTGGTGGGCCCTGAGTGATTCGAACACTCGACCAACGGATTAAGAGTCCGCTGCTCTACCAACTGAGCTAAGAGCCCACATATTGCTGCACCGCTGCAGCAAGCCTCATATTATGCACCAATTTTTTAGGCGGCTAGGGAAAACACCCGAATTGCCTTTTAATTTTATCGATGAATTCTGTATTTTGGCGTAGGTAAACGCTATCAAAACAGGAGTTCATATTGTCTGTGAGTGGGCGCTAGTTGCCTATTTTTACAAAAATCAACGATGGCGCCACCCCTAGGGCTGGTTTACATCAACAGGTGTTCGCCCGCGTTGTCGCCGCCCAAGATCACATAGTTCACCTTGCGGATATCCATGAGTTTGGTGCCGCCCGAGTAGCTGATAGACGACTGCGTGTCTTGCTGCATCTCGACCAGCGTATTCATCAGCGGGCCCTTAACGGGTTCCAGAATGCGCTTGCCTTCAACGTGCTTGTACTCACCCTTGTTGAAGTCAGAAGCCGAGCCGTAATATTCCTTGAACAACTCGCCATCGACTTCCACAGTCTTGCCGGGTGATTCTTCATGGCCTGCGAACAGGGAGCCGATCATGATCATGGTCGCGCCAAAGCGGATGCTCTTGGCGATGTCGCCGTGGCTGCGAATGCCACCGTCGGCAATGATGGGCTTGGTGGCCACGCGGGCGCACCACTTGAGCGCCGACAACTGCCAGCCGCCTGTGCCAAAGCCGGTCTTGAGCTTGGTGATGCAGACCTTGCCGGGGCCCACGCCCACTTTGGTAGCGTCTGCGCCCCAGTTTTCCAGGTCAATCACGGCTTCGGGCGTAGCCACGTTGCCTGCGATCACAAAGGCTGCAGGAATTTTTTCCTTCAGGTAGCCAATCATGTTCTTCACGCTGTCGGCATGGCCATGGGCGATGTCGATGGTGATGTACTCAGGGCAGATGCCCTCGGCCACGAAGCGGTCTACTGTGTCGTAATCAGGTTGCTTCACGCCTAGCGAGATTGAGGCAAACAAGCCCTTGGACTGCATGTCCTTGGTGAAGGCCACGTTGTCGATATCGAAACGATGCATCACGTAGAAAAAATCGTTTTGCGCCAAGAAGATGCAGATCTTCTCGTCCACCACCGTTTTCATGTTGGCTGGCACGACCGGCATCTTGAAAGTGCGGTTGCCCAGTTGAACGCTGGTGTCACATTCCGAGCGGCTTTCCACGCGGCACTTGCGGGGCAGCAAAAGAATGTTGTCGTAGTCGAAGATTTCCATCTGATTCCAAGCTCCATAAGAGGTCGCAGCGAACAATTTCGCAGCGATGGGGCGCTTGGCTTGGAGCCCGGCTTTGTGGGTGATCCGCGCTGGAAATGGCGGCACCAGATCTGCAGTTGCACAGACACAAAAAACCGGACCACAAGAAACTTGGGCCCGGTGATTGATTCTATCAGCATGCCCGGCTTTCGCAAAAGCCTTGGCCTAAGGTGCGGTACTACGGCAAGGCCGCGTGACGCAGCAGCAGGTGCAGCACCGTCCCTACAATGGAGCCATGTATTCGAACGACTTGTTTGCGCCGTCGCATGACGATGCGCCCGCCCCTTTGCCACTGCTCCAAGGGCTGAACGCCGAGCAGCTGGCCGCCGCTACCTTGCCCGCAGGCCATGCGTTGATTCTGGCTGGCGCGGGCTCGGGCAAGACGCGGGTGCTGACCACACGCATTGCCTGGCTGCTGCAAACCGGCCGTGCTACGCCGGGCGGCATTTTGGCAGTTACTTTTACCAACAAGGCGGCAAAAGAGATGTTGACGCGTCTGTCCACCATGCTGCCCATTAATGTGCGCGGCATGTGGATTGGCACTTTCCATGGGCTGTGCAATCGCATGCTGCGCGCGCACTACAAATCGGCAAACTTGCCGCAGGCGTTTCAGATCCTGGACACACAAGACCAGTTGTCGGCTGTCAAGCGCCTTTGCAAGCAGTTCAATGTGGATGAGGAATCGCTGCCGCCCAAGCAACTGCAGTACTTCATCAGCGGTTGTAAGGAAGAAGGGTTGCGTCCCGCCGATGTGCAAGCTCGTGACATGGCTGAGCGTAAAAAAGTTGAGCTATACCAGCTCTACGAGGAGCAATGCCAGCGTGAAGGCGTGGTGGATTTTGGCGAGCTGATGTTGCGCAGCTTTGAGTTGCTGCGCGACAACGTCCCCATCCGTCAGCATTACCAGCACCGCTTTCGCCATATTTTGGTGGATGAGTTTCAGGACACCAACAAGCTGCAGTATTTGTGGCTCAAGCAGTTGGCTGGCGATATGGCGGGCGGCAAATATGTGGCCAGTGGCAGCGTGATTGCGGTGGGTGATGATGACCAGAGCATCTACGCCTTTCGCGGCGCACGCGTGGGAAATATGCAGGATTTTGTGCGCGAGTTTGATGTGCGCCAGCAGATCAAGTTGGAGCAAAACTACCGCAGCTACAGCAATATTTTGGACAGTGCCAATGCGTTGATCAGCCACAACAGCAACCGCTTGGGCAAAAACCTGCGCACCGACCAAGGCCCGGGTGAACCCGTGCGAGTGAGCGAGTCGATGACCGACATTGCTGAGGCGCAATGGATGGTGGATGAGATCAAGTCGTTGATCAAAAGCGATGAGGTGGCTCGCAGCGAGATCGCCGTGCTCTACCGAAGCAATGCGCAAAGCCGGATTTTGGAAACCAATCTGTTTAACGCTGGGGTGCCCTACCGCGTGTATGGCGGCCTGCGCTTTTTTGAGCGAGCCGAAATCAAGCACGCGTTAGCCTATTTGCGCTTGCTGGACAATCCGCACGACAACACCAGTTTTATGCGGGTGGTGAACTTCCCCCCGCGCGGTATTGGCGCGCGCACCATGGAGCAATTACAAGAGGCAGCTCAGGCTGCTGGTTGCTCGCTGAATGATGCTGTGACCACGGTGGCGGGCAAAGCTGGCACCAAGCTGCAAGCATTTGTTGCGCTGATTGATGTGCTGCGCGAAGAGACGCAGGGCAAAACCCTGCGCGAGACGATCGAGCGCATGCTGCAAGCCAGCGGCCTGATTGAGCACTACCAGGCCGAAAAAGAAGGCGCTGACCGCATCGACAACTTGGGTGAGTTGGTGACAGCTGCCGAGAGCTTTGTCATGCAAGAAGGCTTTGGCAAAGACGCGGTGGCGATCCCCGTGGATGAGCAAGAGGCGATGGGCATCCCAGCAGCAGGCCAAAGCCCGGTCAGTCAAGGCCTGAGCCCTGATGCGCCGGTGCTGGGTACCAAGCTGCCCGACGTGGGCAATGCGCCAATGATCAACCCTGATACGGGCGAAACGCTGTCGCCGCTGGTGGCATTTTTGACGCACGCCGCGCTGGAGGCGGGAGACAACCAGGCCCAGGCTGGGCAAGAGGCGGTGCAACTGATGACTGTGCACGCCAGTAAGGGCCTGGAGTTTGATGTGGTGTTTATCGCTGGGCTGGAGGAAGGCTTGTTCCCCCATGAGAATGCGATGAGCGACATGGGCGGGTTGGAGGAAGAGCGCCGCTTGATGTATGTGGCCATTACCCGCGCGCGCAAGCGCCTGTATTTATCCACATCTCAAACGCGTATGTTGCACGGCACCACGCGATACAACGTGCGCAGCCGCTTTTTGGATGAGCTGCCCGAGGAAGCACTCAAATGGCTCACGCCCAAGCATTCTGGTTTTGGCAGTGGTATGGGCAGCCTTGCTTTTAATTCAGGAGCTGGCGGAGCCCGTGGGGCGGGTGCTGGTGGTGGTTTTGGCTATGGGAGGGCGGGAGCCGAGACCTGGGCCAGCCCGCCGGTACCACCGCAAAAAGCTGTGCCATCGCATGGCATTAAGGCGGGTATTGCCGTGTTCCACAACAAGTTTGGAGAAGGTAAGGTGCTGGCGGTAGAGGGTGCGGGCGACGACGCGCGCGCCCAAGTCAACTTCCCCCGCCACGGCACCAAGTGGCTGGCGCTGTCGGTGGCCAAGCTGACCGTGGTATAGGGCGGCGCAAGGCGCGGGTGGCAAGCCTGTGCGATTGGCGTTTGGCGTTCGCTCGGGTCTGGTGCAAAAAATTACCCTGAGGCAAGGTTAAGCTCTGCGGCGCAAAATACCTCTGGTGAATTCTTCCCAAGATCCCGCGCAAGTCGGGCAGGCCACCGACCGCGGCTTGCCTGCGGCCGCAGCACCCGCCAACCCTGCTGAGCCGTCCTCCAGCGCACCTGCGCACTCCCAAGTACTGCGGGCCATTCTGTCCCAGCGCCAGTTGCGCGACAGCATCCGTCTGACTTCACCCCCTTCGCTGCGCATCACCTTGGTAGCCGCCGCACAGGCGGCGCTGACGGTGTTGCTGGCCATGGTGGTTGCGCGCCTCTCCCCTTGGCCCCACCTAGTGGGTTTTGCATCGCTGGGGGCGCTGGCGGCCTTGTTTGGCCGCTTTGCACCGTTGTCGCAGCGCAAACGCATTGTGTTGCTGTCCGCAGGGCTGTTGACGGTGGCAGTGCTCGTGCAGTCGCTGGTGTCACTGGCGGGTGCTGCGCCGTGGCTAATGCTGCTGGCGCTGGCCTTGATCACCGGAGCCGCCACCTGGGCGGTGAGCCACTGGGTGCTGGGTGCGCCGGGGGCAGTCATAGTGTCGTTTGCCGCCGGTGCTGCGCTGGCGCCCGTCAGTAGCTGGGCCGTGGTGGCAGATCGGGGCTGGGCAACGGCTGCGGGCGGCGCTATCGCTTGCCTGGTGTGCTGGGCGACGGACTGGTCACGCAGCGCGGCCTTGCCTCAGCTCCAATTGCCCGCGCCCGTGGCGATGCCTATGCGCGACGCGCTGATGACCGCAGGCCGCATCACTCTGTGCGCCGCGCTGGCGGCTCTTATCGCCTCTGCAGCAGGTTGGCAGCACCCGGCTTGGGCCGCGATTGGTGCTACGGCCGTGATGCAGGGTGCGCATCTGCACATCACCATAAACCGCGCGCTGCAGCGCATGGCGGGCACGGTGGTGGGGGCCATGTTAGCGGGCTTGGTGCTGTCGCAGCAGCTGGGCTTTTGGTGGGTGGTGGCGTTGATCGTGCTGCTCCAGTTCGTTACTGAGCTGGTCATTGGCTACAACTACGCACTGGGGCAGATTACGGTCACGCCCATGGCATTGCTGATGGTTTATCTGGTGGCGCCTACGACTGGTGGCAGCATGCCAGTAGAGCGAATTTTGGACACCGTGCTGGGTGCGGCGCTGGGGGTTGTGTTTGCGGTGGTCTTCTCGACGTTAGACGATCGCAGGTATCTGCACCAGATGCATCAAAAATAATAGCGGCTAGCGCTTGGAATGCAAGCGCTAGCCGCTAAAAAGACTTAAATCACGCTGCTGGCAGGTGTGTCTGGCGCTTCAAAGCAGTCGCGAAAGCTGAAGACGACGGAGCTCATAAACATCGCTGCCAACGCCAGCGATCCGGCAATTGCCAGCACCGCAGCTGCCCAACTTCCCAGCAGGCTGCCGATCAGGGCGCTGGTCAGGGCAAACACAATGCCAAAGCCAATGCCTACGGCCATCCACGCAATGCCAAATAGCAAAAATGCGCCAACATTGCGGGTGCAGGCCACCATACTAAAAAACACGGCCTTGATGGCGGGAACGCGGTGCCAGTAAATCAAACCCGGCGCGTGCCAAAACAGCATGGACAGCGGCACGTATAGCAGCATGGTGGCAAACATGGCGCGCTGAAAATCGGGCTGCATCACGATCTCTTTGCTGATGGCGCCGCCCGTAAGGTTGAGCTTGGCGAACTGCCCGCCATCAAACAAGGCCGAAAAGCCCAGCACCAGCAAAAAAGACAGTGCATAGAACACCCCCAGCGTGATGAAGGCGTTGCGCCGCTCGGGCTCCATGCGCAGAGCTTGCAGCACTGTAGGCAGGCTAGGGCGCTCGCCGCGAGCGGCCAAGGCCGTACCAATCATCATGCACAGCGTGGACATGGGCAGCAAAGCCAGCGCCACAAACGTGCCTGCAATGGGCACGGCGCCTAAAAGCGACATCACCATCATGGTCAGAAAGAACAGCGACGTGAGTGCCAGCGGCTGCTTCCAAAAGGTCTTGATGCCGTCTTGTACCCAGGCAACGCCTTGGCGGGCAGTGGCAATTCGTAGTTTCATGCGCAAAGCAAGCTGCAGCACGGGGCTGCAGCATCAATCAAAGGGGATGGGGCACTGTAACCCATGCTTTGATGGGGGCGGGGCGCGTGCGGGTTTGCGGATCGAAGATTAGGCCAGTACTAACGGGGTGGCTAAACGGGCACGCAGCACGCGTTCAAAATGAGTGGGATCGTGCGGTGTGAGCATAGATGCCTCGCGCGGCAGGTAAAAATCCCACAGGCGCGATATCCAAAAACGCAGCGCGCCGGCACGCAGCATGGCGGGCAGCAACTGGCGCTCGGCCGCAGTAAAGGGGCGCACGGCCTGGTAGGCGGCCAGCAGGGCATCAACGCGGGCTTGGTCAATCTCGCCGGTGGGCAAGTCAATGCACCAGTCGTTGATAACGACGGCTATGTCGAACAGCCAGGTATCCATGCCGGCAAAGTAAAAGTCGAAGACGCCAGTGAGCTCTTCGCCTTCAAACATGGCGTTGTCACGGAACAGATCTGCATGTACCGGGCCGCGTGGCAGCGCGGTATAGGCCGACGATTCTGCGATGTGGTTTTGGTAGGCAATTTCGCTCTTCAGCAACTCGGCAGCGGGCGCCTCTAGATGGGGCATGACTACGGGTACGGTCTCGTTCCACCAAGGCAGGCCGCGCAGATTGGGCTGCTGGCGCGGGTAGTCTTTGCCAGCTAGGTGCATTTGAGCCAGCACGCCGCCTAGCGATTGGCAGTGCGCAACTTGTGGCGCCAGCTGGCTTTTGCCGCGCAGCCTGTTGACGATGGCGGCAGGCTTGCCTTCCACCTGCAGCAAGATGTCGCCCGTTTTAGCGTCTGCCTGCGGGTTGGGCACGGGCACGCCTGCTTGTGCCAGGTGCTTCATCAGGTACAGATAAAACGGCAGTTGGTCAGCGCGCAACCGCTCAAACAGCGTTAGTACGTACTCCCCCCCGGTTGTGGTCAGAAAGTAGTTGGTGTTCTCAATACCGCCTTCAATACCGCGCAGCGACACGAAATCGCCCAGGGACATGCGTTTGAGCAAGGCTTTGGCAGCCTTTTCGGATACTTCAGTGAAAACAGCCATGGCAGTGAGATCGTCGCTATAAAAACAAAGCCAGCTTGATCGCATCCAAGCTGGCTATGGTACCCGTGCACCAAGGTCGGGGCAGGTAACAAAAGTTTCGATTATCGCAAGTCTGGGCGGCGTGCGACAGTGTGCTGCACCAAGACGCTCAGAAATTACCGATGTTCCATACGCGCTTTTTGCTTTGCGTGTCTCCAAAACCATCAGGGCGACTGCGGGCGCCATCGGTAGGCTTGACCTCGTAGGCGGGCATATTGCCCACCTTGGGTTGCACGTGGATACTTTGCGTTTGGCCGCCAATACGTACCTCGTCAATACGGCTGCCAGCGTCTTCTACGCGAATGTATTCCGCCTTCTGGTTGTTTTTGTCGTTGGGCTGGGTTGCCTGCTCTGTCTGCTGGGGCTTGGTATCTTCCGCAGGGGGGGCTGCTGGCTGCTGGGCAAAAACGGGGGCCGCTAGCAACAAAGCCAGTGCGGGGGCAATAAAGGTGGTGGTGGTAGCGCGCATATAGGCATTGTAATTTGCTACCCGGCCTTTGCGTACCGGGCACAATGTCAATATGCGTAATCCTCCTACCCTCGTGCTGGTCGATGGCTCCAGCTATTTGTACCGCGCCTACCATGCCATGCCCGATCTGCGGGCCAACCCCGGCGACCCGACAAGCCCCGCCACGGGTGCCATTCGGGGCATGGTGAACATGATGCAGGCGCTGAGGAAAGATGTGCAGGCCGAGTACGCCGTCTGTGTGTTTGATACCAGCGGCCCGACCTTCCGCGATGCCATGTACACCGAGTACAAGGCCACGCGCTCGCCCATGCCCGACGACCTGCGCGAGCAAATCGCGCCTATCCATGAGGTGGTGCAGCTCCTCGGCTGGAAAGTGGTGGCTGTGCCAGGCGTCGAAGCCGACGATGTGATCGCTACGCTGGCGCAGATGGCGGCCGCACAAGGCATCAATGTCATCGTCTCCAGTGGCGACAAGGACTTGAGCCAGCTGGTGAACGAGCATGTGACCATCATCGACACCATGAATGGTAAAAAGCGCGACATCGCAGGGGTTACCACGGAGTTTGGTGTGCCACCTTCATTGATGGTCGACTACCAGGCGCTTGTGGGCGACACCGTGGACAACGTGCCTGGCGTCACCAAGGTGGGACCCAAGACCGCTGCCAAATGGCTGGAAGAATACGGCACGCTAGACAATTTGATAGCCAATGCCGCCGCCATTAAGGGCGTTGCAGGCCAAAACTTGCGTGATGCCATCGCATCGGGCCAACTAGCACTGAGCCGACAGTTGGTGACGATGAAGACCGATTGCGACTTGACGGAATACATCACCGGCCTGCCACAGCTGGATGCGGTGACTCTGGCTGAGCCGGACAGCAATGGTCTGATTCCTTTTTACGAAAAATACGGCTTCAAGGGCTTGGCGCGTGCGCTGGGTGCTACGGTTTCTGAGGCGACATCGGCCCAAAAAGCGGACAAAGCAGTCAAGGCTGACAGCGCCCAGGGTGGCCTGTTTGATGTGGACGATGCCGTTGCTACTGAGATCGCGGTGGAGGCCCAGCAGCGCGATGTGGTCTACACCACGATCCTGACTGAGGCGCAGTTGGATGAATGGCTAGCCAAGATCAACGCGGCCGAGCTGACGGCCATCGACACTGAGACCGATTCGCTGGACGAAATGGTGGCTCAGATTGTGGGTATTTCTTTTAGCGTGCAGATTGGCGAGGCGGCCTACATCCCATTGCGCCACGAAGGCATGGAGGCACCCGAGCAGCTGGATATGGCTCTGGTGCTGGCCAAACTCAAGCCCTGGCTGGAAGACTCCAGTAGGAAGAAGCTGGGTCAGCATGTCAAATATGACCAGCATGTATTTGCCAACCACGGCATCACCGTGCGCGGCTATGCGCACGACACCATGCTGCAGTCTTATGTACTGGAAGTGCACCGCCCACATAACCTGACCAGTTTGGCGCTGCGCCACACTGGCCGTACGGGTATCAGCTACGAAGACCTGTGCGGCAAGGGAAAAGGCCAGATTCCGTTTGCGCAAGTTGCGGTTGATAAGGCCGCGGCGTATAGCTGTGAGGATTCCGATCAGACGTTGGATGTGCACAGTGTGCTGTGGCCGCAGATCCAGGTTAACGCTGGCCTGCTACATATTTATGAGCTGGAAATGCAGACCAGTGAAGCGCTGTTCCGCATTGAGCGCAATGGCGTGAGTATTGATGCGGGCGAGCTGGCCCGCCAGAGCAACGATCTGGGCGCGCGCATTTTGAAGCTGGAAGAAGAGGCTTATGAAATTGCTGGCCAGCAGTTCAACCTGAGCAGCCCCAAGCAGCTGGGCGAAATCTTCTTTGACAAGCTGGGCATGCCCGTTGTGAAGAAAACCGCCACCGGCGCGCGCAGTACCGACGAAGAAGTGCTGGAGAAACTGGCTGAGGACTACCCGCTGCCCGCCAAGTTGCTGGAGCACCGCAGTCTGTCCAAGCTCAAAGGCACGTACACCGACAAACTAGCGCAGATGGCGCTGCCGCTTGATGGCCGCGTGCACACACACTATGCGCAGGCCGTGGCCGTGACTGGGCGCTTGTCCAGCAACGACCCCAACTTGCAAAACATCCCTGTGCGTACACCCGAGGGCCGCCGTGTGCGTGAGGCCTTCATCGCGCCTGAGGGAAAGCTGATTGCCAGTGCCGACTATTCGCAGATTGAGCTGCGCATCATGGCCCACCTCTCCGGCGATGAGGCACTGCTCAACGCCTTCAAGACTGGCCAAGATGTGCACCGTGCTACCGCCGCCGAAGTGTTTGGAGTAAGCGTGGATGAGGTCAGCAACGAGCAGCGCCGCTATGCCAAGGTGATCAACTTTGGCCTGATTTATGGCATGAGCAGCTTTGGCTTGGCCAAGAACCTGGGTATCGAAACCAAGGCTGCAGCGGCCTATATCGATAAGTACTTCCAGCGCTATCCGGGCGTAAAGCGCTATATGGATGAAACCGTAGAGTTGGCCCATAGCCAGGGCTATGTGGAGACCGTGTTTGGTCGACGCCTGTACCTGCCCGAGATCAATGGCGGCAACGGTCCGCGCAAAAAGGCCGCCGAGCGTGCGGCCATCAACGCGCCTATGCAAGGCACGGCCGCCGATCTGATTAAAAAAGCGATGGTCGCCGTGCAAACCAGGCTTGATGCGGAAAAGACCGGCATCCTAGTCATCGTGCAAGTGCACGATGAATTGGTGTTCGAGCTGCCGGTGGTTGAGCAGGAGTGGGTGCGTGCCGAGATCCCCGCCATCATGGCCAGCGTGGCCGATCTGAAAGTGCCGTTGCTGGCCGAGATTGGTTTTGGCACTAATTGGGAAAAGGCGCATTGACCTAGCCGCTTTGTGGCACCAAGCCCCTGTTGCAACAACAGGGGCTTTTTTGCTTTATTAATGCAACTGTGTAGCAATAAGCTGCTACTATGGCTGTCAATCGGTGCCTGGGTAATCCATGTTTTATTTGAAAATATGGCCTTGGCGCCTGCCTATAAAAGATAGTTTGCAATGACTTTGATAGCAATCGTGCTGGCTACTTTGGCTGCCGGCTTGGGCAGTGTGTGGATTGCCGCAGCCCTGATGCGCAGTGGCATTGGCCGCGAGGGCAGCCGTTTTGGCGCGCAGCACTTGCTCAGCTTGGCCGCGGGCGCGCTGTTGGCTACGGCCTTTGTGCACCTGCTGCCCGAGGCGTTTGAGAGCCACGTCAGCCCCAAGGCATTGTTTGTGACTTTGCTGCTGGGTCTGGTGTTCTTCTTTTTGCTGGACAAGGCCGAGCTATGGCACCACGGTCATGAACATCGCCACGCGCCGCCTGATGAGCGTGGGCACGCGCATGAAGGGAATGCACACCAAGGCCATAGCCACGCCCCTGTAGAGCGTGACCATGGCCATTCGCACCACCACCATCATCACAACACGGCGGGTGGCTGGTCGCTGCTTACCGGCGACAGCGTGCACTGCTTTGGCGATGGCATTTTGATCGCATCGGCCTTTATGGCGGATATGCGCCTGGGCGTGGTCGCCGCCATATCGGTGCTGGCGCATGAGGTGCCACACCATATGGGCGACTTGGTGGTGCTAGCTGGTAACGACAACCGCAGCCAACGGGGCGTGGCGCTGCTCAAACTGTCGCTGGCGGGCGCCATTACGGCGCTGGGCGGCATTGTGGGCTACTTCCTGGTCAGCTCGCTCGAAGGCTTTTTGCCCTACTTTTTGGCCATTGCATCCAGCAGCTTTATCTATGTAGCGCTGGCCGATCTGATCCCGCAACTGCAGCGCCAGCTGACGGCTAAGCAAACTGTGCAGCAGATCGTGTGGTTGATTGTGGGCATGGTGGTGGTTAGCGCCGTTAGTACCTGGGCGCATAGCGCACACCACCACGGCGACGTGCCTGAGGCACATGAGCAGCATGGCGATCACAGCGACCACAAGCACTGAATCTATCCAAAATGAAAAAGGCCTGATGTATTGCACATCAGGCCTTTTGCTATTGTTTTAATAGTATTTAGCGTTTTCCCATAGGGCGCTGCAAGCATATTCTCTCAATGGGAGGCAGGCCGATGGCGCTGCACGGCCCAGCATACGCCGCTGATCATCAGCACTGCAGCAACCAGCTCTTGCCAAGTAGGGCCACGCTGCAGGTAGATAAAGCTGTAGCTGAGTGCGAACAGTGTCTCAAACACAATCATCTGGCCCGACAGCGATATGGGCAGCAGGCGCGTAGCGGCGTTCCACATCCAGTTGCCAAAGAGGGATGCAAGTATGGAAACGACCAGGTTCACGATCCAGAACATCTGCCAGCGCTCGTCAGATATCAGGGCACCATCGCTGCCTTGCCACCACAGTGCCACGGGCCACAGCAGCACGCTCCAGATGCCCACGGCCACGCCGCTCATGGCTGACCATTCCAGCGGCGTAAAGCGGCCTGATTGCAAATACTTTGCGTTCTTGATCGCATAGTGCGACCAGATGATCAGTGCCACAAAGGCGGCCAGTGCACCCACCAGCACGCGCCAAGTGGGGCGGTCGCTACTGTCTGCGGCCAGCAACTCATGGGCGTTGATCAGCACAATACCTGCGCACACGGTGAGCATGGGGCCAATCAGGCGGCGCAGAGGCACCGCACCCGCTTGTCTGCGGCTCATCAACGGGATAGAGAGCGGCACCATTCCAATGATGAGCGTGGTGATGGCCATACCCGCCCATTGCACGCCGGTGGCCATCAGCACCAAGTACAGCATGCTGCCGGTGAGGCCCAGGTAGAGCAGCGCGCCCATATCTTTGCGGGTAACGCGAGGCCACAGGCTGCGCAGCATAGGCGCCAGGATAAAGAGGGACATCGCCCCATACAGCATGAAGCGCCCGCTGGTAATGGCAAGCGGGCTGAAGTCGGGCAGCAGCGCGGGCACCAGCAGCATAGAACCCCAGCATGCCCCAGCAATAGCGGCGCAGCCCACCCCGCGTGCGATTTGGTTAGGGCCTTTGGCGGGTGTGGCTGGGGTTGCCGAGATGGTAGAAGAAGGAGCCGAAGCGCGCTCCGGCGTGGTCTGGTGCATGGCGCAAAAACAGCAAACGCACCGGGCGGTGCGTGTGCGCAGGTCTTGGATTGACAGTCATTGTCGCCCAGCGGGGCGGCAATAGTGGCCTGAGGGCCTATTGACCAGCTCCTTTAGCGACAGCCTCGTTGCACACCCGTTTTATTGACCAGCAGCGCCCGCACTTGCGGCAGCTGGCGGCGAGATACGCGCAAGGTGTCATCAATACCAAACAGGCGCAGTTGCCAGCCATCGGCATCTTCGGGGTCGTGGGCTTTCTCCAGGCTGCGTATGGCGGACGGCACTACCAGTGCATTGCGGTGCACGCGTAGGTAGCGGTCGGCGTAGCGGTCTTCTAGCTCGTTCAGGCTGCCGGACCACAAATACTCGTGCGTGCAGGTGCGCACAGTCACATATTTGAGCTCAGACTTGAAGTACACCACCTCGGCTAGGCGCACGCGCTCGGTGCGGCCACGGTCAGTGATGACCAGGGTTTCCTCCTGCGTGCTAACAGGCTCTTCCGTAGTTTTGGTCGTTTGCAAAAATCTGGCTTGTATTAACAGCTCTACTTTTTGTAGTGCAGCGGCCAAACGCTCACGGCGCACGGGCTTGGTCAGGTAGTCGGTCGCGGCCACTTCAAAAGCTGTCAGCGCATGCTGGGTGTGGGCAGTCACAAATACCACGGCAGGCGATTGCGCCAAGGTTTGCAGGGTTTGAGCCAGCTCAATGCCTGTCTGGCCGGGCATGTGGATGTCGAGCAAGACCACATCAAAACCCACGCCCAGACTGGTTGCGCTATCAATGGCCTGCAACGCTTCGGCGGCGTTGGCAGCCTCGTGGATGGCCGTCGGCGCCGGCTGCATTTCAATCAACAGGCGGCGTAGTCGGTTTCGGGCCAGGGCTTCATCATCAACAATCAGTACACGCATAACGCCATCCTAGCGGAGCGGCAAGCCGCTTGCCAATGCCTTCAAGCGGCTATTTGCCTACGCTCAAGTTTATTTACGCTGGAAAGCTGATGTGCACGGTGTAGATGCCATCCTTGCTCGTGGCTTGGAAGTCACACTCCAGGTCATACAGCAGGCGCAGGCGCTTGCGCACATTGGCAATCGCCGTTCCGGTTCCCGGGCGGCGCTCTGGCTGGGGCGCCGCAAAAGGGCGGGGCATGCTGTTGATGATTTGTACATGCACCCGGTTGCCGCGCTTGCGCGTGGCAATCCTGATGCGGCCATTGCCATGGCTTGGCTCAATGCCGTGTTTAACGGCGTTCTCGACCAGCGGCTGCAAAAAAAGCGGTGGCACGGATGCTTCATCCGCTCGCGAATCCAGGTTCCACTGAACCTCCATGCGGTCGTCAAAGCGCACTTGCTCGATCGACAGGTAGCGGCGTGCCAGCGTTACTTCTTCGGAAAGGGTCGATACCTCGCGCTGCTCGGTCAATGCGTGGCGAAAGAGGTCGCTCAGGTCCTCCAGCATGGCCTCGGCCTTGTTCGGATGGTCTTGCACCAGTGATATGGCGCTGTTCAGTGCATTGAACAGAAAGTGTGGGCGAATGCGGGCTTGCAGCTCGGCCAGGCGGGCTGTGGTGGCTGCTGGCGTGCGGCCCTGGGCACGCCATTGCAGGCCCAACACCACCATGGCGGCAATAAAACCGCCCGCTGCGCCGCTGGCCAGCCAGGCGATGTACTGGCTCATCGTGGCCCATTGGTAGAGCAGGGCCGCCAGCAGGCCGCACAGCACACCCAATGCAGCGCCCGCCAAGTACTGCACGCGGGTGCTGCAGCGCTGCAGCTGTTTTTTTTGCTGGCAAGCCAGCATCAGCCACAGCAGGCAGGTAGGTAACACCACAGCAGTGACGAGGGCGAGCTGGTAGAACCAGTCGGCGGCGGTTTGCGTCGTGAAAGCGACAGCAATAGCGACCAGTATTTCAACCAGCAACACGGTGCGCCCGATAACGCTGGCAGTGCAGGCGTCAAACACATAAGCGGTGCCAATAACGGCATCGCGTGGTGCGGCAGTAGTTGATGTTGGTTGCATGGTCTGGCAGGGCCGATAAAATTAACACTTTGCGCCCGGATTTGTTTGTACTCCGCGCCTTCGCTTCTCGTGCATGGTTTAGCCGTTGGCTTGCCGCATGGGTTGCGGAGTTGCGGAAGTAGGCGCTGTTCAGCTGGCAGCTTAACCCGATTATTGCGATCTCCATGTCCACACCACAAGCTTCGTCTCCTTCCCACAACCAGCTAGATTCCAAGGCCGAAGCCTGGTCTGCCTTGTTCTCCGAACCCATGAGCGACCTGGTCAAGCGCTATACCTCCAGCGTGTTTTTTGACAAGCGCATGTGGCAGGCCGACATTCAGGGCTCTCTGGCCCACGCCGAAATGCTCTCGACCCAGAAGATCATTGGGGCTGAAGACTTTGCCTCTATCCAAAAGGGCATGGCACAAATCACTTCCGAGATCGAAGCCGGTACTTTTGACTGGAAGCTCGACCTTGAAGACGTTCACCTCAATATTGAAGCCCGCCTGACGGCGCTGGTGGGTGATGCTGGTAAGCGCCTGCACACAGGCCGCAGCCGAAATGACCAAGTGGCCACCGACGTGCGTCTGTGGTTGCGCGGTGAGATTGACCTGATCGAAGGCTTGCTGAAAGAGCTGCAGCGCTCGCTGGTCGAAGTGGCCGAAAAGAATGTGGATGTGATCCTTCCCGGCTTCACTCACCTGCAAGTGGCCCAGCCTGTGAGCTTTGGCCACCACATG
>JAVXMM010000025.1:0-44269 GCA_036646255.1 Comamonas sp.
GCGTTATAGCGTCAAAATGATTTTTACGCCCCATCCAAACGGATAGGTTGGCGTGCATTGGTGGTGGGTATTTACCCGCAAAGACGCGAGCAAAGGTCTGCTTTGGGGCAACAGGGCGAAGGGCGGGTGTTGGCCCGATAGCCGCCATCGTTACCTTGAATACTCAAAGAGAATTGCCTGTCGCTGTCCCCAGCTTTATCCAGCATGCTGGCCCTCGGATTGGCCGCCACATCCCTCTAATCCTCACTTTGCATCCAGTGAAAGCATTTGCATGAACTCGGGAGCCCGCAACAGCGCCAAGCGCCCGGAATCTCCGGGCTGAGCGAACTGCATTCTGAGTGCCGTCTACAGAGCGCTGGTTAGACCCGCCACAATCGTTTGCGGCGGCTAGTCGCAATACTGTGTCGCGAGTCGCCAACCATATGACGTGCTGCTGCTGTTTAGGCGTGTGCTGGCGGAAAATGGTACAGATGACGTCAATGGCTGATCATCCAAGGCCGGTTCCCCACCTGGCTTTTAAGCGCCGGTTGCGCCGCTGCCGCGCCAGTTTTGGCGCCACCACTGCAACAACCACAACCACTGGGATGGCGCAAACGGCCATAGGTGCCGGCGGCGGGGTCGTTATCGCGTGACATACGCGGCGCATGTCGGGCGCGTTCGTTGACCTCGGCGGCTCGGCGCTGCTGGGGGGAGGTGCAGGCCAGGCGCGGGGCCTGGGTGATGACGCGCTCGGAGGCTTCTCCACACTGCGGGCAGGCACAGGCCAGGTTGCGGTCGGCCAGGCGGCGCAGCGCGTCGAAATCGCCGCAGCGCTGGCAAGCGTAGTCATAGGTGGGCATAGGGTTCTCCTGCACAACGCGCCGCTAACACAACCCTTGATACGTCGTTACCGAGCCTTGTCGTACGTCGTCTGTACTGCCTGCGGATCGGCGCCTCGTCTCAACCGCAAACCTGCGGTTTGCTGGGCCGTGTTAGCGGCGCTAAAAGATAAAAGCGGGCCGGCGCTGCGGCCCGCACACGCTCGACTTATTTGTCGAAGGAAATCGGCATATCGATGCTGCCATCCAGGTACTTGACCGGGCCGGCGGCATTGGGGTTGATGTCGAACTCAAAGATCTGCGTGGGCAGCCACAGGGTGGCGCAGGCGTTGGGCACGTCCACCACGCCGCTGATATGGCCCTGCACCGGAGCAGTGCCCAGGATGGAATAGGCCTGCGCGCCCGAGTAGCCAAACTTTTTGAGGTACTCGATGGCGTTCAGGCAAGCCTGCTTGTAGGCCACGTTCACGTCCAGGTAGTACTGCTTGCCCGACTCGTCCACGCTGATGCCTTCAAAGATCACATAGTCGTTGTAGGTCGGCACGATGGGGCTGGGCTTGAAGATCGGGTTCTTGATGCCGTACATGGCCATGCCGCCTTTGATGACCGAGACCTTCATGTGCACCCAGCCGGCCATCTCGATCGCACCGCAGAAGGTGATTTCGCCGTCGCCCTGGCTGAAGTGCAGGTCGCCTACCGACAGCCCCGCGCCATCCACATACACCGGGAAGAAGATTTTGGAGCCACGCGAGAGGTCCTTGATGTCGCAGTTGCCGCCATGCTCGCGCGGGGGGACGGTGCGCGCGCCGGTGGCGGCGGCCTTGTCACGCGCCTCGCCCTTGAGCTGGCCCATGTGGGCCGTGGCAACGAACGGCGGGTTGGCCAGGTTGCCGTCGGGGTTGGTGTCAATCAAGGCCTGCTCACGAGCGTTCCAGGTCTCGAGCATCTTGGGGTCGGGCAAGGTGCCGATGAGACCCGGGTGGATCAGGCCGGCATAGCGCACGCCCGGGATATGGCGCGAGGTGGTGAACATGCCCTGAAAATCCCAGATAGATTTTTGCGCGGACGGGAAGTGGTCGGTGAGAAATCCTCCCCCGTTTTTCTGCGAGAAAAATCCGTTGAATCCCCATTGGCTTTCATCCTTGGCGCCGATGTCGAGCAGCTCCACCACGAGCAGGTCGCCAGGCTCGGCCCCTTTGACGCCCACAGGGCCAGAGAGGTAGTGCACCGTGGTCAGGTCCACATCGCGCACATCGTCGGCGCTGTCGTTGTTCTGGATGAACCCGCCTGTCCAGTCGTAGGTCTCCAGCACAAAGTCATCGCCGGGGTTCACCCAGCAGGCCATCGGAATATCGGGGTGCCAGCGGTTGTGCACCTTCTCGTTGGAGGGGGCTGGTTGGGATAGATCAACTTTGATCAGGGTCTCGGGCATATGCAACTCCTGTGATGCAGTCAATGAAACAGAGAAACGCGGGGGGAGGTCCGCGCAAGAGATGTCAAACCGACAGATACGATTTGATGTGGGCCTCATTGGTGTTGGCGCGGTCGGTCTCGTGCACGATGCGCCCGCCCTCGATCACGAACAATCGGTCGGCCACATCCATCGCAAAATGCAGCACCTGCTCGGAGACCACGATGGTGATTTCGCGCATCTTGCGGATCTCGTTGAGCGCCTTGGCGATGTCCTTGATGATGGACGGCTGTATGCCCTCGGTGGGCTCGTCGAGCAGCAGCACCTTGGGGTTGGTGACCAGCGCGCGCGCAATGGCCAACTGCTGCTGCTGCCCGCCCGAGAGGTTGCCGCCCTTGCGCCGGCGCATATCCCACAGCACCGGGAACAGCGCATAGATCTCATCGGGGATCTTGCGGTCGCGGGCGTTTTCCAGACCGGTCTCGATGTTTTCCTCAACGCTCAGGGTCGGGAAGATCATGCGGCCCTGGGGCACATAGGCAATGCCCTTGGCCACGCGCAGATAGCTCTCGTCGCGTGACACATCCTGTCCGGCTACCTGCACCGCACCGCTCTTGAGTGGCAGCACGCCCATCAGCGCCTTGAACAAGGTGGTCTTGCCCATGCCGTTGCGGCCCATGATGGCCAGGGTTTCATTGGGCCGGCCTTCGAAGGAGATGCCGTGCAGCGCCTCGCTTTGTCCGTAGGCCACGTGGATATCGTTGACTTTCAGCATGTGCGGCTCCTCAGTGGCCCAGGTAGACATCGATGACTTTGGGATCGGACTGCACGGCCTCCATCGAGCCTTCGGCCAGAATCTTGCCCTGGTGCATGACGGTGACCTTGTGCGCAATGCGGGCCACAAACTCCATGTCGTGCTCGATCACGATCACCGAGCGGCCCACGCAGATGCGTTTGAGCAGCTCGGCCGTCAGCTCGCGCTCGCGCGCGCTCATGCCGGCAATGGGTTCGTCCAGCATCAGCAGCTCAGGCTCCTGCATCAGCAGCATGCCAATCTCCAGCCACTGCTTTTGCCCGTGCGACAGCAGGCCCGATTCCATCTCCAGCACATGCTCCAGGCCAATCTCCTGGGCCACCGTCTGCACGCGCTGCTGCACGGCCGGGCTGCACTGAAAGCGCAGCGCGCCAAACACCGAGCGCCCCTCGGGGTAGGAGACCTCCAGGTTCTTGAAGACCGACAGGTTCTCGTAGATCGATGGGGTCTGGAACTTGCGGCCTATGCCTTTGCGCACGCGCAGGTACTCGTCCATGCCCGTCAACTCTTCGTTCTGAAACTTGATGCTGCCGCTGCTGGCCTTGGTCTTGCCGCAGATCAGGTCGAGCAAGGTGGTCTTGCCGGCGCCGTTGGGGCCGATGATCACGCGCAGCTCGTTCTTGTCCACATACAGGGTCAGGTCCTCAATGGCCTTGAAGCCATCGAAGGAGACCGTCAAGCCCTCAACGGCCAGTGCAAAGTCGGTATTGCTCATTGCGCGCTCCTGGTTCAGACGGCTTCGGCAGCGGGTTTGCCGGCGGCCGGCTCCTGGGCTTTGCTGCTGGTGGTGACGGGCTTGGTGCTGGCAGGGCCGGCGCCGTGGTTGGGTGTGCTGGCCGGCTTGGCTGCGCGCCGGGCCAGCAGCGGCTTGACCTTGCTGGCATACAGGCCCGCCAGGCCATTGGGGAAAAACATGGTCACGCCAATGAACAGGCCGGCCATGCAGAACATCCACAGATCCGGGAAGGTCTCGGAGAAATAGGTCTTGCCAAAGTTGACCAGCAGCGCGCCGTAGACGGCCCCCACCAGGCTCATGCGGCCACCAACAGCGGCAAAGATCACCATCTCGATCGAGGGAACAATGCCGACGATCGATGGCGACATAAAGCCCACCTGCAGCGCAAACATCGCGCCGCCAATGCCCGAGATGGCAGCAGCCAGACAGAACACAAACACCTTGAACATCGACACGTCGTAGCCTGAGAAGCGCACGCGGTCTTCCTTGTCGCGCATGGCCAGCAGCAGGGTGCCCAGCTTGCTCTTCTGGATCCACAGGCAGGCGACCACCGACAGCAGCAGCAGGCCGCAGCAAACGTAGTAGAGGATGTATTTGGCGCTGTCGCTGCGGATATCCCAGCCCAGCATCGTGCGCAGGTCCGTCATGCCGTTGACACCGCCGGTGTAGCCCTGCTGGCCGATGATCAGCACCGTCAGAATCAGCGCGACGGCCTGGGTGATGATGGCAAAGTAGACATCGCCCACCCGGCGGCGGAACATGGCAAAACCGATGATGAAGGCCAGCAGCGCGGGCGCAGCCACCACGGCAAACAAGGCAAACGGCAGGTACTCAAACGGCGCCCACCACAGCGGCAGAGCAGTCAGCTGGTTCCAGTCCATGAAGTCGGGGATGCCCGGTGTCGATTGGATGCTGGTGCTGGCCTTGTCCGAGGCTTCGAGCTTGAGGAACATGGCCATCGCATAGCCGCCCAGGCCAAAGAACACGCCCTGGCCCAGGCTCAGCACGCCGGCCCAGCCCCAGAGCATCACCAGGCCCACGGCCACAAAGGCGTAGCACAGGTACTTGCCCACCAGGTTCAGGCGGAACGAATCCAGTGCCAGGGGGAGCACCACCATCAGCACAATGGCTAGCAGCGCCACATGTCCCAGGCCGGTTCGCTCCAGCCACACACGCATGTTTTTCATGGTTGTCATCCTTTGCACCGGCTTTAGCGGCGCACCTTGCTGGCAAACAGGCCTTGGGGCCGGAACATCAAGACCACCACGATGAAGGACAAGGTCAGCACCTTGGCCATCGAGCCGCTCAGGAAGAACTCGCTTATCGACTGCACCTGGGCAATGCCAAAGGCCGATGCCACGGTGCCCAGCAGGCTGGCCGCGCCGCCAAAGGTGACGACCAGGAACGAATCCACGATGTAGAGCGAGCCCGAGGTGGGCCCCGTGGAGCCAATGGTGGTGAAGGCCGCACCGGCAATGCCCGCGACCCCGCAGCCAATGGCAAAGGTCAGGCGGTCGGTCTTTTTGGTGTTGATGCCGATGGCATTGGCCATCACCCGGTTGCTGACCGTGGCCCGCACCCGCAGACCCCAACGGCTGCGGTAGAGCGCAATCAGCACGCCGGCCGTCACCAACAGCGCCAGCGCCAGCACAAACATGCCGTTGATCGGAATATCCAGCCCCTCGCTGGGCGACCAGGAACCCATCAGCCAATCAGGCAAGGTGGGGCTCACCTCTTTAGGGCCAATCACCGTGCGGAACACCTGCTGCAGCCCCAGGCTCAGGCCCCAGGTGGCCAGCAGGGTATCGAGCGGGCGCTTGTACAGATGCCGGATCAGTGCCCACTCGGCTAGCCAGCCCAGCGCAAACGCAAAAACAAAGGCCGCCGCAATCGACAAGGGGAAGTAATAAGGCATCCAAGCCGGGGCATGGGCCTCCACCAGGGTCGAGGCCATGAACACGGTGTAGGCACCGATGGTCATGAACTCGCCATGCGCCATGTTGATGACCCCCATCTGGCCAAAAATAATCGCCAGGCCCAGGCCCATCAGCAGCAATACGGCAAACAAGCTGAGGCCCGCAAAGCCCTGCATCAGCCCGATGTTCATCATTTCAGAAAAAGTCATGGCGCTCTCTTGTCGGGTGGGTGGTCGGCGGCAACGCGGGCCAGAGGGTGTCTGGCCCACGTTCAGATTTACTGGTAGCCCTTGGGGAAGGGATCAGGCTTGATCAATTCCGGCGACTCTGACACCACCTTGAAGGTCCCGTCCGGCAGGCCCTGTGCAATGCGCGATTTGCTCCAGAGGTGGTGGTTGGCGTCGATCTTCACGTAGCCTTCGGGCGCGGTGTTCAGCTCGATGCCCGGCGATGCTGCGGTGACCTTGGCGACATCAAAGCTGCCAGCCTTCTCAACAGCCGCCTTCCACAGCCAGGGCCCCAGGTAACCGGCCTGGGTCACATCGCCGATGACCGATTTGGGGCCGTACTTGGCCTTGAAGGCCTCGACAAACTTCTTGTTGTTCGGGTTGTCCAGCGACTGGAAGTACTTCATGCTGGAGTAGAAGCCGGCAAAGTTCTCGCCGCCAATGCCCAGCATTTCGTCCTCGGTCACCGACAGGGTCACCAGGAACTGCTTGTCGCCGGTGATGCCCGCCGCCTTGAGCTGCTTGTAGAAGGCCACGTTGGAGCCGCCCACCACGGCTGCGAAGATCAGATCGGGCTTGGCCACCTTGATCTTGTTGATCAGCGAGTTGAAGTTGGTGTTGCTGAGCGGGTAGTACTCCTCGCCCACGACCTTGCCCTTCTGGAAGGTCTCGATGTGTTTGCGCGCAATCTTCATCGAGGTGCGTGGCCAGATGTAGTCCGAGCCCACCAGGAACACCTTGGAGGCGTTCTTTTCCTTCTTGGCCCAGTCGAGGCTGTACAGAATCTGCTGCGTCGCTTCCTGGCCGGTGTAGATCACGTTCTTGCTCTGCTCCAGGCCTTCGTAGAAGGTGGGGTAGTACAGCAGGCCGTTTTCCTTCTCAAAGATCGGCAGCACCGCCTTGCGCGATGCCGAGGTCCAGCAGCCGAACACGGTGGCCACATGGTCGCTGATGAGCAGCTTCTTGGCCTTTTCGGCAAAGGTCGGCCAGTCGGAGGCGCCGTCTTCCTTGATCACGCGGATCTTGCGGCCCAGCACACCGCCCATGGCGTTGATCTGGTCAATGGCCAGTTGCTCGGCCTGGATGGAGCCGGTCTCGGAGATCGCCATGGTGCCGGTCGACGAGTGCAGCTGGCCCACCACCACCTCGGTATCAGTCACCGCGAGCTTGGTGGTGTTGACCTGGGCGGTGGGTGGCGTTTGGGCGCGGGACAGCATGGGCAGACCGGCCATGCTGAGGGCCCCCAGGCCTTGCAAAAGACGGCGGCGGCGGAGCGACTGTTGGAAATCCTGAGACATGCTTTTCTCCTCAAGTGGTTCAGATCACTGAACTGGTAACGGGTTGAAACCTGAGCCCACTCTAAAAGTGCCGCCTCCAAACACCCATACGTCATTTGACGTAGGCCCTGCGTACGCAGGCCGGACTAAGCTAGCTTGCCGGCCGCACCAGCCTTGCCGTGGCCTGAATATTGCTTAGTCTGCGGATACCATGCCCCCGGCGCCTGCGCGCTGCCTGTGATGAACAAGCCCTCCCAAAAGATCTTCCCGATCCGCCGCGAATACAACGCATGGGTGGCCGACGAAACCATGGAGGACTACGCGCTGCGCTTTACCCCGCAGAAGGCGCGCCGCTGGAGCGAATGGCAACTGCTGAACACGGCGATGGGCGGGCTGTCCTTTCTGGCGCTGGAGGCGATTGGCGCGACCATCACCCTCGCCTATGGCTTTAGCAGCGCGGCCTGGGCGATTGCGGTGATGGGCATCGTGATTTTTCTGACCGCCTGGCCCATCTCGGTCTGCGCGGCGCGCTATGGGCTGGACATGGACCTGCTCACCCGGGGCGCGGGCTTTGGCTACCTGGGCTCGACCATCACCTCGCTGGTCTATGCCACCTTCACCTTTATCTTCTTTGCGCTGGAGGCGGCCATCATGGCGCTGGCCGTGCAGATGGCACTGGGCTGGCCGCTGGTGGTCTGCTATGTGCTGTGCGCACTGGTGGTGATACCGATGGTGCTGTATGGCGTCACCTTTATCTCCAAGCTGCAGGCTTGGACCCAGCCCGTGTGGGCGCTGATGCTGCTGGCCCCCTACCTGTGGCTAGCCTTCCAGCAGCCGCAGTTTGTGCAGGAGCTGCCGGGCCTGTCGGGCCTCACCTCGGGCAGCGCCGATTTCAACTGGCTGTACTTTGGCTCGGCCAGCACCGTGATCTTTGCGCTGATCGTGCAGGTGGGCGAGCAGGTCGATTACCTGCGCTTTATGCCCCGCAAGACGGCAGACAACCGGGGCCGCTGGTGGTTCTGCGTGATGATGGGCGGCCCGGGCTGGATCTTGATGGGCGCCGCCCGCATGCTGGGCGGTGCCTACCTAGCCTATGTGGCGCTGCAGTTTGGCTCGACGGTGGCCGAGGCCTCGGACCCCACCCACCTCTACCTGACGGCCTTTGGCAAGATCTTCGCCGACCAGAGCACTGCCCTTTGGGTCACCCTGGTGTTTGTCGTCATGGCGCAGATCAAGATCAATGTGACCAATGCCTATGCCGGCTCGCTCGCCTGGTCCAATGTGTTCTCGCGCATCACCCGCAGCCACCCGGGCCGCGTCGTGTGGCTGGTGTTCAACGTGATGATCGCCATGCTGATCATGACCCTGGGCGTGTTCAGCGCGCTGGAGAAGGTGCTGGGCATCTATAGCAATATTGCGGTGGCCTGGGTGGGCGCGCTGGTGGCTGATCTGGTCATCAACAAGCCACTGGGGCTGAGCCCGCCAGGCACCGAGTTCCGCCGCGCCTACCTGCACGACCTCAACCCCGTGGGCCTGGGCGCCATGGGCATTGCCGCCGTGGCCGCCGGCATTGCCTACAGCGGCCTGCTGGGCGAGCTGGCCAGTGCCTTTGCGCCTTACATTGCGCTGGCCATTGCGCTCTTGGTATCGCCGCTGCTGGCCTGGCTCACGCGGGGGCGCTGGTACATTGCCCGCACGCCAGAAGTGTTTGAGGCGCCTGAGCTGCAGTGTGCCCTGTGCCTGAACCACTTCGAGAGCGCCGACATGGCAGGCTGCCCTGCCTACGGCGCGCCCATCTGCTCGCTGTGCTGCTCACTCGATTCGCGCTGCCAAGACCGCTGCAAGCCCAGCACGGCGCGCGCCCAGGTGCAGTGGCGCAACTTGTACGAAAGCTTGCTGCCCCTGCGCATCCAGCGCAGCATCAACTTTCGGCTGGCGTCGTATGCGGGCACCGTGCTGCTGCTGGCCAGCCCCATGGCGCTGGCCTTGTTCGTGGTCTATATGCAGCAAAGCCTCTCGCCCGGGCAGACGGATTTGCGCTGGGCCTTTGTGCGCGCGTTTTCGCTGCTGGCGCTGCTCTGCGCGCTCTACGCCTGGTGGCTGGTGCTGGCCAAGGACAGCCGGCGCATGGCGCGCGAGGAATCTGAGCGCCAGACGCAGATGCTGATGCAAGAGATCGAGGCCCACCAGCGCACCGATGCCCAACTGCAAGCCGCCAAGGAGCATGCGGAATCCGCCAACCAGGCCAAATCCCGCTATGTGGCCGGCATGGCCCATGAGCTGCGCACGCCCCTCACCAGCATTCTGGGCTATGCCCAGCTGCTGCTGCGACGCAGTGATTTGCCCAGCCCCGCTCATGAAAACATCAGCACCATGCTGCACAGCGGCCAGCACATGCACTCGCTGATCGACGAGTTGCTGGACCTGGCGCGTATCGAGGCCGGCCGGCTGCGGCTGGACCCGGCGCCGCTGCAGTTCCCCGAGTTTCTCGAAGCCGTCAACCGCATGGTGCGGCCCCAGGCGGAGGCCAAGGGCCTGCAGTTCGAGTTGCAGACGCAGGGCCGCATTCCAGCGTGGGTGCGGGCTGACGCCAAGCGCCTGCGCCAGATTCTGATCAACCTGCTGGGCAATGCCATCCGCTTTACCGACAGCGGCAGCATCCGCCTGCAGGTCAACTGCCACAGCGATGTGGTGCGCTTTGACATCTGCGACACCGGCATCGGCATCGCGCCGCAGGACCATGAGCGCATCTTTATGCCCTTTGAGCGGGGCAGCGCCGGGCGCCGGGCGGCCAGCACCGGCACCGGCCTAGGGCTGACCATCACCCGCATGCTGACCCTGCTGATGGGCGGCGAGCTGCGCCTGCAGAGCACACCCGGCCAGGGCAGTACCTTCTCGGTACGGCTTTACCTGAGCGAGGTGCACAACCCGCCGCGTGCGCTGGCCGGGCAACTGCAGGCGCGGCCGTTCATCGGCGGCTACCTGGGGCCGCGCAGAACCCTGCTGGTGGTCGATGACCAGCCCATCCACCGCCAGTTGCTCGCCGGGGTGCTGATCCCGCTGGGCTTTACCGTGCGGGAGGCGGCCAGCGGCCAGGAGTGCCTGGAGATCATCCGCGATGCCCCGCCCGATGCCCTCTTGCTGGACCTGAGCATGGATGACCTGAGCGGTTGGCAGACCGCCGCGCTGGTGCGCCAGCAGTACAGCGCCGCGCACCTGCCGATCGTCATCGTCTCGGCCGACCTGTTTGAGAACCAGCCCGAGCAGCTGGAGCGCGCCGGCTGCCAGGCCTTTGTGGGCAAGCCGGTGCTGGAGTCCGAGCTGATGGACACCCTGGCCTGGCTGCTGGCGCTGGAATGGGTGGAGACCCCCGCAGAGTCGCCAGCTACGGGGCTGCAGGGGCCGAGCGCCGCCTCGCAGCTGCAGCCACCCCAGCCGCTGCAGCTGCCACCAGAGCTGCAGTCCGACATCACGCGCCTAGCGCGCTTTGGCGATGGCGCTGGCCTGCGCAAGCTGCTGGCGGCGGCCCAAACCACTTACCCCGAATGGCGCAGCACGCTGCAGGCCCTTGATGCTGCCGCCCAGCGCTTTGACTTTCCCCTCATCCTTGAGAGCCTAGGGCCTGCAGGGCCTACGGATAGCTAGCCATGCCAACTTTCACGCCCCATGCCGGTGTTGTCCTCGTGGTGGACGATGCCGTCGAGACCCTGGGTTTTCTTTGCGAAGCACTCAGTCAGCAGGACTACACCGTACTGGTAGCCCGCAATGCGGCCGAAGCGCTGGAGCGGTTGGACATGGCCACCCCGGATGCCGTGTTGCTGGACTGCGTGATGCCCGGGGAGAGCGGTTTTTCGCTGTGCCGCAAGATCAAGGCGCACCCGGCCTGGGCCCATGTGCCCGTCATCTTCATGACGGGGCTGTCGGAGACCGACCATATCGTCGAAGGCTTTGCCTGCGGCGGGGTGGACTATGTCGTCAAGCCCCTGAAGCTGCCCGAGGTGCTGGCCCGGCTGGCCCGCCACATGCACAACGCCCATGTGGGCCGCATGGCCCAGGCGGCGGTAGATGTGGGCGGTATGGGCGTGGTGGTGCTGGACCGTCAGGGCCGCATCGCCTGGCGTTCACCCCAGGCCGTGCTGTGGCTGGAGCAGGCCTTTGCTGGCGCCCCGCCCGCCGCTGCAGCCTGGCTGCAATCGGCCCGCGACCAAGTCGCCCAGCAGGCACTGGCGCAAGGCAGCCTGCTGGCCCAGGATGTTGGCGAAGTAGGCATTGGCGAGCGCATGCTGGTGCTGCGCCTGGGCCATGAAAGCCTGCGCGCCAGCACCCAGCGCCTGCAGGATGCGGCCCTGACCCCGCGTGAGACGGAGGTGCTCGGCTGGCTGGCCAAGGGCAAGACCAATCGCGACATTACCCAGATCCTGGGTATGAGCCCGCGCACTGTCAACAAGCACCTGGAACATGTCTTTGAAAAGCTGGGCGTGGAGACCCGGGCGGCAGCTGCTGCCATTCTCAGCGGCTCCCGGCACAGCATGGCGTAAGCGCCGTGAAGCCATAGAAAATCTACGAACATTGGAGTGCATAGCGCCCTGGTAACGGTCATGGAGGCTTGCGCCAACGCAAATAAATGTCGATCCCAATGCGTTGCCGAGCGCTATTTCGGCAAGGCTTGACGACACTTAGACTATCAATATTGATAGCATGTGCCACAGCCTGCATTTGCCCCGAGCTGGCATTTGGCTTTAAGTTCTCGACAAATACCCAACTTGGGATCAATAAACACTCTGGAAAAACAAGGGTTTACCTTAGAAAAAACCGCAGCCTGATCTCGTTAGGATGGCAGTCTTTTTCCCTTTAGAGAGACAAGCCGTTATGAAGAAGATGATGCAATGGAGCGCCCTGGCCCTGGCGGCCGCCACCGCCACCGGTGCCTATGCCGACACCTCCTACCCCAACAAGCCCATCACCATCGTCGTGCCCTTCACCGCAGGTGGCCCCACCGATCGCGTGGCCCGTGATCTGGCTGAATCGCTGCGCAAGCCTCTGGGTGGCGTAACGGTTGTGATCGACAACGCCGATGGCGCTGGCTCCACCATCGGCATGGCCAAGGCGGCGCGCGCCAAGCCGGATGGCTACACCCTGCTGCTCAACCACATTGGCATTGCTACTGCGCCTATCCTGTACCGCAAGCTGTCGTTTGACGTGACCAAGGATTTTGAATACCTGGGCATCATCAACGACGTGCCCATGACCTTGATTGGCAAGCCCACGCTGGCCGCCAACAATTACAAGGAGCTTGCCGCCTTCATTGGCAAAGAGAAGGACAAGGTCAACTTGGCGAATGCTGGTATCGGCTCTGCATCGCACCTGTGCGGCTTGCTGCTGCAAAGTACGCTGAAGGTGCCTATGACCCCCGTGCCTTACAAGGGCGCAGCCCCCGCTATTGCCGACCTGATGGGTAACCAGGTGGATGTGTTGTGCGACCAGACCACCAACACCACCGGCCAGATCGAAGGCAAGAAGGTCAAGGCTTATGCTGTGACCACGTCCAAGCGCCTGAACGCGCCTGCGCTAAAGGACCTGCCTACGCTGCAAGAAGAAGGCCTGAAGGGCTTTGAAGTGACCATCTGGCACGGTCTGTATGCACCTAAGGGTACGCCGCCCGAGATCCTGAAGAAGGTGAACGACGCGCTGAAGGTGGCTTTGAAGGATCCAGAGTTCATCAAGAAGTCCGAAGGCCTGAGCGCCGTAGTAGCCAACGACCAGCGGATTACGCCAGAAGGCCACAAGGCCTTTGTACTGGCGGAGATCGCCAAGTGGACGCCCATCATCAAGGCCGCTGGTACCTTTGCTGATTAACCACGGCTGAGTTAGTGCAAAAATGATAGCTGTTAGCGCCCGCTTAATGGGCGCTAACAGCTAATTTCTTATATGAAGACTGCTGAGGCAGTCTTTTTTTATTGCTAAGGGAAACTCACCAGTGCGCCGCATGCGTATGACAGCCAATTGACAGCAAGCTTGGTGAGGATAGGGACTCCTTCCAAGAAACAATAGCAACGGAGACTCTATGGAACCCATCACCGATGTAGTGGCGAGCGCGGTCATGCAAATCTCGCGCAGGCACTTGCTTACCAGTGGCGCGGCCTTGGCCTGTGCTGGCATTCTCAGCCGCCAGGCTTTTGCGGCGGATGCCTGGCCCAGTAAACCCGTTCGTTTTGTGGTGCCCTTTGCGCCGGGCGGCAGCTCGGAGATCGTGGCTCGATCCACGGCGGCTGAGCTGTCTAAAACCATGGGGCAGAACGTGTTTGTGGAGAACAAGCCTGGCGCTGCAGGCAACATCGCCATGCAAGAGGTGGCCCGTGCAGATGATCAGCATACGGTGATCCTGGGGCACATCGGAACTCTGGCCGTCAACCCTTATATTTTTGACAAACTGCCCTACGATCCGGACAAAGATTTTGTGCCAGTGAGCCTGCTGGCCAAGGTGCCCAGCCTCTATGTGGTGCACCCCGATCTCCCTGTCAAAAACCTGAAAGAGCTGGTGGCCTTGGCCAAAAGCAAGCCGGGCCGGCTGAGTTATGGGTCGGCAGGCAACGGCAGCGCTGGCCATTTGGCATTTGAGTATCTGAAGATGACCTCCGATATCTTCATGCTGCATGTACCTTACCGAGGTACCGGCCCCATGATGCAGGATTTGTTGTCTGGTCGGCTTGATGCCGCATCGGTAGGTGCCGCTGCACTTCTGCCTTTTATCAAGGCGGGCAAGGTGCGCTGCATTGCCACAGGCTCTACTCAGCGCCTGCCACAGCTGCCGGATGTACCCACGGTGGCCGAGCAAGGCTACCCCGGGTTTGAGATGACGCAGTGGTACGGCATGCTGGCTCCAGCATCGCTGGCCAAGCAGCATATTGACAAGCTGGCGATCGAATGCGCCAAGGCTGTGAAGGCGCCGGATTCTGTCAAACGCTTGCAAGGCGATGCCGCCGAGCCAGTGGGAAGCACGCCTAGTGAATTTGCGCAGTTCATCAAGGTGGAGCAAAAGCGCTGGCAAAAGGTGCTGCAGCGGGCGCAGGTAAAGCCAGACTGAGACGTGCACATAGGCATAAAAAAAGCGACTGCCTGGCAGTCGCTTTTTGCGTATGGGTAGGGGTTGTGTATTTAGTGGCCCCAAACCACATCAGCGCCTTCGGCCACGCTGCGTTGCAACATGTCGATAAAGGGAACGGCGCGCTGCTTCAGCCCTATGGTGGCTTTGACATCATCGCCGTCTTCGCCTTCAGCGTCTTCGTCGGGCGCTGCTTGTTTGCTGCGCTCGTTGTCAGCGGCCACGGCCGCTTGCAGGGTCTTGATGGCTGCGGGGATTTGCTCGACGGTGATGATGCCGGTGGGCGATGGGTCTTTGCCGAGGATCTTCAGGATTTTTTGTGCGTCTGGCTCCAACATGATCATTTCGGCCGTTGCACGCGATACAAATTTGTAAACCAAAGCTCTCTCCTTAACGGTACATATAGCCCCGGGTGAACGGGTATTGTGATTGTGCACCACGAATACATCCTGTCGTCATGGAGCCATCGTGCACTACGGCCAACATCTGGTGCAGGGCGGTCCAGCCTTGCTCAAAACCCGTGGCGCAACCTGCCAGATAGAGGCGGTAGGCGCGCAGGGTTTTAGCGACTTGTTCGGGGCTGTTTCTTGCTGCCAGAACCCGGCTGGCTTCTTCCAGTTGCCCTTCTAGGGCGTCTGACCAGGCCCACAGTGTTTTTGCGTAGTGTGGGCGCAGGTTGTCAATATCGACTGCCTCCCAGCCGGCATTGGCCATCTCATGCTGCACCACGCTTACATGCAGCAGCTCGCCACCGGGGAAGATGTATTTCTCGATGAAATCCCCCATGCCTGCGCCCAGCTGTTCGTTGTCGGTGCCGCCTGCGGTAATGCCATGGTTCATCAGCATGCCGCCAGGCCTGATCAATCGCTTGAGGGTCAAAAAATATTCGCGCATATGCGCGCGGCCCACATGCTCAAACATGCCGACGGAGGCGATCTTGTCAAAAGGCTGGTCGGTTTGCAGCTCGCGGTAATCCATAAGCAGCATCTGCACGCGCCCCTTCAGGCCTTTTTGTTCAATGAGATGGTTGACGTAAGCGTGCTGGTTTTTAGACAAAGTGATGCCCGTGCCTTGCACGCCGTAATGCTCTGCAGCCCACAGCAGCAAGCCACCCCAGCCCGCGCCCACATCCAAAAAACGCTCGTCCGCTTGCAGGCGCAACTTGCGGCAGATCAGGTCGAGCTTGGCTTCTTGCGCCTGTGCCAGGTTAAAGCCTGGCTGGGCATAGTAAGCGCAGGAATAAACCCGGTGCGGGTCCAGCCACAGCGCATAAAACTCGTCTGACACATCGTAGTGAAACTGGATTTGCTCGGCGTCCTTAGTCAAGGTATGCAGCGCAGCAGAGCGTGAGCGGGCAAGCAAGCGGCTCCACCAACTGGAGCGCGCGGCCACCGGGTCGCTGGGCATCAGCGCAACAGCGGCGGCCATGGTGTCGCGCATCGTTCCGTCAATCTCCACGTCACCCTCGACGATGAAGGAGCCCACGATGCCGACATCGCCCGACGCCAGCGCTGCCAGCGATTTGACACTGCGGCAGTGCAGGCGCACTTGCGCTTTTTCCGGTTGACCAACCCACCCACCTGTGGGTAGTGCGATGGCGAGCGCCACGGGAAGCCCCGACAGCTTCGCTTCCAATGAAGACTGCAGCATGTTCATACCTCGGATTTTGTGGAATGGGAATGACACGTCAATGGCATTTGTCTTACAAGCCTAGCGGCTACAGTCGCTTTTATGACGCCAACAAATTCTTCCATTCCATCCGCTCGCAATGCCCTTGCTCAACTGATGCGAGATGCCTCCACGCATGACTGGGCCGTGCTGGCGCTGGGGGAAGAGGCCAGCAAAGTCGCTCGTCAAACCGCAGGTGAGCAGGCTTTGGTGTGGGGCTACGCCAGTATTGCCCGCCAATGTCTGCGACACACGCCTGTCAGCGATGGTGATGTAGAGCAGGCGATTGCCGTGGTCGAGGATTTCATCATGCCGCTGGCCAGGCCTTGGCCGCGGCCGGTGGTGGCCTCTACGCTGGCGTGCATCAGCCCACCGCTCAGGCTGCTGCTGCCTCATCTGGGGAGTGGTGTTGCTGAGGTGACAGGCTGGCGGCTCTACCACACCGATGCGGTTGAAACTCTGTTCAACCGGTTTGCTGACATCGCCATGGGGGGGCCGGCTCGGGGGCTGGATCTATCAGCCTATGCGGTTAGCAGCTTGATTGTCGTGCGCGAATGTCTGCATCACTGGGGCATGCAGACTTTGGCGCTGCCCGCCGATTAATAGCAGCTGACACCGACCTTGATGCAGCGTTACGGCGCTTTGTTGCGCTCCGGTGCTGCCTGCAGCTCCGCGACTCCCCTCAAATGTAAACCTGCATATTGTTGAGGCGTGTTAGCAGCTGCCCTAAGAGTCAGTGCAAAGCCCGTCAACCGCCTGGAACATGGCCTGCCGGGCTTGGCTGATGATCATGCCTTTCCAGGCATCGCTGTCGTCGTAGAAGGCGGCGCGCATACGCTGGTGGATGAGTTCGCGCTGGCTGCCGGGGGCCTCTGGGTGGTTGTGCACCCAGTGGTCAGCGCGGATGGCGCCCGTGGTCTCCAGCACAGGTACCGTGCCGTATTCCATCGCGATGCCGGTGAATTGGGCCAGAGGGCATTCTTGCAGCGCACTGTTCCATAGCAGGCCGGTCAACGGCGGCGATGAGGAGCTGCCGTCGTCCAGCGAAGTAACTGGCGTGGCACCATGGCCATCCCACCAGCGGCGCGCACGTGCCAGCATAGCCGCGTCGTTCGGGCCGGTAAAAATACGCTCGCCGTATCCGTTGGGGCCTAGGCCCGTGTGCACATCTATCCAGGCGATATGGCGTGCATGGGCACCATGGGTGCGAAGTACTTTCCGGATGGTTTGATTGCTCCAGGTGGGCGCCTGGCCGCCAAAGAATACGCCCTCCGGGTGTTGGTACTGACCTTGCCCTACGGCGGCCTGCCAGGCTTTTTGCCCGCGCTGGGCAATATAGTCGTCGATGGTTTTTTGCACATCGGCCTTGGGTGGCCAGGTATCGGGCAGGATCAGGTGCTGTACTTCGTCGTACGCCGGGTTGGTGGGCAGAGGTTGGCTGAAGTCGATAAAGTTGCGGTTCAGGTCCACATTTTCATGCGTGACGCGGCGGCCAAATGAGAAGCCATACGGATTGAGCGCATGCACATAGAGTACGGCAACGCCCGCATCGCGCGCTTTTTGAAGCCACTCGGCGTCATGCAGGGCAAACACCTGTACGCCGCTGCCGCAATAGCCCTCAATGCCGTGGCAGGCGCTACTGATGATGAGCAGCTTTTCGGCATCCATTGCACCGTCACGCGCCACATCCATGGCCAGGGTTTCGTCCTCGGCACCGTCGAGCGGGTGGCTGTGGGATTCGATCTGCAGGCCTGCGATAACGGCGGCCTCTAAAAACTGTACGCGTGCCTTGGCGTAGCTGGTGGAAAATGCTTCGCTGACCCCAATCATGTCGCCCCCGCTGGTGCTGTTAGTTGTAACAGTCTAACGGGGCGAGGCCGATTCTAAGCACCGCATGTTATGCGGGTAAACGCTCTACTTGTACGGCGCAATCGTAGAACGATGGTGCACGGCCTATATCGGTCAGTTGCTGGTGGGTCAGCTCGTTCACATTGGTGCCGTTGGGCCCGTCTTTGCGCCACCACACACCCAGGCCCACCACCACGCCTGCACGTGCACGGCCGTTGATGCTGGCGTGGCATACATGCTCGCCACGTTGGTTAAACACGCGCACCAGGTCACCATCCGCAATCTGGCGAGTAGACGCGTCGTCGGGGTGGATTTCGATCAGAGGGCGTACCTCGGCGCTGCGCAGTTTTTGCACATTGACGAAGGTGGAGTTCATGAAGTTGCGGGCCGGAGGCGAGATCATGGCCAAGGGGTGCGCGGCCGTCGGTGGCTCGTAATTGGGCACGTAGTCGGGCAGGGGGCTCACGCCCAACTTGGCGAGTGCGCTGCTATAAAACTCACACTTGCCTGACGGTGTGGCGTAGCCGCCGTTGGCAAAGGGGGCGTCGGGCAAGTCCAGCAGGGCGAAGCCTTGGGCCAGCAGCGTCTCGAAGTTCACCTGGTTGGCATCCATGGCGATGCGACACAGCTCCTCATCGCTGGTGTGGAAGTGCGGTGCGGCAAAATCCGGGTCATACACCGCCAAGTGCGCGGCCAGCTCGCGGAAGATGTGCGCATTGCTGCGTGCCTGGCCTTGCGAGGCGATGGCCGGGCGGTTGAGCAGCACATCAGTGTGGCCGTAGGTAGTGTGAATGTCCCAATGCTCCAGCTGGGTGGTAGCGGGAAGCACATAGTCGGCATAGTCGGCGGTGTCGGTGATGAAGTGCTCCAGCACCACGGTAAACAAGTCATCCCGCGCAAAGCCTCGCACCACCTTGGCTGACTCCGGCGCCACAGCGACGGGGTTGCTGTTGTAGACGACTAGCGCTTCGACCTGCGGGCCAAAAGCGGCATCGCCTGCGTGCAAGAGCGCATCGCCAATTGTGCTCATGTTGATGGTGCGCGGGCTGCGTTCACCTAGCAGCTGCGGCATTTGCAGGGCGGCGCGCTGAGCGGGAGAGGTGGACGAGGCGGACAGCAGCATGCCACCGGCGCGGTGGCGCCAGGCACCCGTCAAGGCGGGCAGGCATGCCACGGCGCGCACAGCATTGCCGCCGCCACGTGCGCGCTGCATGCCGTAGTTCAGCCGAATGGCCGCGGGCTTGGTGGTGCCATAGTCGCGCGCCAGTTGGTGGATTTGCTCTGCGCTGATGCCGCAAATAGCTGCAGCGCGCTCTGCAGGCCATTCCATAGCTCTGGTTTTGAGAGCCTCCCAGCCTACTGTGTGTTGGGTGATGTAGTTGTGATCCAACCAATCATTGGTGATCAACTCGTGCATCAGCGCCAGCGCCAAGGCCGCGTCGGTACCGGGTTTGAGCTGAATGTGCTCGTGGCATTTTTCAGCTGTCTCGCTCTTGCGCGGGTCTATGCAGACCAGCTTGGCACCGTTGCGCTTGGCCTCTTGCGCATAGCGCCAAAAATGCAGGTTGCTGGTAATGCTGTTGCTGCCCCAGATCAGGATCAGCTGGCTTTCTGCGAAAAACTGAACGCGCATGCCCAGCTTGCCGCCGTAGGTGTGTAGCAGCGCTTCGCTGCCTGCGCTGGCGCAGATGGTGCGGTCCAGCAACGAGGCCCCTAGTTGGTGGAAGAAGCGTTGCGCCATACCCTCACCCTGCACAAAACCCATCGTGCCAGCGTAGCTGTAGGGAAGGATGGCCTCGGGGTTGCGCCGAGCTATGCCGTGCAGGCGGGCGGCGATGTCAGAAAGTGCTGCCTCCCAGCTCACCGCCTCAAACTGGCCGCTGCCTTTGGGGCCTACGCGCTTCAAGGGCTGCAACACGCGATCGGCATGGTAGGTGCGGTCGGTGTACTTGCTGACCTTGGCGCACAGCACGCCGCCAGTCTGCGCATGGGCCGGGTTGCCGCTCACCTTGGTAGCCACGCCGTTGACCACGGTGGTCACCAGCGAGCAGGTATCAGGGCAGTCATGCGGGCAGGCACCGATGACGGTGGTGGTAGCGGCAGTAGTGGTCATGGGGTGGGCGAGTGGATCGCAGTATTTGTGCACATCGTAGCGCGTGTAAGCCGCCAATTGCGCGGCAGTTTGTTGGGGCTGTCACAAGGGTTATTCCCAAGGCTTTTACCCATGCGTATCCCCCGCTTTGCGGCACCATAGAAGGCTTGGCGGCTGCAAGGCAGTTTTGCTATAAAAGTATAAGTAATGGCTGGTGCCAGGCGGGCGCTAGCGCGTGATTTAACCAGGAACCCTTTCATGAAACTGATTGACTCCATCGTGGCCGAAGCGGCCAGCATTGCCCAGATCCGCAAAGACATCCACGCCCACCCCGAGCTGTGCTTTGAAGAAGTGCGTACCGCCGATCTGGTGGCGGCCAAGCTGACTGAGTGGGGCATTCCCATTCACCGCGGCATGGGTACGACTGGCGTGGTGGGCATTGTGCATGGCAAGGATGGCGGCAAAAGCGGCCATGCCGTGGGCCTGCGCGCCGACATGGACGCGCTGCCCATGCAGGAGTTCAATACCTTTGACCACGCCAGCCAGCACAAGGGCAAGATGCACGCCTGTGGCCATGACGGCCACACAGCCATGCTGCTGGGTGCGGCCAAGCACTTTGCCAAGCATCGCGATTTTGATGGCACGGTGTATTTGATCTTCCAGCCGGCAGAAGAAGGCGGTGGTGGTGCGCGCGAGATGATCAAGGATGGCTTGTTTGACAAGTTCCCCATGCAGGCTGTTTTTGGCATGCACAACTGGCCAGGCATGGCGGTGGGTCAAATGGCGGTCAGTCCCGGCCCGGTGATGGCGTCCAGCAACGACTTCAAGATCACCATCACGGGCAAGGGCGGCCACGGCGCCATGCCACACATGGGCAACGACCCGGTGCCTATTGCCTGCCAGATGGTGACTGCCTTCCAGAACATCATCACGCGCAACAAAAAGCCGCTGGATACAGGCGTGATCTCGGTCACCATGATCCACGGCGGCGAAGCCAACAACGTGATCCCCGATAGCGTAGAGCTGCAAGGCACGGTGCGTGCGTTCACCGTGGAGGTGCTGGACATGATTGAGGCGCGCATGCGCCAGGTGGCTGAAGGCTGCTGTGCCATGAACAATGCGCAGTGTGATTTCTACTTCAACCGCAACTATCCTGCCACCATCAACACTGCGCCTGAGTCCGAGTTTGCTCGCCAGGTGATGATCGACATCATTGGCGAAGACAAGGTCAATGCGCAGGAGCCCACCATGGGAGCGGAGGATTTCTCCTTCATGCTGCAGGCCAAGCCTGGCGCCTACTGCTTTATCGCAAACGGCGTGGGAGACCACCGCGCCATCGGCCACGGCGGTGGCCCCTGCACCTTGCACAACCCAAGCTACGACTTCAACGACGACTTGATCCCGCTGGGCGCGACCTATTGGGTTCAGCTGGCTACCAAGTGGCTGGCACAGGCGAAGTAAGCGGTTTTAAGCATGCCAACGCAGCGCCCACGGGCGCTGTTTTGTATTGGGGTAGGCTGCGCGACGAACCTGCGAAGCGGGCGGGTGTTTACACCAGCACCACAATGCCGCTATCGGGTGAAGACAGGGCGTCGCAGGCGAGGCAGGGCATCCGTGCAACAAGCCTGTGCAGCGCAGAGTACTGCCCCATTGCGGCATACCCGCTTGATTAATTTCAGCCCATCAACAAAGCAGCTGATCTGCCAGATCGAGAAAACTGCGGCTGTGATAGGTGTTGGCTGAGCGGGGCGAGACATCCTTAGGCTGGGACGCACCAAACTCCAATGGCCGCTCGACATATGCCGTCTGCAAACCGCAAGCCCGCGCTGCTGCCAAATCGCTATGGTGAGCCGCAACCAGCATAACTTGCGCAGGAGCTACTTCAAATACATCGGCCACGCCAAGGTAGGCGCGTGGATCGGGTTTGTAGGCGTGAAAGACCTCGGCCGACAGCACGCAATCCCAAGGCAGGCCAGCGTTTTTGGCCATATGGGTGAGCAGGCTGATGTTGCCGTTGGACAAGGGCGTGATGACAAAGCGCTGTTTGAGGCGATGCAGGCCCGCTACGACGTCGGGCCAGGGAGCGAGGCGGTGCCATACACGGTTGAGCTGGGTGCGCTCGGCCTCGGGCATGTCGCCTAGGCCAAAGTCGGGCAGGATGCCATCCAGAATGCGGCGGTGCAGGGCGTCAATCCGTGTCCATCCCAGGCGGCCGTTTCGCACCAGCTCCATGGCAGGCTGGTAGCCTTCTCGCCAGGCCAGCGCGAAGGCGTTGCCATTTACTTGCGGGTAGTGCTGGGCCATCTCGCGCACGATGGATCCGTGCCAATCGACTACGGTGCCAAATACGTCAAAAGCCAAAATTTGAGGTAGGGGTGCTGCCATCGCGGTCTCCGGTCGGAAATGGATGACTGCAGCATGGTGCAAAAGGCGCTTTAGACCTATCGCGCAAGCATCACACGGTGCATCACCATGCGTTTTGCTGTTGCAAAGGGTAAAAAAAGCGCGATGTCTGGGACATCGCGCTTGGTGACTTAACTTTTTCAACCAGTGGAATGCTTAACCTGCTGGCTCGCCGATTTTATCGTAATTTGGTCAAATTTTGTTCAATCTAGTTGAATTTTGTTGCTTTTTATCACTGGGCCGAGCTTGGCGCGCTCTGCTTTGACGTAGCTGTCCATCTCGGCAGCTGTACCTGCAGTGATCTCCAGGCCCATGTCCTCCAGGCGCTTTTTGATGGTGGCGTCTTGCAGCGTGGATTGCAGGGCTTTGCTCAGCGCAGCAACCCGGTCGGTGGGCGTTGCTTTAGGAGCGACTACACCTTGCCAGGCATAGGCTTCGTAGCCTTTGAGACCTTGCTCATCGAGCGTGGGCACATGGGGGAAGGCGGCGATGCGCTTGGGTGTAGCCACGCCAATGGCGCGCAGCTTGCCAGCGTTGATGGACTGGATGCCGGTGACGGAATCGACAAACATGAACGGTACCTGGCCGCTCATCACGTCTTGTACTGCAGGGGCGGCGCCCTTGTAGGGTACGTGGACCAAGTCGAGTTGGGCGCGTTCTTTGAAGATCTCGGCCGCCAGGTGATGGGGCGAGCCGGCGCCGGGTGTGGCATAGCTCACGCCGCTTTTCTGTGTTTTTGCCCAAGCGTAGAACTCTTCCAGGTTCTTAACGGGCAACTGAGGGTTGACCACCAACACCATGGGGAAGCGCACCAGCATACCCACGGGCACAAAGTCGGTTTCGACGTTGTAAGTGAGCTTTTTGTACAGATACGGGTTGGCCGCCAGGGTGCCGGTGTCGCCGGTCAGGATGGTGTAGCCGTCGGGCTTGGCACGGGCGGCATAGTCGGCGCCAATATTGGTGGCTGCGCCGGGTTTGTTTACCACCACCATGGGCTGGCCCAGGGTTTTGCCCATGGTTTCTGCCACCACGCGGGCGACTACGTCGGAGCCGCCGCCTGCGGCGTAGGGAACCACCCATTCGATGGCGTGGTCAGGGTATGCGGCCCAACTGATGGCGGGCAGGGCAATGGCTGCAGCCGCGAGCAGCGGGCGCAGGGAATGGCGTGGCAACATGGTTTGTCTCCTGAAAGGCGCTCGCACTATATGACGAGTCTGTGTGCTGATTCTGATCAATTTTGTTGCGTTTGCAACAAAGTAGTTTCCCTAGCTGGGCAAACGGGTTGTTTTATCTATTTTGATAAAAATGGCTGCTAGCGCCCGCCCCAAGGGCGCTAGCAGCTCTTGTTTTTATAGTTTACGTGCGGGCAGCAGGGTGCCTTCGCATTCGCCAAAGCCCACGCGGGCGGCGCCGGGCTTTTCGCACCAGCCGCGCAGCACAACGCTGTCACCGTCTTCCAGCCAGGTGCGCGACTCGCCATTGGGCAGCTGGATAGGGTTCTTGCCGCCTGTGGTTAACTCGATCAGGGCCGCCGCTTGCTCTAGGGAAGGGCCAGACAGCGTGCCTGTTCCCAGCAAGTCACCCGGCTGCAGGTTGCATCCATTGACCGTGTGGTGGGCTACCATTTGCGCCGCTGTCCAGTAGGCGTGCTTGTAGTTGGTTTGCGACACCAGGGCCGCAGCCTCACCTGCCGCACGCATCTGGCCGGTTTGCAGTGCAAAGCTTAGTTGGATGTCGAGTGCACCTGCATCGCGGTTGTGTGCGCTGTCCAAATACGGCAACGGCTGCGGATTGCCCTCGGGGCGGACAAAAGCGGCGCGGTAGGGGGCGAGTGCCTCCATCGTCACCACCCAGGGTGAGATATGGGACGCAAAATTTTTGGCCAGGAAGGGGCCGAGCGGCTGGTATTCCCAAGGCTGAATGTCGCGAGCCGACCAGTCGTTGAGCAGGCACAGGCCAAAGATGTGGTCTTCGGCATCCTCAATGCTGATCGCATCGCCCAGCGCATTGCCGTTGCCCATCAGTACCCCGAGCTCCAGCTCAATATCCATGCGCGCGCTGGCCTTTACCATAGGTACCGTGGCATCCGGGGCCTTGGTTTGGCCCACGGGGCGCTTAAACGGCTGGCCTGATACGACGATGCTGGAAGCGCGGCCATGGTAGCCAATCGGGATCCACTGGTAGTTGGGCAGCAGGGGGTTGTCTGGGCGGAACTGCTTGCCGATATTGGTGGCGTGGTAGATCGAGGTGTAGAAGTCGGTGTAGTCGCCAATACGGGCAGGCAGGCCCAGCTCTGCATCGGCCTGGGGCACCAGGCAGGTTTGCCACACGACTTGCTCGGCGCTGTCCGCACGCAGACCGCGCGACAGCGCTAGGCGCAGCGCGCTCCAGTAGCTTTGGCCTAGCGCCATCAACCCATTGAGCTGGGGCAGGGCGCCAGCCAAGGCGGCTTGCTGGGCGGGGCCTTTGAGCGTCCCGGTCTGGGCCAGCGCGCCCAGGTCAATGATCTGGTCACCAATGGCTACGCCGCCAGAAAACTCACCCTGGCTGCCTTTGCGGCGAAAGCTGCCAAACGGCAGGTTCTGGATGGGGAAATCGCAGCCCGCCGCATTGGCGCTGGATACCCAGCTTTGCAAGGCTACATCATGGGTTTCGTTGAGTTGACTCATGTTTTGTCTCTTTCAGTAAAACAGGCTGATGGCGCCCGACTGGAGGGCGCTGGCAGCTATCAAATTAATATTATTTTTGCCCAGGGTTGAAGTGCTTTTGCAGGCCTTGCCAACAGCGGAAATACTCATGCTGCAGCTGCACCGTCTCCAGCGCGTATTTGGTCGGCTGAATGACGGCAGGCGTCTCAAACATAAAGGCCATGGTATCGGCGATGTAGTGCGCCTTGCTGGTATCGGCTTTGCTGGCTTTGTCAAATGTGTCGGCGTCGGGCCCGTGGCCGCTCATGCAGTTGTGCAGCGATGCGCCGCCGGGCACAAAGCCTTCGGCCTTGGCGTCGTAGGCACCGTGGATCAGGCCCATAAACTCGCTCGCAAAATTGCGGTGGAACCATGGCGGGCGGAAGGTGTCTTGCATGGCCAGCACGCGTGGCGGGAAGATCACAAAATCCAGCGAATCTACGCCTGGCAAGGCCGAGGGTGATTGCAGTACTAAAAAGATCGACGGATCTGGATGGTCGTAGCTGATCGAGCCAATCGCGTTAAAGCGGCGCAAATCGTATTTGTATGGCGCGTAGTTGCCGTGCCAGGCCACGACATCCAGCGGCGAATGGCCGATTTTTGCCGTCCAAAAATGGCCGCGCAGTTTGGCCACCAACTCAAAATCCCCTTCGATGTCTTCGTAAGCTGCAACGGGTGTTTGAAAGTCACGCGGATTGGCCAGGCCATTGGAGCCGATCACGCCCAGGTCGGGCAGTTTCAAAAGCTCGCCATAGTTCTCGCAGACATAGCCGCGCGCCTCGCCATCCAGCAGGCGAACGGCAAAGCGCACACCGCGCGGGATCACGCAAATCTCTTGGGGCTCCACATCCAGCACACCCATCTCGGTGGCAATCTGCAAGCACCCTTGCTGCGGCACGATCAGCAGCTCACCATCGGCGTTGTAGAAGTAGCGCCCCTGCATGCTGCGGTTAGCGGCGTACAGGTGAATGCCGCAGGCCGCGTTGCCGGCCATGCTGACCATGCCTTCAATAAAGTCTCGCGGCTCGGCGGGCATGGGCAGGGGGTTCCAGCGTAGCTGGTTGGGCGGCGTGGGCACTTCGTCAAAACCACCATTCACTTGGCTCTTCCAGTTTGGCAGCGCCATTGCCTCAAACGGCAGGTGCATGGCACCGGGGCGGATGCGGTAGAGCCATGCGCGGCGGTTGCTGTGGCGCGGTGCGGTAAAGGCCGTGCCGGACAGTTGCTCGGCATACAGCCCCAGCGGTGCTACCTGGGGCGAGTTACGGCCTACCGGCAGCGCACCGGTGATGGCTTCGGTCGCCCATTCGTTGGCAAAACCGGTCATGTAATGCCGTTGCTCGGCGGCTGGCGTGGTCATGGCAATGTCTCCTCTATTGATGTTTGCGTGCGTCGCCTAGGCAGCGCTGGGCGTCATATCTTTGGCGGCTTGGGTGATCAGCTGCTGCACTGCTTGGGCATCGCCCACGCGCTGCATGGCCAGTAGCGCAAAACGAGCCATAAACAGCGGTGCCTGGGCTTCGCCAAGGGCAGTCATCTGGTGGCAAAACTGCGTGTAGGCGGTATCGAGTTCGGTCTCGGTCAAAGTGGGGCGTGCAGGGGTCATGGTGTGAATCCTTATAGGGTGCAATCAGGCCAGAGCTTGGTCCAGAGCGTGTTGCACGGCGGCGGCTAGAGTGCTGGCATCGTGCTGCCCACCTTGCCAGCGGCCCAGCACATGGCCGTCGGGCCGCAGCACATATACGGCGCCAGGCAGGGCGCCATACATGGCGGCCAGTTGGCTGCCCGTATCTATCACCGTTGCTTGGTGGTCAGCGGCTTTTTGCAGAACTGGCAGCACGGCTATGGCCGCACTGTGGGTGCCCAGCGCATCGGCCACCGTTTGCAGCGCTTGTGCCAGTGCCGGCGGTGGTGAAAAGGCCAGTACGTTAAAACGATTGCACACCACATCGGTGATGTGGCCTGCCTGCAGGCCTTCTGCGCTTGCAAACTGCACCGGGCATTCGGGCAGCGGCGCACCCGCCACCGGCCCGCAGGCAAACAGCGCGCCATCGTCCTGCGCATTGAGTGGCGACTGGCGGTAGGTGATGGCTGAGGTTTGGCGCGGGTTAACCAAGCTGGCGATCTGCGGGTGGTCTACCGCCAGGCTCAGCACGGCATTGCGCATGAGCGCGAAGGCGAAGGAGGGCGGCGCCATGAACTCGGTGCTCTTGGTGCCGTAGCTCAGGTTCTCATGCGTGGCGTAGACGCGCTCAGCACTGTAGCTGTCGATCAATCCTTCTCCGGCTAAGCCTTGGATCACGTAGGCCAGTTTCCACGCCAGGTTGTCGGCATCGTCGATGCCTGAGTTGGCACCGCGCACACCAAAAATAGGCACCAGGTGAGCCGCATCACCGGCCAATAGCACACGCTGGTGGCGGTAGCTGGGCAGGGTAAGTGCATTGGCTTTGTAGATGCCGCTCCAGATCGGGTTCCACGGAGCGGTCTCGCCCATCATGTCCAAAAGACTCTGCACGCGCGGCAGTACGTTCTCGGGTGCGATGGCGGCGTCCGGGTCTTCGCCGTCCTGTAGCTGGTAGTCAATGCGCCAGACGTTGTTGGGCTGCTTGTGCACCAGTACGGTGGAGCCGCGGTTGCAATCAGGGTCAAAGTAGGCCAGGCGCTCGGTGGGGCGGCTGCTGTGCATCTGAATATCGACGATGACATAGCGGCCTTCGTAACTTGTGCCTTGCAGCTTCAGCCCCAGCGCATCGCGCACAAAACTGCGGCCGCCATCTGCAGCCACTACCCAGTCGGTGCCCACCTGGTAGTCGCCTTGCGGAGTGCTGACTCGCAGGCTTGCTCCGTCGTCTTGGCTTGTGATACCCATTAGCTTGTTCTGCCAGCGGATTTCGATCAAATCAGATCGCTTCTCGCAGGCATCCAGCAAGAACTGTTCAATGCTGTACTGCGCCAGGTTCACCATGGGGGGCAGCTTTTGGTTGACGTCTTGCGGCATCAAAAAGTGCAGCACCTCTTGGTTGCGGTAGTAGCTGCGGCCACCTGTCCACGGCAGGCCTTCTTCTAAAAACGCCGGCAGGGCACCCAAGCGCTCGATGATCTCCAGGCTGCGGCGCGATATGCAAATGGCGCGGCTGCCAAAGCATACGGAGTCATCGGCCTCCAGCACCACCACGGGGACGCCGTGGTTGGCCAGGCCTAATGCTGTGCAATAGCCCACTGGGCCACCGCCTACGATGACGACCGGGTGGCGTGTGGGATCACGCCCTTCAGTCAGTGCAGGCTGGGTAGCGCCATACGTGCGCGATGTAAAAGGATAGGGAACAAAGGCGGGTTCAGCAGACATCACAAGCTCGTGCAAAACAAGGGCAAGAGGCTGGTGCTGCGGGGCCGCAAGGGCTGGGGTATGCGCTGCACCAGATCGACAAGATGGTGCGTGCAGCGTCGAAAAGGGTTTTGTTGTTGCACGCGCAACAATTATCAAAGGCCCGGCAAGATTGGTGATCTGGGTTTTCCCTAGGCTAGGGAAAGCACTAGATGCGGGCGCAACATTACCCCTTTCGCAAACCTCACGCTCATGACATAGTCGTGTTAACCGCTTTTTCCCCCGGCATTTATTGAAGGAACTGTGTTGAATACGCCGCTGGACCGCACTTACACACACCGCCTGCACGCGCTGGCCAAGATCACTGACCGCGCCACGCAGCAAGCGTACGAGGAGGATGTTGGCATTCCGATCAGCGAAGGTCGCTGCTTGGCTGCGATTGGCGCCTTTCACCCGCTGTCGGTCAATGACCTGGCCATGCGCGCCAACTTGAACAAGGCGCAGGCCAGCCGCTCCACCCAAGCCTTGGTGGACCAGGGCTTTGTCATCAAGCAAGCCAGCGAGGTCGATGGACGCGGCGTGGTGTTGACCTTGTCGCCCACTGGCCAGGAGCTGTGGGTCAAGGTGATGGGTGTGATCGCCCGCCGTAACGACGAAATCACCGCTGGGCTGACGGCCGATGAGCAAGCACAGCTGGATGTGCTGTTGGACCGCTTGATCCACCACGCTCGCAAAACCGCAGCACCCGAGTGAGTGGCTGCTCTGTAAACAAATACCAGATTGTTTTTTAGTGTTGGCGCCTATCCAGTAGGCATTTGGCGCTATATAAATGATAGTAAAAAAACGACTATCACCTGCTGTGCGTTGGCGGGCATTGGGCGGGGCCATAACGCGCAGCATCTCCATCAGCGAGCCTCACCGCCCTTGGTCTTGCCCTTGTCCGCAGCGTCGTCTGCTAAGGCGGCTTCGCGCTCAGCGTCCGCCCGTGCTTCGTGCAGCGACACCACGGTTTGGTCAATCGCGCCAAACAGGCTATGGCCGTCCTTGCCCTTCATCTCCATACGTACGCTGTCGCCAAACTTCATAAATTCGGTTGTCGCCTTGCCGTTTTGGATGACTTCCATGCTGCGCTTCTCCGCAATGCAGCCGTAGCCCTTGGGCCAGTCCATACGGCCGTGCTTCTCTGCCCCGCCATTGCTGACCGTGCCGCTGCCCACTACAGTGCCCGCGCGCAGGTTGCGTGTTTTTGCCACATGGGCGATCAGCTGGCCAAAGTGGAACGTCATGTCTGGCCCGGTCTCGCACATGCCCACCTTGCGGCCGTTCCACGTGGTTTGCAGCACCCCGTTGACGCGGCCGCCGCGCCAGGCGTCGCCCAGCTCATCCGGGGTAATGGCGACAGGGCTGAAAGCCGTGGCGGGCTTGCTTTGCACAAAGCCAAAGCCTTTTTCCAGCTCGGTGGGGATCAGGTTACGCAGGCTCACATCGTTGGCCAGCATTAACAGGCGCACTTCGTCCAGCGCATCCTCAGGGCTGGTGCCCATTGCCACATCGCCGGTGATGACGGCGATCTCAGCCTCAAAGTCAATGCCCATGGCCTCGCTGGGCACGCGAATGTCGTCGCAGGGGCCGATAAAGTCGTCGCTGCCGCCTTGGTAGATCAGCGGGTCGGTCTTGAAGGACGCCGGCACCTCGGCGCCACGCGCCTGGCGCACCAGCACCACATGGTTCAGGTAGGCCGATCCATCCAGCCACTGGTAGGCGCGGGGGAGGGGCGCCATGCATTGCTCGGGGTTGAAGTCAAACGGGTGTCGTGCGCGGTCGGCGTTCAGCGCGTCGTACAAATCTTGTAGTTGTGGGGCGTAGAAGGCCCAGTCATCCAGCGCCTGTTGCAGGCGGTGGGCTATGCCCGTGGTGTAGTGGGCGGTGCGCAGGTCGCGTGACACCACGACCAGCTGGCCGTCGCGCGATCCGTCTTTATAAGTAGCAAGCTTCATGCATAGTTCTCGCAGTCATAGAACCGCTATCGTGCCAGACCTTGGGCTGCTTGAAATATTGCCCGCGCCACGGTAAATTACGTTTAGTGAAATTGATTTCTTTATTTAGAATACCTTAAACTGGCGCGATGGACAACCCTCTGGACAAAGACCGCGCGGGCATTCAATCGGTAGAAGTGGGCTTTGCCTTGCTGCAAGCGTTGATAGATGCGCCCGGGCCACTGGCGCTCAAAGACATCGCCGCGGGCGCTGCCATGCCCCCAGCCAAGGCGCACCGTTACCTTGTCAGCTACCAGCGCAGCGGCCTTATTACGCAAAATGCGGCCACAGGCCGCTACGACCTTGGCCCGATGGCGTTACAACTTGGGCTGGCTGCGCTGCGCCGCAGCGACCCGGTACGTCTGGCGCGCGAGCGCATGCCCCAGTGGCTCGACCAGTTGGGGCACACCGTGGCACTGGCCGTGTGGGGTAATCATGGCGCCACCATCGTGCATTGGGAGGAGCCGCCGTTGGGCACTACTGGCCACTTGCGTCTGGGCGATGTGATGCCGCTGCTGTCATCAGCCACTGGCCGCTGCTTTGGCGCTTGGCTCGCGCCGGAATGGATTGCAGAGCCGTTGATGCAAGAACTAACGCACGCCCAAGAGCAAGGTCGTAGCGACTTGCCGCAAACCGCCGCCGCCGCCGAAGCGCTGTTTGCAGATGTGCGCCAGCACGGTATGGCACGCGTGGTAGATACCTTGTTGCCCAGCGTCGTCGCCTTTTGCGCGCCGGTGTTTGATGCCCGCGGCCAGCTGGCCATGGCCATCACCACGTTGGGTGCAGGTAAGCGTTTTGACACGGCCTGGGACGGCGCCGTGGGCCAGCAGTTACAAGCTATTGCGACGCAGCTGTCGCACGATGTAGGCTTTGACGGCAAGGTGTATTTGTAAACGCTATCAACTCCAAAATAGATAGCAAATTTATTAATGAAGACGGGCGTTAGCACGTATTTTTGTTCATTTTATTCACACAACCGTCACAAAGACTGCCTAGCATCGGCGGTTTTAGAGTGATTGCAGCCGCTGCTGCATGTGGAAAGAGACCATGAAGATGAACAAAACTTGGGCCACCCTGATCGCTGTGGCTGGTGCCAGCCTGTTGACCGCCTGCGGTGGCGGTAGCGATGACCGTAGTGAGCACCTGTTCTACCAGCAGCGCAGTTTTGACCTGCAAGCCCATCGCGGCGGCTTGGGCCTGCAGACGGAAAGCAGCATTGCTTCGTTCAGCAACGCGTTGAAAATGGGTGTGACCACGCTGGAGATGGACACGCAAATCACCAAGGATGGCGTGGCTGTGGTCACGCACGATCGCAAGATATCAAACAAAAAATGCGAAGACACGGCGCCTGTGGTGGCTGGCGACCCAGCTTTCCCCTACGTGGGTAAGTACATCAAGGATTTGACCCTGGCCCAGGTCAAAACCATGGACTGCGGCAGCCTGCGCTTGGCAGACTACCCGCAGCAGCAAACATCACCCGGTGCGAAGATGTTGACCCTGGCTGAAGTACTGAGCCTGGTCAAATCCTACCGTGCCGATAACGTGTTGCTGAACATTGAAACCAAGGTTGAAGCCGGCGCCCCGCACGAGACCGCTCCTCGCGAGCAGTTTGTGCGCACCGTACTGGACGAGGTGCAGCGCGCGGGCCTGCAACGCCAAGTCACCATCCAGAGCTTTGACTGGGGTTCGCTGATGCTGGTGCGCAAGCTCGATCCCAGCTTGCCCATCGTGGCGCTGACCAATGGCCAGCAGTTCCTGCAAGCCGGCAAGCCCGGCGCATCGCCATGGTTGGGCGGCATTGATATTGACGACTTTGACGGCGATCTGATTAAGGCGGCTGCGTCCTTCGGTGCAGATGCCATCTCGCCCGTGCATGGCGATCCGCAAAACGGCAAAGTGGGCGACGCCAATTATGTGCCCTACACCACCAAGGCGATGGTGGACAGCGCTCACAAGGCGGGCATCAAGGTCATTCCTTGGACGGTATCAGACGCTGCCACTTTGGGCAGCCTGATCGACATCGGCGTGGACGGCATCATCACCGATCTGCCCGATATGGCGCGCCAGGTGATGCAGGCCAAGGGCAAGACCCTGCCTGCACCCGTGAACAAGCGCTAAGACCGGCTGACACGCATCTTGGATGCGACATTGTTTCGCCTGGGGCCAGCCAGAAAATCTGTGATTTGCTGGCTGGCCCCAGGCGCTCAAACCACCCGCAGGGCGTCACTGCCCTGCGTTCTGCATGGGCAGCCCGCAGACACTACACTGTGCGCCAAGGTTCCCCATGCGCCAACGCCCGCTGATACTGCTGACAACTGCCGTGCTGGCCGCCCACGTGGCGCTGCTGGCCTGGCCCGGCATGCGCGAGGCCATGCGCACCGCGCGTATCACCGGCAGCACACCCAACGAATTGCGCTTTGAGACGCGACAAATTACCCTGTCGCCACCAGCGCCCGCACCCATGTTGACCGAGGCCCCGCGCCAAGTCGACCGCCCCGCGCCGCCCAAACCTGCCAAGCCCAAGCCTCCTGCTGCCAAAGTGGTGGCGCAAAAAGCGCCACCCGAGCAAGCGGAAGAAAGCCGCTCGGTTGTCGGTCCCAAACAAAGCATTGCAGAGCAGGCTAGTAAACCCACGGCGTTAGACGGCTTGCTGGGCAACGACAGCGCAGCCGCAACCCCTGACACGGCCACCAGTGAGCAAGCTGCCGCAGCTGACGACAGCAAAGCGTCAGATACCAGCGACGAAGTCCAGGCGGGTACACCTGCCGAAGCGGTAAGCGACGCCAATTCCGCCGACCCACCCGCGCTCATAGGCATAGGCAGCCCTGGCTATAGCGCGCCGCTGCCGCCGGTGCGCGTGCCGCCCAATGCCAATCTGCAGTTCGAGGCCAAGGGGATGGCCAAGGGCTTTCAATACTCGGCCAAGGCGCAGTTGCAGTTCACAACCGATGGGCTGACCTACCAGGCCCGGCAAGATGTGTCGGCCTTCCTGCTGGGTAACCGCGTGCAAACCAGCGTCGGCCGCGTTACGCCCCATGGTCTGGTGCCACAGCGTTTTGGCGACAAAGCCCGCAGCGAGCGTGCCGCCCACGTGGATGTAGATAAAGGCCGAATCACCTACAGTGGCAACGATGCCGAGCAAGGCACCAGCGCTGGTGTGCAAGACCGCCTTTCTATCTTTTTGCAACTGGCCAGCATGATTGCCGCCGGGCCTGAGCGCTACCCGCCCGGTACGCAAATCCACATCAACGTGACTAGTGCCCGCGCCGCAGATGTGTGGACTTTTGTGGTGGACGGCCCCGAGATCTTAGACTTGCCTGCAGGCAGCAAGCCCACCATCCGCTTAACGCGCCAGCCACGCAAGCGCTATGACCAAACCGCCCACCTGTGGCTGGCGCCTGATCTGCAGTACCTGCCGGTGCGCATACGCATCACCCAAGCCAACGGCGATTTTGCGGATTTGCAGCTGCAATCGGCGACCGTTGATGGCGTGGCCAAGTAGGCCTGTGCCCCTTTTGGTACGTTTTGCTGGCAAAAAGGCGTTGATTTGCAGAGCGCAGCTTCAAAAGCTGCTACAAAGGATTTGTGGACGCAGGCTTGCAAACCAGCGGTCTGCCACCACATACAGCGCATTAGGAGGAACATCATGCAAATGATTTACGACTCGGACACTTTTGTGGTGCTGCATTTGACGCCCGAGCTGCCCCTGTCCGCCGATGGTGCAACTGTGATCGCACAGTCCGCCACCGAACCACTGCGCCATTTGCAACGCCAGGGTTTTGAGATTGTGGACAAACGCAGCGGTAAAGAGCTTTACCTGGACGGTGTTTGGGCCGAAATGTTTCACCAGAAAATACAAGCTTGGCAAACCAACAACCCCACTGAAGAAGAAGTGGAAGAAACTCTGGACCGTTACACGGGGCTGGCCCAGCATCCAGTAATCGTGCACTGATCTCAATTGTTAATTAAAAGAGCTGCTAGCGCTTACCCAGTGGGCGCTAGCAGCTCTTTTTTTTGATAGTGATTTATATCGATCTGCACAAACCGCCGCATCGCATTCAATCACTCCAGGCTAATGCCTTGCTGCCGCACCAATTCGCGCATTCTTCTTAAATCCGCCTGGATTATTTCTCCAAAGAAGTGTGCTGAGCTGTCCCTCGCGGGCTCGGCACCGCTAGTCAGTAGCTTTTGCCGAATAGTGGAGGTGCTTAGTACTTTGGCAAATGCCTCATTCAGGCGTTGCACCACCGCATCTGGCACTTTGGCGGGCACCATCACGCCGTACCATGCAGCATCGTTCACGGATGGCAAGCCTAGCTCTTGAAAGGTGGGGGTATGGGGCATGGATGCGATCCGTGTGGGAGCCGCAACCGCAATGGCCCGGATGTTGCCTCCGCTGATATGCCCGATGGACGATGGCAGGTTGTCAAACATGATGGGCACTTGCCCGCCTATCAAGTCATTGATGGCAGGCCCCGCGCCACGGTAAGGCACATGCACCATCGAAACCCCGGCTGCTACTTTGTATAGCTCTCCCATCATGTGCATGCCTCCACAATGGCCGGTGCTGGCGTAGCTGTATTTTTGAGGGTGAGCCTTGAGTTCGGCCAAAAACTCCGGGTAGGTTGTAGCTGGAAAGGTGTTGCTCACTGTCAGTACATTGGCCGTGGTTGCCAGCGCCGCTACGGGCCTGAAGTCTTGGGCTGGGTCGTAACCGAGCTTTGGGTTGCATGCCGGGTTGACGGCATGCGTGCTTACCGTAGCCATGCCAATGGTGTAACCATCGGGCGTAGCCCGCTTGAGCGCAAGCGTACCAATGCTGCCTCCCGCACCTGCGCGGTTGTCTACCGTAATAGGCTGGCCCAGCTCCTTCCCCAGTTGGTCTGCAATTACTCGGGCGACAACATCGGTAGTTCCTCCGGGCGGGAAAGGAACGATCCAGTTGATTGGTCGAGACGGATAGATTTGTGCATGGAGACCACCCGTGCTGAAAAAAATGAGAGTGAAAGCAGTACATGCCCAGTGTTTGACTCGTCGTTTTTCCATGGTATCTCCTGGTGGTTTCTAGATCGAAACCACGTTCTGAGCTGGTTTTAAAGAGAGATCAATTGCGGCATCAGATTCACGCCTAGCCGCTTCAGCATGTTCTGCAGACCCGATATCGGCAGCTGCTCTGACTCGGTAGCCAGGCACACCGTTGCGCCTATGCCAGAGCTGATAAAGGGGCGCAGTGCGGGCACGAGCGTTTTCGCCGGATCCAGAAAGTAGATATCTGGCGCTGCACGTTCAAAAAATACGCGGAGCCACGGCAAATGGGTGGACGACAAAGTGCAGGTATCTAGCCCGGGGAAATCCTTGCACAGGGTATGCATGAAAGCATCCATGGCCACCTGGGTTGCGGCCGGGTCGGACAGAAAGCGGCCACTCTCCACCAATTGCACCAAGGGCGATGCATTCACCAGTGCAATGGGTGCGCCTTGCGCTTCACTGCCCACATAGCGGCGTATCTCTGCGCTGTTGATGAGTGAATCCACGCCCAAAATCGCCACTACACCAGATGCGGATTGCTCCAGTGCTTGTCGAGCGGGCGGGAGCACACCAAAAATAGGTGTTGTGTGCTCCTTGCGAATGTCATCCAGAACCATGACTGAGGGCGCATTGGATGCGAGCACTACGGTGCAGGCGCCCAGATCGGTCAACCTAGTGATTGCGCGGTTGACTGAAGCTTTCAGTGCATCACGTGTTTTTGCGCCATAGGGGAAGCTCGCGCGGTCTGCAAGGTACAGGATGTCTTGTTGTGGATAGTGGCGATGAATCTCTTGCACTATGGCGTAGCTGCCAATGCCAGCATCAAAGACCCCAATGGGTTGGTGAAGAGCGGTTCGCATGCGGTAAGCCTTGGGTAACTAAAGAGGTGTGAATGGGAAGAACTTGTGTAGAGTCTAGAAAACACCAGGCGCATTTCGAAGGGCCAGTTTTTATCATCTGGACTGGGACACTTGCTGCGCCTATGCCTCAGCTGTTTTGTTGCATTCCATGACCGAAAGCACTAACACTCACGCCGCCATGCGTACCCGCCAAGATCGCTCGCGTCTCGACTTTCCCATGCAACCAATACTGCCTGGTGAGCGTAAGCAGCAGTGGATTTATCGCCTGTTCACATCGGCCATTGCGCAAGGTTTGATTGAGCCTGGTGACCCGGTTCCATCAACACGTACGCTTGCGAATCGCTGGAGCGTCTCGCGTGGTGTGGTGGAGCTGGCGTATGAGCAGCTTCGCGATGAAGGCTATTTGTGTACGCAGATGGGTAGTGGCACTTGGGTCAGTGAGGCATTGCCAGATTCGTTTTTGCGCGTGCCAGCACCTGGGCCATCCGAGGTTGAAGGGATGCAACCCGCTGCTGCACAACTAGATGGCCTGTCAAATTCCCCTACGGGCATCGGCAGCGGTAACCCTGCTGATAGTGAGACCCTCGAGCTGCCGTTGAGGGGGAACAAGGAAGCTCGCGCAGGTGTGCCTTTTATTGCACGCCTGCCGGATGTGCAGGTGTTAGATATGCCAGGTTGGCGAAAAAGCGTGCTTCGTGCAGTCAACACTATTCGCCCTGAAGTGCTGATGGATGCGGATCCGCGTGGATTGTTCGAGCTACGTGAAGAAATTTGCAAGCATGTTGCGGTTTCACGCGGCTTTCGCTGTGCGCCAGAGGATGTGATCTTGGTAACTGGTATTCGCCATGCTATTGATCTGGTTACGCAAGTGGCTTCGGGGCCAGGCGGCCGTATCGTAGTTGAAGACCCTTGCTATGCAGGTGCAGCGCTTATCTTTGAGCGACTTGGCTGCCATGTTGTCCCCGTGCCTGTGGATGCAGATGGAATCAACGTATCGCAGTTGCCCGACGCAGGCGCTGCCATGGTTTACGTCACGCCTGCGCATCAGTCGCCTACGGGCGTTGTGCTGTCCCACGAGCGCAGATTGCAACTGCTAGCGTGGGCGCGAAAGCACAATGCCCTGATCTTGGAGGACGACTACGACAGTGATTTCAGCTACGAGACCTCGCCGTCAGCTGCGCTGAAAAGCCTGGACAGCAATGGCCATGTTGTTTTTGTCGGTAGCTTCAACAAATGCCTGTTCTCTGGTTTGCGCATTGGCTATATGGTGGTGCCGCCGCGTTGGCGCGAAGCACTGATACGACTGCGTGCAAACACGGGGCGCTCCAATGCTGTGTTGGACCAATGGGTGTTGCTTGAGTTCATGCGTAGCAAACGGTTTGAGCGGCACCTGAAGAGAAGCCGGGTCACATACCAGTTCAGACGTGACGCGGTTTTGCACGCACTTCGACAAGCAGGCTGGCAAGACCATCAGTTTCAAGGCGTACATGCCGGGTTTCATTTCGTATTGCAGCTACCGCCCGGTGTCGATGCAGGCACGATCTGCGCACGAGCAGCCGAAGCAGGGATTGCGTTGCAAAGCTGCGCGCAGTTTCAGTACAAACCATGCGGCTTGCAAAGGCAATGGCTGATTATTGGCTACGCCGCTTTGACCAGCGTACAAGTGCGGTGGTGGGCAAAACAGCTGACGAAGGTGTTGCGAGTTGGCGAATGAAATTTCTAACAATCGCTCGCGTAACCTGTGGAGCGTCGTTGCCTTGCCTGGCCGCACTGTTGAACTACCTGCGGCTTTTTTCCAGGCTTAGAGCGCGTCTCTGCGATTTTGGGGGTGCGTTTACCGCTGTTGTGGCGCTTTAAGAATATGCTGCGTCATAGTTGTAAACGGAACAGTCTACTGATTGCGGTGACCTGCCTCTGAAATCGTGGCGATCTACGGGAAAGTTTGTAAACAAATTGTCACCGTATCTTCATACACTGGAGCGATGTCTTCTATCGAATTAACGCAGGTTGCCAAGTCCTGGGGCGCTACCACGGCACTGCAATCCATTGATCTGCAGATCGCCCCCGGTAGTTTTTGTGTGCTGCTGGGGCCATCGGGATGCGGGAAGTCCACCACCTTGCGCATCATTGCGGGTCTGGAGACGGCAACATCCGGCAAGGTGATGATTGCTGGCAAAGATGTGACCCACTTACCGCCTGCCGAGCGCGGCATTGCCATGGTGTTCCAGAACTACGCGTTGTTCCCACATTTGAGCGTGGCTGAGAACATTGGCTTCGGCCTGTCAGTGCGTAAAGTGCCTAAGGCCGAGGCGGATAAGCGCCTGAAGGAGGCAGCTGATTTGCTGGGCCTGTCGCACCTGCTAGACCGCAAGCCGGGACAGCTGTCGGGCGGCCAGCAGCAGCGCGTGGCACTGGGCCGGGCGCTGGTGGCACAGGCCCATGTTTGCTTGATGGATGAGCCGCTCTCCAACCTAGATGCGCAGTTGCGCCAAGAGATGCGTGCTGAGCTGCGCGAGCTGCAGCAGCGCCTAGGCCTTACCGTGGTGTATGTGACCCACGATCAGGCGGAGGCCATGAGCATGGCCGATCAGGTGGTGCTGTTGCACCAAGGCAGGGTTGAGCAATGCGCCACACCGCGCACCTTGTATGCCCAGCCTGCTACGACTTTTGCAGCGCGCTTTATTGGAACGCCTGCGATGAACCTGCTCAAGCTACAAGGTGGCCTGATTGCAGGTAGCGATGTGCTTTTGCCCGCGCCGCCCGGCGCCGCTTTTATGGGCCTGCGCCCCGAGGGGGTGGCCATTGGCAATGAGGGTATCGCCGCAAGAGTCACCGGCATTGAATATTTAGGCGCCGACACCGTGCTGCGCTGCGCGATTGGCAGCGAGCAAATCACCGTGCGCGCGCCGGGGCAGCAGCAGACCGGGGTGGGCGAAAACGTGCACCTGATCTGGAACACCCACGACATGCATTTTTTTGACGATCAAGGTCAGCGCATGCCTTGATGGCGTGGGCTTCCGTTCTGATTCTTTTGTCCCTTTTTTTCAGATCCATTACCAGGAGTGATCCCGTGCAACGCAACATTTTTCTGAAAAGCATCCTCGCCACCAGCGCCGCCATGCTCGGCCTGTCTGCTGGTATCGCCAACGCGGCTGATCCGTTGGAAGTGCCGTTTTACTATCCCGTTGCTGTGGGCGGCCCCATCACCAAGGTGATCGACGGTTACGCGGCCGACTTCAACAAGGCCAACCCGCAGTACAAGATCACGCCGATCTACGCGGGCACCTACCAAGAGACCATCGTCAAAGCACTGACGGCCAACAAATCGGGCAAGGCGCCAGCTACTTCGGTGCTGTTGTCTACCGATATGTTTACCTTGATCGATGAAGACGCGATTGCACCGATTGATGACTTTGTGAAAACCGATGCCGACAAGGCCTGGTTGAAAGGCTTCTACCCCGCCTTCATGGCCAACAGCCAAACTGGTGGCAAGACCTGGGGCGTGCCCTTTCAGCGCTCTACCGTGGTGATGTACTACAACAAGGATGCTTTCAAAGAAGCCGGTTTGGACCCGAACAAGGCACCTGCAACCTGGAAGGAGCTGAACGAGGCCGCCAAAAAGCTGACCAAGAAAGACGCAAATGGCAACGTCACGCAGTACGGTATCCAGATTCCATCCACCGGCTTTGCCTACTGGATGCTGCAAACCCTGACCACGCCCAACGATGTGTTGCTGGCGAATGAGGCGGGTACCAAGGTCACTTTCGACAACCCCAAGGTGATTGAGGCGCTGGATTTCTGGGTTAATTTGGCCAAGGAAGGCGTGCATCCCAAGGGCGTGGTGGAGTGGGGTACCACCCCGAAGGACTTCATGGAAAAGAAGGCTGCCATCATCATCACCACGACAGGCAACCTGACCAACTTGAAGGCCAATGCCAAGTTTGATTTTGGCGTGGGCCAGATCGCAGGCAACGTGCGCAAGGGTGGCTCGCCAACGGGCGGTGGCAATTTCTACATCTTCAAGAAAGCACCCAAGGAGCAGCAGCAAGCCGCATTTGAGTTTGCCAAATGGGTGACCCAGCCAGAGCGCGCCGGCCAGTGGAGCATGGACAGCGGCTACGTGGCCGTATCGCCAGTTGCCTATGACACGCCTGCACTCAAAAAATACGGCCAAGACTTTCCACAGGCCTTGGTGGCACGTGATCAGTTGCCCGTATCGGTGGCGGAGTTCTCTACCCACGACAACCAGCGTGTAACCAAGGTGTTGAACGATGCGGTGCAAGCTGCGCTGAACGGCACTAAGACATCGGCCCAGGCAATGAAAGATGCGCAGAAGGAGGCCGACCGCATCCTGCGCAGCTACCAGTAAGGCCGGGAAGCAGTGCGCAATCGCTGCTTTTAATATAGGAGCTGTTGGCGCCCGCTATTAATAGGTTTGAATTGATTTTGATATTTAAACCCAAGAGCAGCGGGCGCTAGCAGCTATCAAATATAAGAAGAAATCATTTGGAATGAGTGCATCTTCCCCATCCATCGCAGGTGTCGGTCAACGCAGCATCCACGCCTGGCTCTTGCTGCTGCCTGCGCTGGTGCTGCTGGTCGCGTTTACCCACTGGCCGGCGGTCGCTACGTTTATCGACAGTTTTTTCTCTACTCCCAAAGGTACGCGTGCCGCAGTGTGGGTAGGGCTGGATAACTACCAGACCATGGTCGAGGACCCGGTCTTTTGGCAGGCCGTACGCAATAACCTGTGGTTTGCGGCGGCCACTATTCCTGCGTCGATAGGCTTGGCGCTGTTGATGGCGGTGTGGGTGAACGAGCGCATTGCAGGCCGCACGTTTTTGCGCATGGCCTACTTCACGCCCACGGTGCTGCCCATGATTGCTGTGGCGAATATCTGGCTATTCTTCTATACGCCGCAGTATGGTCTGTTGGAGCAAATTACCACCGGCTTGGGTTTTCCATCGCACAACTGGCTGGGTAGCCCGTCCACCGCGCTGGGCGCCATCACCTTGGTGGCCGTGTGGAAGGAGGCAGGGTTTTTCATGATCTTCTACCTGGCTGCGCTGCAAACGTTGAACCCAAGCTTGAAAGAGGCGGCGGCCATCGAAGGTGCCTCGCGCTGGTATTTCTTTCGCCGCGTTCAGTGGCCGCTACTCATGCCCACCACGCTGTTCGTGTTGGTCAACGCCGTCATCAACGCCTTCCGTCTGGTTGATCACGTGTTCATCCTGACGCGCGGCGGGCCTGACAACGCCACCACTTTGTTGCTGTACCACTTGTACGAGGTGGGTTTCAAGTTCTGGGATACGGCCTATGCCGCCGCCATCACCGTGGTGCTCGTCGTGGTGTTGGCCAGCGTGGCGCTGTTTCAGTTTTTTGTTTTAGATAAAAAGGTGCACTACAAATGAACCAAGCACCTGCTGTCATCTATCGCCATACCTGGTTTGACACTCTCGCCGCATGGCTGCTGGCACTGCTGTGGATATTGCCGCTGGCGTATGCGTTCTGGACGGCCTTTCACCCCAGCGAATACGCCATCCGCTTTGACTTGAATGCGCCATGGACGCTGCAAAACTTCCGCAACGCATGGGATGCCGCGCCGTTTGCACGCTACTTTTTGAACACTACCTTGCTGGTCACCATCATCTTGGCTGCGCAACTGGTGTTGTCCACCTTAGCGGCGTTTGCTTTTGCGCGATATGAATTCAGAGGCAAGAACATTGCATTTGCCCTGGTGCTGGTGCAGCTGATGATCATGCCGGACATCTTGCTGGTGGAGAACTACCAGACCATGGCGCGCCTTGGCCTGGTCGATACCTTGTTTGCCATCGGCTTGCCCTATTTCGCCTCAGCCTTTGCCATCTTCTTGCTGCGCCAGACTTTCATGGGCATCCCCAAAGAGCTTGACGAGGCAGCGCGGGTAGAAGGCGCCAGTACTTTGCAGATACTGTGGCGCGTTTATGTGCCGCTGGCCAAGCCGGTCTACACCGCGTTTGCGCTGGTGTCCGTCAGCTTTCACTGGAACAATTTTCTCTGGCCACTGATCATTACCAATAGTGTGGAATCCCGCCCGCTGACCGTGGGGCTACAAGTGTTCTCCAGTGTGGAGCAGGGCGTGGATTGGTCCACCATTACCGCGGCCACCTTGATGACTTCCGCGCCGCTGCTGGTGGGGTTCATCTTGTTCCAGCGGCAGTTTGTGCAGAGCTTCATGCGTGCAGGCATCAAATAAGACCCGCTAAACGGATCTTGCTGCGTTGTCGCTTCGCTGGGCTTGGGGGCGTCTTGGTCTTGTCGGGCGTCTGGACTGCCTGCGGCGTTTCCTGGCACGGCCCGGAGCCTCGTCTCCACCGCGAATCTACGATGTGCTGGGTTGTGTCAGCGGCTCTAAGCCGGTTACAGTCAGCGCATCTTTTTTAGGAGTTGCAAATGTCTGGACCTGCGGCGGCTGGCGTGCTTATCTACGCCAAGAATCGTGACCTGCTGGCGCAGTTCTATACGCAAATCCTGGGCATGCGCGAGCTGCACCGCAGGGATGAGATCGTGGTGCTGGAATCCGAGCATTTTCAGCTGGTTATCCACGCCATTCCTGCGTCAATTGCAGAGCACGTGCATGTGTCAACGCCTCCCGTCAGGCGCGAGAATGTGGCGTTGAAATTTTTCGCAACCATCGACTCCATTGCGGCTGTCCGTGCTTTGGCAGCACAGCTGGGCGGGCAGGTGTTTGATGAGCTGTGGCATGGCCCCGGCTTTGTTGCCTGCAATGCCATGGACAGCGAAGGCAATGTGTTTCAGATGCGCGCGCCTGCAGGTGCAGCGATGTGATACGGTTGTTTGCTCATTTTTTGATAGCTTTTGGCGCTTAATGGGAAAGCGCTAGGTCTTTTTTAATAAGGGATGGGTGCGCATGCAGATACTGACCTGGAATGTGCAATGGTGTTGTGGGCTCGATGGCATGGCTGACCCTGCGCGGATCATTCGCCATGCGTTGGGCATGGGCGATATCGATGTGCTCTGCCTGCAGGAGGTCGCGGTGGGCCACCCAGGGCTTGCCGGTGGTCCTGGCGATCAGGTTGCTCAGATTCAAACCTTGCTTCCTGGCTGGCAGTTGTTCTTTGCGGCAACTACCGATGGTTTTGATGCCCAAGGCCAGCGCCGCAGCTTTGGCAACCTGGTGGCCACGCGCCTCGCAGTGGCCGAGGTGGCGCAGCACCGGCTGCCATGGCTGGCGGAAGCCGGGGTGGTCAGCATGCCGCGTGGCTGCCTGGTGGTGACAGTGCATGATCCCCAACTGGGCCTGGTGCGGGTGATGACCACGCACCTGGAATACCACAGCGCCACGCAGCGCATGGCGCAGGTGCAGGCACTGCAAGGTATCCATGCCGAGGCGCTGGCCCAGTGTGCCGCGCAGCCCGGTATCGCGCCTTCTGCTACGCCCTACACCACGCCGCTACACACCCCCCATGCCGTGTTGTGCGGTGACTTCAATATGGGCCCGGGTGATGCTGAATATGCAGCACTGGTTGCACCTAGGACCGCCAGTTTTTACAACAGCTGGCATGTGCTGCAGGGCGATGCACCGCAGCCCGCCACCTTTTGCGTGTTCGATCGCACCTGGGGGCCAGCACCGGTGGCTTGCGACTTTGCGCTGGTCAGTGACAGTCTGCGTGGTCACGTGGAAGACTGGCGCAGCGACGGCACCACGCAATTGTCTGACCACCAGCCGGTACTGCTGACTCTTGCCTGACCCTGGCTTGAAAACGCGACAATCGTCTTCAGTTGCAAGGAAGCTGCTTGCCGATACTGCGCAGGCCAAGGAGAAAAGCCGATGCATGAAAATAGCCTGCACATTGTGTGCCCCCATTGCCATACCACCAACCGCGTCCAACATGATCAGTTAGGCGCGCAGCCCGATTGCGGCAGCTGCCATCAGGCCTTGTTTGTTGGTGAGCCGGTGGCGCTTGATGCCGACAGCTTTGCCAAGCAGGTGGGGCGCAACCAGATTCCGGTGGTGGTGG